>NZ_JAGPXY010000030.1 GCF_018070325.1 Micromonospora sp. H61
TCCCTGGGTTGATCAAGAGGTTTCGGTCATCAGCCGGCTCGTCTTTGACGCAAACCTCTTGATCAACAGCGGTGGGTGGGTGGGGTTAGAGCTTGGTCCAGGCTTGGGTTAGGACTGTGCGGAGGGTTTGTTCGATCTCGTCGAAGTGCTGCTGCTCGGCGATCAGGGGTGGGGCCAGTTGGATGACCGGGTCGCCCCGGTCGTCGGCCCGGCAGTAGAGGCCCGCCTGGAACAGGGCGGTCGAGAGGAAGCCCCGCAGCAGGCGCTCCGACTCGGCCTCGTCGAAGGTCTCCCGGGTGGCCTTGTCCTTGACCAGTTCGATGCCGTAGAAGTAGCCGTCGCCGCGGACGTCGCCGACGATCGGCAGGTCGTACAGCTTCTCCAGGGTGGCCCGGAAGGCGTCCTCGTTGGCGCGTACGTGCCCGACCAGGTCCTCGCGGGCGAACACCTCCAGGTTGGCCAGGGCCACCGCGCAGGAGACGGGGTGGCCACCGAAGGTCACCCCGTGGGCGAACATGCCGGTCTCGGTGAGGAACGGTTTCATCAGCCGGTCGCTGGCGATCATCGCGCCGAGCGGGGCGTAGCCGGAGGTGATGCCCTTGGCAGTGGTGATGATGTCCGGCTGGTAGCCGTAGCGCACCGCGCCGAAGTACTCGCCCAACCGCCCCCACGAGCAGATCACCTCGTCGGAGACGAGCAGAACGTCGTACGCGTCGCAGATCTCCCGTACCCGATCGAAGTAGCCGGGCGGTGGTGGGAAGCACCCGCCGGAGTTCTGCACCGGCTCAAGGAAGACCGCGGCGACAGTGTCCGGCCCCTCCCGTTCGATGGCCCGACCGATCTCGTCGGCGGCCCAGCGGCCGAACGCCTCGGGGTCGTCGCCGTGCTCGGGCGCCCGGTAGAAGTTCGTGTTCGGCACCTTGATCGCGCCCGGTACCAGTGGCTCGAAGTCGCTCTTGATGCCGGGCAGGCCGGTGATCGACAGGGCGCCCATGGAGGTGCCGTGGTAGGCGATGTACCGGCTGATCACCTTGTACTTGTTGGGCTTCCCGGTGCGCTTGAAGTACGCGCGGGCCAGCTTCCATGCCGCCTCGACGGCCTCGGAGCCGCCGGTGGTGAAGAAGATCCGGTTGAGGTCGCCGGGGGTGAGCGCGGCGATCCTCTCGGCAAGTTCGATGGCCTTCGGGTGCGCGTACGACCAGAGCGGGAAGTAGGCCAGCTCGCCGGCCTGCTTGGCGGCGGCCTCGGCCAGTTCGGTGCGGCCGTGGCCGGCGTTGACCACGAAGAGCCCGGCGAGCCCGTCCAGGTAGCGGCGACCCTGCGCGTCCCACACGTACGCTCCCTCGCCGCGCACGATGGTCGGCACCTCACCGGCGGAGTAGCTCGCCATCCGGGTGAAGTGCATCCAGAGGTGGTCGGTGGCGTTGGCCATGTCAGCCCCATCGGTCGTCGGGCCGGTCAAAGGGGTGAGGCCGGCCGCTCTGTCAACGGTTATCGCACAGTCTCAACCTCCGAAGCAAGTGTTATCGGCGGTATCACGGTCGGTTGGCGACGGATTTAGCGCAGCGGCGTCATAGATGCAACGGAATCCGCACCGCTGTTTGCCGGCTGGTCGGCTGGCCGGCGGTCGGCCGGTCGGCGGTCGGCAGGAGGTGGAGGTGTGCTGGTGGCTGCCTTTGGAGCTGAATCGTTTGCGGCATCACGGCCGGCCTGTCGGGGCCGCGCCACGTGCCTTCCCGGATTCGGGCCTGTCGGATCGTGCCTGTCGGATCGTGCCTGTCGGATCGTGCCTATCGGATCGGGCCTATCGATCAGACAGGCCGGCTCGTCGCCGGGTTCTCCCGTCCGCGACTCGTTTGCGACATCAGCTCCAAAGGGCCCGGCGGGTGACAGCGCCTTCCTCGGCCGCCGCCTCGATCCACTCGGGTTCGCCGAGATCGCGGTGTCCGGGCGTGGTTGATACCGCGATATTCGTGAAGTCGAGTGGATCAAGCGCAAGCGCAAGCGCAAGGGCAAGCGCAAGGGCAAGCGCAAGGGCAAGCGCAAGCGCAAGGGCGGGGCCGGGGAGGCCGCAGGGCAGCGGTCGCGGATTGCGGTGACGCAGGCCGGGGTCGGTGACGCAGGCCGGGTCGGGTGCGCGGCTGGGGTCGGGTGCGCGGCTGAAGGTCGGGTGCGCGGCTGAAGGTCGGGGCGACGCGTGACGGGGGAGGCGCGGGCCGGGGTGCCGGGGAGGGCGTGCCGGGGGCCGGGAGGGCGTGCTGGGGGCCGGGGAGGGCGTGCTGGGGGCCGGGAGGCGCGGGTCTTGGGACGCTGGTGGGGCACTTCGGGGACTGTCGGGGGGCGTCCTGGCTGCGCGCCAACACGTCCCACCGCAACACGCCGGTAGGTCGCAGACACGGACACGCAGCGTGGCTATCGTCCGCCGCAACGTGCATCGAGCGGCGTCGCAGCGCGCCTGCTGGGCGAACGACCCGGGGTCGTCCGCCACGGCACGGATGAGCGGCGGGAGGGTCCGGTGGCGAACGAGGCGTTGCGGGTGGCGATGGCCGAGGCGGGGGAGACGGTCGAGTCGTTGGCCGAGAAGGTCCGCGTCGACCCGAAGACGGCGGCGCGGTGGCTCGCTTCGGGGCGCATCCCGCATCCGCGTACCCGGGTGGCGGTGGCTGAGGTCCTGCGCCGGGAGGCGGCCGACCTTTGGCCGGAGCCGTTCCGCCGCCGTGACCTGCCGTGGTTCCGGCCGTGGGCCGAGCTGGAACAGGACGCCACGTCACTCCGGTCCTACCAGCCGCTGCTCGTGCCGGGCCTGCTCCAGACCGAGGGGTACGCCCGCGCGATCCTGGGCACCGGCGGGCTGGTCGCACCGTCCGAGGTGGACCTGATCGTGGCGGGCCGCCTTGAACGGCAGGCGGTGCTGTGCCGCGATGCCCCACCGCAGCTCGTGGCGGTGATCGACGAGGTGGTGCTGCGCCGGCCGGTCGGCGACCGCGCCGTGATGGCCGGCCAGTTGGCCCACCTCGCGAGAGTGGCCGAGTGGGAGCACGTGCAGGTCCGGGTCATCCCGGCCGAGAGCCCGTGGCACACCGGGTTGGCCGGCCCTTTCGTGCTGGGCCGGCTGCCCGACGGGACCGAATTGGCGTATCTCGACAACCAGCTCCGCGGTCAGGTCGTGACCGATCCCCTCGACGTCGCTAACCTGGGACGCAGGTGGGAGAGCGTCACCGGCGAGGCGTTCCCCCAACGCCGGTCGATCGAGCTGATCAGGGAAGTGGCCACGACATGGACATGACCGACGCCCGCTGGCGCACCGCGACCCGCAGCAGCAACAACGGTGGTGACTGCGTCGAGGTGGCCGACAACCTGCCCGGCCGGGTGCTGGTGCGCGACAGCAAGGACCGCGACGGCGGCACGCTGACGTTCGCGCCGACCGCCTGGGCGTCGTTCGTGCAGGAAGTCCGCGCGACGCACCGCTGATCCACTCGGGATCACGGAAGTCGGGGCATCAGGGCGGCCCGGACACCCCGACTCCCGGAAAGCCGAGTGGATCAGGGGAAGCTCAGGCCGTACCCCAGGTGTAGGTCTGCTTGCGCAGCTTGAGATAGACGAACGCCTCGGTGGAGAGCACCCCGGGCACCGCGCGCAGTCGCTGCAGGATCTCCAGCAGGTGGTCGTCGTTGCGACAGACCACCTCGGTGAGCAGGTCGAACGACCCGGCGGTGATCACCACGTAGTCGACCTCGTCCAACTCGGCCAGCCGGTCGGCGACAGCTTCCAGGTCGCCGTCGGTACGGAGGCCGATCATCGCCTGCCGGTTGAAGCCGAGCTGGAGCGGATCGGTCACCGCCACGATCTGCATCACGCCGGAGTCGAGCAGCCGCTGCACCCGCTGCCGGACCGCCGCCTCGGACAGCCCCACCGCCTTGCCGATCGTCGCGTACGGGCGGCGACCGTCCTCCTGGAGCTGCTCGATGATCTGCTTGGCCACGTCATCCAGCAGAGCGTGATTCGCACCGTCACGGACAGCGACGCGTCGACCGCCATTGCTGTTCTCGTGCTGCCGGTTTGTCATAGCCCGCTCCCCATGTCCCGAATCGTGATGTCGCGCATGTATCCCCGCGTAGTCTGGCGTATTTCGTCGTGTATCGCTATTCCCGCAACGGAATCCCTTGTAAGGGAGGTCCTCTCATGTCAGGATCAGTCGTCCATGGCACTTGACCCTCCCGACATTCCCGCCGGCGCGCCTCCCCGTCCCGCCCGCCGACGATGACCCCCTAGGAGTCGTCATGCGTACTCCCCTCCGGCCCCTCTCCCGGCGTGGACTGCTCACCGGCACTCTCGGTTCGGCCGCCCTGCTCACCATGGGTGGCAGCGTCGCGGGCTGCGGCACCAAGGGCGCGCAGCAGACCGAAACTGGCTGCGTCAGCGAGGACCTCTCCGGCACCGAGAAGAAACTCGCCTTCGCCAACTGGCCGCAGTACATGGACGTGGACGACACTGACGAGTCCAAGCGGCCGAGCCTCGACGAGTTCATCACGAAGACCGGCATTCAGGTGACCTACACCGAGGACATCAACGACAACAACGAATTCTTCGGCAAGGTGCAGAACCAGCTCGCCGCCTGCCAGAGCACCGACCGGGACATCATCGTGCTGACCGACTGGATGGCGGCCCGGATGATCCGGCTCGGCTGGATCCAGAAGCTCGACCCGGCGAAGATCCCGAACGTGCAGACCAACCTGCTTCCGTCGCTGCTCAACCGCCCCTTCGACGCCGAGAACCGAATCTCCATTCCGTGGCAGTCCGGCCTCGCCGGCCTTGCCTACAACGGCAACGTCACGAAGGAACTGCGGACTGTCGACGAACTGCTCACCCGCCCCGACCTCAAGGGCAAGGTGACAGCGCTCAGCGAGATGCGCGACACAATGGGTCTGCTGCTCGGGTCGAACGGGCACGACCCGGCGAACTTCACCGCCGCCCAGTTCGACGACGCCCTCAACAAGCTCAAGAAGGCCGTCGACTCCGGGCAGATCCGCAGGTTCACCGGCAACGACTACGCGCCCGACCTGGCAAAGGGCGACATCGCGGCGTGCATCGGCTGGTCCGGCGACGTCATCCAACTGTCCGGTGAGGACGAGAAGGTGCGTTTCGTCGCGCCGGACTCCGGCGTGATGCTCTACAGCGACAACATGATGGTCCCCAACAAGGCCACCCACAAGGGCAACGCCGAAGCGCTGATCAACTACTACTACGAGCCGGCGGTCGCGGCGAAGCTCGCCGCCTACGTCAACTACATCTGCCCGGTCAAGGGCGCTCAGGCCGAGATGGAGAAGATCGACCCCGAGTTGGCCGCCAACCCGCTGATCTTCCCGGACGAGGCGCTGCTGTCGAAGTCCTCTGTGTTCATGGCCCTGGACGAGAAGCAGGAGAAGGAGTACGAGGGCAAGTTCCAACAGGTCATCGGGGCGTGACGAGGATGGCGCGCGAGACACCCGCCGGCGACCTGCGCCTGGCCAACCTCACCAGACGGTTCGGCGTCTTCACAGCTGTCGACGACCTGAGCCTGACCATCGAGCAGGGCTCGTTCTTCGCGCTGCTCGGCGCGTCCGGCTGCGGCAAGACCACCACGTTGCGGATGATCGGCGGGCTGGAGGAGCCGACCAGCGGCCAGGTGCTGCTCGGTGACCGGGACATCACCCGGCTGCGGCCGTACAAGCGACCGGTAAACACCGTCTTCCAGAGCTACGCGCTCTTCCCGCACCTCACCATCTTCGAGAACGTGGCCTTCGGGCTGCGCCGACGCGGCATCCGCTCGGTCGACGACGAGGTCACCCGGATGCTGTCACTGGTGCAACTCGACGGGTACGGCGACCGCCGCCCCGCCCAGCTCTCCGGCGGCCAGCAGCAGCGGGTCGCGCTGGCCCGCGCCCTGATCAACCGGCCGCAGGTGCTGTTGCTCGACGAACCGCTGGGCGCACTCGACCTCAAGCTGCGCCGACAGATGCAGATCGAGCTGAAGCGCATCCAGACCGAGGTCGGCATCACCTTCGTGCACGTCACCCACGACCAGGAGGAGGCCATGACAATGGCCGACACCGTCGCGGTGATGAACGCCGGCCGGATCGAGCAACTCGGTCCTCCCGCCGACCTCTACGAGTTTCCCGCCACCGCCTTCGTGGCGAACTTCCTCGGCCAGTCGAACCTGCTCGCCGGCGAGGCCACCGGCGCCGGTGGCGGTGACGTCGCGGTGACGGCGCACGGCACGCGCTTCTCGGTGCCCGCCGGCCGGTCGCGGGCCGACCACGGCCCGGTCCACCTGGGGGTACGCCCCGAAAAGCTGATACTGGTCGGCTCCGCCGACCAGGTGCCCGCCGGGCATCAGCACGTCACCGGAGTGGTCACCGACGCCTCCTACGTGGGAGTCAGCACCCAGTACCTGCTGCGCACCGGTTGGGGCACCGAGTTGTCGGTCTTCGCCGCCAACAGCGGGACGTCGACGCCCGTGGCGGTCGGCAGCGAGGCCGTGGCGTACTGGGATCCGCGGCACGCGTTCCTGCTGCCCCGCGACGCCGCCGACACCGACCGGACGTCGCCGGTGCTCGACGAGCCGGTGGGTGCGTCGTCGTGACCCTGCTGGCCCCCACCAGGGCGGGGCACCCGCCACCCGCGCCACCGGCAGCCCGGTCCGGGCGACGCCGGCTCCTGCCGTACCTCCTGTTGTTGCCGGGTGCGGCCTGGCTGCTCATCTTCTTCGGTGTGCCGCTGGTGCAGTTGGCGTCGGCCAGCCTGTACGACCCCAGCGGCTCGCTCTCCACCGGGTACGCGATGACCTGGGCGGTCGGCAACTACCCGGACGTGCTGCAGGCGTACTGGCCGCAGTTCCTGCGCTCGTTCGGCTACGCCGGGCTGGCCCTGGTGCTGGCGTTGCTGCTGGGCTACCCACTGGCGTACGCCATCGCGCAGAAGGCCGGCCGCTGGAAGAACCTGCTGCTGGTGTGCGTCGTCGCGCCGATGTTCACCAGCTTCCTGGTCCGCACGCTGGCCTGGAAGACGATCCTGTCGGACAACGGTGCGCTCGTCGGTCTGCTGCGCGACGTGCACCTGCTCGCCCCGGACGGTCGGCTGCTGGCCACCCCGTTCGCTGTGGTGCTCGGCCTGACGTACAACTTCCTGCCGTTTTTGGTGCTGCCGCTGTACGCGAGCCTGGAGCGGCTGGACCCCCGGTTGCTAGAGGCGGCCACCGACCTGTACGCGAGCCCGGTGCAGGCGTTCCGCCGGGTGACGCTGCCGCTGTCCATGCCCGGTCTGGTCGCCGGCACGCTGCTGTTCTTCATCCCGGCCAGCGGCGACTACATCAACGCCGAACTGCTCGGCACCCCGAACGAATACATGATCGGCAACGTCATCGACTCGGCGTTCCTGGTCCGACTGGACTACCCGCAGGGCGCCGCGCTGTCGTTCCTGCTGATGGCGGCGATCCTCGCTGTGGTCTTCGGCTACCTCCGTCGAGCCGGCACGGAGGAGGTCCTCTAATGAGACTTTCGCGCTGGTTCGCGGACCGCTGGGTGATGCTCGTGGCGTTGCTGGTGCTCGGCTACCTGGCGCTGCCGATCCTGGTGGTGGCCGCGTTGTCGTTCAACCGGCCGTCGAGCCGGCTGTCGTACGACTTCAACGAGTTCACTCTGGACAACTGGCGGCAGCCCTGCGCCACCTCGGACATGTGCGACGCGGTGGTCCGCAGCGTGCAGATCGGCTTTATCGCCACGGTGGTCGCCACAGTGCTCGGCACGCTGATGGCGTTCGCGCTGGTCCGGCACCGCTTCCGTGGCCGCTCCGGGGTCAACGTGCTGATCTTCCTGCCGATGGCCACCCCGGAGCTGGTGATGGGCACGTCGTTGCTGGCCCTGTTCGTGTCGGCGGGCGTACCGCAGGGTTTCTGGACCGTCGTGATCGCGCACGTGATGTTCTGCGTGTCGTTCGTGGTGGTAACAGTGAAGGCACGGCTCGCCGGGATGGACCGGCGGCTGGAGGAGGCCGCCATGGACCTCTACGCCAACGAGTGGCAGACCTTCCGACGGATCACCCTGCCGCTGGTGCTGCCCGGCATCGTGGCCGCCGCGTTGCTGGCCTTCTCGCTGAGCTTCGACGACTTCATCATCACGAACTTCAACGCCGGAACCACTGTCACGTTCCCGATGTACGTCTGGGGCGCTGCCCAGCGTGGCATCCCACCGCAGGTCAACGTGATCGGCACCGCGATGTTCGCGGTCGCGCTGCTGCTCGTCGGGCTCAGCTCGCTGCGCGGTCGACGGGCCCGCCGCGCCAACCTGCTGACCGGCCCGTCATGACCCTTCCGCATACCGGCCGGGCGTTGGCCGACGCGGCACCCGTGCCGTACTGGCTCGATCGCCCGGACCGCCCCGACCCGCTACCGCCAATGAGCGGTCGGCACTCCGCCGACCTGCTGGTGATCGGTGGCGGTTACAGCGGACTGTGGGCCGCGCTGTTGGCGAAGCAGGCGGACCCGGACCGGGACGTGCTGCTCGTCGACGCCGGGACCTGCGGTTGGGCCGCGTCCGGGCGCAACGGCGGGTTCTGCGCAGCCTCGCTGACCCACGGCCTCGCCAACGGCGTCGACCGGTTCCCCGACGAGGTCGGCGAGTTGGAACGCCTCGGCCGGGACAACCTGGACGCCATCGCCGCCACCGTCGCGAAGTTCGACATCGAGTGCGACTTCGAGCGCACCGGTGAGCTGGCCGTCGCCGTCGAGCCGTACCAACTCGACGGGCTGGCCGCCGACGCGGACCTGGCCCGCCGGTACGGCCACCGGGTGCGGTTGCTCGACCGCGACGAGGTGCGCGCCGAGGTGCACTCGCCGACGTACCTGGGTGGGATGTTCGACGCCGACCGGGTGGCAATGGTGGACCCGGCGAAGCTGGCCTGGGGGCTGCGCCGCGCCTGCCTCGACCTCGGCGTACGCGTGCACGAACACACCCGGGTCACCGGCCTGCGCGCCGACAACGCGGCGGTGCACGCCAGCACCCTGGGCACCGATCCCACCGCCCACCCGGCCGACCCTGGCCCGGCCGACACCCGCGCCGCAGGTCTTCCCGGCTCGATACGGGCGCGCCGGGTCGTGCTGGCCACCAACGCGTTCCCGCCGCTGCTGCGCCGGCTACGGGCGTACCTGGTGCCGGTCTACGACCACGTGCTGATGACCGAACCGCTGACCCCGGCCCAGCGCGACGCCATCGGTTGGCGCAACCGGCAGGGACTCGCCGACACCGCCAACCAGTTCCACTACTACCGGATCACCACCGACGGGCGGATCCTCTTCGGCGGCTACGACGCCGTCTACCACTACGGCAACCGCGTCGCGCCCGAGTTGGAGCAACGACCGGCCACCTTCACCACCCTTGCCCGCCACTTCTTCACCACGTTCCCGCAGCTCGCCGACGTGCGGTTCAGCCACCGCTGGGGCGGGGTCATCGACACCTGCACCCGGTTCTGCCCGTTCTTCGGCACCGCCTACGGCGGTCGGCTGGCGTACGCGGCCGGCTACACCGGCCTCGGCGTCGGGGCCACCCGCTTCGGGGCCCGGGTGCTGCTCGACCTGCTCGACGGCGGGAACACCCCGCTGACCCGGCTCGACCTGGTTCGCCGCAAGCCCCTGCCGTTCCCGCCGGAACCCGTCCGCGCGGTCGGCATCAATCTCACCCGCTGGTCACTGGCCCGCGCCGACGCGCGCGAAGGTCGGCGCGACCTCTGGCTCCGTACTCTCGATCGTTTCGGTTTGGGGTTTGATTCCTGATGCGTGTCCTCCTCGTCGGCGCCGGTGGCGTCGGCTCCGCCGCCGTAGCCATCGCCGCCCGACGGACCTTCTTCGAGACCGTTGTGGTCGCCGACCACGACCCCGTTCGGGCCCAGCGGGCGGTCGCCGGGCACGGTGACCGGTTCGTCGCCGCCCAGGTGGACGCCTCCTCATCCGACGCGGTCACCGCGCTGTGCCGGGAGCACCGGATCACGCACGTGTTGAACGCCGTCGACCCGCGGTTCGTCATGCCGATCTTCAACGGGGCGTTCGCGGCCGGCGCGGACTACCTGGACATGGCGATGTCGCTGTCGCACGTGGGGACCGGCGTGAAGCTCGGCGACGAACAGTTCGCGCTGGCCGACACCTGGTCGGCCGCCGGTCGGCTGGCGCTGTGCGGCATCGGGGTCGAACCCGGCCTCTCCGACGTGTTCGCCCGCTACGCCGCCGACGAACTGTTCAGTGAGATCGACGAGATCGGTGTCCGGGACGGGGCGAACCTCACAGTCGACGGGTACGACTTCGCGCCCTCGTTCTCCATCTGGACCACCATCGAGGAGTGCCTCAACCCGCCGGTCATCTGGGAGAGGGACCGGGGCTGGTTCACCACCGAACCGTTCTCCGAGCCGGAGGTCTTCCACTTTCCGGAGGGGATCGGGCCGGTCGAGTGCGTCAACGTCGAACACGAGGAGGTGCTGCTCATCCCGCGCTGGGTCAAGGCCCGGCGGGTCACCTTCAAGTACGGCCTCGGCGACGAGTTCATCGAGGTGCTCAAGACGCTGCACAAGCTCGGCCTGGACGCGGTCTCCCCGGTACGGGTACGCGGCGTCGACGTCTCCCCGCGCGACGTGGTGGCCGCGAGTCTGCCCGACCCGGCCACGCTCGGTGCCCGGATGCGCGGCAAGACCTGCGCCGGCACCTGGGTACGCGGCCTCGGCCCGGACGGGCAACCCCGCGAGGTCTACCTGTACCACGTGGTCGACAACGAGTGGTCGATGCGGGAGTACGGGCACCAGGCGGTGGTCTGGCAGACCGCCGTCAACCCGGTCGTCGCGTTGGAGTTGCTCGCCAGCGGCGCGTGGGCCGGTGTCGGGGTGCTCGGCCCGGAGGCGCTGCCCCCGATGCCCTTCCTCGACCTGCTGAACGGTTACGGGTCACCATGGGCGATGGAGGAGCGGTGAGCCGGCCGCGCTGACGGCATCGCGACAGTTCCGTCGTCGCCGTTGGGCCTCCGATCCCCTGTCGATGCGGTGCGTGGTGATCTGCGGCTTTTGCTGGTGCTGACACCCGCACGATCGGCCCTGCCCTGCCAACCTGGAGGGTTGCCGCGTCTGTCGACTCGTCGCCCGCGAGCGCGCCCACCGATCTTTCCCGCGAAGCGAAAGGCGCAGGTGACGAACGCGACGGGGGATATTGCAGACTGTGTTTGCGACGACACTCATCGCCGTGACGATGCAACCACCACAGAACCCGGGGCCCCCGTACCCGCCGTCGTTCGGCCAGACGCCCCGACCGAACTGGTTCCGCCGGGCCACTCCCGCCGGCCGGGTCGCCGTGATCCTCGGCTCGGTGACGCTGTCGATCCTGCTGCTCTGCTGCGCCGGCACCGCCATCGTCGGCGCGTTGACCGGCGAGCCGGAGCCGACAAAGACCGGCACCGCCGCCGAGCAGCCGCAGCAGCCGATCCTGGCCGCACCCGGCGAGCCGGCCCAGGAGGAGTCGCCGACTGCCGCGCCGCCCTCCACCGTGCCCCCGGCGGCGCCGCCCTTGTCGGCGGCAGCCGCGCCGGTGGTGCAGGTGACGACCGTGACGGAGAAGGCGACCATCCGGTACGGCGAGCGGACCGTCAAGGACTCGTCGCTGGCCGAGGGCAAGCGGGTCGTCCGGACCAAAGGCGTGAACGGCGTCCGGACCCTGACCTACGAGGTGACCACCACCGACGGCGTGCGGACGGCCAAGAAGCTGGTCACGTCCGTAGTGACGAAGCAGCCGGTGACCCAGGTCGTGGCCGTCGGCACCAAGAAGCCGCAGTCGTCGAAGTGCGACCCGAACTACAGCGGCTGCGTCCCGATCGCCAGCGATGTCGACTGCGCGGGTGGCAGTGGCAACGGCCCCGCCTACGTCAGCGGGCCGATCAGGGTGATCGGCAACGACATCTACGACCTGGACCGAGACGGCGACGGCACAGCCTGCGACTAACCCCCCGGCCCCCGGCCCCCGCCCTCGCCCCCGCCCCGCTGAACCGTGTCGATCATGGAGTTGTGGTGGGCGGAAGGCGCTGTATCAAGGCATTTGTCCGCCACCACAACTCCATGATCGACTCAGGTGGCGGACTCGGTGCTATAGCACGGTTGGAAAGGGCTGCGGGGGTTGTGCACAGGGTCGGCGGTTATCCACAGGGCGCGTTCTTGGGGTCGAGCGTTGGTGAAGTGGTGCTGCAGATTCCTCCGGCATGGCAGAGCCTCTGTATCCATACTCGGAGTTACTCGCAGCCGGCCTCAGCCGGGAACAAGTGCGCAGATTGACCGAGCAGTCCCATCTGCACCGGCTGTCGCGGAGCATCTACGGGCCATCGGCCGACCAGGCTGGACGTCTACCGGCAATCTTCCGGCGGCTGCCTCCCGGAGCCGTCGTCGGCTTTCACACCGGGGCGCAGCTGCATGGCTTCGGCGACGCGCGAAGCTCCGACGTGCACGTGATCGTGCCAGCGGGGGAGAAGGTCCCGCGCATCCGAGGCGTCGTTACACACGAGGCAGTGTTGCCGGTGCGTGACCCGGTGCTGCTCGGCGGAGTGCCGTGCGCGCCCGCCGTCAGGTGCGCGGTGGACCTGGCCCGGTCGTTGCGCCGAATGGAAGCGATGCCGCTGCTGGACCTTTGCCTTCGCGTAGGCGCCTGTCGGCCCGAGGAACTCCGGGTAGAGGTAGCTCGGCACGATCGTCTGCGGGGAGTCTCTCAGGCGCGCGATCTCGTGCCACGCGCCGATCCTCGGGCAGAATGTCGGCAGGAGAGCCAGCTGCGCTTGGTGCTGATAGATGGCGGCTTGCCACCGCCGGAGCCGCAGATCTGGGTCCCGGACAACTATGGGATACCGCTCTACCGCCTGGATCTTGGGTATCGGCGACACCGCGTCGGCGTCGAGTACGACGGATCGTCCCATCTGGACCGTGCTCGACTCCAGCATGATCGCTCTCGTACGAACTGGCTCGCCGCCAACGGCTGGCAAATGCGGCACTTCACGGACCGGGACCTCTACCGTCGCCCCACCCACATCCTCCGAACCTTGATACCCCTCCTGTACCCCTAGCTCTCCAGTCATTCGCCTTCACCTGACCTCGCGCCGATCATGAAGTTGTGGTGCCTCACGGAAGGCGTGAAACGGATCTAACTCCCACCACAACTCCATGATCGACGGGAGGGGTCGGGGTCGGCGGCCGGGGCTTGGACGGGGCGAGCGCTTGTCGTGACGCAGCTCACTCCCGCACGCCAAGCGCCGTGGCCTTCGGGGACGCACGACGCAGATGACGTGACACGGGCACGAAGTCGACCGGGACTGGCTTGCGGTGGTTTGCCCGCTGGACACCCGCGTGGAGGATGGCTGCGACGGGTGCTTACAGAACCCTTAACCCGGGCCTGCGACGGTATGCCGGGCAGGCCGAACTGGGGGAGCGGAAAAACGTGCGGGTGCTGGTGGCGGACGACGAGCGGTTGTTGGCGGACACGGTGGCCGAAGGGCTGCGCCGCCTCTCGATGGCCGTCGACGTCTGCTACGACGGTGACGGTGCGCTGGAGCGGGTCGGGGTGAACCGGTACGACGTCGCGGTGCTGGACCGGGACATGCCCGGACACACCGGTGACGAGGTGTGCCGCAGCATCGCCGACTCACAGGTCGGCACCCGGGTGCTGCTGCTCACCGCTGCGGCGGGCATCCGGGACCGGGTCGAGGGCCTCGGCCTCGGCGCGGACGACTACCTGACCAAGCCGTTCGCGTTCGCCGAGCTGGTGGCCCGGGTGCAGGCCCTCGGGCGACGGTCCACCCCGGCGCTGCCACCGGTGCTCGCCCAGGACGGCCTCGCCTTGGACGTGGGCCGGCACCTGGCCACCCGGGACGGCCGGTCCCTCGCGTTGAGCCCAAAGGAGTTCGCGGTGCTGCACGTGCTGCTGCGCGCGGACGGCCAGGTGGTCAGCGCCGAGGAGTTGCTGGAGCAGGCCTGGGACGAGTTCGCCGACCCGTTCACCAACGCCGTACGGGTCACCGTGATGACCCTGCGCAAGAAGCTCGGCGATCCCGCGATCATCCACACCGTTCCGAAGGCCGGCTACCGCATCGGCGGCACGGCGTGAGCTGGACGCCACGACGTCGGGTGCTGCTGGTGGGGCTGCTGGCGCTGCTGGCCGGCCCGATACTGCCGGCGATGGGCAAGTGGCTGTCGGAGATGACCTGGGCCTGGGGGCAGCAGTTCTGTGACGTGCCCGTGCCCGGGTTGTCGACGGTGTGCGGCAACGTACGGCCGGGGGCGTTCATGCTGCCCCTGGTGGCCGTCCTGCTCGTGACAGTGGCTGTCCTGGTGGCGCTCTGGTTCGCAGCAGTGTGGTGCCTGCGTCCGGTCGCTGACCTGGCCGGGCCGATCGGGCACCTCGGCCCGCAGAACCTCGGTCACCGGATCCGGCCGCGGGGCAGCGACGAGTTGGCCCGGCTGTCCCGGGCGATCGACGAGATGATGGAACGCGTCTCCGCCGGGTACGAGGGGCAGCGGCGGTTCGCCGCGAACGCCTCGCACGAGCTGCGGACGCCCCTCGCCGTGCAGCGGACGCTCATCGAGGTCGGCATGGCCAGGGCGCTCACCGGTGAGCAGTTGGAGCTGCTGACCAGTCAGCTGCTGGAGACCAACGAGCGCAACGAACGACTGATCGAGGGCCTGCTCGCGCTCAGCGAGAGCGACCAGGGCCTCCGTTCGCGGATACCGCAGCGGTTGGACACGATCGTCGAGGCGGTGCTGGCCGGGTACCTGGACCGGGCCGGGGAGGCCGGGGTCACAGTGGAGACCCATCTCGCACCCCGCATCGTCGTCGGCGAGCGGGTGCTGCTGGAACGCCTGGTCACCAACCTGGTGGAGAACGGGATCAAGTACAACCGGCCGGGCGGCTCACTGACCGTCGTGGTGAGCGGCGTGCCCGCGCTGTCCGTTGTCAACACCGGCCAGCCCGTGCCGGCCGAGGCGGTGGCCGGTCTGTTCGAGCCGTTCCGCCGACTCGCCCGGGACCGGACCTCGCAGGGCGGCGGGGCCGGCCTGGGCCTGGCCATCGCCCGCTCGATCACCCAGGCCCATGACGGCATCATCGCGGCCCGGCCCGCCGAGCACGGCGGCCTGCGGGTCGACGTCCGGCTACCCACATTGAACTGACACTTCCACCCGCCTTCACCGGGGTCCACGTGCCGCTGGACCCCTCCTGTGGTGTGCCCGAAAGAGGAGAGACGATGACACGCACCGTTGGCCAGGTCCGGGCCGATGTCGAGGAGGCCAGCCGTTGGCTTGCCGGCCGCGTGGTCCGTACCCCCGTGCTGCGCTCCCCGGTGATCGACGAGCGTGCCGGGGCGCGGGTCCTGCTCAAGGCGGAGAACCTCCAGAACGGCGGCTCGTACAAGATGCGGGGCGCGCTGCGCGCGGTCGGCCGCCTCGCGGTGGCCGGCCACACCGGGGTTGTCGCGCAGAGCACCGGCAACCACGCGGTGGCGGTGGCGTTGGCGGCCCGGCAGCACGGGCTCGCGGCGACAGTGGTGCTGCCTGTCGACGCGGCATCGACGAAGGTCGGCCGGGCGCGCGCGGCGGGAGCGCGGGTGGTGTTCGCCGGCACCAGCGTCGAGGAGCGGGTGGCGGTGGCCACCGGGCTCAGCGACGAGAGCGGTCACCCCGTCGTCGACGCGTACGACCACCCGGATGTCATCGCCGGGCAGGGCACCGCGAGCCTGGAGCTGATCGAGGACGCCGAGCGCGCGGGGACGCCGTTGGACGCGTTGGTCGTACCGGTGGGTGGTGGTGGCGGGGTGGCCGGCGCGTGCCTGGCCGCCGCCGGCTCCGGCATCGAGGTGTACGGCGTGGAGCCGGTGGGCTGCGACTCGCTCGCCCGCAGCCTGGCGGCAGGTGTACGCGTGCCGGTCGCGCCGGCGCCCACCATCGCGGACGGGCTGCGGCCGTCCTGCGTGGGGGAGCTGCCGTTCGCCATCGTGCGGGACACGCTGCGCGGGGTCGTCCGGGTCGACGACGACGAGATCGCTGCGGCGTTCCGGCTGATCCTCACGGAGCTGAAGGTGCTCGCCGAGCCGTCCGGGGCGGCGGGCCTGGCCGGCGCTCTCCGGCTTCCGCCGGACCGGGACCGGCAGCGGACGGTCGGCGTGGTGCTTACCGGCGGGAACGTGGAGGAGGCGTTGGTGGCCCGGTTGATGGCCCCGCGATCCGCCGACCTGGCTGAGGAAGGGGCGGCGGCGTGAGCGCGCCAGTTCGGATCGGAATTCTGTTCGGTGGACCGTCGGCGGAGCACGAGGTCTCCGGTGCCTCCGCGCTCGGGGTGGCTCGGGCGCTCGCCGGTGGCGGCTACCGCACTGTCGCCATCGGCGTGACCCGCAGCGGCGGGTTTCGGCTGATGCCCGACGCGCTGCTGGCCGAGTTGCGTGACCGGCCGGCCGGCGAGCGGGCCATCGACGACCAGTTGGTGGTGACCGGGCCGGCCGTCGAGTTGCGGGCCGGTCCGCGTCCGGGTGTCGTGCAGGTGTCCGCCGGTAACGCCCCTGGCGCGGTCCACGCCGAGCTGGACGTGGTCTTCCCGGTGCTGCACGGCCCGTACGGCGAGGACGGTGTGGTGCAGGGGCTGCTGGAGTCACTGAACGTGCCGTACGTCGGGTGCGGCATCCTCGCCTCGGCGGTCGGCATGAACAAGGTGGCGATGAAGCGGGCGCTGCGCGCCGAGGGCATCCCCGTCACCCCGTACGTGTCGTTCGACGCGCACACCTACCGGGCGGTCGACGACCCGGAGAAGTTGGTGACCGGGCTGAGCCGCCCACTGTTCGTCAAGCCGGCCAGCATGGGTTCGTCGATCGGCATCTCCCGCGTCGGCGAGGATGACGACCTGGCCGCCGCCGTGGAGGAGGCGCTTCGCCACGACCAACTCGTCATTGTCGAGCAGGGGGTCGTCGGCCGTGAGTTGGAGTGCGCGGTGCTCGGCGGCTGGCGTCCCGAGGCGTCAGCGGTGGGCGAGGTGCAGGTCAGCGGCGGCTGGTTCGACTACCAGCAGAAGTACTTCGGCGACGCCGACCCGATGATCGTCCCCGCCGTGCTGCCGGACGAGGTGACCGCGCGGGTCCGCGAGCTGTCGCTGCGCGCGTTCGCCGCGATCGGCGGCTGGGGTCTGGCCCGGGTCGACTTCTTCTACGACGAGACGACCGGTGAGCTGTACGTCAACGAGCTGAACACGATGCCCGGCTTCACCGCGCACTCGATGTACCCGAAGGTGTGGGCCGCCGTCGGGGCCAGTTACCGGGAGGTGGTGGACCGGCTCGTCGAGTTGGCCCGGCTCCGGCACGCGGAACGGCCCGCGAGCACGGCGGGGAGCATCAGATGATCCTGCTCTCCGACCCCCGGGTGGCGGCGGTGCCCAGCGCCGACGACGGCGAGGAGTTCGTGGACCTGCGTGAGCTGCCGGAGTTGCGGCTCGACAGCCGGGCGGCCGACCCGGCCGGGGCGTACGCCCGGTTGCGCGCCGGTGTCGTGGACCGCCTGCTGGCCGCGCAGCGTGCCCTGCCCGACGGGCTGCGGCTGCTGGTGGTCGAGGGCTACCGGCCGTACCAGGCGCAACTGGCCATCTTCACCGGCTACCGCGACGAGCTGCGCCGACGGCACCCGGACTGGTCGCCACAGCGGCTGCACCGGGAGACCACGAAGTTCGTCTCACCGGTCGAGGTGGCCCCGCACAGCACCGGCGGCGCTGTGGACCTGACGCTCTGCACCGACGACGGTGTGGAGCTGGACCTGGGCACGGCCATCGACGCCACCCCGGAGGACAGCGCCGACGCCTGCTTCACCGACGCGCCGACGATCGGCGGCACCGCCCGTCGGCACCGGCAGATCATGGTGGACGCCCTCGGTAGCGCGGGGATGGTCAACTACCCGACCGAGTGGTGGCACTGGTCGTACGGCGACCGTTACTGGGCGCTGATCACCGGGGCCCCGCGCACCCGGTACGGGCCGGTGGACCTGGCCGCCGCACGATCGATACCCGTGCCGGCTGAACGGTAGGACGCTCCGGTCCGTACCGGTGAGTGAAGGACACCACCGAGGACGGGAGTGACGGCGATGAGGGTGCAGCGCAGGCACGTGCTGGCAGCGAGCGTGGCGGTGCTCGCCGCGGTGGGCGTGTCGGTGGGGACCAGCTTCGGGTTCGCCGACACGGCCCCGGCACGGTCGTCGGTCTGCTCCGGCTCGGTCACCTTCTCCGCGGAGGGCGGGGCGCCGGCGGCGACCAGCGACCGCTTCCCGGTGGGGACCCGGCTGCGGGTGACCAACCTGGACAACAACCGGGCGGCCACTGTGACGGTGACCGGCCCGTCGGGCAGTTGTGTGCTGCTCAACGCGGCGGCCATGGAGCTGGTCCGCGAGCCGGGGAAGAACGTGATCCGCCGCAACGTGGTGGAACGTGTCGACGGCGCGGCCCCGCCCGCCGGCGCTCCGGCCCCCGGCACCGTGCGCCCCGGCGCCGCGTCGCCCGGCGCGTCCGGCCCGGCGCCCCAGTCGGCGTGCTCCGGGGCGATCACCTTCTTCGAGGAGGCGGCCGGACCGGCGGCGACCAGCGGGCAGTTCCCGGTGGGCACCCGGCTGCGGGTGACCAACCTGGACAACAACCGGGCGACCACTGTGACGGTGACCGGCCCGTCGGGAAGCTGCGTGCTGCTCAACTCCGCCGCCATGGAGCAGATCCGCGAACCGGGCAAGAACCTGGTGCGCCGCAACACTGTCGAGGTGCTTCGCTGACCTCGGCGGAGGGGCCCGTGCACCGGGCCCCTCCGCCGCTCAGCCTGCTCAGCGCTCAGCCGAAGGCGGCGTCGAGGAGGTCGGCACCCCGACCGAGGTGCCCGTCGGAGATCACCAGCGGGGGCAGGAAGCGCAGCACGTTGCCGTACGTGCCGCAGGTCAGGGTGAGCAGGCCCGCGGCGTGACAGGCCGCCGAGATCGCCGCGGTGGCGACCGGGTCGGGGGTGAGGGTGCCCGGCAGCACCAGCTCCACGGCGAGCATCGCGCCCCGGCCGCGTACCTCGGCGACCCGGGGATCCCGCTCGGCGATGGCCCGTAGCCGGGGGACCAGCACCGACTCGATCCGTCGGGCCGCACCGGCCAGGTCCAACTCGTGCATGGTCTCGATGGTGCCCAGCGCGGCGGCGCAGGCGATCGGGTTGCCGCCATACGTGCCGCCGAGCCCACCGACGTGCACCGCGTCCATCAGCTCGGCCCGGCCGGTCACGGCGGCCAGCGGCAGACCACCGGCGATGCCCTTGGCGAGCGTCACCAGGTCGGGTTCGACGCCCTCGTGCTGACAGGCGAACCAGTCACCGGTACGGCAGAAACCGGTCTGGATCTCGTCGGCGACGAAGACCACCCCGGCCGCCGTCGCCCAGGCCCGCAGCGCCGGCAGGAAACCCGGCGCGGGTACGACGAAGCCACCCTCGCCCTGGATCGGCTCGATGAGCAGCGCGGCGACGTTCTCCGCGCCGACCTGCTTCTCGATCGTCTCGATCGCCCGGGCCGCCGCCTCCGCGCCGGTGAGCCCACCATCGCGCAGCGGGTACGACATCGGCACCCGGTAGATCTCCCCGGCGAACGGCCCGAACCGGTGCTTGTACGGCATGTTCTTAGCGGTCAACGCCATGGTCAGGTTGGTCCGGCCGTGGTACGCGTGGTCGAACACCACGACCGCCGGCCGCCCGGTGGCGTGTCGGGCGACCTTGACGGCGTTCTCCACCGCCTCCGCGCCCGAGTTGAACAACGCCGAGCGTTTCGCGAACCCGCCGGGCGTCAACGCGTTGAGCTGCTCGCACACCGCCACGTACGACTCGTACGGCGCGACCATGAAGCAGGTGTGGGTGAACCGCTCCACCTGCGCCCGGACCGCGTCGACCACCCTCGGTGCGGAGTTGCCCACGCTGGTCACGGCGATGCCGGCGGCGAAGTCGATCCACTCCCGGCCGTCCACGTCGGTGATCGTCCCGCCGGACGCCCGGTCCACGTAGGACGGAATCACACTGCCGACACCCCGGGCCACCGCACCGCCGCGCCGCTTGTGCAGCTCCTCGCTCGACGGCATGGCTCAGCTCCCCAGGTTGTGCATGACGTGCTTGATCCGGGTGTAGTCCTCCAGGCTGTAGACCGAGAGGTCCTTGCCGTGCCCGGAGTGCTTGAAGCCACCGTGCGGCATCTCGGAGACGAACGGGATGTGCGTGTTGACCCAGACGCAGCCGAAGTCCAGTCGACGGGTCATCCGCATGGCCCGGCCGTGGTCGCGCGTCCAGACCGACGCGGACAGGCCGTAGTCGACACCGTTGGCCCAGCGCACCGCCTCGTCCTCGTCGGAGAAGCGTTGCACGGTGATGACCGGCCCGAACACCTCGTCCTGGATGATCTCGTCGGCCTGACGCAGCCCGGAGACCACTGTCGGCGCGTAGAAGTAGCCGCGTTCGCCCTGCCGGGACCCGCCGGTCTGGATCGCCGCGTGGTCCGGCAGACGGTCCACGAAACCGCTGACCCGGGTGAGCTGGTTGGCGTTGTTCAGCGGACCGTAGAGCACGTCGGCGTCGTCCGGGGCACCGGTCCTCGTGTTGCGGGCCTGCTCGGCGAGCGCCGCCACGAAGTCGTCGTGGACGCCGGGGCCGGCCAGCACCCGGGTGGCCGCCGTGCAGTCCTGCCCGGCGTTGAAGTAGCCGCCCAGCGCGATGGCCTCGGCGGCCGCCGCCACGTCCGCGTCGTCGAAGATCACCACCGGGGCCTTGCCGCCCAACTCCAGGTGGGTGCGCTTCAGGTCGGGGGCCGCCGCGGCGGCGACCTCCATGCCCGCGCGGGTCGATCCGGTGATCGACACCAGCTGCGGCGTCGGGTGCGACACGAGGGTACGACCGGTGTCCCGGTCGCCGCAGACCACGTTGAACACTCCCGGTGGGAAGAACTCGGCGGCGATCTCGGCGAGCAGCAGCGTCGACACCGGTGTGGTGTCCGACGGCTTGAGCACCACAGTGTTGCCGGCGGCGAGCGCGGGCGCGATCTTCCAGACCGCCATCATCAGCGGGTAGTTCCAGGGGGTGACCTGCGCGCAGACGCCGATCGGCTCCCGCCGCACGTAGGAGGTGTGCCCGGCCAGGTACTCCCCGGCGGACCGCCCCTCCAACATCCGGGCGGCGCCGGCGAAGAACCGGAACTGGTCCACCGCCGGGGGAAGCTCCTCCTCGGCGGTGAGCTGGCGGGGCTTGCCGGTGTTGCGGACCTCGGCGTCGACCAGCTCGGCGGCGCGCGCCTCCACGGCGTCGGCGAGCTTGAGCAGCGCCCGCTGCCGCTCGGCCGGGGTGACCTCCCGCCAGCTCTCGAACGCGATGGCGGCGGCGTTCATCGCCGCGTCCACGTCGGCGGCGCCGGAGACCGGGGCCTGGGCGAACACCTCACCCGTGCAGGGGTCGACCAGGTCGGCGTAACCGCCATCGGACGGGTCGACGTAGGAGCCGTTGACGAAGTTGCGCAGCTGCTGCTGGTCACTCATGAGGGATCACTCCGAGGGGGCCGGGGGCGCGGTTCTGCGGCGGTTATCGCAATCTCTCTGCCATCTTCGCTACTGAATTCGCGGCAGACAAGGGTTATCGCGACTGTTTCCGTCGGCTGGCCGCTCGGCTACTCTGCTCGGCGTGGAGCCCGCAGCCTTCTTCGTCGCCTCCCGCCCCGCCACCGGCGAGGGTGAGTTGACAGTCCACCACCCGTACGACGGCCGCCCGGTGGGGCGTACCACATTCGCCACGCCCGACCAGGTCGACGCCGCCGTCGCCGCGGCGGCCGGGGTGGCCGCGCAGGCCGCGACCCTGCCCGCGCACGCCCGCGCGGCGGCCCTCGACCACGTTTCCCGGCGGATCGCCGAGCGCGCGGGCGAGATCGCCGCCCTGATCACCGCGGAGAACGGCAAGCCGCTCAAGTGGGCCCGCGCCGAGGTCGGGCGTGCCGTGTCGACGTTCCGCTGGGCCGCCGAGGAGGCCCGCCGCTTCTCCGGCGAGTTGCAACGACTCGACACCGACCCGGCCGCCGGCGGGCGGATCGCCCTGGTCCGCAGGGTGCCGCGCGGGCCGGTGCTGGGCATCACGCCGTTCAACTTCCCGCTCAACCTCGTCGCCCACAAGGTGGCGCCGGCCATCGCCGTCGGCGCGCCGATCATCGTCAAGCCCGCGCCCGCGACGCCCCTGACCGCGCTGCTGCTCGGCGAGTTGCTGGCCGAGACCGACCTCCCGGCCGGGATGTTCTCGGTGCTGCCGTTGCCCAACGACCGCGCCGCCGAACTGGTCACCGAACCCCGGCTACCGGTGGTGTCGTTCACCGGCTCCGGGCCGGTCGGCGCCGCCATCCGCCGCGCCGCGCCGGAGAAGCACGTGACGCTGGAGTTGGGCGGCAACGCCGCCGCGGTGCTCTGTGCGGACTGGACCGCCGACGAGGACCTGGACTTCGCCGCGCAGCGCATCGCGACGTTCGCCAACTACCAGGCCGGCCAGTCGTGCATCGCCGTCCAACGGGTGTACGTGCACCACGCCCGGCACGCCGACTTCCTGCCCCGGCTGGTGGCGGCGGTGCGAGGGCTGCGGACCGGAGACCCCGCGTCCGAGCTGACCGACGTCGGGCCGATGGTGTCCGAGGACGCGGCCCGCCGGGTCGAGACGTGGGTGGCCGAGGCCGTCGCCGCCGGCGGCACCGTCGAGGTGGGCGGCCTCCGCGACGGTGCTACCTACCCCCCGACCGTGCTCACCGGCGTACCGGCGAACGCCAAGGTGGTGGCCGAGGAGGTGTTCGGGCCGGTGCTGGTGGTCACCCCGGTCGCCGACGACCAGGCCGCGTTCACAGCGGTGAACGACTCGGCGTACGGCTTGCAGGCCGGCGTCTTCACGCGACGCCTGGACGTGGCCTTCGCCGCCGCCCGCGCGCTGGAGGTGGGCGGGGTGATCGTCGGCGACGTGCCGTCGTACCGCGCCGACCAGATGCCCTACGGCGGCGTGAAGGGCAGCGGCGTCGGCCGGGAAGGGCCGCGCAGCGCGATGGACGACTACACCGAGCCCCGGGTCATGGTGCTGACCGGCCTCACGCTCTAGCCGGCAACGCCGCCGGGCTGGTCGGCCCGCCAGGTGCCGTCGTCGCGGACCCGGGCGGGGGCGCGGCCGAGCAGCAGAGTGGTCAGCGCGGCGTCGATGGTGTCGCCGAGGAACCACTCGCCGGCCTGGTCGAGCGCGAAGACCCGGCCGCGCTCGTCCACCGCCAGGATGCTGTCCTGCTGCTCGGTGCCGATCGGAAAGAGGCGTACGCCGAGCACCGCGCCGAAGTCCGCGAGGGTGTCGGCGGTGTGCGCGATGGTGTGCGGGCGGATGTCGAAACGGGAGATCCACACCTGCTCGCCCCTGCCGCGCCGCGCACCCACCAGGCTGGGGAACGCGGTGAGCGCCTCCACGGCGGCGGGAAAGACCTCGTGCCGATGGTTGCGCCCCGGCACCGACGTGACGTCCCGTACGGCGGCGGCGGCCATGATCTGGTCCCCGATGTGTGGCCGCCACCCGGCCGCGACCAGCGCGTTCGCGACCTCCGCCGGGAACCGCCCAGGATCGGGGTCGGCTGCCTCCGGCGCGTTCCAGGTCTCGGTGTAGGCGCGAGCCGACTCCGGCAGGACGTTCGCCCGCACCAGGAAGGCGATGCACGAGTCGCAGGGCCGCTCGGCGGGCCCACCAGCGGGATCGCCCGGCTCACGGACCCGGAAGATCTCGAAGCGGGCGCCCTCCAGCAGCGCCGCTGCCTCGGCCCGCCCCATCGGCGCGATGCCCTCGGCGGCGCGGCGGTGGTCGTACTCGTGCAGGACGTCCGAGACCACGATCAGCTCCGCGTGCGCCTCCCCGCCGCGAACCAACTCGCCGGGGGGCAGTTGGTCGAGGTAGTCGCGGACCAGCGGGTGATGGTGAAGTGGCACGTCGGCCTTCGTGCCCTGGGCCGTCCAGATCCGTCCGTCGATGGTCAGGTGCGCGGCGGTGTTCGGGGTGGCGCCCCGATGGATCTCCCGGAGCAGCAGGCTCGACGGATCGAGAGTGCGGGGAGCTGTCGGCCCGACGGGCTGGCTACGCCGGTACAGCTCCGCCACCACAGTGCTCGGCACCCGGGGCCAGGTGGTGACCGTGCCGGTCTGCTTGTCGATGACTGTCGTCGGCAGGTCACCCGGCACCGTGCGCACCTCGGTGGGCACGACGGACGTGATGACCCACCCCAGGTCGAACTCGTCGACCATCGCGGTGCACTCGTGGCCGAGACGCTGCGAGTCACGGCGGGCCCAGGTGGCCGCGAGCTGCTCGGCCTGTTGACGGTCGATCACGCATTGAAACTACCGGACTACACGGATCGATGGCGGCCGGTATTGTTTCGCTCTACCGACGGTGACGGGAGGGCGGCGATGGACGAACAGGCGGACCGGGGCGTCAATCGCGAGCTACGGGCCCGATTCGACGACGTTTATGGGCAATACCAGCAGCTCAGATCCGGTTTGGACACCCTCCAGACGCGACTCGCCGCGCTGCGGGTGACCCGCCGGTCGGCCGACGGGCAGGTGACGGCGACAGTGGGCGCGCAGGGCCAGTTGATCGAGGTCAAGCTGACGCCGGCCATCTACCGGGACCGCGACGCTGACGCGCTCGGCCGAAAGGTCACCGAAACGATCCGGGCCGCCGCGACCGCCGCCGCAGAGGTCACCCGCGACCTCGTCGCCGAGAGCATGCCGGCCGGCTCCGGGGCGACGGACTTCCTCAAGACCGGCGATTACGCCACGCTGCTCGGCCGGGCCGACGCCGTACTCGGCAAAAATGAGGCGAAGCCATGACCGACGGGCAGCTCTGGCTTGATCCGTCCCGGGCCCGCCGAGGTGGCGCCGACCTGGCGCTCGCCGGCGAGGCGGTGACGGCCCGTCGTGCGGCGGAGGGGGGCGCGATCGAGGCCACCAGCGGTGCTCGGCCGTGGGGTCGCGACGACATCGGTGCCGCCTTCGAGCGCAACTATCGCGGGTTCGAGCAGACAGTGCTGCGGGCCTGGGCCGGCGTCGGGCACCGGCTCACCGAGCTGGGCAGCGACGTGGTCGAGGCGGTCGACGCGAGCGTGCAGACCGACGGGGCCGGCGCCGCCCGGGTCGGTCGGGCCGCCGACCGGCGCTGACGGCCGACGATCCCGATGAGCGTGCTGCCGAGCCCCATCCCGCACCCCCTGGACTACGCGCCGTGGGACGTGCCCGGCTGGATCTACGAGGCCCTCGACTGGGTGGTCGGCGTGCAGTGGCCGGAGGGCAACGAGCGGGCCGTCTGGGACGTCGCCGACCAGTGGTACGCGGTCGCCTCCGTGCTCGCCGGGCCGCACGCCGACGCCGCCGCGGCCGCCGTCGAGGTGCACAACGGGTACGGCGGCGTCGGAGCTGTCGACGCGGCGTTCGAGGCGGCCTGGCGGGGGATCGCCGAGGGTGCCGACGCCCCGCTGCCCGTGCTGCTCGCGGTCACGGCCGACCTGGGCCGACTGGTCGAGGAGTGCGGCTGCGACATCGAGGGCGCCAAGCTGGAAGTCTGGATCGAGCTGGGCATCCTGGTCATCGAGCTGCTCACAGTGGCGGTGGCGGCGGTGCTGACCGCCGGTGCGGCAACCCCGGCCGCCGGCGCGGCGATCAC
This sequence comes from Micromonospora sp. H61, assembly GCF_018070325.1. GTDB lineage: Bacteria > Actinomycetota > Actinomycetes > Mycobacteriales > Micromonosporaceae > Micromonospora > Micromonospora salmantinae. The sequence continues at coordinate 25,764 of NZ_JAGPXY010000030.1, forward strand.
CGCGACACGACTGCTGGTTCAACAGATCTTCAAGCGGCTGATGGGCCAACTGGCCAGCAAGTCCCTCAAGCACGGGCTCAAGGAGGCCGGCGAGCGGGCCGCCAAGGATGTCGCCCGAGGTGGCGCACGCGGGCTCGCCAAGCGGGCCGCCCGTGGCGGGCTGGAGGAGGCCACCGAGGAAGCCGGGGTCACCCTGGCCACCCAGGCGTACCAGAACTCCACCGGGCGGGCACACGGCCTGGACCTGACCGATCTCGGCGCCTCGGCGGTGGGCGGGCTGGCCGGCGGGGCGGTGGCACCGCTGGCCGGCCTGGGCCGGCACGCGACCGGGCGAGCGGCGAAAGTCGGGGAGCACCTGGGGCGGGAGATGACCGGCGAGGTGCTCGCCGACAGCGCGGCGAGCCTGGCCACCGGTCAGGGCCTGACCTCGATGGAGGACGTGGCGCGCGCCGCCGCGTCCGGGGCCACCGGTTCGGCGACCGGGCAGACCGACCACGCGCTACGCGCACGGCTCGACGCGCAGGCCAACGCCCTCGCCGGAGCATCGTTCACGGGCCCCTCCCTCCCGACTGTGCTGCCTGTCGCTGGGGAGGTGGCCTCGGCGGGAGCGTCTCCCTCTTCGGCGGCGGCGTCGGCGGCGGTCTCGCCTGCGGTGGGGGCTGCGTCTGCGGGGGCTGCCGGTGGTGTGGCTTCGGGTGCTCTGGTTACGGCTGCGGGCGTTCCTGCGGAGGCCGTCGTGGCGTCGTCGCCGAATCAACTGGCTGCGCCGACGTCCCCGGTTGTCGAGCAGTCACGGGGAGCCGGGCCGGCGTCTCCGGTCGCGGCCGACCCCGTGCTCTCGGCGGCGACCACCGACCCGACCACGTCGGCGGTGGGTGCCGGTCCGGTCGCGTCGGCTTCTACTGCCGATCCGGCCACCTCGGCGGTGGCTGATCCGAGTCGGCCTGTGGTGGGTGCTGATCCGAGGCTTTCGTCGGCGTCCGCACCCGTGGTCGGTCCCCTCGAATCGAGCAGCGGGCCGGCTGCCACCGGTGTGCCGCCGGTCCAGCCCGGCAGTTCCCCGCACCCCGCCACCTCCGGACCGACCGCCTGGTCTCCGGCGGCCGGCCCCTCCGCACCGACGATCACCCCCGGCCCGGCGGCACCGACCACCTTCGGCGCCCCGACCACCACCAACGGGCCGCCGCCGGTCGCCTCCACCCCGCCGGCGGTGGGTCGGTTCGCCGTGCCGTCGCGTGTCCCGTCCCGGGAGGCACCTGCACCGGTGCGAGCGCCCGACCATCCCGCCCGGGGAAGGGCGTCGATCCCCGTCGACGTGGCCGCGTTCGGTGCCCCGTCGGTGCGCGAGCCCGAGACCAATGACTCGTACGCGGCGCAGTGGGCCGCAGCGGCGGAAGCCGCCGAGCGACGGCGCTACCAGGACCACTACGAGTCACTGCGGATCGGGTTCGAGAACAACCGCCGGCAGGCCGAGGCCGCCCGACTGCGCACCCGTGCCGTGGAGCACGATCGCCGAGCCGTCGAGTACGCCACCTACGCCCGACAACTGCACCAGGCCGGCAACCGGCAGTGGGCCGACGGCTGGCAGCGCGCCGCGAACGAGGAAGCTCGCGCGTACGCCGAATGGCGTGACCTGGCAGACGCGGTGCTGGCCGGCACCACGGCCCCGCCGGTCGTGGACATCAGCGCGACCTTCGAGCACGCCAACCGGGACGTGGGCGCCCTCGCGCTCGGCGCGGTGGAGACTGCCGGCCCGTCAATGCTCACCGGCGACGACGATCCGCCGCCGATCGACGACTCCCGGCCGTACGGGCAGCCCGGGGGACTCCGGCCACCGCTCGCGCTGCACCAGGTCGACGTCGAACGACAGATGCCCCGCGATCGAGACGGCACCGTCACCCGCACCGCCGACCCCCGACAGGGCGGCTGGTTCCGGCTGCTCAACGACGGCGGTCCCGCTGCCGACGCCACCCGTGGCATCAACTGCCTGGACTGCACACTGTCGCTGTTCGAGACGTGGGTGCACGGGCGACCCCGCGTGTCGGCGCCACGAACCTTCGACGGCTACCTCGACGGTGACATCCGGCGCCCCATCCGTGGCGAGGCAGGCGGCCCGGGTCGGGTGGAGGACGCGACCGGCGGGCGCTTCCAACAACTCCTCGCCCCGGCGTCCGGTCACCGTACCGACGCCACGCAGGCGCGGCAGGCCGCCGACCGGGGCTACCGCAACCTGCACGACCAACTGCTGCTGGGCGGCCACGGCAGCTACTCGTTCCTGGTCACCGAGTGGGCGCACGGCGGTTCGCACGCCTGGGTGGCGCTCAACCAGAACGGCACCGTGCTCTACGTGGACCCGCAGAACGGCGTGGTCCGGGACCGGCCGCTCTACCCTGACGTGGTCGGCATCGACGCGCTGGTGCTGAGCGGAGACGGCCGACCGATGCCGCTCGGCGGACTGCCCCGGGGCCGGTTCAGCGAACGGCCCGACCTGCCGGATCACCCGCCGACGCACGACGACGGCGGCCACGGCGACCCGTACATCAACCGGATGTACCTGCTCCTCGACGGCCCGGGCTCGGCACAGCAGCCGGACGGGCTGGGTGGTGATCCGACCGCAATGAATGAGCTGGGTGATCCAGCCGTTGAGTTGGCGCGACTTTCCGCGGGCGAGTTGGCGGCCCTGACGGAGCTTCGACATCGCGCACTTGCGGTCGCCGATCGAGTCGAAGAGACTCTGACTCAGGTCGGACGCAATGTGACGGAAGCTCTGGGCCTTGAAGAGCTGGTGCAGTTGCGCGACCGCGACTATCGCGTCAAGGGACTGGGCTCGCTGGCACGAAAGTTCGTCGATGAGGCGCGGGGTCTAAACATTGGGGTAGAGGAATTTTCGCAGACGGTGAATGACGTCCTCCGGTTCTTGTTCGAGATGCCGCCGGGGGAGGACTATCGGCGGGGCGTTCAATTGGTGCTCGCGGGCCTCACGGAAGCCGGGTTCTCCGTTCCGCAGTCGGATCTCAAGAATTTTTGGCGGGCAGGCAACAGGTTCTACGGATTCAATTGCACCCTACGAGCTCCCGACGGGTTCCTAGTCGAACTACAGCTGCACACGCGTGACTCACGGGAAGCGTGGATGCAGACTCACGGCGACTACGAGATCCTGCGCCGGGCCTCTAGTCGGCCGGAGGAGCATGTGCACGCGTTCCTCCGGATGCTTGCCACGAACCGTGAGCGCCGGATGTCGGAGTCCGTCCCGCCCGGCTTGGAGGATTATTTCCCGACCAAGGACGCAAGCTTTGTCAAGTGGTTGAGCAAGAACGGAGACGCCTGGCAGAAGTATCGGTCGTGGCTCGACCGTCAAGGGATTAGCTTCTCGCAAGTGTTGCAGGACTTGGGGTTAGATTCTTCTGATTTCCCAATAGCTGCGGACGTCGCCATCAAGTTGGAGAAAGAGATTGTTGACGTACTACGTGATCTACCGGAATGACGAGAGGGTCGGAGGCCCAGCCGGACTCTTCGTGATGGACGTGGGCGCAGGTAATGCCATCCTATGGGATCACCGCAATGGGCAGTGGGCCTTCGATCCAGCTCTGGTCGTGCGCTTCGTCAACGACTATCGGAACGTCGACCGCTTCGAAACCGTTGATCGGGCGACGGCCGAGCGAGTGGCTGAGACCGTCAGCGGAGGTACCGCACTGCCTGGCGAGGAGGGCATCCGAGCCATGTTCACGCCTGGTGCCAGCGCCAGTGGCCCCCAGCCATCCGGTCAACAGTGATTGGGCGTGCTGCGGGCAGGCGCTCATTCGTGGGATTCGGCAGCGGACGTTCGTCATGTTCGAGGAGCAGCTTTGCGCGGCCGGTGATCCTGGCGCGGATCCCGACATAGCAAGAGTGCAGTAGGCATGCTTCGCGGATGGACAGACGGAGGGTGGAGCCGTGGCGGGGCCGAATAAGATCGACGCATGGCGAAATCCGGTACGGAGAGCGTCAGGTCCACCGTCTGGGCCTGGCCGGTCGGCATCCTGATCGGTCTGGCGATCGGCATTCCCGTGTTCGGTGCGAAGGGTGGCGTCGCCTTCGGCGTCGCCCTCGGCATTGCCTTCGCGCTCGGCCTGGGTGCGATCCGGGGCCGGGTCGACGGTGGCCCCGACGGGATGGCCGCCGGGGATGGCGCCGACGCCTCAGGCCGAGGGTGATCGACTCCGGTTCCTTGAAGTCGGGGCATCCAAGGCCGTGGGATAGCGCGACTTCCGTGAAGCCGAGTGGATCATGGCGCACGCCGGGCACGCCGGGCACGGGGGCGACAGGGCCGGGCAGTGTTGCCGAGGCGGTGGCCGTACAGGAGGAGTTGCGGCCGCTGGTGGACCTGGTCGGGCCGGGGCCGAGCGCGCCCGCGACGGTGGCCGGGCTGGACGTCGCGTACGCCGAGGGTGGTGACCTGCTGGCGGCGGCTGTGACGGTCCTGGACGCCCGGACCCTGGCGGTGGTGGATTCCGCTGTCGGTGTGGGGCGACCCGCGTTCGGCTATGTGCCGGGGTTGTTCGCCTTCCGTGAGTTGCCCGCGTTGCTCGCTGCGCTCGACCGGCTGACCACCGTCCCGGACCTGTTGGTCTGCGACGGGCACGGGCTGGCCCATCCGCGCCGGTTCGGGCTCGCGTGCCATCTGGGGGTGGTCACGGGGTTGCCCGCGATCGGGGTGGCGAAGACGCCACTGGTCGGGGTGTGGGATCCGCCGGCCGCCGGGCGGGGTTCCTGGTCGTCGTTGCGCGACGGTGGTGAGGTCGTCGGTCGGGTGCTGCGGACCCGCGACGGGGTGAAGCCGGTCTTCGTCAGCGTCGGCCATCGGATGAGCCTGGAGAACGCGACAGCGCAGGTGCTCGCGTTGACTCCGCGCTACCGGCTGCCGGAGACCACCCGCACCGCCGACCGGCTGTGCCGTGACGCCCTCGCCGAGGCGGAGCCGGCCCGCTGATTGGCTGGTCAGTCCGGTTGCCAGGAGGTCGGCGAAAGGTGCCGTAAACCGTAACGCCGCACACATGCGGGGCGCTCTATGACCGGTGGGACAGGGGGGCCGGTAGTAGCCTGACCCGCGGACCCCTCTCGGGGAGAACGGCGAGGTGATCATGACAGTGCGTCGACGCGTGGCACGGCTCGCGGCGGTCTGCGGTCTTGCGGGCGGCCTGGTGATGCTCGGCGCGTCACCGGCGCTGGCCGATCAGGACTCGGTCCGGGTGGGCGCGGCCAGTAGCTTCGCCGCCGGTGGTTCCGCGCAGGGGGTGAACGTCGCGGTGCGCAAGCGCACCGACGGGTGCGTCCTGCTGCGTACCGCGCTGGGCTTCAGCCTGCAGGGTCTCCAACCGAACCAGGTGACGGTCGAGGTCAACGCGGGTGGGCGTTGGTTCCCGGTGGCCGTCACCGGCGGCGCCGGCACCGTGTCGACCGCGCAGACGTCACCCTCGAAGCCGACGCTGTGCAAGGGCAAGGGCATCACGGTCCGCTACCGGGTGGCGTTCGCGGCGGGTTCGCCGGGCGGCCGTCTCGTGGTCAGGGGCGCGGGCATCAGCGCCGCCGGCCAGACGCTGGGTCATGCCACCGACGCGGCGCGGCTGACCGGAGGGCGGGTCACTCCGTCGCCGACTCCGTCGCGGTCGAAGACGCCGACGCCGACTCCGACGCCGACCGAGGTCGCGACCGTCGACGAGGCGGTGAACCCGGCGGCACAGGGTGGCGTCTCCTCGGCGCCGAACACCACGGCGACCGCCGCCGAATCGTCCGGAGGAGGTTCACCGGTGATGTACTTCGGCATCGTGTTGGTGGCGGTCGGACTGCTGCTCATCGTGCTGCTGTTCCGTCGTTCGCGGCAGGACCGCAAGCCGTCCGACGACGCGCCCGGCACCCTGCCGGGCAACCCCGGTGGCACCACCTACCGCGCCGGGGGTGGGTTGCCGGCCGCGCCCGGTCGCCCCGGTCAGGTGTACGGCCAACAGCCGCCGGCCGCCGCCTGGGGTGGTGCGGTGCCGTCACCGCGTCCGGCCACCGGGGGGGTTTACGGTGCCCGGCCGGACACCCCCGCCCCGGAGGCCACCCAGCCGATGCCGGGTCGGCCCGACGGTCGCCCGAAGCCCGGTGACCCGCCCACCGACGGTGACGGCCACACCGCGTTCATTCCCCGCCTCCCCGGCTGAGCGGAGTACGGCCCGGCCCTCCGTTAGGCTCAGGATCGGTGTCTAACCTGCGGCCAAGGAGTGGAACACGTGTCTGATCTGTCCCAGATTGTGAAGGCGTACGACGTCCGCGGGACGGTGCCGGACCAGTGGGACGAACGGGCCGCCGAGGCACTGGGCGCTGCCTTCACCCAACTGCTCAACTCCACCGACGAGCCGGGCGACGCCGTCGTCGTCGGGTACGACATGCGGGCCACCTCGCCCGGCCTGGCCGCCGCGTTCGCCGCCGGCGTACGCGCCGAGGGCCGGTCGGTGATCGAGATCGGTCTCGCCTCCACTGACCTGCTCTACTACGCGTCCGGCTCGCTCGACCTGCCCGGCGCGATGTTCACCGCCAGCCACAACCCCGCGCAGTACAACGGCATCAAGATGTGCCGCTCCGGCGCGCGCCCGATCGGCCAGGAGAGCGGCTTGGCCGAGATCCGGGAGCGGGCCCAGGCCCTGCTGGACTCGGGCGATGCTCGTCCCGCCGGTGCGCCGACCCGGCCCGCCGAGCGGCGCGACCTGCTTCCCGACTACGCCGGCTACCTGCGCAAGCTGGTCGACCTCTCGGGCATCCGGCCGTTGAAGGTGGTCGTCGACGCCGGCAACGGCATGGGTGGCTTCACCGTTCCGACAGTGCTGGGCGACGCAGCCCTGTCGCCGCTGCCGCTGGAGATCGTGCCGCTCTACTTCGAGTTGGACGGCAACTTCCCCAACCACGAGGCCAACCCACTCGACCCGGCGAACCTGGTCGACCTCCAGCGCGCTGTGGTCGAGCACGGGGCCGACATCGGGTTGGCCTTCGACGGAGACGCCGACCGGTGCTTCGTGGTGGACGAGCGCGGCGAGCCGGTCTCACCGTCGGCGATCACCGCACTCGTGGCCGCCCGTGAGTTGGCCAAGCACCCGGGTTCCACGGTGATCCACGGCCTGATCACCTCCAGCGCGGTCGCGGAGATCATCCGGGAGCACGGTGGGCAGCCGGTCGTCGCCCGGGTCGGGCACTCCTTCATCAAGGCGGAGATGGCCCGCACCAACGCCGTCTTCGGCGGCGAGCACTCCGCGCACTACTACTTCCGGGACTTCTGGTTCGCCGACACCGGGATGCTCGCGGCGATGCACACCTTGGCCGCGCTGGGCGAGCAGTCGCTGCCGCTGTCCGTGTTGGCAGGTGAGTACGAGCGCTACATCGCCTCCGGCGAGATCAACTCGACGGTGGCCGACCAGGCGGCGGCGGTGGCCGAGGTGCGCGCCGCGTACCCCGACGCGGTGGCCGACGAGATGGACGGGCTCACCCTGCGTTTCCCCGACGGCGCCTGGTTCAACCTGCGCGCCTCAAACACCGAGCCGCTGTTGCGACTCAACGTCGAGGCGCCCACCCGGGATCGGATGGTCTCGCTCCGGGACGACGTGCTCGACCGCGTTCGCCGATAAGATCGCCTGCGCCGGTCGGCACCGCCGTCGGTCAAGCCGTACACGTGGAAGGAGCCGCGCCATGGCCCTGGATCCGCAGTTGCTCGAGATCCTTGCCTGTCCGGACACGCACCACGCCCCGCTCACCTATGACGCCGAGGCGCAGACGTTGACCTGTACGGAGTGCGGCCGGATCTTCGAGGTCCGCGACGACGTGCCGGTGCTGCTGCTCGACGAGGCGCGCGGCGGCCCCGGGCAGACCTCATGATCGACGGTACGGCCGGGGTCAGCGGGCGCCGTGACGCCGACGAGGCCCTGCTCGACAACCCGCAGGCGTTGGCCGAGGCCGACCCGGGCGGCATGCTCCGGCACACGGCGTCGGCCGGTGCGCAGGTCCGCGAGAGCGCCGCGCTGGCAGCCGAGGCGAACCTCGCGGTGCTCGCCGATGACGGGCGGCCCCGAGCCGTCGTCATCGCCGGCATCGGCACCGCCGGGCGTACCGGGGACGTGCTGGCCACCGTCGCCGGACCACGCTGCCCGGTCCCGATCATCGGGCACCGCTCCGCCGGCGTACCCGGTTGGGTGGGCGCGGCCGACGTGGTGATCGCGGTGAGCGCGTCCGGACGTAGCCCGGAGGCGCTCGGCGCCGCCGAGGCGGCCCACCGCCGTGGGGCCCGACTCGTCGCCGTGGGTGCCCCGGACTCGCAGCTGCAGTCGATCGCCGAGCAGGCCCGGGCGCCGTTCATCCCGGTGCCCCGGCGTGCCCCGGCTCGGGCCAGCCTCTGGGCGCTCACCGTGCCGGTCCTGCTCGCCGCCCGTTCCCTCGGGCTCGTGAAGGTCAACGAGGCGGACCTGGCCGAGACCGCGGCCCGGCTCGACGCGGACGCCGACCGCTGCCGGTCGGCCGCCGAGTCCTTCGTCAACCCGGCGAAGTCACTGGCGCTGGGCCTGGCCGGCTCGATCCCGATCGTCTGGGGTTCGTCCCCGCTGGCCACTGTGGCGGCCCGCCGGTTCGGCGACACCCTGTCGGCGAACGCCCGCTACCCGGTGGTCACCGGAGCGCTGGGTGAGGCCGGGCGGGGTCGGGTCGGGCTGCTCGACGGCGTCTTCGGCGGCCTGGCCGAGGGGGAGCGGGACATCTTCGCCGACCCGGCCGACGACGACGACGGCGAGGGCACCCGGCTGCGGCTGGTGCTGCTGCGCGACGGCGGGCTCAACGCCGAGGACGACACCGACGAGCCGCTCGCCGTCGAGGAGCGCCGTGCGGACGCGGTGCAGACCCTCGCGGAGCGCCGTGGCGTGCGGTGCGACGTGGTGACCGCCGAGGGCGGCTCCGCCCTGGAGCGGCTGGCGTCGCTGATCGCCGTTCCGGATTTCGCCTCGATCTACCTTGCTCTGGCGCACGGGCTGGACCCGATGGCCGTACCGGCCATCACCGAGATGAAGGAGCTGTCGAACCAGTGAACGAACGTAGGGGGCGGCGCGTCATGCGCGGACCGGGCGGCTTCGTGCGGCGAAGCGGAGCGGTGGCATGAGCGCCAACGGTGGGACGAAGGCGATTGTCGCCGCCCTGCTGGCCAACATTGGCATCGCCGTCACCAAGTTCATCGCGTTCCTGCTCTCCGGGTCGTCGTCGATGCTGGCCGAGGCGGTCCACTCGGTCGCCGACTCCGGCAACCAGGGCCTCCTGCTGCTCGGTGGCAAGCGGGCGAAGCGCGCGGCCACCCCGGAACACCCGTTCGGGTACGGCCGGGAGCGCTACATCTACGCGTTCATCGTGTCCATCGTGCTGTTCAGCATCGGTGGCCTGTTCGCGCTCTACGAGGCGTACCACAAGTGGCATCACAAGGGTGGCATCGAGTCCTGGCACTGGCTGCCGGTGGTCGTGCTGGTGTCGGCGATCATCATGGAGTCGTTCTCCTTCCGGACCGCCATCAAGGAGTCCAACCACGTCCGGGGCAACCAGTCCTGGGTGCATTTCATCCGGCGGGCCAAGGCACCGGAGCTGCCGGTGGTGCTCCTGGAGGACCTCGGCGCGCTGGTCGGTCTGGTGTTCGCGCTGTTCGGTGTCACCATGACGCTGATCACCGGCAACGGCGAGTGGGACGCCGCCGGCACCGCGATGATCGGCATCCTGCTGGTCGTCATCGCCGTGGTGCTGGCCATCGAGACGAAGAGCCTGCTGCTCGGTGAGGGCGCCGAGGCGTCCGACGTGGCCGCCATCGAGCGTGCCGTCACCGATGGCCCCGAGGTGGAGCGGATCATCCACATGAAGACGCTCTACCTGGGCCCGGAAGAGCTGATGGTGGCCGCGAAGATCGCCGTTCCGGAGTGGGAGAGCGCCCGCGACCTGGCGCGCGGCATCAACGCCGTCGAGGCGCGGATCCGCGCCGCGGTACCGATCGCCCGGGTGATCTATCTGGAGCCGGACGTGTACAGCGCGGCTGCCGCCGAGGCCGGCACCGGTGCCGCGGCCGACACCGCAGTGCCGCAGCCGCAGGACACGTCGGGCGAGGCGGCCGGGCGGCCCGGGGGCTGACGCGTGGAGCCACTGTACGGGCCGATCCGGGACTACGCCTGGGGCTCGCGCTCGGCAATCGCCCTCCTTCAGGGGCGATCGGTGCCGAGCGCGGGTCCGGAGGCGGAGCTGTGGTTGGGGGCCCACCCGGGCGCTCCGGCCCACGTGGATCGCGCCGGCCTGCGGGTGAGCCTTTGTGACCTGGTGCGGGACGAACCAGGGCAGTGGCTCGGCCAGCGGGTGTCCGAACGGTTCGGCAGCCGGCTGCCGTTCCTGCTCAAGGTGCTCGCGGCCGACGCTCCGCTGAGCCTGCAGGCCCACCCGGACGCCGAGCAGGCGCAGGCCGGCTACGCGGCGGAGGCGGGGCGCTCCGAGGGGCAGCGCAACTACTCCGACCCGCACCACAAGCCGGAGTTGCTTGTCGCGCTCACCCCGTTCGAGGCGCTGTGCGGTTTCCGGGATCCGGTGGAGTCGGCCGAGGCGCTCGCCGCGTTCGGCGTACCGGCGTTGGCGCCGGTGGTCGCGGCGTTGCGGGCCGGCCCGGCGGGGTTGCGGACGGCGGTGCGGACACTGCTCGCCTGGCCGGTCGCCAGGCGTCACGACCTGCTGGCAGCGGTGGTGGCAGCGCCGACCGACGGCCCGGACGCGGAGCTGACCCGCCGGTTGGCCGAGGCGTACCCGGGGGATCCGGGTGCGCTGGTCGCGCTGCTGTTGCACCACCTGCGGCTGGAGGCGGGGGAGGCGATCTGGATGCCCGCCGGCAACCTGCACGCCTACCTGAGTGGCTGCGGCGTGGAGATCATGGCGGCCAGCGACAACGTGCTACGCGGCGGCCTGACCCCGAAGCGGGTGGACGTCGACGAGTTGTTGCGGGTGCTGCGCTTCGAGGTGCTCGACGATCCGGTGCGGGCCGCGCAGCCGGTCGGCCCGGGCGTGGACTGGTGGCCTGTGCCGGTGGACGATTTCGCGCTGCACCGGGTGCGGGTCGACGCGGCGGTGCCCTCGGTGACGCTGGCGTTGCCCGGCCCCCGGGTGGTGCTCTGCGCCGGCGGTTCGATCACCGTGGACGACGGTGCCGGCGCGTTGACGCTGGTCTCGGGCGAGGCGGCGATCGGTACCGCGTTGGAAGCGCCGCTGCGGATCGACGGCGCCGGTGTGGCGTATGTGGCGACGTCCGGGCTGCGCTGACCTCGGCTCGGGCTAAAGACACAAGTCCGACTTTCCCGGAATAGCTTGACGTTGCCCTGCCTGAGTGTGACTCTATGAGTACGCAGCGTTATCGCGACGACGGTCCGAGAACGTGCGGGGGAACCAAACCGGGGGGATGCACGGGGCGGGCGGGACGTGGGCGGGAAGGTCCGTCCATCACCGACCGCCCCGTGCGCTGTCCGCGGACCGTGCCTGATGCCCGTCGGCGACGCGCGTAAGGTGGAGGGTCGGCGCAGACATCGTTCGACAGGAGCTTTCATGACCAGCACCCTCCCGGCGTCCGCCAGCGGCACGCCGTCCGAGGCCCGGCCGAGCACGCTCGCCGACGGCGACTTCAAGGTGGCGGATCTGTCGCTCGCCGAGTTCGGGCGTAAGGAGATCCAGCTCGCCGAGCACGAGATGCCCGGCCTGATGGCGATCCGTCGCGAGTTCGCCGAGGCGCAGCCGCTCGCCGGCGCGCGGATCACCGGCTCCCTGCACATGACCATCCAGACCGCCGTCCTGATCGAGACGTTGGTCGCGCTCGGCGCGCAGGTGCGCTGGGCGTCCTGCAACATCTTCTCCACCCAGGACCACGCCGCCGCGGCGATCGTCGTCGGCCCGGACGGCACCCCCGAGGCTCCGGCCGGGGTTCCGGTGTACGCCTGGAAGGGCGAGACCCTGCCGGAGTACTGGTGGTGCACCGAGCAGGTGCTCGCCTGGCCGGACGGGCAGGGCCCCAACATGATCCTCGACGACGGCGGCGACGCCACGCTGCTCGTGCACAAGGGCGCCGAGTTCGAGCGGGCCGGGGCGGTCCCGCCGGTCGAGTCCGCCGACTCCGAGGAGTACGCGGTCATCCTCGAGCTGCTGCACCGCTCGCTCGGCGAGGACGGCCAGCGCTGGACCCGGATCTCCGCCGGCATCAAGGGCGTGACCGAGGAGACCACCACCGGCGTGCACCGGCTCTACGAGATGCACCGGGCTGGCACCCTGCTCTTCCCGGCCATCAACGTCAACGACTCGGTGACCAAGAGCAAGTTCGACAACAAGTACGGCTGCCGGCACTCGCTCATCGACGGCATCAACCGCGCCACCGACGTGCTGATCGGCGGCAAGATGGCGGTCGTCATGGGCTACGGCGACGTGGGCAAGGGCTGCGCCGAGTCGCTGCGCGGCCAGGGCGCCCGGGTCGTGGTGACCGAGGTGGACCCGATCTGCGCGTTGCAGGCCGCGATGGACGGCTACCAGGTCGCCACCCTGGACGACGTTGTCGAGCAGGCCGACATCTTCATCACCGCCACCGGCTGCTTCGACGTCATCACCAACGAGCACATGGCCCGGATGAAGCACCAGGCCATCGTCGGCAACATCGGCCACTTCGACAACGAGATCGACATGGCCGGGCTGGCCAAGCGGTCCGACGTCGAGCGGATCAACATCAAGCCGCAGGTCGACCTGTGGCGCTTCGCCGACGGGCACGCCATCATCGTGCTCTCCGAGGGCCGCCTGCTGAACCTGGGCAACGCGACCGGGCACCCGAGCTTCGTCATGTCGAACTCGTTCGCCAACCAGACGATCGCCCAGATCGAGCTCTTCACCAAGACCGAGGAGTACCCGATCGGCGTCTACGTGCTGCCCAAGCACCTGGACGAGAAGGTGGCCCGGCTGCACCTCGGCGCGCTCGGCGCCAAGCTGAGCACGCTGACCAAGGAGCAGGCCGCCTACCTCGGCGTCTCCACGGAGGGTCCGTTCAAGCCGGATCACTACCGCTACTGATCGACATCTCCGGACCGGGTCGGCTGTTCGCAGCCGGCCCGGTTCGTCGTCTGCGCCGCCGGCTCGGCGGGCTCAGCGTCTGTCCGCCGCCGGGTCAGCCCGAACGGGGGCCGCGCCGGGTGGGCCGGAACCACGTCCAGACGCACCAGACCAACCAGCCGACCGACACCACGGTGGCCAGCGCCCGCAGGCGTAGTGCGCTGAGCAGCAGCACCACGGCCAGCACCGTCAGCCACGGCAGGAATCCCCTCACGGCGGGGATCCTGCCACAGCCGGCTGGCTGCCGGGGCGGTCGTCGGTCCTCGGCAGTGGCTCAGGAGGCTTGTCGTGAACCTCCCCGGTGGGGTGTTCGCCTGCCCGCCCGGGGTAGAAGACGGCGGGGCCACTGAGGGCTCGGCTGTTCGGCTGACCGTCGTCCGGATAGCGACAGCCGGATCGGCCCAGCCTGTGGTGGCGCCCGGCGGCGTCGAAGGGGGATCATGGTGGCAGCCTGGCGACGGCCCGTTCGCGCGCCAGGCACCGCAGCCGTGGCGCCGCCGCCGCGGACCGCGATCACCGGTTTGACGGCGGCGCGAAGCGTTACCGGCGGACGCCGGTCCCACCGAACTGAATGAGGATGCAATATTAATCCCATGAGAGCCCGCGTACTGGTGGTCGACGATGACCCCGCGCTCGCCGAGATGCTCGGCATCGTGCTGCGCAGTGAGGGTTTCCTGCCCTCGTTTGTGGCGGACGGCGAGCGGGCGTTGGCCGCCTTTCGCGACAGCCGTCCCGATATCGTGCTGCTTGACCTGATGCTTCCCGGTATGAGTGGTATCGACGTGGCCCGGTCGATCCGGGCGGAGTCCGGCGTGCCCATCGTCATGCTGACCGCGAAGAGCGACACCGTGGACGTCGTGCTCGGCCTGGAGTCCGGCGCCGACGACTACGTGGTCAAGCCGTTCAAGCCCAAGGAACTGGTGGCCCGGATGCGGGCCCGACTGCGCCGAGGCGAGGACGTGGCCCCGGAGATGCTCACCATCGGGCCGCCGGACAACCAGATCACCATCGACGTGCCCGCGCACACGGTGAGCCGCAACGACGAGGAGGTGAAGCTGACGCCGCTGGAGTTCGACCTGCTGGTCGCGCTCGCCCGCAAGCCACGTCAGGTCTTCACCCGCGAGGTGCTGCTCGAACAGGTCTGGGGCTACCGGCACGCGGCCGACACCCGTCTGGTCAACGTGCACGTCCAGCGGTTGCGGGCCAAGATCGAGCCGGACCCGGAGCGACCGGAAATCATCCTCACCGTGCGGGGCGTGGGCTACAAGGCAGGGACCGGATAGCCTGGTCGCACTGTGTCGACCTCGCCGCCCCCACCCTCCCCGAGTACGGCTGCCCGCCGGCCCAGCGCCGGCGGGGAGCTCTGGCGTGCGGTGAGCGGTCGGGTCGCTCGTGCGGTTGGTCGGGCACACCAGACCTGGCGCCGGTCGCTCCAGGTCCGGGTCGTGACCATCACGCTGGTCGCGTCCAGCCTGCTGGTCGGCGGGTTCGCGTTCCTGATCGCTGACAAGATCACCACCATCCTGCTCGACAGCGCTCGCAGCGACGTCCGGCAGCGGGTGACCAGCGGCGCCAGCTACGCGGCCAAGCAGGTCTCCTTCTACGGGCAGCCGCAGGAAGCGCAGCTCCAGGAGACCATCGACGGCACTGTCAACTACCTGGCCGGCGGCGACCCTCAGCAGACCAGCGGGGTGGTGGTGGCGATCACCGCCGACGACTATCCCAACGACATCCAGACGCGCACCTCCCCGTCGGCGAACGTGCAGTCGCTGATCAGCCCCGAGCTGCGGGCCGCGATCGCCGACGGCAAGGTGGCCAGTCAGATCCGCACCGGGCGACTCACCGGCGAGACCACCAAATACCTGGTCTACGGCTCGCCGGTGCCCACCCGCTTCGGCCAGATCGAGCTCTACTATCTGGTCCCGTTGGGCCGGCAGGACGTCACCGCCGCCGACGCCCGCGCGACAGTGGTGGCCACCGGCGTCGCCCTGGTGATCCTGCTCGGGTTGCTCGCGGCGCTGGTCACCCGGCTGGTGGTAAACCCGGTCCGGGTCGCCGCACGAACCGCCCAGCGGCTCTCCGCGGGCCTGCTCGACCAGCGGATGGTGGTCAACGGCGAGGACGACCTGGCCCTGCTCGCCGCGTCGTTCAACCAGATGGCCACCAACCTGCAACGGCAGATCCTGCGCCTGGAGGAGATGTCCCGGTTGCAGCGCCGCTTCACCTCGGACGTCTCCCACGAGCTGCGTACCCCGCTGACCACTGTCCGGATGGCCGCCGACCTGATCTTCGCCGAGCGCGACGAGTTCGACCCGGCGGTCGCCCGCAGCGCCGAGCTGCTCCAGGCCGAGTTGGACCGATTCGAGGAACTGCTCACCGACCTGCTGGAGATCAGTCGGTTCGACGCGGGCTTCGCCATGCTGGATTCCGAGCCGACCGACCTGGTGCCGGTGGTGCACCGGGTGGTCGACCGGCTGGCTGGCCTGGCCGAGCGGGTGGGCGTACCGATCGAACTCGACCTGCCGGGCACGCCGGTCATCGCCGAGGTCGACCCGCGCCGGGTCGAGCGGGTGTTGCGCAACCTGGTCGGCAACGCCGTCGAGCACGGTGAGGCCCGCCCGGTGCTGATCACCCTCGGCATCGACGAGACCGCCGTGGCGATCACCGTCCGCGACCACGGTGTGGGGCTGAAGGTGGGCGAGGAGAAGCTGGTGTTCAACCGGTTCTGGCGGGCGGACCCGTCCCGGGCCCGGCAGACCGGGGGCACCGGGCTGGGCCTGTCGATCAGCCTGGAGGACGCACGGCTGCACGGCGGCTGGCTGGAAGCGTGGGGTGCTCCCGGGCAGGGCGCGCAGTTCCGGCTCACCCTGCCGGCCCGTGCGGGCGATCGGCTGACCACCTCACCGCTGCGGCTGGTGCCGGCCGACGCCGCCCTGCCGTTCGGCGGCCCCCGCGACGGTGGACCACTGGCCATCGGCCCCGGCACCGGCGGGGCACTGGCGATCGGCCCGGCTCCGGCCGGAGACGGGCAGCGGACGGAGGTGCGCTCGTGAGACGGCCGACTCTGCTCGGGACCCTCGGCGTGATGGTGCTGCTGGGCGCCGGCTGTGGCATCCCGGCGGCATCCGACGTGCGGGTGGACGGCAAGGGCGGCGCCGCGACCGAGGCCGGTGTGATCAGTCGGGGCAGCGAGCCACCGACGCGGACGGCCAGCGGCAGCGTCAACGAGACGTTCGTCCGCAACTTCCTGTCCGCCGCCGCCGGCGAGCCGGATCGGGCGTACGAGCGGGTCAAGGCGTTCATCGCCCCGGAGGACAAGACCCGTCTACAGGACAAGAAGGGCAGCGAGGTCGCGCTGAACGTGGTCCGGCTGCGCGAGGCGGTCTACACCCTCAACAGCGACTCGACCACGACCGTGAAGATCGCCGTGCAGCAGATCGGGGTGCTGCGGACCGACGGCACCCTGGCTCCACCCGTGGCGACCGAGACGGAGTACGAGTTCGGCCTGCGTAGCGCGTCCTTCAACGGCGGCGTCAACGATGACCGGGCCGGCCTCTACATCATCAACCCGCCCAACGTGCTGCTGCTCAGCGACACCGCCCTTCGGGAGTTTTACCAGGACGAGACGATCTACTTCTGGAGTTCGGACCGCAGCCGCCTGGTGCCCGACCAGCGCTACCGGCCGCAGGCGGTGCCGGTCGAGCGGCAGGTCAACGAGGTGGTGAAGTGGCTGGTCGGCGGCCCCTCCGACTGGTTGCGGCCGGGAGTCGTCGGGCTGCCGGACCGCACCGAGCTGATCAACAACGCCACCGGCGGCAACGGTCGGTGGGAGGTCAACCTGGACATGTCCGGTGACGACCAGAGCGGGATCGATCAGTTGATCACGCAGATCGCCTGGTCGTTGGGCGACCTCACCGGTCAGCTGGAGCTGAAGATCCGCAACAACGCGCAGCCCGTGGTGGACCTGGGCGAGCGCCGAGACTCCCAGGTGCTGTATCCGTACGCCGCCAGCCCGCAGCGGTTCGGCGTGTACGACGGCGCGATCCACCCACTCGACTTCGAAGGCGAGCCCAGCGGCACGGTGCCGTTGACACCCGAGGCCAACCGTAACGTCGTTTCCGCCAGCCTCGGGCTGGCCAAGGACCGCCGGATCCTCGCCGCCATGATGGTCACCGGCAGCAGCAAGAACCGGTACCGACTCGCCGTGGGCACGGGCGCCGACCCGGTCTCCGTGATCAGCCGCAGCGACACCGAATACTCCTCGATCGGCCGACCGGTCTGGCTGCGTAC
Source organism: Micromonospora sp. H61 (assembly GCF_018070325.1). Taxonomy (GTDB): domain Bacteria; phylum Actinomycetota; class Actinomycetes; order Mycobacteriales; family Micromonosporaceae; genus Micromonospora; species Micromonospora salmantinae. Next base: position 43,194 of record NZ_JAGPXY010000030.1, read on the forward strand.
TGTCGACAACCGCCCCAGCCGCGGCCTGGTGGTGGCCGACGGGCAGCTCTACCGGTTCGACGAGGCGGCCCGGATGTATCCGGTGCCGCTCAACCTGCCCTCCGCCGCGGTCACCGCGGTGGCCGCCGCGCTGGACGGCCAGCGGGTGGCGCTGATCGCCGGCGGCCGTCTCTACGTCGCCGCGGTCAACCTCGACGGCGGTGGGGCCTCCATCGGCCCGCCCCGAGAGCTGGTCACCTCGCTGACCAACCCGACGGCTGTCGACTGGGGCAGGGAGGACCAGCTGGTGGTGGCGGGGTCGGTCGGCCAGCCGGCGATCTACGAGATCAGTGTCGACGGCGCCCTGGAGACGCCGCTGCGGACCGACCTCGGCGCCAAGGTCACCCACCTGACCGCGTACCCGACCAACCGCGGTGTGCGGGCGCCCAGCGGGGCGTACATGTACGAGGCGAACGGGGTGGCCTACCGCAGCAGCCCGTTCGAACGGATCGAGCCCGGCCGGGTACGCGACATCGCCCCGGTGCCGACCGGTGTCCGGCCGAGCAACCCGTCGGCGCCGTTCTTCCTCTACTGACACGGTGAGCGGGCTCTGGGCGGACCTCGCCGACCTGGTGCTGCCCGCCGACTGCGCCGGTTGTCGGGAGCGCCGACCCGGCCTGCGGCACGGGGTCTGCCCCGCCTGCGTCGTGGCGCTGGGTGCACTACGGCCACTGGCGGTCCGCCCCACCCCCGCCCCGCCGGGCCTGCCGTCCTGCGTCGCCCTCGGCCCGTACGCAGGTCCGCTGCGCGAGGCCCTGCTGGCGTACAAGGAACACGGCCGGCACGGGCTTGCTCGCCCGCTCGGCGCGCTGCTCGCCGAGGTCGTCGCGGCGGCCGTCGGTGGGGCCCGTCCGCTGGCGTTGGTTCCGGTCCCGGACACCGCGGCGGCGGCCCGGTCCCGCTACGGCGACCACCTCGACCGGCTGGCCCGGCACTGCGCGGCCCGGCTCAACCGGAGCGGCTGGGTGGTGCGGGTGCACCGTCCGTTGCGGGCGTCGCCCCGGCCCGACTCGGTCACCCTGGACAGCGCCGAGCGTGCGGCGGCGGCCGAGGCGGCATTCCAGCCCCGCTCGACCGGGCCGGTCCGGGGGCGTGCCGGGGGCGCGGCGCCGGTCGTGGTGCTGCTCGACGACATCGTCACCACCGGCGTGACCCTGGCCGCCGCGAGCCGGGTGCTGACCGCGACAGGATGGGCACCGAGTGTCGCGGTGGTGCTCGCGGCGACCGAGAAAAGACACCAGTCGTAACCGACAGTGTTTCCGTTTCACCCGTTGGTGTATGAGCTGCGAAAAATCCTGGGCCGTCTCGGCAACATGGGGTGACTGCCGGGCAAACAGGAGTTAGCGTTTCGCTGTCGGGGGTAGGAGGTCGTTCCCACCACCCTCGGCGGTGAGAGGAGGCGTAGCCGTACCAACCGGTCGACGCCAGCGGGTCTCCCCACGGCGCGCGGCCGGGCAACCGGATCGAAGACCGTCCGAACAAGGGAGGTCACGTGGACATCGTGGTCAAGGGCCGAAACGTCGAAGTGCCGGACCATTACCGGGTACACGTAGCCGAGAAACTCGCGAAGATCGAACGCTACGACCACAAACTCATTCGCGTTGATGTCGAGCTGTTTCACGAGCGCAATCCGCGCCAGGCCGACCACTGCCAGCGGGTGGAGATCACCTGCGTTTCCCGGGGCCCGGTGATTCGGGCCGAAGCCTGCACGAACGACTTCTACAGCGCGCTCGACGCGGCCATCGCGAAGCTCGACACCCGGCTGCGCCGCGCGGCCGACCGCCGCCGCGTACACCGGGGCCGGCACGCGCCGATCTCCGTCGCCGAGGCCACAGCGGGCCTGCCGGTTGCGGACCTGGTGCCCAGCGCGCTGAGCGCGCCGAGCGATGGCGCCCGCGCCGGCACCGCGGTCGCGGAGCGGGTCGAAGAGGAGCAGGACGACCAGCCGTGGCACATCGCCCGGGAGAAGGTGCACCCGGCCGAGCCGATGACCATCGACGACGCGTTGTTCGAGATGGAGCTGGTCGGCCACGACTTCTACCTGTTCCAGGACAAGGAGTCCGGCCGCCCCAGCGTCGTCTACCGGCGCCACGCGTACGACTACGGCATCATTTCCCTCGCCACCTGACCGGTAGCCGATCCGCGTCGACCACGGAGTTGTGGTGGGGAAACGCCCACCACAACTCCATGGTCCGTCAGCGGACGTCGGCGGGGAGCAGCGCGAAGGTCAGGTCGTCCAGGCGGGTGCCGGCCAGCCCGGGCAGCCGGCCGCGCTGAAGGGCCTCGCGCCGAAAACCGACCCGCTCCAGCACCCGGTGCGAGGCGGTGTTGTCCGGCACCGTGCCGGCCGACAGCCGGGCGACACCGGCCGAGCCGAACGCCCAGCCCGCGAGCAACCGGACCGCTCGCGTCGCGTACCCCCGGCCGCGCCACTCCGGCAGCAACGCGTAGCCCACCGACGCCTCGCCGGCGGCCACGTCGGTGTACGACAAGCCGCAACTGCCCACGGGTTGGCCGCTGGCCACGTCCGTGATCAGCAACCTGGCGATCTCGCCGGTCAGCCAGCCGCTCTGCGCTTGACGACAACGCCGCTCCATCGCCTCGCGGGTCGGCGGCACCGGCGGCGCCTGGTTCGCCACCACCTCGGGTCGGCTGTGCAGCCGGTACATCAGCGCCGCGTCGTCCGGACCGAGTGGGCGCAGCGCCACCACCTCGTCGGTGAGCACCCCGCCGGGCAGGTCGGGCAGCAGCCGGGCGGCAGGGCCGGGCGGATCACCGGCGACGCGTACCCAGGCCAGCAGGTCGTGCCGGCCCGCGTCCCGGGACGCACCGGCCGACCGGCGCAGACCCTCGTAGCGGAAGCCGGCGGCCAGCGCGACCCGCTGGCTCGGACCGTTCTCCGGTTCGGTGAGCAGCTCCAGGCGGGCCGCCCCGGCGGCGAACGCGTGCTCGCTCAGTGCGCGGGTCGCCGCGGTGGCCAGCCCGCGACCGCGCGCCGCCGGTCGCATCCAGTAACCGATCTCCAGCTGACCCCGAGCGGGCACCGGGTTGTTCAGCCCCACCGCGCCGAGCAGCCGATCGGTCGCGGGGTCCGCGACGGCGTACGCCGTGCCGCCGCCGGTCCAGGCCGCCGGGGCGCCGACGTCGATCCACCAGCGGGCGTCGGTCTCGGTGTACGGCGTCGGCAGGTTCGACACGAAGCGTTGAGTCAGCGGGTCCGCGCAGCCGTCCACCACGTCGGCGCTGTCCTCCGCGCGAAACGGGCGCAGCCGCACCCCGTGCGCCTCGACGACCGGCCGCGGATTCATCCCAGATCCTTCGCGAGAAGCGCCCCGACCCACACGTCCACCCGCTCGCCCCGGTGCTGCACGCCACCCCGGGCGATTCCCTCGATCAGGAAGCCCGCCTTCTCCGCCGCCCGGCGGGAGGCGGTGTTGCCCACATTCGCCTTCCACTCGATCCGCGCCAGGCCCAACGTGCTGAAGCCCCAGGCGCTGACCGCTACCAGCGCGGCGGGCAGGTAGCCCCGGCCCCGGGCCGCCGGCGCGGTCATGAAGCCGGCGTCGGCCACCAGCGGGTCGGCGGGGGAGAGCCGCAGGTCGAGCGTGCCCGCGTACCTGTCGTCGGAGTCGGCGATCACGAAGCAGGCGGCGTCCCCCCGAGCCCAGGCGTCCCGGCCGTAAGCCTGGTAGCCCTGCGCGTCGGCGCGCTCGTACGGGTCCGGCACTGTCGTCCAGCGGATGCTCTCCGGGTCCCGACAGGTCTGCACCACGGCGTCCAGGTCCTTCTCCTCCATGGGCCGCAGCCGCAGCTCGCCGGCCCCGGTCTCGGCGAACAGAACGGGCTGCGGGCGGCCGAAGACGGCGGCCCGCAGGGCGGCGAGGGTGCCCGGTCCGGCCGGACCGGTCGACCCGGCGGCAGGCACCTCGCCGGGCAGCAGCGAGCCGATCCAGCCGTCCGCGCTGCCGGGCAGCGCCGGGTTGGCCAGCCGCAACCTGCCGTCGATCCGGAAACCGGCCCGGAGGGCCACCAGCCGGGAGGCGTGGTTGCCCACCTCGGCCTGCCAGACGAGCCGGCGAAGCCCGAGGCTGTCGAACGACCAGCGGGCCACCGCCCGGGTGGCCCGGACCGTCACGCCCCGACCACGCGCCCAGGGCGCCGTCCAGTAGCCGATCTCACCGGTGCCGTCCTTGTCGATCGAGATCAGCCCGCTGGAACCCAGCAGCTCCCCGGTGTCCGGGTCGCAGACCGCGAACGGTGCCCCGGTGCCCTCGGCCCAGGCCTTCCGGCTCATCTCGGTGACAAATCCGCTGGCGTGTTCCGGCCGGTACGGGCGCGGTACGTTGGTCCAACGCTGGATGTCCGGGTCCTGGCAGGCTCGGTGCACGGCCTCGGCGTCCGTCTCCCGCCAGGGCCGCAGCAGCAGGCCGTCCTCGATGATCTCCACGGGCTCCACTCGTGCATCCTGCCGTAGCGTTCGCCGACGGCGTAACCGGATAACGTTTGGAGCGTGCGCAGGACGCGAGTTATGTCGGGTTCGGCGGGGTCGAGCACCGCCACCAGTGACCATCGGGCCGATGGAGCGCCTACGATGGTTCGAGACTGTCTAGGGGAGCGTTGATCCGTGTCGATTCTGGAAAAGGTCCTTAACGCGGGCGAGGGCCGCATGGTGCGACGGCTCAAGGCCATCGCCGCCGCCGTCAGCTCGATCGAGGACGACTACGTCAACCTCACCGACGAGGAACTGGCCGGCATGACCGAACAGTTCCGGGAGCGGCTCGACGAGGGTGAGACCCTCGACGACCTGCTGCCGGAGGCGTTCGCGGTGGCCCGCGAGGCGGCCGCCAGGGTGCTCGGCCAGCGCCCGTACGACGTCCAGGTGATGGGTGGCGCGGCGCTGCACTTCGGCAACATCGCCGAGATGAAGACCGGTGAGGGCAAGACGCTGACCTCGGTCATGGCCGTCTACCTCAACGCGCTCTCCGGCAAGGGCGTCCACGTGATCACGGTCAACGACTACCTCGCCCAGCGTGACGCGGCGTGGATGGGCCGGGTGCACGAGTTCCTCGGGCTGACCGTCGGCGTGGTGCTGCCCAACCGGCCGGCCAGTGAGCACAAGGCCGCCTACGAGTGCGACATCACCTACGGCACCAACAACGAGTTCGGCTTCGACTACCTGCGCGACAACATGGCCTGGTCGAAGGAAGAGTTGGTGCAGCGCGGGCACAACTTCGCGGTGGTCGACGAGGTCGACTCCATCCTGATCGACGAGGCCCGCACCCCGCTGATCATCTCCGGCCCGGCCGAGCACTCCGCCCGCTGGTACGGCGAGTTCGCCGGCGTGGTGGCCCGGCTCCAGCCCGGCACCGACGGCGAGGGCGACTACGAGGTCGACCACTCCAAGCGCACCATCGCGGTGACCGAGCGGGGTGTCGCCAAGGTCGAGGACCGGCTCGGCATCGACAACCTGTACGAGTCGGTGAACACCCCGCTGGTCGGCTACCTCAACAACGCCATCAAGGCCAAGGAGCTCTACAAGCGCGACAAGGACTACATCGTCAGCGACGGTGAGGTCCTGATCGTCGACGAGTTCACCGGTCGCATCCTGCACGGCCGTCGCTACAACGAGGGCATGCACCAGGCGATCGAGGCCAAGGAGGGGGTGGAGATCAAGCAGGAGAACCAGACCCTGGCCACCATCACCCTCCAGAACTACTTCCGCCTCTACGAGAAGCTGTCCGGGATGACCGGTACGGCGCAGACCGAGGCGAGCGAGTTCAACAAGGTCTACAAGGTCGGCGTCGTGACCATCCCGACCCACCGCCCGATGGTTCGCGAGGACCGGCCGGACGTCATCTACAAGACGGAGAAGGCCAAGTTCAACGCCGTCATCGAGGACATCGCCGAGCGGCACCAGATGGGTCAGCCGGTGCTGGTGGGCACCGTCTCGGTGGAAAACTCCGAGATCCTCTCCCAATTGCTGCGCCGCCGCGGCATCCCGCACAACGTGTTGAACGCCAAGTTCCACGCCCGGGAGGCCGAGATCGTCGCCCAGGCCGGGCGTAAGGGCGCGGTCACCGTGGCGACCAACATGGCCGGCCGCGGCACCGACATCCTGCTCGGCGGCAACCCCGAGTTCCTCGCCGCGAACGAGCTGCGCCAGCGCGGCCTCGACCCGCTGGAGAACGAGGAAGAGTACGCCAAGGCGATGGAGGAGGTCCTTCCCACCTGGAAGCAGGCCTGCGACGCCGAGGCGGAAGAGGTCTCGGCGGCCGGCGGCCTCTACGTGCTCGGCACCGAGCGACACGAGTCCCGGCGGATCGACAACCAGCTGCGTGGTCGCGCCGGCCGGCAGGGCGACCCGGGCGAGTCCCGTTTCTACCTGTCCCTTCAGGACGAGCTGATGCGGCGCTTCCGGGCCGGAGCGGTCGAGGCGGTGATGGAGCGCTTCAACATCCCGGAGGACGTGCCCATCGAGTCGAAGATGGTCACCCGGCAGATCAAGAGCGCCCAGGCCCAGATCGAGGGCCAGAACGCCGAGATCCGCAAGAACGTGCTCAAGTACGACGAGGTGCTCAACAAGCAGCGCCAGGTCGTCTACGCCGAGCGGCTCCGGGTGCTCAACGGTGAAGACCTCTCCGACCAGGTCCGCAACATGATCGACGACACCGTCGAGGCGTACGTGCGGGGCGCCACCTCCGACGGCTACGGCGAAGACTGGGACCTTGAGCAGCTCTGGTCCAGCCTCAAGCAGCTCTACCCGGTCGGCGTGACGATCGAGGAGTTGGAAGAGGAGGCCGGTGGCTCCCGGGCCGGCATGGACGCCGACTTCCTGGTCGCCCGCCTCAAGGAGGACGCCAACGCCGCGTACGACAGGCGTGAGGAGCAGCTCGGCACCGAGGGGGTGCGCCAGCTCGAGCGGATGGTGCTGCTCCAGGTCATCGACCGTAAGTGGCGCGAGCACCTCTACGAGATGGACTACCTCCAGGAGGGCATCAACCTGCGGGCGTACGCCCAGCGTGACCCGGTGGTGGAATACCAGCGCGAGGGCTTCGACATGTTCGCCACCATGATGGACGGCATCAAGGAGGAGACCGTCGGTTTCCTCTACAACGTCGACGTCCAGGTGACCGAACCGGAGCCGGCGGAGGGGGCCGACGAGGTCACCCTGCTCGACAAGCCGGTGGAGATCCGGGCCAAGGGCCTCAACCAGGCGCCGCGGCGGCAGGGCCTGCAATACTCCGCCCCCACCATCGACGGTGAGGCCAGCCCGGGTGCGGTCGCCGTGGAGCAGGCCGAGCAGCAGGCTCCGGCGCTCGGTGTGGGCCGACCGGCTCCGGGTGCTCCGGCGGCACCGGGGCGGAGCGCGCCGTCCGCGCCGCAGCGGCCGGCATCCGGGCTGCGTGGCCCGGCAGTTCCGTCGGCCGCCGCCCGTCGGCCGGCACCGAACCAGGCGGAGGCGAGCAACGGTCCGTCCCGCAACGCGCCGTGCCCGTGTGGCTCGGGCCGCAAGTACAAGCGCTGCCACGGCGCCCCCAACGGCGGCAACTGACAAACAGCAGCTGCACCGACAGCGTCTGACCGACGGGTCCCGGCCGACCAGGCCGGGGCCCGTCGTTGTCGTGTGAGCCTCGCCGGCGACCGGGGCAGGTGGGGTCAGAGCACGTGCAGGGCAACGCAGAGCCAGCGGCCCCGGCGATGTTCGAGGCGCAAAGCCATCGCCCAGCTTCGGCCGCCCGCGCCGGTGAGGACGGCTGCCGCCTCCACCGCGGCGCCGCGGGGCTCACAGACCCGCAGGCGTAGCAGCCGGACCAGTGGTCGGCCGCTACGGCGGCGGGACGTCCCGGCCCGGCCGGACGCGCGGGCGAGTTCGGTCAGCAGGTCGCCCGCGCGGGCCGGGTCGAGCAGCGCCCGCACCTGGGCCGGCGAGCGGTAGCCGTTGACCACCTCCAGGCAGGTGCCGACGAAGCGGTGCGCGGCTCGGGTGGTTTCCGGTGCGGTCGACGGCGGCAACGACGCAACCGGGTGGGTGGCGGCGGACCTGCTGGGCACCGGGCGCAGAGCTGCTCGCCGCTCCGGCGGCCGGACCGGGCTGGGACGGGTGGAGGCGAACAGGTCGAGGGCGAGTTGGCCGTCGGTCGGCGCCGGCCAGTACGACCCGTCGGTCTCGTCGGCGTACGGCGGGTCGAAGGGCGGGACGGGGCGCAGCCGAACGGGTGGTCGAGAGGGACCGGGTCGCGCTCCGCTCATCATGGCCCCCTTGATCTTGCGTTTGCCTTCGTTTGCCTCCGACAGTCTCGATTCTGGGCGACAGAACAGTCTCGGTCAATGGCTTCGTGGCGGCTTCCGCCCGTCTGCTACTCGGGATCGCGGTCGACCAGCGGGTTGCTCTGCACCCAGTCTGCCGTTTCGTCATATTTGCGCGCTATGTACTCCTCCAGTCGAGCGCGCTCGACGCGCCACTGGCCGCGCCCGCCGATCTTGATCGCCGGCAGTTCGCCGCTGCGCACCATGTGGTAGACCTGCGAGTCCGACACGTTGAGTTCGGCGGCCACGTCGGAGAGCAGCAGGAACCTCGGCTCCACAGAAACTCCCGGGGTTGATGTCGTTTGGCTCAGTTTGCCACCGACAGCCCTCGCCGCCCAGCACCGCACGTGGTTGGTGGCGGACCGACCACGCGGGACACACCGGCCGGGAACTTCCTCCGGCCGGAGGCGGGGTGTATGACGGTCACGGCGTGCGGCATGATCTGCGCCCGTGCCGGCGGCCGCCGGTGGAGGACGACGCGGGGAGACGACCGGTGACCGACGAGCTTGTCCGGGTGTACGTGCCGGCGACCGTACCGATGCTGGCCCGGCTGCGTGCGGAGGGGCTGGCCGCCGATGAGGCGCACGCCGTGACTCCGGCGCTGCGCGAGTGGTACGCCGAGGGTGACGAGGAGGAGTTGGAGTACGTCGCCTTCACCCGGGCTGCCCAGGACGCCCTGCACCTGCTCCGGGCCGACCCGACCGCTCCCCGCCGCCGCGTCGTCATCTCGGTCGACCTGCCGTCGGCAGCGATCGGGCGTGGCGACGGTGAGTTGGGCTCCAGCACTGTGACGTTGACCGACGCCGTGCCGGTGGGCGCCGTCGCGGCCATCCACGTGGACGGCACGGACGCGGCCGAGCAGGTCGGCGCGGCGGCCGACGTGGTGGCCGAGGCGGCGGCTGGTGACCCGGACGCCCAGTTCACTGTCGACGGCGCCGAGGACCACGAGCTGGAGTGGTACGACGTGACGGAGCTGGACCAGCTGCTAGGCGCGACCGACTGAGCCGGGACGCCGCCCCAGCAGCAGCCGGACACCGGACGCCGGGCACGCCCACCTGGGCCGCACGCCGGCCTCGGTCAGGCGTCAGCGAGCCGGGTCGGCCTTCGCCGGGTCCGCGTCGGTCGTCTCGGCTGTGTCGTCGTCGAACGTCTCGGCCGGGTCCGCGTCGAACGCCTTGGCGTAGCCCGGCTTGTCGTCCGCCGGGTCGACCTGGTCCGCGACGGGGTTCGGGACGTGGGCCGGTTCGTCGTCGTCGCTGTGGGCCGGGCTGAGCGTGCGGCCGAACGCGATGAGCGCGGTCAGCGCCCCCACGAAGAGCACCCAGATGCCGTTGTCCACCCGCGAGGTGCCCAGCGAGGTCTGCGCCACCGCGTCCGCCTCACTGAGCGCGCTGGCAAGGTCGAGCAGCGACCGCCCGCCAACCCTGATGATCACTTCGGCGAGCAGCAGGAGGAGCCCCGGCCCGGCGCCGGCGAGCAGGTACGCCGGCCAGCGCAGCGCCGGGGCGTCGGGATCGCGGCGGACGGCTCGACGCCGTGCCCAGGTCAGGTAGCCGAAGGCCAGTAGCCCGGCGAGCAGCCCGGCGACGAGCGATTCGGTACGGGACACCCACTTGGCCGCGTTGATCAACGATTCCTGGCTGTCGCCGGAGCCGAAGAGGTCGAACAGTGGGTCCCGGGCGCGGCTGAACGCGACCACGAAGATCAGTGTGCCCAGCGCGGCGGTGACCACGGCACCGATCGCCGGGGCGGTCCGCGCGCCGGCCAGCGCGCCTCCGATGATCGCCGCGGCCGCCGTGGTGCCGGCGATCACGTTGGTGGTGGACGTGTCGAAGTAGGTGAGGTTGATGGCCACCGCGGCAGCGAGCCCGACCAGCATTCCGCCGCCGATCGCCCCGGCGAAACGCAGGGTGGCCCAGTCGCCGTACCGGCGGGCCAGCAGGTTGCCACCGGCCAGCGCGACGGCAGCGCCGGCCACCAGCGCGGCCGAGATCACGCCGGGCAGGGCGAACGCGGAGAGGCTGATCGCGGTGACCCCGGCCGCCGCCGAGGTGATGGCCTCCCGGGTGGACCAGAGCATGGCGGCCAGCCAGCCGAGCGCCAGCAGCGCGAGCACTGCGGCGCCGGGGGCGGGCAGCGGCCGACCGCCGGCGCTGGCCGCGTCGACTGCCGGCTCGTCCGACTCAGCGGCCGGGACGCGGCCGGGCTGCTTGGTCATCGTCTCCCCTTCGAGGCGGCAGGTCACCGACCATTCAGGGTACGCGGGCCCGCTGGGCTGCCTGCCGCCCCGGGACAGCGGGACGGATCGAGACCGGTCGGTAAGGGGAGGAGGGGTGGGGCGGTCCTTGGCACAGGGCGGTGGCGGAGGTGGGTCGCGCGGCCCGTCATGGGAGAATCAGGGGAGGTCCCGCCGCTGCTCGGCCTCCCGTGCGGCGTCCGGTGTCCGACCATCCGGTCGGTGCCCGCGGGTCCGGTTTCGCCACTGCTGTCGAGATCGCCAGGAGCCTTGATGGATGCCGTGTTCTCCGTTCCCGAGCCGCGCAACGAGCCGGTTCGCAACTACGAGCCGGGCAGCCCCGACCGGGACCGGCTCCAGCGGCGGCTGACCGAGCTCGCCGCCGAGCGCATCGACCTGCCGATGACCATCGGCGGTGAGCAGCGGATGGCCGGCGGTGACCCGATCAACGTGGTGCAGCCGCACAAGCACGCCCACGTGCTGGGGGTGACCGCGCACGCCACCCACGACGACGCGCGGGCCGCGACCAAGGCGGCCAAGGACGCCGCGCCGATGTGGCGGGCGCTGCCCTTCGAGGAGCGCGCCGCGATCTTCCTGCGCGCCGCCGAGCTGCTCGCCGGTCCCTGGCGGGACACGCTCAACGCCGCCACCATGCTCGGTCAGTCGAAGACCGCGATCCAGGCGGAGATCGACGCGGCGTGCGAGTTCATCGACTTCCTGCGGTTCAACGTGCACTTCGCACGTCGCCTGCTCGAGGAGCAGCCGGCGTCCTCGCCCGGCGTCTGGAACCGCTTCGACCACCGCCCGCTGGAGGGCTTCGTCTACGCGGTCACCCCGTTCAACTTCACCGCCATCGCCGGCAACCTGCCGTCGGCGCCGGCCCTGCTGGGCAACACTGTGGTCTGGAAGCCGGGCCCGACCCAGCAGTTCGCCGCGCACTTCACCATGCGGCTGTTCGAGGCCGCCGGCCTGCCGCCCGGCGTGATCAACATGGTCACCGGCCGGGGCGAGGAGGTCTCGGACGTCGTGCTCGCCGACCCGGATCTGGCCGGCATCCACTTCACCGGTTCGACGAAGGTCTTCCAGCAGTTGTGGCGGACCGTTGGCGACAACATCTCCCGTTACCGGGGCTACCCTCGCCTGGTCGGCGAGACCGGCGGCAAGGACTTCGTCGTCGCGCACACCAGCGCCGACGTGGACGCTCTGCACACCGCGCTGATCCGTGGCGCGTACGAGTACCAGGGCCAGAAGTGCTCGGCGGCGTCGCGGGCGTACGTGCCGCGCTCGATCTGGGAGGGTGGGCTGCGGGACCGGCTGGCCGCCACCGCCGACTCGCTGACCTACGGTGACGTGTCCGACTTCGGCAACTTCGGCGGTGCGGTGATCGACGACAAGGCGTTCGCCCGGCACACCGCCGCGCTCGAGTTGATCGCCAGTGACGACAGCTGCCGGGTGCTGGCCGGTGGCACCGCCGACGACTCGGTCGGCTACTTCGTGCGACCGACGCTCTTCGAGTGCGGCGACGCCGCCCACGAGACCTTCACCACCGAGTACTTCGGGCCGATCCTGGGCGTGCACGTGTTCGACGACGCCCGTTTCGACGAGGTCGTCGCGCAGGCGGAGTCGATCGCCCCGTACGCGCTGACCGGCTCGGTGTTCGCCACCGACCGCCGGGTCGTCGAGTCGGTCGGCGAGCGCATGCGGTACGCCGCCGGCAACTTCTACATCAACGACAAGCCGACCGGCGCTGTGGTCGGGCAGCAGCCCTTCGGTGGCGCCCGCGCCAGCGGCACCAACGACAAGGCCGGCTCCTGGCTGAACCTGGTCCGCTGGATCTCCCCGCGGACGATCAAGGAGACCTTCGTGCCGCCGACCGACCACACGTACCCGCACATGGGCTGACCGGCGACGACCCGCCGGCGGCGCGCGTGGGCACCGCCGGCGGGCGCCCGGAATGTGGCGATCCATCGATAGTCCTCAACGGACAGTCTGCCGCCGACAGTGCACTTAGGAAGTCCTGTCGGGTGGCAAACCGGCAAATCCTGGACGCCGGGTGCGCAAAGTGGCAGCGTAGTGGGCATGGCGGATTCCGGAGTCAACCCTACGGCGGCGGCCCTGCTCGGCCTCCTCCACGAGGGCCCGATGACAGGCGGTCAGTTGATGGCCGCCGCTGAGCGCCGTCTGGCGCCGTACTGGTCGATGACCCGCAGTCAGGTGTACCGCGAGTTGCCGGTGCTGGCTGAGCGGGGTTTCGTGCGGCTCGGCAAGCCGGGCCCGCGGATGAGCCAGCCCTACGCGCTCACCGCCAGCGGAAAACGAACGTTTTCCCGCTGGCTCGCGGAGAACCCGGGGCGGGACACCATCCGCAACCCGATAGCGCTCCGGATGGCTTTCGGCAACCTGCACTCCGCCAGCCAGCTGAAGGGCCTGTACGCCTCGGCCAACGAATACCACACCGAGGCCCTCGCCCAGGTCCGGGAGCAGGTGAAGAACGCCAAACGGGACGGCGAGACGTACGACGCCAGCGCGCTGGAGTTCGCCGTCGCCTACCACCGGGCGGCCCTGTCGTGGTTGAAGTCCGCCCCCGTCGGGTGACGGTCAGCGGGTTCGCGCATAGGGAACGAGCTGCTCCGCTCCCGGCACAGTACGCTTGTCTGTCGTGACCGCTGCCGATTACGCCGAACAGCTCAAGGAACTCGACGCGACCCTGCGAAACATCGAGGCCGTCCTCAACCTCGACCGGCTCCACGAGGACAAGGCCCGCCTGGAGCAGGAGGCCTCCGCTCCCGACCTGTGGGACGACCAGGCCAAGGCCCAGCAGGTGACCTCGCAGCTGTCGTACGTCAACGGCGAGATCAGCAAGCTGGGCAGCCTGCGTTCCGGCCTCGACGACGCCCAGGTTCTGCTGGAGCTGGCCGAGGCCGAGGCCGACCCGGGTGTGCTGACCGAGGTCGAGTCGGAGATCACCGGGCTGACCAAGGCCATCCAGGAGATGGAGGTCCGCACCCTGCTCTCCGGCGAGTACGACTCGCGGGAGGCGCTGGTCGCCATCCGGGCCGGCGCGGGTGGCGTGGACGCCGCGGACTTCGCCGAGATGCTGCTGCGGATGTACCTGCGCTGGGCGGAGCGGCACGGCTACCCGACCGAGGTCTACGAGACCTCGTACGCCGAGGAGGCGGGCCTGAAGTCGGCCACCTTCGCGGTCAAGGTGCCCTACGCGTACGGCACGCTGAGCGTCGAGTCGGGCACGCACCGGCTGGTCCGGATCAGCCCGTTCGACAACCAGGGTCGTCGGCAGACAAGCTTCGCGGGCGTCGAGGTTCTGCCGGTCACCGAGCAGACCGACCACATCGACATCCCGGAGAACGAGGTTCGGGTGGACGTCTACCGCTCCTCCGGGCCGGGTGGGCAGAGCGTCAACACCACCGACTCGGCGGTGCGCCTGACGCACATCCCGACCGGCATCGTGGTGACCTGCCAGAACGAGAAGTCCCAGTTGCAGAACAAGGCCTCAGCGCTGCGGGTGCTCCAGGCCCGACTGCTGGAGCGCAAGCGCCAGGAGGAGCAGGCCAAGCTCGAAGGGCTCAAGGAGAACGCGGCCGGCTCGTGGGGCGACCAGATGCGCTCCTACGTCCTGCACCCGTATCAGATGGTGAAGGATCTCCGAACCGAGCAGGAGACCGGCAATCCGAGCGCGGTCTTCGACGGCGAGTTGGACGGTTTCATCGAGGCGGGCATCCGTTGGCGCAAGCAGCGGCAGATCGCTGGCGACGGTGCGTGACGGTGCGCGGGCGGAGCGCGTCGTCGATCTCCAGGTAGAAGCCTGATTCGACGACTCGTGCCGGATCGGCGGGGCGTGGGGCTTGGCTCAGTTGTTACACCGCGTAGACTCACCACCCGTGATTCAGCTTGAGCAAGTGACGAAGACGTACCCGAAGGCGTCCCGGCCTTCGCTCGACAACGTGTCCGTCTCGATCGAGAAGGGCGAGTTCGTCTTCTTCATCGGTCCATCCGGCTCCGGCAAGTCCACGATCATCAAAATGCTGCTGCACGAGGTGGCCCCCAACAAGGGGCGCGTCGTCGTCAACGGCAAGGACGTCACGTCGATGCGCTCCTGGAAGCGACCCCACTTCCGGCGCTCGATCGGCTGCGTCTTCCAGGACTTCCGGCTGCTGCCCAACCGCACCGCCTACGAGAACGTGGCGTTCGCCCTCGAGGTGATCGGCAAGACGAAGGCGGTTGCCCGCCGGGTCGTGCCGGAGGTGCTGGAGCTGGTCGGGCTCGGTGGCAAGGAGCACCGCTACCCGCACGAGCTCTCCGGTGGTGAGCAGCAGCGGGTCGCCGTCGCCCGGGCGTTCGTGAACCGTCCGCTGATCCTGCTGGCGGACGAGCCCACCGGAAACCTGGACCCGGACACCTCGATTGAGATCATGCGCCTGCTGGACCGGATCAACCGCACCGGCACGACCGTCGTGATGGTCACCCACGACTCCAACATCGTGAACCAGATGCGCCGCCGCGTCGTTGAGATTGAGAGCGGTCGCATCGTGCGTGACCAGGCCCGCGGCGTCTACGGGTGAGCCGGCGCTCCACCCCTGCGCAGCCTGACGACGAACACCTCATGCCGGAGACCCGGAGGAAATCCCGATGCGCGTGAAATACGTCCTGTCCGAGGTACTGGTCGGACTGTGGCGCAACGTGACCATGTCCATCGCGATGATCATCACGATGGCGGTCTCGCTGACCATGCTCGGCGCCAGCGGTCTCATGTACCGCCAGGTCGACGACATGAAGGACCTCTACTACAAGAACATCCAGGTCTCGATCTTCATGGAGCAGGAGGTGAGCGAGCAGCAGCGCACCGACCTGCAGACCAAACTCGACAGCGACCCCCTGGTCAAGGAGGTCATCTACGTCGACAAGGCCCAGGCGTACGAGCGCTTCAAGTCGATGTACCAGGACGCGCCGGACCTGGTCAACGCGGTCAAGCCGGACCAGCTGCCCGAGTCGTTCCGGCTCACACTGAACAACCCGGAGCAGTACAAGAGCGTCTACGACCAGTACAAGGACACTGAGGGTGTCGAGGAGATCGTCGACCAGAGTCGACTGCTCGACAAGATCTTCAACATCCTCACCGCGATCCAGAACATCGCCCTGGCCGCCGCCATCGTGATGGCGGTCGCCGCCCTGCTGCTGGTCGCGAACACCATTCAGGTGGCCGCGTACAGCAAGCGGCGTGAGGTTGCGGTCATGAAGCTGGTCGGCGCGTCCAACTGGTTCATCCAGGCGCCGTTCGTGCTGGAGGCCGTGGTGGCCGGCCTGATCGGTTCACTGCTCGGTCTGGTGGCCCTGGTCGCGGCGAAGTATCTGCTCTTCGACGGGTCGTTGAGCGCGTTGCAGGGTCTGCTCTCGCCGATCACCTGGGGCGACATCCTGTTCATCTTCCCGCTGATGGCTGGCGTCGGTGGTCTGGTCAGCGCGGGCACCGCCTGGATCACCCTGCGCTTCTACCTGCGGGTCTAGGCGCCGTACGGGTCGTCCCGTCGTCTCCCGAGGACCCTCCCGCAGCCGGAAATAAACGGCGCGGGAGGGTCCTTGTCATTCAGGTAGCATGATCGGTTGTCCGGCCGGGGCGAGCCCGGCCGCGGACGCCAGGAGAGGGGGTGGCACCGATGCCACGGGAAAAGGGGCGCAAGGTGGTCGCCTCCAACAAGAAGGCGCGTCACGACTACGCCATCTTCGACACGTACGAGGCGGGCATGGCGCTGACCGGCACCGAGGTCAAGTCGCTGCGGGCCGGGCGAGCGTCACTTGTCGACGCCTTCGCGCAGGAACGTGACGGCGAGTTGTTCCTGCACGCGATGCACATCCCGGAGTACACCCAGGGCACCTGGACCAACCATGAGCCTCGGCGTACCCGCAAGCTGCTGCTCAACCGGGGCGAGATCGACAAGCTCCTCGGCAAGACCCGTGAGGGCGGTTTCACCGTCGTCCCGTTGCAGGTCTACTTCTCGGACGGCTGGGCCAAGGTCGAGATCGCCCTGGCCAAGGGCAAGAAGTCGTACGACAAGCGTCAGGACCTCGCCAAGCGGGACGCGGACCGGGAGATCGCCCGGGTGTCCGGTCGGCGCGGCAAGGGCATGGACGACTAGTTAATCCCGTTTGTCCGGGTCGGCGTGCCGGCCCGGGGCTCGGGATGAAAGCTGTTGCGGCAGGCGTTAGTCTTGTCAGTGCCGCCACATCGGCGGCCTGTCGAGGGGGTGACTGGTTTCGACTTCGTACGCAGCGACAGGGGAAGCGAGCCGAGGAAGCCGACGTCGTCTCGAGAATCGGTCGTCGGAAACTTATAAGCGCCAAGCAAAATCGCGCTGACTTCGCTCTCGCCGCCTGAGGCGAGTAGCTAAGTCTGTCGGCCTGGGAACGCCTTCGTCCCAGTAGCCGGCATCAGCTAGGAGGCTGGCCAATCGGACCCGGTCGCGGGGTCCGTGCGGCGAGATTAATCAGCGACTGGGCCCGTCACACCAACTTGCTCGCGTGAGCGGTGGGGCCGAGTAGAGGCACAGCGAGCTGCGCTCGGAGAAGCCCTGACAAACCGGCGAAGGACCCGGGTTCGATTCCCGGCACCTCCACCACCTCGAACGAAGCGCCCCGGCCCACCAGCCGGGGCGCTTCGTTGTTCGCGGGGTCTTACGCTGCCCCCTGTGACCAACCAGGAGCTGCGCCTGTCGGTCGGCCCGTCGCCCGGCCGGCGCGTCGTGGCGGTGGTGTTCGGCGTCCTGCTCACCGCCGTCGGCGCGGCGTTCGTGGCACTGCCCCTCGTCGCCGACGGGCTGTTGCGCCGACTGACCGGCCCGGGTGACGCGTTCGCCTCCTATGAGGAGGCCCGCGACCTGCCACCGGGGCTGCTGCCGCCCGGGCTACGCGACTCCGCCGACCCGAACCAGTCCGGTCCCAGCCCGTTCGTCGGCCTGTGTGGCCTGCCCTTCGTCCTGCTCGGCCTCTACCTGGTGCTGCGGGTGCTCCGCACGGCCGCCTGGCTGGAGGGCAGCCGGGTGCGGGTACGCGGCGCGCTGCGCACCCGCACCGTCGACCTCGTCACCGCCCGGATCGAGTCCGGCGCGGTGTCGTACCGCGAGGCGGGCGACGACGGTCCGGCCGGCGAACCGCAGGTGCGGGCCATTCTCGCGACCGACCCGGGGAGTGCCCGGAGGGTCACGATCCCGCTGCGCGGCATGGGGCTGCCCGTCCTGCCGCCGTCCGAGCTGCGGGCGCTGGCCGAGGCGATCACGACGGGTCGACCGGGCGACGAGCGGGCCGGCGACGCGCGCGCCGTGGCCGAGCACCTGCGCCGGCTGGCAGAGCGCCCGTCGACCGACTGAGGCTGCCGTCCGTCCCAGGAGGCTCGTGCGGCCCTGGGGGCCTTCACCAGGGTGGCTGGTGGGGTCAGTGGGTTCAACGGGGCAGATGAGACGGCTCAGGGCCCTGGACAGAGCGGGCCGGGCAGCCTCACCATCGCGGTATGGGGTAGCAGCGCCGCCGCGCGGGAGGTGCCAATGGTCACCGGTCCGGTCCAGCAGCCGTCAGTCGTCGCCCGAGGGCGCGTCGCGCATCCGGCGGGGCTCCCCGCCGATCCACATTCCATCGGTCTACCCGGCGCGCCGCGTCCGGCCGGCCTCGCCGGCGACGTGCACGCCCTCGGCCGGGCCGTCGCCGTCGCCAGCACCGAGCCGCGCTGGCGCGAAGAGGTTCTCCTTCGGCTGCGTCCGGTGCGCCGGGGCTTCGCCGAGCACGTCCGGGCCACCGAGGGCCCCACCGGCCTCTACCGGGAGTTGCTCACCCAGTCGCCGCGACTGGACCACGGGGTGCGGCTGCTGACCCGGGAGCACGTGGCGATCGTCGCCGCGATCCTGGCGGTCCAGCAGATCGCCGAGCGGCCCGAGGCGCACCCCGATGAGCTGCGACACCGGGCCGGGCACCTGCTGCGGCGGTTGGCCCGGCATCGGCGGCGCGGCGCCGACCTGCTGTGGGAGGCGTACCAGACGGATCTGGGTGGCGAGACCTGAGCCCGGTCGGGAACCGGCCGGTCGGCGGAGGCGTCGAACCGTACATGAATCGGCCTGCCCTGCTGCTCGTACTCCCGTTGCTGCTCGTGACGGGCTGTGCCGCGACCGACTCCGGTCCGGCCGGCGGCCCGCCCAGCCCGACGCACGGGACGGAGGCGTTCGACCAGCGGGCCGTTCAGGTCGCCGAGGCGTGGCGGCCCGGCCCCGACTGGCGTACGGGCTACGTGCCGTTGGAGGGGCCGACAGTGCTCACCGGTGACCCGGGCTTCACCCCCGAGACCGAGGCGGCGTTCCGGGCCGGGTGGTACCGCGCGCAGGTCGGAATACCGCCCACCCGGGTCGGCGGCGAGATCCAGTTCCCGGACGGACGGTTGAGGCTGCCGTTGGTCAGCGCCGCCGAGGCGTACCGGCAGCTCGACCAGGGTGACCCACTGCCCTGCCCGGGGCGGCCGAAGCAGCCCGGTCGGCCCACCCCCGGCGGCCCCACGGTCGAACCGGGGCCCGACGGGTGGGCCACGAGCAGCACCCAGACCGCCTGTCTCCCGCTCACCGTCACCGCTGTCACGTTCGGCGCCGTGCCGGTGCGCACGAGCCGGGGGGTGGCACAGGTCCCGGCCTGGCTGTTCACCATCAAGGAGCTGGCCACCCCGGTGGTCCGGCTCGCCGTCGCGCCGACGGCGGTCACCCCCGTCCCCGAGCCGACCACGCCGGCCCGGCCGCTGCCGGACGGGTTGGTGGCGGCCCAGAACCTGGCCGCCGTCGACGACGCCCGGCTGACAGTGCGCCTCGGCGTCGGCGCGTGCGACACCGGGATCACGCCCTTGGTGTGGGAACGGCCGGACGTCGTGGTGGTCGGTGGCGGCGTCACCCGGGCCACCGGCGAATGTATCGACCTGCTGAAACTGGAGCCGGTCACCGTAACCCTCGCGGCGCCGCTGGGCAGCCGGCCGGTGCTGGACGTCTTCAGCGGTGCCCCGCTGGCGATCGCACCGCGCTGACCCGGCTCAGAGGATGCTGGGCACGTCGGTGCTGATCGGCACCGGCAACACAGTGGGCCGGTCGGCGCGCAGCCCGGCGGAGAGCGCCGCGCCGAGCTGATCGGGGGTCTCCACCACCTGCGTGGCACAGCCGTAGCCGGCCGCGATCGCGACGACGTCCAACCCCGGCAGGTCCAGGCCGGGCACCCCGGGAGTGTGCTTCAGCTCGGCGAACGCCTTGAGGATCGCGTACTGCTGGTTGACCGGGACGACGACCACCACCGGCAGTGCCAGGCGCGCGGCCGTCCAGAGCGCCTGCACCGAATAGTGGAAGGAGCCGTCGCCGATCACCGCCACCACCGGGCGGCCGCGCCCGGTGTCCCGCTCGGCCAGTGCGATGCCGACCGCCGCCGGCAGGCCGTAGCCGAGGCCGCCGCTGGCCATCGTGAAGTACGACGCCGGGCGGGTGATCCGTAGCTGACGACGCAGCGCGGACAGATTGGACGGTGACTCCTGGACCAGCACGCCGTCGGTCGGCCAGTGTGCGGCCAGCGCGGCGAACAGGGCGTCGGCGCTCAGCGGGGTGCCGACCTCCGGCGGTGGCAGTGCGTCCCGTCGCGTCGGTGCCGGTCGGCCGCTCGGCGGCACCCCTTCGACCAGCGCGGCCAGGGCCAGCCCCGGGTCGCTGAGCAGGCTGTCACCGACCGGCGCTCGCGCGGCCTCGTCGGGGTCGTCGGTGATGTGCAGCAGTCGGGCGCCGTCGGGCAGGTGCCCGCCCGGCACGTACGGGTAGTAGCGGAACACCGGGGCGCCGACGACCAGCACCGTGTCGTGCCCGCGCAGCGCCTCGGCGAGCGGACCGATCGCGTACGGCAGCACGCCGCGAAAGTGCGGGTGGTCCTCGGGGAACACCGCCCGCTCGGTGGCGGGAGCCGACCAGACCGGCGCGGCGAGCCGCTCCGCCAGCGCGACAGCGGTCGACCAACTCGCGGAGCGGTCCACCCCCGGCCCGTACACGAGGGCCGGGTTGCGGCTGCCGGCCAGCACCCGGACGAACTCCTCCAACCGCTGGGGGTCCGGCGCGAACCGGGTGGCCACCGTTCGCGGCGCGGGCGGCGGGTCGGCTGGCTGGGCCCAGTCGTCCATCGGCAGGGAGAGGAAGACCGGCCCGGCCGGTGGCTGCACCGCAGTCGCGTACGCCCGCAGCATCGCCGCGGGGATGTCCTGCGCGCGGGCCGGCTCGTAGGCCCACTTCACGTAGGGCTGCGGAAGCTCGGTGGGTCGGCGGCTGGCCAGCCGGGGTTCCAGGAGCAGCATCTCCCGGGTCTGCTGGCCGGCGGTGACGATCAGCGGGGTCTTGTTGTGCCAGGCGGTGACCAGGTTGCCCATGCCGTTGCCGGTGCCCGGGGCGGTGTGCAGGTTGACGTGGGCGGGCACTCCGCTGGCCTGGGCGTAGCCGTCGGCCATCGCGACGGCCGTCGCCTCGTGCAGCGCGTGGACGTAGTGGAAGTCGGCGGGGAAGTCCTGGAGGAACGGCTCCTCGGTGGAGCCGGGGTTGCCGAAGACAGTGGTCATGCCGAGGGTGCGGAGCACGTCGTACGTCGCGTCCCGGACAGTTGCCATCGCCACCCGCCTCCGTCTCGCGGGCAGGGGCAACCGCGTTCGCCCTCCCGATCAGCCGAATCTATCGGGATGTGACGGACGTTTCGGGCGTTTCTCGGCCGCCGGTGGTCCCGATCGGTCGATCACCGGGAGGTCCGCCGTCGGGTGCCTCGGCCCTTCGTCTTAACTGTCCGATCACCCGCCGGTCAGACCTTAGCCAGCACCCAGCACGCAGGCTATGGTGCCAGGCATGGCGTTGACAGGGCGGCTGAACCCGATGCGGTGGGCGGATCCGGTCGATGACCGGCGCCCGGCGCGGGCTCACGGTTGACGGGTGTGTGGCATGCAGGGAGAGGGCCAGGCGATCGGCGGACGAGCGATGGAGTCGATGACCGGGCGGCTGCTGGTCGCGACTCCGGCGCTCAAGGACCCGAACTTCGACCGTACGGTCGTGCTGCTGGTCGCCCACGAGCCGGGCGGCGCGCTCGGTGTGGTGCTGAACCGGGCCACCGAGGTGCCGGTGGCCGAGGTGCTCGGTGACTGGAGTGACCTGGCCCGCCACCCGGCGGTGCTCTTCGAGGGTGGCCCGGTGCAGCCCGACTCGGCCATCTGCCTCGCCCGGATGCGGCACCCCATGCGCCGGGTGAAGGGCTTCCACCAGGTTTCCGGGGCGGTCGGCACTATCGACCTCTCGGTCGACCCGGAGCGGCTGCGGGAGAGCATCGGCGGCATCCGGGTCTTCGCCGGCTACTCCGGCTGGGGCAGCGGCCAGTTGGAGCAGGAGATCGCCGACGGGTCCTGGTTCGTGCTGGACGGGCTCCCCGGGGACGCCTTCGTCGACCGGCCCGACGACCTGTGGCCGATGGTGCTGCGCCGGCAGGGCGGGATGATGGCCGCCGTCGCGCACTTCCCGCCGGACGTGGCGCTCAACTGACCCGGCCGGCGGGGGACCCCGCGAGATGACCATGCGGGCCGGTCTGTGTATAGTTTCCCAGTGCCCGGGCGACCGGACGACAGCAAGGGGCCGTGGCGCAGCTGGTAGCGCACCACACTGGCAGTGTGGGGGTCAGGGGTTCGAGTCCCCTCGGCTCCACCCTTGAGAAACGCCCTGGTCGGGACAATCCGACCAGGGCGTTTTGCTGCGCCGTCGAAGCCGCGGCTACCGAACGATCGGTGACCACTCCCGCTGACTGGCGATCGTCACTCCGGGGGTGCGGTAATAGGGGTCCTCGGCGACGACAGCGGCGAACGCTTCGGCGTCCGCGACGTCGAAGATCAGCAGTGCTCCGGAGTCGTCGGCGAACGGCCCGGCCATGACCAGACGGCCCTCCTGGCGCAGGGCCTGGAGACGCTCCCGGTGCGCCGGTCGGGCGGCGAGCCGGTCGGGTTCGTCGCCGAAGGACAGCTCCAAGATGAACACCGGTTCCTCCTCATCGGGGCGATCTTTCGAAGCACCCTAGTCGATCCGCCGGACTGCCCCAGCACACGCAAAACGCCCCGACCGGATGACCCGGTCAGGGCGTTGGCGATTGGATGTCCGGTAAGGGCTGAGTCAGCCCTGACGGCTCTTCCACTGCGGGTTGGCGCGATTCACCACGACCACCCGGCCGCGACGGCGGACCACCACCGAACCCGGCTTCTGCTTCAGTGCACGCAACGAGCTACGTACCTTCATGTCTGCCTCCTCGGTGCAAGCGGTTCCGAGTATCGAAACGCCACACCCACCCGCAGGATTCCCGGCCGGTCAGCGTCGAACCTTTGCCGTCTCCCGGCCGTACCAGTGGGCGGAGGTCATCCTCATGCCCGTACGTCGGCTCCTCGCCACGGTGCTGGTCGCTGCCGCGACCGTGCCCCTGGCCGCCACGCCCGCCGCCGCCCACGGCGCCCCGACCGACCCGATCAGTCGCGCGGCGGCCTGTGGCCCCGAGGGCCGGTACGCGGCCACCAGCGCCTGCCGGGCGGCGGTCAAGGCCGGCGCGGCGGTCCGCGAATGGGACAACGTGCGAGTTTCCACGATCAACGGGCGAGATCGGGAACGGATTCCGGACGGTGAGCTGTGCAGCGGCGGACTGTCCGCGTACCGGGGACTGGACCTGCCCCGTACCGACTGGCCCAGCACCACGCTGACCACCGGCGCGACGTTCACCTTCCGGTACCGGACCACCATCGAGCACCGGGGCACCTTCCGGCTCTACGTCACCACGCCGGCCTACGACCCCCGTAAGAAGCTGACCTGGGCGGATCTGGAGTCGCGCCCGTTTCTGACGCTGACCGACCCGCCGGTGCGGGCCGGGGCGTACCAGTTGGCGGGCCGGCTGCCGGCGGGCCGCAGCGGGCGACACCTGATCTACACGATCTGGCAGAACTCCAACACGCCGGACACCTACTACTCCTGCTCGGACGTGGTGTTCCGTGGTGCCAAGGCCACCGGTGCCAAGGCCACCGGCACCCCGGCGAAGGCCGGCGCGACGAAGAGCGCGGCGGCTGCTCCGCGTGCCGCAGCGAGTGGGCCGGCCGTCACCGAGACGGCGGTGGCGGCGGCGGCCGACCCGGGCGTGCCGGTGGCGTCGGTGACCAACCTCGGCGGCCGGTGGCCGGTGCTGGCCGGCGCCGCCGCCGTGCTGGTCCTGGCGCTGCTGCTGATCGGTGCCGGACGGCGACGTCGCAGCGCCGCCGCACCGGTGGGCCGGCAGTGCGAGGTGCGCAACCACCGGGCCGGGCGGCGCCGGATCTGGTGATCCGACCCGCCCGGGGACCCGACGGGGTTCAGCCCAGGTGGCGCTCGATCTCGGTCAACTCGTCGGCCGTGAAGTCGAGGTTGTCCAGCGCGGCGATGTTCGTCTCCAACTGCTCGACGCTGCTCGCCCCGATGATCAGGCTGGTCATCCGCGGGTCACGCAGCGCCCAGGCCAACGCGAGCTGAGCGAGGGACTGGCCGCGCCGCTCGGCGACCGCGCCGAGCCCACGGATGGTGGCCATCTTCTCCTCGCTGAGGTCGCTCTCGTTGAGGAAGACGCTGGTGCGAACCCGCGAGTCGGCCGGAATGCCGCCCAGGTAACGGTCGGTCAGCAGGCCCTGGGCCAGCGGGCTGTACGCGATGCAGCCCGCACCGACCTGCTCCAGCGTGTCGAGCAGGCCGTCGGACTCGGTCCAGCGGTTGAGCATCGAGTACGACGGCTGGTTGATCAGCAGCGGCGTACCCAGCTCACGCAGGATCGCGGCGGCGCGCGTGGTCTGCTCCGAGTTGTAGTTCGAGATGCCGACGTAGAGCGCCTTGCCGGAGCGGACGATGGCGTCGAGCGCCCCCATCGTCTCCTCAAGGGGGGTGTCCGGGTCGAACCGGTGCGAGTAGAAGATGTCGACGTAGTCCAGCCCCATCCGGCCCAGCGACTGGTCCAGCGACGAGATCAGGTTCTTGCGCGAGCCCCACTCACCGTACGGGCCGGGCCACATCAGGTACCCGGCCTTGCTGGAGATGACCAACTCGTCCCGGTACGGCTTCAGGTCGGTGGCGAGCATCCGGCCGAAGTTCTCCTCCGCCGAACCGGGCGGCGGGCCGTAGTTGTTGGCCAGGTCGAAGTGGGTGACACCCAGGTCGAAGGCGCGGCGGACGATGTCGCGCTGCCGTTCGAACGGGCGGTCCGGACCGAAGTTGTGCCACAGCCCGAGCGAGACGGCAGGCAGCCGCAGGCCACTGCGTCCGCTGCGCCGGTAGGTCATGGTGTCGTAGCGGTCATCCGCGGCGAGGTAAGTCACGATCATGAGCCTAGCTCCGGCCCAGCGTGGTGCGGATCGGGCGTGGAAACCGGGACATCGGGGTAGTTTCGACGCCATGCGTTTCATTGCGCTCGACACCCCCAAACCGCTGTCCAAGATCGGGTTGGGCACCTGGCAGTTCGGCTCCCGGGAATGGGGGTACGGCCCGGACTTCGAGCGGCAGGCGGCGCAGATCGTCCGGCGGGCCGTCGAGCTGGGCGTGACGGTCTTCGACAGCGCGGAGATCTACGGCTTCGGGCGCAGCGAACGCATCCTCGGCGCGGCCCTCGGCGACGACCGGCCGAAGGTCGTGATCGCCAGCAAGATCCTGCCGGTCCTGCCGGTGGCCGCCGTGGTGCAGCAGCGGGCTGTCGCCTCGGCGGCCCGGCTCGGCGTCACCAGCATCGACCTCTACCAGGTGCACCAGCCCAACCCACTGGTCGCCGACCACACCACGATGCGCGGCATGCGGACCCTGCAGGACGTCGGGCTGGTCGGCGAGGTCGGCGTGAGCAACTACGGGCTGCGCCGCTGGCAGGTCGCCGAAGCGGCACTCGGCCGGCGGGTGCTCAGCAACCAGGTCCGCTACAGCATGCTGGACCGCGCACCCGAGCAGGACCTGCTGCCGTACGCGCGGCAGGCCGGTCGGGTGGTCATCGCGTACAGCCCGCTGGCGCAGGGCTTCCTCTCCGGCCGCTACGACGCCAAGAACCCGCCGACCGGCGCGGTCCGGCGCGCCAACCCGTACTTCCTGCCGGAGAACCTGGAGCGCGGCGCGGCCCTGATCGATACCCTGCGCCAGGTCGCCGACGCCCACGACGCCACCCCCAGCCAGATCGCGCTGGCCTACCTGCTGCGCCACCCGAACGTGCTCGCCATCCCCGGGGCGTCCGGGGTCGAGCAGATGGAACGCAACGCCGCCGCCGCCGACATCGACCTCGCCGACGACGAGTACGCGGCGCTGGCCGAGGCGGCGAAACGCTTCCGCCCGATCACCGGACTCGCCGCGATGCCGGCGATGCTGCGAGCCCGGTTCGGCAAACCAACCGGAAAGTGAGCACAGTGGACGACATCACCGCGCTGATCCTGGACGACCACGCCGCCTTCCGGCGTGGCTTCGCCCGCCTCGACGACGCCCGAGACGAGCAGGAGATGCTCGCCATCTGGGACGCCCTCGCCCTGCACCTGGACATCCACGCCGAGGCGGAAGAGGCGATCCTCTACCCGCACCTGGTCAAGCACGGCGACGACGGCGAGGACGAGACCGCCGACGCGATCGGCGACCACAACAAGATCCGTGACGCCATCGCCGAGGCGAAACTGCACCCGGTCGGCTCGGATCAGTGGTGGGAGGCGGTCGGCAACGCCCGCCGGGAGAACAGCGAACACCTCGCCGAAGAGGAGGACGAGGCGCTGCCCGACTTCCGCCGGCACGCCAGCACCGAACTCCGCGCCGAGCTGGGCCAACGCTGGCTGACCTTCTACGGCGAGCACAAGAACGGTCGCAACCTCCCGTTCCGCGACAAGGACCCGCAGCAGTACGTCGCCGACCACAGCTGAGATCTCCCCGGCACGGGGGAGTCGCCGGGACCCGTCCGGGCCGCAGAATGACGAGGTGAACCCCCGAGCGGCGCTGGCCCCGCTGGTCGCCGGCACCACCTGGCGACGCGGCGTGTTCCTGCTGCTCGGCGGCGTGCTGGCGCTGCCGTACGGGCTGCTCGCGGTGACCTTCGCCCAACTGCTCGCCGACTCGGCGATCCCGCGCCCACTGGTCTACGCCCTGCTGGTCATCGCCGTACTGATCGCCGTGGTCCCGTTGCTGCTGGACGGCAGCCGGGCCTTGGAGATCGCCGCCGTCCGGGCGCTGCTCGGTGTCGACCTGCCCGAACCCGCGCCCGGACACCACGGCGACCGGGACACCCGGCTGCGCAGCGCGCTCTGGATCGCCACCCACCTCATCATCGGGGCGCTGGTGATGATCGCGCTGTTCAGCGCCCTGCCGATGGCGCTGGCGTTCATCGCCCAGCAGTTCGGCGTCGGCACCGAGCTGACCAGCCGGGAACAGTTCGGGCCGTTGGACGGGCAGGACAGCGGCTGGCTGACAGTGACCGGGGTGCTCCTGCTGGTCGGCCTCGGCTACGCCGTCGCCGGGCTCGGCGCGCTCGCCGGATCCATGGCACCGGTGCTGCTCGGGCCGGCCCAGGCGGAGCGGATCGCCGCCCTCGAAGCACGAGCTGCCCGGCTCGCCGAACGCAACCGGCTGGCCCGGGAGCTGCACGACTCGGTCGGTCACGCGCTGACAGTGGCCACCCTCCAGGCCGGAGCCGCCCGCGAGGTCCTCGACACCGACCCCGAATTCGTCCGACGAGCGCTCACCGCCATCGAGGACGTCGGACGGACCGCGATGGACGACCTCGACCACGTACTCGGGCTGCTTCGGG
This sequence comes from Micromonospora sp. H61, assembly GCF_018070325.1. Classification (GTDB taxonomy): domain Bacteria; phylum Actinomycetota; class Actinomycetes; order Mycobacteriales; family Micromonosporaceae; genus Micromonospora; species Micromonospora salmantinae. The sequence continues at coordinate 70,615 of NZ_JAGPXY010000030.1, forward strand.
AGAACGGACGCGACCGGCCAGTGGTGGCGCCGCAGCGTACCCTCGCCGACCTGGACCGGTTGGTCACCGACGCCCGCGCGGCCGGCCTGACCGTGCACGCGCAACGCGCCGGCGACCCGGCCCGGGTGCCCGCTGTGGTCTCCCGGGAGGGTTACCGGATCGTCCAGGAAGGACTGACCAACGCGGCCAGGCACGGCCACGGGCCGGTGACGGTACGCCTGGACCTGCACAGCGACGCGCTGGAGTTGGAGCTGGTCAACGCGGTGCGCCACCCCGACCGGGCCCAGCGGGGGCGGGGCGGTCGAGGACTGGACGGCATGCGGGAGCGGGTGCTGCTGCTCGGCGGCCGGCTCACAGTGGGCCCCGACGGCGACCGGTGGCTGATCCGGGCCCGCCTGCCGTACGAGGAGACGACATGACCACCGGAGTGCTGATCGTCGACGACGACGAGCTGATCCGGGTGGGGCTGCGAGCCATCATCGACGCCCAACCCGACCTGCACGTGCTCGCCGAGGCCGCCGACGGCGCCGAGGTGCCGCCGCTGGTCGCCCGGCACCGGCCCGACGTGGTGCTGATGGACGTGCGGATGCCCGGCATCGACGGCATCCAGGCCACCCGGCACCTGCTGGCCACCTCCGCCGACCCGCCCCGGGTGCTGGTGGTCACCACCTTCGCCAACGACGAGTACGTCTACGAGGCGCTGCGCGCCGGCGCCTCGGGGTTCCTGCTCAAACGGGCCCGGCCCGCCGAGGTGGTGGAGGCGGTCCGGGTGGTCGCGGCCGGTGAGTCACTGCTCTTCCCGGCCGCGATCCGCCAACTGGTCGGCGCGTACGGGCCGACGGGTGGCGACCGGTTGACCGCCGCCCGGCTCACCGAACGCGAGGCCGAGGTGCTGCGGTTGATGACCACCGGCCGGTCCAACCCGGAGATCGCCGCGCACCTCGTGGTCGGGGTGGAGACGGTCAAGACGCACGTCGGCAACGTGTTGGCCAAGCTGGGCGTCCGCGACCGTACGCAGGCGGTCATCGCCGCGTACGAGTCCGGCTTCGTCACCCCGTCGGGCTGATCGGTCCCTCAACGGGGGGAGTGGGTTCACCGCTAGCCGGGAGGGAATCCGGCGGCTGTCCGTCGAGGCTGAGAGCATGACAACGATCACTGCCTCCCCACCCCGTACCGACTCCCGCTGGCCGGACCGGCTGGCCCCACTGGCCGCCGGTTGGCTCGGCCTGTGGGGCGTGCTCGCCCTGATCGGCACCCTCACCGGCGCCGGCTACCCGTTCGGCCCGAACGACCCCCAGGGCGGCGACGTCAGCCTGCTCCGCCTGGTGCCGGTGGAGGTGGCCACCCCGCTCCTCGCCGGCGTGCTCCTCACCGCCGCGGTGGCGGCCCTGGCGATGAGCCGCCCGGCGGCGCGCCCACCAGGCCCGCTGCGGGCGCTGCTCGCCGGCTACGGCTGGGCGGTCGCGTTCGTGCTCGTCCTGGTCGTGCCGGACGTCCGGGTGCTGGTCGTCCTCGGCTACCTGCCGATACTGATCGTCGGGGCGCCGTTCGGGTGGCCGCCGGTCGACTACGCCGACATCTTCAACTGGGCGCTGTTCGGCCGGTTCGCGGCGCTGGCCGGCGGGCTGCTGATGGTCGGGGCGGTGCTCGCCTGGCAGCGCCGTACCGCCGGGGCCTGCGTCGGCTGCGGCCGCGCCGACACCGGCCAGCGGTGGACCACCCCGGCCGCCGCCAGCCGCTGGGGCCGGTGGGCAGTGGGCATCGCCGCGTCCATCCCGTTCACGTACGCGTTGACCCGGTTCGCCTGGGCGGCCGGCATCCCGCTCGGCATCTCCCGGAAGTTCCTCACCGAGATGCAGGACACCGGGCTGGTCTGGGCCGGGTTCGGGCTGGCCGCCTTCGCCACCGCCGGCGCGATCCTCACCCTCGGCCTGGTGCAACGTTGGGGCGAGCGGTTCCCGCGCTGGATGCTCGGCCTCGCCGGCCGTCGGGTGCCGGTGAAGCTGGCCGTGGTGCCGGCCACCCTGGTCGCCATCTCCGTGACCGCGGCCTCGCTGGGGCTGCTCAGCAACCCGAAGTTCTGGGAACTCACCGGCGGGCTCAGCATCACCGGGGCGCCGATGATGCTCTGGCCGGTGTGGGGCGTGGCGCTCGGCGCCGCCACCTACGCGTACCACCTGCGTCGCCGCGGCACCTGCCGGCGTTGCGACCGGGGCTGAGGGTGGTGGCCAGGGGTGCCCCCCGATGCCCGGGGCACCCCTGCGAATGTGAGCTAGCGTGGGTCGGGTGACTGCGCCTACCCCGGTAATCCCGGTTCCACCGGCCGACCTGCCCGGCACGCTCGGCGCGCTACGGGCGGCCGGTCACCAGTACCGCACCGTCAAGCAGGAACTCCGCGACAACCTCCTCGCCCGGATGCGCTCCGGCGAGACCCGATTCCCCGGCATCGTCGGCTACGACGACAGCGTGCTGCCCGAGGTCGAGCGGGCCCTGCTCGCCGGGCACGACATGGTGCTGCTCGGCGAGCGCGGCCAGGGCAAGACCCGGCTGATCCGCTCACTGGGCGCGTTGCTCGACGAGTGGACCCCCGTTCTGCCCGGCTCGGTGCTCAACGAGCACCCGATGCACCCGCTCACCCCGGCGTCCCGCGCCCAGGTCGCCGAGGCCGGTGACGACCTGCCGATCGGCTGGCTGCACCGTTCGATGCGGTACGGCGAGAAGTTGGCCACCCCGGACACCAGCGTCGGGGACCTGATCGGCGACGTCGACCCGATCCGCATCGCCCAGGGTCGTACCCTCGGCGACCCGGAGACCATCCACTTCGGGTTGGTGCCGCGCACCAACCGGGGCATCTTCGCCGTCAACGAGCTGCCCGACCTGGCCGAGCGGATCCAGGTGGCGCTGCTCAACGTGCTGGAGGAGCGGGACATCCAGGTTCGCGGCTACCAGCTGCGCCTGCCACTGGACCTGCTCCTGGTGGCCAGCGCCAACCCGGAGGACTACACCAACCGCGGCCGGATCATCACCCCCCTCAAGGACCGGTTCGGCGCGGAGATCCGCACCCACTACCCGGTCGACCTGGAGTTGGAGCTGGCGCTGATCCGCCAGGAGGCCGACCTGGTCGCCGAGGTGCCGGAGCACGTGCTGGAGGTGCTGGCCCGTTTCGCCCGCGCCGTCCGGGAGTCGCCGTCGGTGGACCCGCGCTCCGGTGTCTCCGCCCGATTCGCCATCGCCGCCGCCGAGACGGTCGCCGGTGCCGCGCTGCGTCGCGCCGGTCTGCTCGCCGCCTCCGACACCCCGGACGGACGCCCCGAGGCCGCCGTTGCCCGCGTCGGCGACGCGGTGTCGGTGACCAGCACGCTGCGCGGCAAGGTCGAATTCGAGAGCGGCGAGGAGGGCCGGGAGATCGAGATCCTTGCGCACCTGCTGCGTACCGCGACCGCCGAGACGTTCCGGGCCCACCTGGCCGGGCTGGACCTGTCCGGGTTCACCGCCCTGGTCGAGGACGGCGCCGCGATCGAGACCGGCGAGTTGGTCAGCGCCACCGAGCTGCTACGCCAGGTCGGCACCGTACCCGGGTTGGCGAAGGTCCTGGACCGGCTCGACCTGGGCGACGCGCCCACCTCCGAGGAGGCTGCTGCCGCCGTCGAGTTCGTGCTGGAAGGGCTGCACCTGACCCGCCGGCTCGGCAAGGACGTCACCGACTCGGGGCGCACCGTCTACGGCGGCCGGGGCTGACAGTGGCCGGCAACCGGTTCCGTTACGGGCAGTGGAACGGCGGGCCCGACCCGCTCGCACCCCCGTACGACGTGCGTGAGGCGGTGGACGCGGTCGGTGCCGAGGTGCTGGCCGGCGGCAGCCTGCGGGAGGCGCTGCGTGACCTGCTGCGCCGTGGCCCGCAGGGACGGGGTGGCCTGGACGACCTGGCCGCCCGGGCTCGGCGGCTGCGCCGGGAGGCGCTGCGCAGGGGCGACCTGGACGGGGCGGTGACCCGGGCCCAGGCCCTGCTCGACCAGGCACTCGCCGCCGAGCGGGACGAGCTGCGGGGTCGCGACGACGACGCCGCGCGGTTCGCCGAGGCGGTGCTGGACAATCTGCCGCGCTCGACGGCGCGGGCCGTGGAGGAGCTGTCCGGCTACCAGTGGGCCAGCGACGACGCCCGCCGCTCGTACCAGCAGATCCTCGACCAACTCCGCGACGACGTGCTCGGCCAGCGCTTCGCCGGGCTGCGCGACGCGGTGCGCGCCTCCGCCGACCCGGCCGCCCAGCAGCGGCTCGCCGAGATGATGGGCGACCTGAACGACCTGCTCGCCCGGCACGGTCGCGCGGAGGACACCACCGACGCGTTCGCCGAGTTCATGCGCCGACATGGCGACTTCTTCCCGGAGAAGCCGGAGAACGTCGACGAGTTGATCGACGTGCTGGCCCGCCGGGCGAGCAGGTCGTTCAG
>NZ_JAGPXY010000235.1 GCF_018070325.1 Micromonospora sp. H61
CGCACCCGGTGGGTTTCCAGTGGGTGATGGAGGCCAAGCGCAAGGGTGCGAAGGTCTTCCACGTCGATCCACGGTTCACCCGGACGAGTGCGGTCGCGGATGAGTACGTGCCGATCCGGGCGGGCACTGACATCGCGCTGCTCGGCGGGGTGGTGCGCTACATCCTGGACCACGAGTTGGACTTCCGGGAGTACGTGCTCGCGTACACCAATGCGGCGACGATCGTCAGCGAGGAGTTCAGCGACACCGAGGACGGCGACGGCTTCTTCTCCGGCTTTGACCCGGAGACCGGCACCTACGTGCAGGACAGCTGGCAGTACGAGGGGCACGAGGGTTCGTCCGGCAGTGGGCACACCGCCCAGGAGCGGGACAGCGCCGCGGGGTTGACGCACGAGTCGCACGGCGCGCCGGTGGGCGGGCAGACCCGGCGCGACGAGACGTTGCAGCATCCGCGCTGCGTCTACCAGATCCTCAAGCGACACTTCTCCCGTTACACCCCGGAGATGGTGGAGCGGGTCTGTGGCATCTCGCAGGCGCAGTTCCTGGAGTTGGCGCGGGCGTGGACGGCGAACTCCGGTCGGGACCGCACCGGCATGCTGATCTACTCGGTGGGCTGGACGCAGCACAGTGTGGGTGTGCAGTACATCCGCACCGGGGCGATCATCCAGCTGTTGCTGGGCAACATGGGTCGCCCGGGTGGCGGGGTGATGGCGCTTCGTGGCCACGCCAGCATCCAGGGCTCGACCGACATCCCGACGT
>NZ_JAGPXY010000031.1 GCF_018070325.1 Micromonospora sp. H61
GGCACCGGCACGTCACGCCAGCCGAGGTTCGGCGCGAGCCGGACCAGCCCGGCGTCGTCCACCAGGCCGGGCACCGCGAGCGCGGCCCCGACCAGGGTGAGGCCGCGCCGGGCGGCGTCCTCGCGGGCTGCCCCGGCCATCTCGACCAGGCGGGCCAGCGCGTCGGCGGGGGCGACCGGGCGCAGGTCGGCACGGTGGACGGTGCGGTGCCGGACCTGGCCGGCGAGGTCCACGACGCAGACCGCCAGGTAGTCCACGTTGACCTCCAGGCCGAGCCCGGCCGGCCCCTGATCGGCCAGGACCAGCCCGCGCGCCGGGCGGCCGGCGCCCGAGCGGGGCGCGGGATCGGACTCACTGACCAGCCGGCCGGCGAGCAGGTCCTCGACCACCGCGGACACGGTGGCTCTGGTCAGGCCGGTCGCGGTCGCCAGGTCGGCCCGGGAGGGAGGTCGGTCGGCCGTGGCGATCCGGCCGAGGACCAGGGCGAGGTTGAGCTCGCGCAGGCTGCCCTGACGGACTGCGCCGGCCGGGGCGTGGGTGAGGCTCACCCCTTGACAGTGCCATAGGGTGGGCAAATAATTCAATCGCTGAACAAATAGCGGACAACACCACCCCGGAGGTCGCTCATGGCACCCCGTCCCACCCCCGCCGACAAGTTCTCCTTCGGGCTCTGGACCGTGGGCTGGCAGGCCCGCGACCCGTTCGGTGACGCCACCCGTCCGGAGCTCGACGCGGTCGAGGCAGTGCACCGGCTCGCCGAGCTGGGCGCGTACGGCATCACCTTCCACGACGACGACCTGATCCCGTTCGGCGTCGACGCGGCCACCCGGGACCAACACATCGCCCGGTTCCGCAAGGCCCTCGACGAGACCGGCCTGGTGGTGCCGATGGTCACCACCAACCTCTTCACCCACCCGATCTTCAAGGACGGCGGCTTCACCAGCAACGACCGCGACGTCCGCCGGTACGCGCTGCGCAAGGTGCTGCGTCAGGTCGACCTGGCCGCCGAGTTGGGTGCCAGCACCTTCGTCATGTGGGGTGGCCGCGAGGGCTCCGAGTACGACCTCGCCAAGGACGTCCGCGCCGCCCTGGACCGCTACCGCGAGGCCGTGGACCTGCTCACCCAGTACTCCATCGACAAGGGCTACAACCTGCGGTTCGCCCTGGAGCCCAAGCCCAACGAGCCGCGCGGCGACATCCTGCTGCCGACCATCGGGCACGCGCTCGGCTTCATCTCCCAGCTGGCCCACCCGGAGCTGGTCGGCCTCAACCCGGAGGTCGGCCACGAGCAGATGGCCGGGCTCAACTACGCCCACGGCATCGCCCAGGCGCTCTGGCAGGGCAAGCTGTTCCACCTGGACCTCAACGGCCAGCGCGGCATCAAGTACGACCAGGACCTGGTCTTCGGCCACGGTGACCTGATGAACGCGTTCGCCCTGGTGGACCTCCTGGAGAACGGCGGCCCCAACGGCGGGCCGGCCTACGACGGCCCCCGGCACTTCGACTACAAGCCGTCCCGCACCGAGGACATGGACGGTGTCTGGGCCTCCGCGGCGGCCAACATGAGCACCTACCTGCTGCTCAAGGAGCGGGCAGCGGCGTTCCGCGCCGACCCCGAGGTGGTCGAGGCGCTCGCCGCCAGCAAGGTCGGCGAGCTGAGCACGCCGACGCTCGGCGACGGCGAGGGCTACGAGGAGCTCCTGGCCGACCGGTCCGCGTTCGAGGACGTCGACGTCGACGCCGTGGCCGCCCGGGGCTTCGCCTTCGTCCGGCTCAACCAGCTCGCCGTCGAGCACCTGCTCGGCGCCCGCTGAGGCCCCGCCATGCCGTTGGTCGCAGGCGTTGACTCGTCCACCCAGTCCTGCAAGGTGGTGATCCGGGACGCGGAGACAGGCGCCCTGCTCCGGCAGGGCCGGGCACCGCACCCGGACGGCACTGAGGTCGACCCGGAAGCCTGGTGGCAGGCGCTACGTAGCGCCGCCGACCAGGCCGGCGGGTTGGCCGACGTGGCGGCGATCTCCGTCGCCGGCCAGCAGCACGGCATGGTGTGTCTCGACGAGGACGGCCGGGTGGTCCGCCCGGCGCTGCTGTGGAACGACACCCGTTCCGCCGACGCCGCCGCCGACCTCATCGAGGAGGCCGGCGGCGGCTCGGCCGGGAGTCGGTTCTGGGCCGAGGCCACCGGCAGCGTTCCGGTGGCCAGCTTCACCCTCACCAAGCTGCGCTGGCTGGCCACGCACGAGCCGGAGCGGGCAGCCCAGGTGGCGGCCGTCTGCCTGCCGCACGACTGGCTGACCTGGCGGCTGGCCGGCGCACCGGGGCTTGACGCGCTGCGTACCGACCGGGGTGATGCCAGCGGTACCAGCTACTGGTCGCCGGCCACCGGGCAATACCGACTGGACCTGCTGGAGCGCGGCTTCGGCCGGCGGTTGGTGCTGCCCGAGGTGCTCGGTCCGGCCGATTCGGCGGGAAAGCTGTCCGACGTACTGGGTGGGCCGGGCGGCGCGCTGCTCGGCGCGGGCACCGGGGACAACGCGGCCGCCGCGCTGGGCGTCGGCGCCGGCCCGGGTGACGTGATCGTCTCGATCGGCACCTCCGGCACCGTGTTCAGCGTCGCCGACGTGCCCGCCGCTGACGAGAGCGGCACCGTCGCGGGCTTCGCCGACGCGTCCGGCCGTTTCCTGCCCCTGGTCGCCACGCTCAACGCGGCCCGGGTGCTGGACGCCGCCGCCGCGATGCTCGGCGTCAACCTGGACGAGCTGGCCGAGCTGGCGCTCTCCGCGCCAGCCGGGGCGGACGGACTGGTCATGGTGCCCTACCTGGAGGGTGAGCGGACGCCGAACCGACCGCTCGCCACCGGTGCGGTGCACGGCCTGACCCTGCGCACGTCGACCCCCGCGCACCTGGCGCGGGCCGCCGTGGAGGGCATGCTCTGCGCGCTCGCCGACGGGCTGGACGCGCTGACCGCGCAGGGCGCCACCGCCCGCCGGGTCATCCTGGTCGGCGGCGGTGCCCGGTCGGCCGCGGTGCGTCAGATCGCCCCGCAGGTCTTCGGCTGCCCGGTCGTCGTCCCGCCAGCCGGGGAGTACGTCGCCGACGGCGCCGCCCGGCAGGCCGCCTGGGTCGCCCTGGGCGGCGCCGCACCGCCCGTCTGGGCGGTCGAGGGCACCGAGGAGTACGCGGCGGCGGCCGTCCCCGCCGTGCGGGACCAGTACGCCGTGGCGCGCGGATTGGTGCTCGACCGGCGCTGACAGTCGGGATCGACGCGGATGGGTGCCGGTCGACGGTGACCGGCACCCACCCGCGTGACGACCTCCTTCACGCGGTCTGGTTGGCTGCCGGTCATGACGGTGACCAGTGGCGGGCCCGGCCTGCGCCCGCACGGTCGGGGCGGTGGGCCGGCGCACCGGTTGTACAGCGTCGTGGTGTTCGTGCTGCTCGCCTCGCTGGACAACGTGGCGATCGGGCTGGTCCCCCCGCTGTACGGCCCGATCTCGGACGCGTTCGACGTGTCCGGGCGGCTGCTCGGCGTGGTCACCGCGGTCAGCTTCCTGGTCAGCGCGGTCGCGGCGGTCGGCTGGGCGTACGTCGGGGACCACACCAACCGCAAACCGCTGCTCATGGTGGGCACGCTGCTCTGGGTAGCCGGCACCGGCGGTAGCGCGCTCGCCGGCGGCTACCTGACGTTCCTGGCCGCGCAACTGGTCGCGGCGGTCGGCCTCGGCGCGGTCGGCTCGGTGGGCTTCTCCGTGGTCACCGACCTGATCTCGCCGACTCGGCGCGGGCTGGTGATGAGCTTCTGGGGGCTCTCCCAGGGGGTCGGCACCCTCGCGGGCACCCTCGTCGGCGGGCTGCTCGGGGCTGCCGACTGGCGGCGGCCGTTCCTGCTGTTGACCGGCGTCGGCCTGGTCGCCACGCTGGCCTACCTGTTCACGTACGACGTCCGGCGTGGCCAGAGCGAGCCGGAACTGGCCGGCAGGTTGGACGCCGGCGCCGAGTACGACTACCGGATCAGTCGCGCCGACCTGCCGCGCATCCTGGCCCGGCGGACCAACCGGTGGCTGATCCTGCAGGGTCTGACCGCGCAGGCCGCGTTCGGCTCGCTGGTCTGGCTGCCGGTGCTCTTCGCCGAACGGGCCGAGGCCCAGGGCTACTCCACGTCGACAGCGGTGGTGGTGGGCAGCGTCTTCGCCACCCTGTTCCAGCTCGGTGGGGTGCTTTCCATAGTGGGCGGGTTGATCGGTGACGCCGTGCAACGTCGTACCCCGCGAGGGCGGGCACTCGTCGCCTCGATCGGCATCCTCGCCGCGCTGCCGTTCTACCTGGTGTTGTTCTTCGTACCGGTGACCATCGACGTGCCGGACGGCGCGAGCGGCGGCGCGGTGGTGGGTGCGGTACTGGCCAGTGTGTTCACCGAGCCGTCGGTCGGGCTGAGCCTGCTCACCGCCATCGTGGCGCTCGCGTTGACGTCGGCCAACTCGCCGAACTGGTTCGCGTTGATCGCCGACGTCAACCCGCCGGAGCACCGGGGCACTGTCTACAGCCTGGGCAACCTGGTCAACGGGGTCGGTCGCGCCGCCGGCAACGGGCTGGTCGGGGTGGCCTTCCAGGCACTGCGAGCGGCATTCCCGCCACCGCTGAACTTCGCCGTCGGGCTGGCCGCTTTCCAGCTCTTCTTCATCCCGACCGGCGTCATGTACTGGCTGGCCTCGCGAACCTCACCAGCGGACATCGACAACGTGCACGACCTGCTACACACCCGAGCCAACCGCCTCTAACCCCACCCCGCGCGCCCCGCGATCTTGCGCTTACTGTCCCGACAGAAGCGACATCGGACCCATACCGACAACCGAAACTGCAAGATCGGCGCGGCGGGTGCGGGGCGGTCCACGCCGACCGGCCCGCCCGCGAGTACCGCGGGACGGGCCGGTGAGCGTTCGGTCAGCCGCGCAGCCAGACGGTGACGTCGGCCGGGACCGCGCCGTTGTCGTCCAGGGGCGCGCTGGCGGCGAGCACCTCGGCGCCGGCCGGCATCGGCACCGGGACGGCACCGAAGTTGGTCAGCACGGTCAGCTCACCGTTGCGGAAGCTCAGCACCTCGTCGCCGGAGGACAACCACTCCAGGGTGCCGCGACCCAGCCCGTGGGCACGGCGCAACCGAAGCGCCGTGCGATACAGCTCGTAGGTCGAGCCGGGCACGTCGCGTTGGCGGTCCAGCGCGTACTCCGCCCAGAGCGCGGGCTGCGGCAACCAGCTCGCGTCGGTCGGCCCGAAGCCGTACGACGGGGCGTCGGCCTCCCACGGGATTGGCACCCGGCAGCCGTCCCGGCCGCGTTGGGTGTGCCCGCTGCGCGTCCAGGTCGGGTCCTGCCGGGCCTCGTCGGGCAGGGTGGTGTGCTCGGGCAGCCCCAGCTCCTCACCCTGATAGAGGTACGCCGAGCCGGGCAGCGCCAGCATCAGCAGGGTGGCCGCCCGGGCCCGGCGCAGACCGAGTGCGGCGTCCGGCTGCGGGTCGCCGATGCCGATGCCGTTGGGGCGCACGGTGCCGACCGGCAGGCCGAGCCGGGAGGCGTGCCGCACCACGTCGTGGTTGGACAGCACCCAGGTGGTCGGCGCGCCGACCGAGTCGGTCGCCTCCAACGAACGGGTGATCACCGCGTACTGGGCCGGTGCGCTCCACGCGGCGAGCAGGTACTCGAAGTTGAACGCCTGGTGCATCTCGTCCGGGCGGACGTAGCGGGCCAGCCGCTCGGCCGGTTCCACCCAGGCCTCGGCGACCAGCACCCGCTCGCCGGGGTAGCTGTCCAGCACCTGCCGCCACTGCCGGTAGATCTCGTGCACGCCGTCCTGGTCCCACATCGGCGGGCGGGGCTTGTCGATCTCGTTGCCGGAGAGGATCTCCTGCGGCTCCTGCCAGTCGGCCAGGTCGGCCTGCTTGATGAGGCCGTGTGCCACGTCGACCCGGAAGCCGTCCACGCCGCGGTCCAACCAGAAGCGCAGCACGTCCAGGAACTCCGCGTGCACCTCCGGGTTGTCCCAGTTGAGGTCCGGCTGCCCGGTGTCGAACAGGTGCAGGTACCACTGGCCGGGCTGTCCGTCGGCGTCGACCGTCCGGGTCCAGGCCGGACCACCGAAGACGCTCTGCCAGTCGTTCGGCGGCTGGTCGCCGGCCGGGCCACTGCCGTCCCGGAAGATGTAGCGCGACCGTTCCGCGCTGCCGGGCGCGGCCGGCAGCGCGGCCTGGAACCAGCGATGCGCCGAGGAGGTATGGTTCGGGACCAGGTCGACGATCACCCGCAGGTTGCGGGCCCGGGCCTCGGCGATCAGCTTGTCCGCGTCGGCGAGGGTGCCGAACAGCGGGTCGATGTCGCGGTAGTCGGAGACGTCGTAGCCGGCGTCGGCCTGCGGCGAGGGGTAGAAGGGGGAGAGCCACACCGCGTCCACGCCCAGCTCGACCAGGTGGTCGAGGCGGGCGGTGATGCCGGGCAGGTCACCGATTCCGTCCCCGTCCGAGTCGGCGAACGAGCGGGGGTAGATCTGGTAGATGGAGGCCTCGGTCCACCAGCCGGTGGTCTGGTGAACGGAGGGGGTCTGCTGCGTCGGGTCGGTGTTCAGGGTCGTCTCCCGTGTTGCGGTGTTTGGGTTTCAGTGTGCCCGGGGCGGTGCTGTCGAGTCCCGGACCACCAACCGAGTGGGCAGGACCATCGGAGTGTCGCAACCGGCGTCCCGCTGACTGACGATGGGGCCCGGCGGCCGGGCCCCGAGCGGGTCGAGCAGCATCTGGGCGGCCAGCCGGCCCTGCTCGGCGGCGGGCTGGGCGACGGTGCTGAGCCCGAGCACACCGGCCAGGTCGTGGTCGTCGATGCCGACCACGCTGACGTCCTGCGGCACCCGCAGTCCGACGTCGCGCAGGGCGGTCAAAGCGCCCATCGCCATCTCGTCGCAGGCGGCGACGATCGCTGTCGGTGGCTCGCCGCGGGCCAGCAGCTCGGCGGTGGCCCGGTTGCCGCCGTCGATGGTGAAGGTGGACTCGATGTCCAGGGTCGGGTCGGGTCGCAGCCCGGCGGAGCGCAGTGCCGCCTGGTAACCCCGGCGTCGGTCGAGGTGGGTGGTGAAGGCCAACTCGTCGTCCGGGTCGCCGGAGATGTGGGCGATCCGGTGATGGCCGAGGTCGATCAGATGCTTGGTCGCGGCCCGCGCGGCCGCCACGTCGTCGATCCGTACGCACGGCCAGTTGGGCACCCTGCTGCCCGAGCTGATGGTGACGCCGGGCAGTTCCAGCGTGGCCAGCGCGGTCAGGTCGGCCGGGCGCAGCGGCGTGGCGACCAGCATCATGGCGTCCACCCGCTTGTGCAGGTTGGCCGTCCGCAGGACCCGCTGGCGGACCTGCTCCCGGCCGCCCAGGTTATAGAGCAGCAGGTCGTAGCCGGACTGGTGGAGGTACTCCTCGACCGCCTCGACGACGGTGCTGAAGAACCAGCGGGTGATCCGGGGGACCACCACCGCGACCGTGCCGGTCCGGCCGCCGGCGAGCCGGGACGCGCTCGGCGAGACCTCGTAGTCGAGTTGCTCGGCGGCGGCGAGTACCCGGCGTCGGGTGGCGGCCGAGACCGTCGGTAGTCCGCGCAGCGCCCGCGAGACGGTGGCCGTGGACACTCCGGCCAGCCGGGCCACATCATCGATCCTCGTCACGGTTTCCCCCGCTCGGTGCCCGGCGCGTCCGCCGCCGCCCGAGGGGCCGGGCGGCGGCGGACGCGCGGGTCAGCCCTTGACGCTGCCGGCGAGCAGACCTCGCACGAAGAAGCGCTGCAGGGACAGGAACACGATGAGCGGTACGACGATGCTGACGAACGCGCCGGCGGTCAGGCGCTGCCACTCGTTGCCGCGGGTGCCGGCCATCTCGGCGAGTTGGACGGTGAGCGGGGCGGTCTCATCGCCGCCACCGGCGAAGATCAATGCGACCAGCAGGTCGTTCCAGACCCAGAGGAACTGGAAGATGCCGAACGCCGCCAGCGCCGGGGTGATCAGCGGCAGCACGATGGTGCGGAAGATCTTCGGGTGGGTGGCCCCGTCGACCCGGGCCGCCTCCATCAGGTCCCCCGGCAGTTGCGAGATGAAGTTGTGCAGCAGGAAGACGGCGAACGGAAGCGCGAAGCAGGTGTGCGCGAACCACACCTGGGCGAACTTCTGCTCGTCCACCAGGTCCCAGGCCGGCATCAGTGTGACGCCGCCGAGGGTGACACCGGTGGAGAAGAACTTGAGCAGCGGCACCAGGGCCATCTGCAACGGCACGATCTGCAACGCGAAGATCGCGATGTAGACCCAGTCCCGGCCGCGGAAGTTGATCCACGCGAGCGCGTACGCGGCGAGGCACGCGAAGGCGAGCGGGAAGAGCACCGACGGGATGGTGATCGCCAGCGAGTTGATGAAGGAACCGGCGAGCTGCCCGGAGGACGACGACCGCCCGAACAGGACCTGCTGGTAGTTCTCCAACGTGAACTGGGGGTTGGTGAAGGCCGTCCACCAGCCGGTGGTCTTGATCTCGTCCTCCGGGCGGAGGGAGGAGACGAGCAGGCCGAAGGTCGGGATGGTCCAGACCACCGCGATGACGATCGAGACGAGCGTCGCGGTTCGGCTGTTCAACCGCTTGCGGACCCGGCCGGCAGTGGTGGTCGGGGTGCCGTCGGTCTTCTGGGTGCCGGCGGCGACGGTGGGCGTTGCGGTGGTCATCTCAGCCCTCCCGCTGCTGACGGAGGTTGCGGATCTGGTAGATCACGACCGGGATGACCAGGATGAAGAGGAAGACCGCGAGCGCGGAACCCTGCCCGTTCTGGCCGTACCGGAACGCCTGGTTGTACATCTCGCTGGCGATCACGCTGGTGTCGTAGTTGCCGTTCGTCGAGGTCCGGACGATGTCGAAGACCTTGAGCGTGGCGATGGTGAGGGTCACCACCACGACGATCAGCGCGGGCCGGATGCTCGGCATGGTGATCTGCCAGAACATCTGCCACGGGCTGACGCCGTCGAGCCGGGCGGCTTCGACGATGTCGCCGGGGATCGCCTTGATCGCTGCGGAGAGCACCACCATGGCGAAACCGGCCTGGATCCAGACCATGATGACGATCAGCAGCAGCGTGTTCAGTGGCGATTCGAGCAGCCACTGCTTGGGCTCACCGCCGAGGCTGACCACGATCTGGTTGAGCAGACCGATCTGATCGCCGTCGCCCCGGTAGGCGTAGACGAACTTCCAGATGATGCTGGCGCCGACGAAGGAGATGGCCATCGGCAGGAAGATCAGTGACTTGGCCACCGCCTCGAACCGGGCCTTGTCCACCAGTACGGCGTAGATCAGGCCGAACCCGGTCGCCACCAGCGGGACCAGGAGCACCCAGACCAGGGTGTTGATCAGGACCCGGAAGATCGAGTCGTCGGAGAACATCCAGCCGTAGTTGCGCAACCCCACCCAGTTGGTGCTGGTCCCATCCATCAGGGAGAGCAGCGTGGTGCGGATGGCCGGTACGACCAGGCCGATGACGAGCAGCAGCAGCGTCGGCAGCAGGAAGAAGAACGCGAAGAGCCCTTCCCTCTGCTTGCGTCGGCGGGGCAGCGGGCCCCCGCCTACGGAGGCAGCGATGAGCTGCGCCTCCCGCCGGCGGGCGAACCAGGCCGGCACCACGTCGAGCAGCAGTAGGAGACCACCCACCACCAGCACGAAGGCGACCAGCCCGTACATCAGCATGAGGAGCTTCGGCTGCTGATCGGCGAAGTCGAACTCCATCAACCCTCCCTTCCGGGTCCACCTCGGCCGGTGGCCCGGGCCGCGAACGCGGACCGGGCCACCGCCGGGATCACTTAGGCCAGCTGCTCTCGATGCCCTGGAGCACCGGGGCGGTCGCCTTGCCGTTCAGCCACTCGACCATGCCCTTCCAGAACGTCCCCGCGCCGACGGCGGCCGGCATCAGGTCGGATCCGTCGAAGCGGAACGTGCCCGTCTTGTCCTGGAGGATCTGGACGGAGAGCTTGTCGATCGGGCTGGCGACGTTGGCGATGTCCAGCTTGTTGTTCGCCGTGACCCAGTTGCCGAGCTTCGCGCGGCTGTTCACGTACTCGGCGGAGACCAGGTAGGTCTGCACCGCCTGGACCTCGGGACGGTCGGCGTAGCCGACGACGAACTCGCCAGCGCCCAGCACCGGCTTGCCCTTGGCCGGGTCGATGGCCGGGAGGTAGAAGGCGAACGCGTCGCCGTCCTCGGCCACCTTGGTGCCCTCGGGGAACTGGTTGGCGTAGAACGACGCCTGTCGGTGCATCGCGCACTTGCCGGTGGTCACCGGCAGGCCCGCCTCCTGGAAGGCGGTGGTGGTGATGCTCTTGACGCCGCCGAAGCCGCCGTTCATGTACTTGTCGTTCTTGAGGATGCTGCCGGCGCGGTCAACCGCGTCGACGACCTTCGGGTCGTTGAACGGGATGGCGTGGGTGGTCCACTGGTCGTAGACCTCGGGGCCGCCCGTCCGCAGCAGCACGTCCTCGATCCAGTCGGTGGCCGGCCAGCCGGTGGCGTCACCGGACTCGACGCCCGCGCACCACGGCTTCGTGCCGCTGGCGGCGATCTTGTCGCTCAGGGCGATGAGCTGGTCCCAGGTGGTCGGGACCTCCCAGCCCTTCTCCTTGAACGTCTTCGGCGAGTACCAGACGAAGGACTTCACGTTGGCGCCGAGCGGCACGCCGTAGAGCGTCCCGTTGACGGTGCCGTACTTCAGCCAGTCGGCCGGCATGTTCTGCTCGGCGAGGGCCTTGGTGTCGGCGCTCAGGTTCTTCAGCTTGCCGGCGTCCGCGAAGCGCTTCACCAGGCCCGGCTGCGGCACGAAGGCGATGTCGGGCGCGTTGCCACCGTCGACCCGGACGGGGAGCTGCGCCTCGAACTCGCCGCTGCCCTCGTAGTCGATCTCGATGCCGGTGCAGTCGGTGAACTGCGACCACGACCGCTCCAGCAGGTCGGCCTCGGCGTCACGGATGGACGCGTAGATGGAGACCTTCTTGCCGTCGTGGCCCTCGTACTTGTCGTATGCGGCGCACTCCGCGGAGCCCGCGTTGTTGCTCTTCTTGTCGTCGCCGGTACCGCAGGCGGTGGCGCTGAGCGCCAGCCCGAGTACACCGGCGATCACGAAGGCCTGGCGTGGTCTGGTAAAGACCGCCATGCCGTCCTCCTTCCTAGCCGGCGCGGTCGTGCTGGTGACCCGTCGCCGGTCCGATTGGGCGTGCACACATGTAAGCGCTTGCATCCGGCCCGGGTCCACCCCCTGTCAGACACGAGCGAGTAACAATCCGGAAACCTGCGGGCTGCCCTGGTGGGCGCGCTCCCCCGGGACAAGCTGGGGACTCTTTCGAAGAGTGACGATATCTGTCAGGCTGAGGGCACCGGATCGAAGGTTTTCGACATAGGAGGAGCTGTATGCGAAAGCGGTGGATCAGCCTGCTGGTGACGGGTCTCTTCGTCGGGGGAGCGCTGGTGCCGGCGACCCCGGCGATGGCCGCGCCGACCTTCAAGGTGCCGTTCCCGTGCGGCCAGTCCTGGTCCGGGCAGACCCGGTCGGACCACAGCCCGGCGTACGCCGTCGACTTCAACCGCACCGACGATCAGGGTGACCCGGTGGTGGCGAGCGCCCCCGGCACCGTCGACCGGGTTACCGACCTCGGCGGCACCAGCTACGGCAAATACGTCAGAATCAACCACGGGGGCGGTTACAGCACCTACTACGCGCACCTCAACGGCTTCAACGTCTCGGTCGGGCAGACGGTCGGGTACGGCAAGGTGCTCGGCTGGGTCGGCACCACCGGCGGATCGACCGGCCCCCACCTGCACTACGAGCAGCGCCTCAACGGCGCCGACATCCAGGTCCGCTTCAACGGCACCCTCGCGCTCTACTGGGGCAGCAAGAGCTACACCAGTAACAACGGGTGCTCCTCGGGCAGCGGCAACGGCACCGTCGACACCAGCGGCACGCCACTGACCGTCCGCTCCGGCCCCGGCACCGGGTACGCCTCGGTGGGCACCGTCGCCGACGGCACCCGGGTGACCATCGCCTGCCAGACCAGTGGCACCACTGTCACCGGCACGTACGGCACCAGCTCGATCTGGGACCGGATCGGCTCCGGCCGCTACATCGCCGACGCGTACGTGTACACCGGCTCCGACGGCTACATCCCGGGCGTGCCCCGCTGCTGACCCGGTGACGGCCACGGTCCCCGGCGGGCACCCCCGCCGGGGACCGTGCGGTCAGTTGTTCAGCTGCCAGATCGACAGGTTCAACGCGGCGGCGAAGGTGACCCAGGCCCAGTACGGCAGCAGCAGCGCCGTCGCCACCCGGGACACCCGGGCGAACAGCACCACGGTCAGGCCGATCGCCAGCCACATCAGCACGATCTCGGCGAACGCCAGACCGTACTGCCCGGCGCCGAAGAACAGCGGGGTCCAGATCGCGTTGAGCACGAGTTGGGCCATCCAGGCCCAGAGGGCGGGGGAGAAGCCGACCCGGCGCCAGACCAGCCAGCCGGCCACCGCGATCAGCGCGTAGAGCAGTGACCAGACCGGGCCGAACAGCCACGACGGCGGTGCCCAGCCGGGCTGCCGCAGGTTCGCGTACTCCTCGGTGGTGCCCTGCACGCCCAGCCCGCCGATCGCGGCCGCCACGAAGACCGCCGCCGCGAAACCGGCGAGGGCCCACCACGCTCGCCGCCCGGAGGTCGCCGGCGCGTCCTGAGATATCTCCATGGTCGAGATATTTCCTCTCGGGGTCGGCTCAAACCGCCGAGCGGGAGGGCGGTTCACCGGGCCGGCCACCCACGAAAAAGCGCCGGGATCGCCACGGCCGGTGCTTCTGTCGGGAGGACGAAGCTCCGGTCGCGGCGACCCCGGCGGGTCCCGTTGTCAAGGCGTATGAGCGCTAATTGAAGATGCTGACACCACCCGGGCCGACCAACAGCCCGACGACGATGAGGACGATGCCCCACAGGATCTGCCGGCGGAACAGCGCGAGGATGCCGGCGACCACGAGTACGACTGCGAGAATCCAGAGAATCAGCTCCATGACCTCTGACTACCCGACTGGCCGATCGGGGAAACCTGGTCGGTGTCGAGTTGATCGCCAACGTGAAAGACGCTGTACGCCTGCTTGATCACCGGGTGCGCGACGTTGCGGACGCGTACCCCGCCGGGGGTCGTGCCGCGCTCGGTGCCGGCGTGCGCGTGCCCGTGCACGGCCAGCGCCGTGGGCGCCGAGTCGATCGCCTGCCCCAACTGGTACGACCCCAGGAACGGGTAGATCTCCAACGGCTCGCCGGCCAGCGTGTCCGGCACCGGCGAGTAGTGGGTGAGCGCGACCAGCATGTCGCAGTCCAGTGAGCGCAGCGCCGCACCGAGACGGTCCGCGCTGTCGGTGGTGGTCCGCACGAAGGCCTTCATCTCCGGCTCGCCGAAGTCACTGGCACACCGCCCGGCGAACCCGCCGCCGAAGCCCTTGACGCCGGCGATGCCGAGCCGGCCACCGGCGCAGTCCAGCACGACGCCGTTGCCCTCGAGCACTGTGATGCCCGCGTCCTCCAGCACCTTGACCACCTGTGGCACCTGGTCGCACTGGTGGTCGTGGTTGCCCAGCACTGTCACCACCGGTACGGCCAACCCACCGAACTCCTCTGCCACGCAGCGCGCCTCGGCCTCGGTGCCGTGCCGGGTCAGGTCCCCGGCCAGCAGCAGCACATCGGCGCACTCCGGCAGTTCCTCCAACGCCGGTCGGAACCGGCCGACCACGTCCTCGTCCAGATGCACGTCGCCCACAGCGGCAATCCGGATCACCATGGAACCTCCCTCAGGGCAGTTGCTCGATCTCCGTGGGCGCTTGGGCGCGGATCACCCCGATGTCGCTGGTGACCGGCACGTCCGGGAAGCGCTCGGACACCCGACGCAGGATCTCCTCCCGCCGGTGCGGACTCTCCACCTCGCCGTAGAGCACGAGGGCGCGTTCCCGTCGAACCACTGTGATCCCCTGTTCGGCGACGGCGGGGTCCTCGACGAGCAACCGTTGGATCTCCGCCTCGACGTACTCGTCAGGTGGCCCGGCGTCGATGTCGCGATGGTGGGTCACGATGTCCCCTCTCCTGGCTGGGTGCCGGCGGCCGGCACCACCTCCAGCCGGTCCAGCAGCACCAGGAACGCCTCGGCGTACGGCGAGTGCTGCGTCTCCTTGCGTACCCGTTCCCAGTCGATCTGCTCCCGCAGCGAGCGGGCCAGCGGGAGCCCGCGGGCGAAGTCGCAGTAGTGCTGGGAGAAGCTGAGCAGTTTGTGCACCATCAGCTGGGTCGCGGACAGCACCGGCATGCGAATCGCGTCCACCGGTCGGATGACCGTGTCGGTGAACGTCTCCTCGGTGACCGGTGTCTCGATCGGCCGGTGGATCAGGTCCACCATCCGGTCGTCGTCGAACACCTTCACCAGCCAGTCCTCCGGTGGACGCTCGGCGACGAAGCCGGCGGCCACCAGGGCTTCCAGTGCCTCTTCCACGTCGGCCTCCCGAATCAGGAAGTCGACGTCGTGATCGCTGGAGTGGCCTCCGTGGGCGTAGACCGCGAAGCTGCCGCCCAGGGCGAACGGAATTTCGGACTGCTTGAGCACGGCGGCGACCTTCTTGAGGGTGTGCACAAGACTCTCGTCTCCGCGCTCAGCCATCTGGTTCCTCCGTCGTCGTGTTGGTGGACCGGCGGTTGGATTTCAAACTCCGGTACCCGGCATTCCGGTCGTCCACACCTGCTGGTGTCTCGGTCGGGCGTCAACAGGGATGAAGCACCACAAACCTCGCGGACCAGGTGCGTGGGTCGGATAACCTGTGGAGAGTGGCCAGATCATCGGGGATGCGACGACGCAAGGCCCGATTGCGCACCGTCGCCCTGATCGGGATCGACGGTTCGGGCAAGACCACTCAGGCACACCGGCTGGCCGACGCGCTGAACGCCGCCGGACGCCCCGCCACCTACCGCCGCAACGCCAGTGGCCGCCGCTGGCTCGGCCGGCTCGCCCAACGCCTCGGCCGGCCGGACGCGCAACGGCTCGTCGGTCGTGACGGCGTGCTGGCCGTGGAGTCGGTGCTGCGCTGGCTGGCCATCGCCATCGCCCTGATCAGCTGTCTGCTCACCGGCCGGACGGCGGTGATGGACCGCTACTCGGCCTGCCAGTACGCGAGCATCCGGGCGCACGGCGGGCAGCGCTGGGAGCGGCTCGCCCGGGCCGGCTACCGGCTGTTCCCGACGCCGCAGGTGACCTTCCTGCTCGCCGTCGACCCGGCGGAGGCGTACCGGCGCATCGAGGAACGCGGCACCGACCACGAGACGATGGGGTGGCTGACCGCCGCCGACACCGCCTACCGGGCACTGCCCGAGTACCCCAGCTTCGTGCTGGTGGACGCGGGCCGCCCGGCCGAGGAGGTGACCGAGCAGATCCAGGCGCACCTGGAGACGTGGTTACCGTCGTCCGCCTCGGGTGGAGAGGACGTCGGCCCGGTGGTGGCTCAGGCCCGCCCGTAGACCGGCACTGTGGCACCACTGGTCGGGGCGGAATCCGCCGACGCGAGGAACCGGATCACCGGCGCGATCTCGGCCGGGGTGACCCAGCGGGAATGGTCGGCGTCGGGCTGGGCCGCCCGGTTCGCCGGAGTGTCGATGACGCTGGGCAGCACTGTGTTGCAGCGCACGTTCTGCGACCGGTACTCGACAGCTACCGCGTTGGCGAAGGCCAGCACCGCCGCCTTGGCCGTCGAGTAGCCGGCCGCGCCGCGGAACGGGGCGACCGCCGCGCGGGCCGAGACGCAGACCACCGCGCCGCCGCCGGACGCCACCAGGTGCGGGAGCGCGGCCTGGGTGACCAGGTAGGTCGGCCGCAGGTTGACGGCGAGCATCCGCTCGAACTCCTCGACCGGGGTCTCGTGCACCAACCCGCCGCTGGCGTACCCCCCGACGAGGTTGACCACCGCGCGCAGCGGCGCCGCCGGTTCGCCGGCCGCGGCCTCGACCGCCTGCGCCGCGCCCGCCGGCTCGCCCAGGTCCGCGACCACGCGGACCAGTCCGGCCGCCGCCGGCTCCGACCCGGGCCGGGTTTTCCGCTCCGGTACGACCACCCGCCAGCCCGCCTCGGCGAACGCGGTCACGACCGCCCCGCCAAGGCCCCCGAACCCCCCGGTAACCAACACGCTGCCCAGTCCCATACGCCCCACGCTAGTGCCCCCCACGCCCCTGCGCGCCCCTCCGCCCGCCTCCGTCGATCATGAAGTTGTTGCCGTGACACGCCGATCCGAGTGGCAACAACTTCATGATCACGGTCTGCCGTCGGCAGAGCGGCTGGGTTGTTCGGAGCTGGGGGGAGCAGGATCGGCGGATGCGGATCCTCATTCTCGGTGGCACCCAGTTCCTCGGCCGGGCGACGGCACGGCTCGCCGTCGAACAGGGTCACGAGGTCACCTGCGCGGCCCGGGGCGTGTCCGGCACGGTGCCGGCCGGGGCGCGGTTCGTCGCGGCCGACCGCGATGATCCCGAGTCGCTCGTCCCGCTCGCCGCCGAGGGCTTCGACGCAGTGGTCGACGTGACCCGCCAGATCAGCCACGCCCGGCACGCGCTCGCCGCGCTCGCCGACCACGTCGGCCACTGGTCGTTCGTGTCGACGATCTCGGTGTACGCGGACCACACCACCCCGGGCCAGACCGCTGCGGACGCGGCGATCCTGGCGCCGGCCCCGCCGGACGTGGACGGTCCGGTCGGCCCGGACCACCGCTGGTACGGCGAGTGCAAGGTGAGCATCGAGGAACTGGTCCGGGAGCGGGTCGGCGTGGACCGTTCGTTCATCTGCCGGGCGGGGCTGATCGTCGGCGCGGAGGATCCGAGCGATCGTTTCCCGTACTGGGTGCGGCGGCTGTCGGCCGGCGGCGAGGTGCTGGCCCCCGGGCGTCCGACCGATCGGGTGCAGTTCGTGGACGTCGCCGATCTGGCGCGTTGGCTGTTGCACGCCGCCGGCACCCGACTCGGCGGCACGTACGACGGCACCGGTCCGGCGATGTCCCGGGCCGACCTGCTGGCCGGTGTGGCCGCCGGGCTGGGCGTCGCCGATCCGGCTCTCACCTGGGTCGACCAGGAGTTCCTGGTGTCCCACGACGTACGCGAGTGGTCGGGGGAGCGGGCGTTGCCGCTCTGGGTGCGACTGCCGGAGACCGCCGGCCTGATGGACCGGGACGTCCGACCGGCCCTGGACGCCGGTCTGACGGTCCGTCCGCTGGCCGATACCGTTCGGGCGACCGCGTGCTGGATGGCCGCACAGCCGGCGGCCGTCCGGCAGGGTGGACTCGGCCCGGCGGATGAGGCGGCGATCCTGGGGAAGTGGCAGGCTGTGCGGGACCGGTGATCCCGGCGATCGAAGTTTCCCCCACCTCGGACAGTCATAGTTGACGCTCACGCCTGCTGAAAGTAAGTTTCATCCGTGGCGAAGAGTCCGAAGATTTCTGCGAGTCACGAGCCCGGTGGGCTGATCGTCCACATCAGCGGGCTGTTGCCATCGCTGTCGCCCGCCGAGCAGCGGGTCGCCCGGCTGGTCGTGTCCGACCCGGCGGCCGCCGCCCGGCGGACAATCACCGACCTCGCCACCGCAGCCGAGACATCCGAGGCGACAGTCATCCGGTTCTGTCGTTCGGTGGGCATGGACGGCTACCCCCAACTGCGCATCCGCCTCGCCGCCGAGGCCGCGCGCCGGATCGAGCCACCGGACGCCCGAGTGGTCGGCGGTGACATCCCGCCCGGTGCCGACCTCGCCCAGATCATCGCCACCATCGCGTTCAACGACGCCCGCGCCGTCGAGGAGACCGCCGAGCAACTCGACCCCGCCGTCTGCGAGCAGGTGGTCGAGGCGATCAGCGGTGCCGGTCGGATCGACATCTACGGCGCCGGCGCCAGCGGGTTCGTCGCCTCGGACTTCCAGCAGAAGCTGCACCGCATCGGCCGGATCGCCTTCTACTTCCCGGACGTGCACACCGCGCTGACCTCGGCCGCCCTCCTGGGCCGGGGAGACGTGGCGATCGGCATCTCGCACACCGGCACCACCTCCGACGTGATCGAGGTGCTGGAGCAGGCCCGTACCCGCGGTGCGGCGACAGTGGCGCTGACCAACTTCCCGCGCTCGCCGATCACCGACGTGGCGGACTTCGTGTTGACCACGGCGGCCCGGGAGACCACCTACCGCTCCGGCGCGACGGCCAGCCGGCTGGCCCAGCTCACCGTGGTCGACTGCCTCTTCGTCGGGGTTGCCGCCCGCAACAGGGCCCGGGCCCGCAAGGCCCTGGAGGCGACCGCCGAGGCGGTCCAGTCGCACCGGGTGGGTGCCAACCGGAGGCGGGCATGACGGCCGGTGCGGAGATGCCCGCACGGCCCGCTCGCCCCACGGTCCGGGTGGGTGCCCCCACCGAACGGCGTAACCCGCTCAGCGTCGACCTCGACCTGATGTCGACCCGGGACGTGCTCACCGTGATCAACGAGGCGGACCGGCGAGTGCCCGCGGCGGTCGCCGCGGTGCTCGACGAGATCGCCACCACCGTCGACCTGGCGGTCGCGGCGCTTCGCGGCGGCCACCGGGTGCACTACTTCGGGGCCGGCACCTCCGGCCGACTGGGCGTGCTCGACGCCGCCGAACTGGCCCCCACCTTCAACTCGCCCCGACACTGGTTCTGCGCGCACCTCGCGGGAGGCCCGGACGCCATGTGGCGGGCCGTCGAGGACGCCGAGGACGACGACCGGGGCGGCGCGGTCGAAGCGGCCAGTTGTGTACGGGCCGGGGACCTGGTGGTTGGTCTGGCGGCCAGCGGACGCACCCCGTACGTCCTCGGGGCGCTTGCCGCGGCCCGCGCCAAGGGCGCCTCGACGGTGCTGCTCTGCGCCAATCCGGAGGCGGAGGCCGCCCGGTCGGTCGACGTGTTCATCGGGGTGGACACCGGACCCGAGGTGGTCACCGGGTCGACCCGGATGAAGGCGGGCACAGCGCAGAAATTGGTCCTCAACACGTTCTCGACCGCCGTCATGGTGCGCCTGGGGCGGGTCTACTCGAACCTCATGATCGATATGGTGGCCACCAACGCGAAACTCCGCGGACGAATGATCTCGATTCTGGTCGAGGCCACCGGTTGCTCGGAGGAACTCTCCCGGCAGGCCCTCACCGAGGCCGACGGGGACCTGAAGACGGCGCTGGTCGCCCTGGTCTCGGGCGCCGAGATCGACGCCGCCCGGGCCGCGCTGGCCCGCTCGGCCGACCAGGTGCGCGGCGCCCTCGCCCTGCTCGCCTCCTAGCGCCACCCGTACCGGGAAGCGAACGAGCCCTCGGATTGTTCATCTGGCCGAGGGGTAATAACACCCTCGTGAATGAACCGACCGGTGCACCGGTGCGTATCTGGCAGTGACCAGGATCGCATCGCGGTGGTGACCCGGGTCGCTGTGCCCCCACGGCGGGCGGTGTTGCCATGGTGCGGTAACCCGTACGTGGTGCCCAGTGGCGAGCCACCCGATGGGGTGCTGACAGCAAACATGGACCGTGCTTTCAGCTACTACTCAGGCATTCGTGACACTTTCGACTCACGACGAGGAATCCCCGACACGTCTCATCTGTTGTGTAGGTGTCAGCACCGATGGGCACAGCAGAAGTTACCAGGGGCTGACAGGTGTGGGGAATGGCAAGGAACCGGGCAACCGGCGCGAGCGAGGGGACCGTGGGCAACGTGGACAAGAACATCGGCATGCGAACCGACGAGGTTGCCGAGGAGCGCGACCTGGTCGGCGTCTACCTGCACGAGATCTCCCGGACGCCACTGCTGGACGCCGCCAAGGAGGTCGATCTCTCCAAGGCGATCGAGGCCGGCCTCTACGCCGAGCACCTGCTCGGTGAGGAAGCCGTTCCCGCCGGTGTCGACCGGGCCGACCTGGAGTGGCTGGTCGTCGAGGGCGAGCGGGCGAAGGACCTCTTCATCCGCGCCAACCTCCGACTGGTCGTGTCGATCGCCCGGCGCTACGTGCGCTCGGGGATGCCCATGCTGGACCTGATCCAGGAGGGCAACACCGGCCTCGTCCGGGCGGTCGAGAAGTTCGACTACGAGCGCGGCTACAAGTTCTCCACCTACGCCACCTGGTGGATCCGGCAGGCGATCAGCCGGGCCATCGCGCAGCAGGAGCGCACCGTCCGTCTACCGGTGCACCTGGTGGAGGACGTCAACCGGATGCGCAACGTGGCCCGGCAGTTGACCCGTGAGTTGGGCAGCGACCCGGAGCCGGAGCAGATCGCCAACGCCCTCGGCGTCACCGTCGAGCGGGTGAACGAGCTGCGTCGCTGGTCGCAGGACACCGTTTCGCTGGACACCCCGGTGGGCGACGACGGCGACACGAACCTCGGTGACCTGGTCGCCGACAGTGACGCGCCGTCGCCGGAGGACATCGTCCTCAGCGGCCTGGAGCGGCAGCGCATCGAAGGGCTGCTCAACCACCTCGACGACCGGTCCGCCGGCATCATGCGGGCCCGCTACGGGCTGGAGGACGGCCGGGAGCACTCGCTCACCGAGGTCGCGTCCCGCTTCTCGCTGTCCCGCGAGCGGATCCGGCAGCTGGAGATCCAGGCCCTCGGCCGGCTCCGCGAGCTGGCTCGGGCGGAAGGGCTGCAAGCAGCCTGACCTGGAAGTAATGACTAATGACGGCGAACGGCCGGCGTCCGATAGGGGGACGCCGGCCGTTCGCCGTTTCCGATGGTGGTCAGCGCACCCGGCCGTAACCCTGGATGGACATCATGTTCATGCCACGCTTGAGCACGTTGCGACCGGCGCTGGGCGCGTCGATCACCTGACCGTCGCCCACGTAGAGGGCGACGTGCCCGAGCCCGCTGTAGAAGACCAGGTCGCCGGGGCGTAGCTCGCCCCGCCCGATGTGGGCGACAGCGCTCCACTGCATCCTGGTGTTGTGCGGCAGGGACTTCCCGGCAGCCCGCCAGGCAGCCGAGGTCAGGCCGGAGCAGTCGTAGCCGTTCGGCCCGTCGGCCGCCCAGACGTAGGGCTTGCCGATCGCGCCGAACGCGTAACGCACCGCCGTGCCGGCAGCACCGGACACGGCGGGCACGTTCTTGGCCTCGCTCGTCGCCGCCCTGGGCTCGGGTCGCTCGGTGGCGGCCCCGTACGCCTGCCGGCGCAGCTCGTACAGCTTGGCCAGGTCCTGCTCGATCTGCTTCTTACCCGCGGCGAGCTGGCGAGCCTGTGCTGCCTGTCGGGTCAAGGTCGCGCCCAGGTGGGCCTTCTCGTCGAGCAGTCGCTGCTGGTCGGTCGTGAAGCCGGAGATGCGCTCCTGCCGTTGGCGGGTCAACTGCTCGATCGTGCCGAGCCGGTCCAGCAGCGCGGCCGAGCCGCCGGGACGCAGCAGGGCGTCCGCGGTGCGCAGACCGCCACTCTTGTACGCGGTGGAGGCGAGCTCCGCCACGTCGGCCCGGCTCTGCTCGACCTGCTGTTCGAGCGGGCCGATGCGGGTCTGTAATCGGGCCACGGCGGCCTCGTTTGTCTTGATCTCCTCACGCAACTTGTTGTACGACTCGACGACCCGCTCCAACTCGGCCGAGGACGTCTCGATCCGGCGGGTCAGGTCGGCGGGGGACGGCTCGGCCTGGGCCACCGCCGTCGGGGCGATCAGCGCGGCCGACATGCCGACCAGCGCCACGGTGCGCAGCAGATTTCTCAGGGATGACAAGAGCGGAAGGCCCCTCTCCCACGGCCGCCGGGGCTGCTGACGCCCTCGACGACACCGGCCGGGGCCATCCGGGCGGACGGCACTGGGCCGGACCGGCTCGCCCAACCTAACCCGGGACGGATGTCGCTCGCAGTTGAAGCAGGGGCGAAAGTTGGGAGAGTTGCGGGTCGGGCCCATGGGCTGGGTGGCGCCATCGTGGCTGATGACGCCTGGGGACGGGGGAACATTGCCCTTTTCGCGGCCCACTGACGGATATGCGACTTTCGTCGTTCCGGGCGTATGCCGCCGGATTCCTAGCCGCCATAACCGATAAAAGCTGAAATGGATGCTGTTTCTCGGCGATGTCACCCGGTCGTGGCGAGCTGTCGGGACCCGGTAAATGCCCAGGTCGACTGGCGATGCCGCAACACAATGAAGTCGGGAGCCGGGAATCCCGTCGACAGGCAGCGATGACTGTCGCCAGCGGGTCGACTCGGCCAACCGTCCCCTTCGGGAGGAACCGTGAATCGTGAAGGCGCAAAGACGCGACCGCCGCGAACGGTGCCGGGCGCTCGGTCGACCCTGCTGTACGCGCGGCCCGGCATCATCGTGACCGTCGACCGGTTCACCGTCGGTCGGAACAGTTACCGGGTCGCCGACCTGACCCATCTGCGTACCACCCGGGGTCCGCACGACCGGATCGCCGTCCGGGCCGTGGTCATCACCGCCAGCATGCTCGGCGGTGTGGGGGTGCTCCTCGGCTTCACCGGCGGTCTGCACCGCCTCACCGCCGGGGCGTACCTGATCCTCGGCGCGGTGTTCCTGCTCCCGGCCGCACTCGCCCTGGTCGGCGACCGCTGGCGCCCACCGCCGCACGAACTGTGGGGGTGGTACCAAGGCTCGGAGGTGCTGCTGTTCAGCGCCGACGACGAACGGCAGTTCGGCCAGGTCACCCGGTCGCTGCTGCGGGCCCGGGAGGTCAACCGCTACGGCAGTTGGGTCGACCCGCTCGCCGAAGCGGACCCGTGGCGGCCCAACCGCTGATCGGGCGCGACCGGCTCAGGCGGCGGCCCCCTGGCGGGCTGACCAGTCTGGGCAGTGCGGACCCTTACGCCCCAGCCGGCCGTAATTCGGCCGTTGACGCACCAGGCGTGAACTCACTGATCTTGAATATTGATAACTGAAGATCGGCTCAGTATGTTGAGCGCGCCGCGGAGGCGGATCGATCAACACGGGGGCTGTTCATGGTCGTTAATGGTGGGCGTCGCACGCCCTTTTTGGGCATTCGTCATCGCAGTTCGGCCCTATTGGTCATGGCATTCCTGCCAGCCTCGGTGCTCGTCCCACCTGCCGCTCCGGCCCAATCGGCCGCGCCCACGCCCGCCGCTGCCTGCATCGACGTCCAACCGAACGCCAAGAGCGCCCGCGCGATGCTCGCCACCTGTGGCCGGCAGGTGGAGATTCTGTCTGAGCGCACCGAGTACGCCCAGACGTTCCTCAACCCCGACGGATCGCTCACCCTGGAGCAGAGCATCGAGCCGGTGCGGGTACGCAAGGGTGACTCCTGGGTGCCGGTGGACACTGTCCTCAAGGCGACCTCGGAAGGACTTGCCCCCAGGGCGTCGGTGCTCCCGATGGTCTTCTCCCCAGGGGGCGAGAGCGCGCCGCTGGCTCGGCTCCGCGACGGTGCCCGCGAGCTGACGATGTCCTGGCCCGGGCGGTTGCCCGCGCCGGTGCTTGACGGATCCACTGCCATCTACCGGAACGTGCTGCCCGAGGTCGACCTGCGGGTGACGGCCGGCGCCCTCGGCTTCTCCGAGGTGTTGGTGGTGCACACCCGGAAGGCAGCGGCCAACCCGAAGCTCAGATCCCTGCGCTTCGGTCTGGCGAGCAAAGGGGTGACGGTCAGTCCTGCGCCCGGCGGTGGTCTGGCGGCCCGCGACGCCAACGGCCAGAACGTCTTCAGTGCGCCAGCCCCGCTGATGTGGGACGCCACGGTCGCCGGCGCGGAGCCGGACCTCGCTGGCCAGGGCGCCCGATCGACCGACGCGCCCGCCGGCACCGCCGGGGTGGCCCGGCGCGCGGTGATGCCGGTGACGGTCAGCCGCGACTCCCTGACCATCGTGCCGGATCGGGCGATGCTGGACGACCCACGGACCAAGCTGCCCATCTACATCGACCCGTCGTGGACCGGGGGGATAGCCAGCAACGCCTGGACATCGGTGTGGAGCAAGCACAAGTCCAGCTCGTTCTGGCAGAACTCCACCGCCCTCCAGCGGGCGTCCACCTACGGCGCTGCCGGGGCAGGTCGTACCGAGGACTGTGACGGCTGCGCGGACCACATCATCCGATCCCTGTTTCGGATGAACACCAGCGCGGTCAGGGGCAAGATCATCAGCAGGGCCGAATTCCGGATCGAGCAACTCCACTCCTGGACCTGCAACCCGAAGTCCAACGCGAAGCTCTGGCTCACCGGGAAGATCTCATCCTCCACGACCTGGAACAACCAGCCGAGTTGGGACAGTAGCTACACCGCTCAGACGTCGGCGAACCGCAAGATCGGTGGGGCGCACGGCTGCCTGGGGACCGGAACGATCGAGTTCGACGTCACCCGAATGGTCGACCGGGCGGCAAAGAGCGGCTGGGCCGACCTGACGGTGGGGCTCCGGGCGATCGACGAGGGCACGAAGAACCAGTGGAAGCGGTTCAAGCACTCGACGCCGAAGCTGTCGATCACCTACAACACCAAACCCAACCCACCGTCGGGACACCAGTCCGACGGTAAGCCCTGCGCCGTCGGCAACTCCCGACCGTACGTGTTGAACACCACCCCGTACCTGTCGGTGAGGCAGTCCGACCCGGACAGCTCGCAGCAGTCCCTGACCACGTGGTTCTACTGGTGGCCGCTCGGCGGCTCGCGCAACGAAACCAACAAGGTCTCCCAGGCGTCGGGCAACCCGTCAGCGGTGTCGAAGCAGATTCCGTCCGGCAGGTTGGTGGACGGCACCACCTACGTGTGGCAGGCGCGTACGTGGGACGGATCGGTCTACGGCGACTGGTCCGGCACTTGCGAGTTCACAGTGGATGCCACACCTCCGAAGGAACCCGGGGGCCTCAGCTCCACCACCTACAGCAACGACGGCACGCCGCGTGGTGGGGTCGGCGTAGCGGGTGTGTTCGCCGTGGCGCCGCCGACGCAGCGTCCGTACGAGGTGAGGGAATACGCCTGGACCCTTGACTCGGGCGTGCTCACCGAGGCGCAGAACGTGCCGGCCCGGTCGGACTTCAGTGCCTCGATCAGCGTCATGCCGTTGCACGACGGGGTGAACACCCTGCGCGTCTGGTCCCGGGACCACTCCGGTCGGTACTCGCTCGTACCGGCGACCTACACGTTCTCCGTACGGGCAGGATCCGGTCCGGCGGCCCGCTGGACCTTCGACGAGACCGGGAACACCGCTGCCGACGTCACCGGTCACGGCAACACGCTCACCCTGGCCCCATCGGGAACCCGGACGCCGGGTCGGGCCGGTGTCGGCACCGCGCTCAGTCTCAACGGCAGCACAACGGGCTCACTGACAGGTTCAGTGCTGACCCCGAATCCGGACACGGGCGCGGCCACCCCGGTGCGTACCGACGGAAGTTTCACCGTGGCAGCCTGGGTTCGGCTGCCGACCGTGCCGACCACCGGCTACCAGGCCGTGCTCAGCGCCAACGGCGCCCAGTCGCACGCCTACAGTCTGGGCTACTCCGGCGCGAGCCAGCGGTGGCGATTCACCATGTCGACCGCGGACACCACCAACACCGCGCTGCATCATGTCCTGTCCAACTCGGCGGCCACCGCCGGAAAGTGGACTCACATCGCGGCGACCTACGACGGCGCCACGAAGAAGATGACCCTCTATGTCAACGGGGTGGCTCAGACCGCGACGACGACGCTGGTCGGCGGCTTCAACGCCACCGGCTCGATAACCGTCGGCAAGCGCAGGTGGAGCGGCGCCGACGACGGCCTCTTCACCGGCGCCGTCGACGACATCCGGGTCTACAACCTCGTCGAAACCCCGACCAAGCTTGCCGAGCTGGCAGTGCCCTTGCAGCCGGTGGTGTCATTCCCCAACGGCACCGAGGTGACCGCCGGAGGGCAGCTCCAGGTCACGTTCAACGCTGGTGGCGACACCAACATCACGAAGTTCCGGTACAGCGTGGGCGACACCACGCTGGGCAGCACGGTGAATGCGACAGTCGCCGGTGGGACCGCCACGGTCACCATCAGTGCCGGCGCCACCACCGGTATGCGCCTGATCTACGTGGCATCCCTGGACGACGGCGGTCGACTCGGCGGAATCTCCCAGGCATCCTTCACGATCAAGGTGACGGCGTTCGTCTACGGCACCGTCTACGACGAGAACTGGATGCCGCTGGACGGTGCCACGGTGCGGCTGGAACCGGGCGGGCTGCAGACGACCAGCGGCCCCGAAGGTGGGTTCAGCCTCGCCGGCTTCGCGCCCGGGGTCTACACCCTCGTCGGCTCCTTCGGCGGCCGGTGTGGGCTCTCCGGCACCAGCGGTCCGTGGGAGATCGACGGCCAGGGGCTCGGTGTCAATCTCCCGCTGCAGGCGTATCGGGACGACGAGGGGCACACCTGCGCCACGTCGGCGAAACCGTTCATCGCCGCCGACACCATGCTCGCGTTGACGGGCGACGACGCGGTCGGCGAGGTGGCACTGCCCTTCGTGTTCCCGTTCTACGGCCACGCGTACCGCAGCGCCTGGGTGGACACCAACGGTCTCGTCTCCTTCACCGACCCGGGTGGATCCCACCCGTACACCGGGGGCGCACTGCCCGCTCCGGCAGACCCGAACGGCCTGCTCGCTCCGTTCTGGGACGACCTCGTCGTGGATTCCTCGGCGAGTGTGCGCACGGGGACGGTGGGAACCGGTGCGAGCGAACAGTTCGTCATCGAATGGCGAAACGTGCACCGGAAGTCGTCGACCGCGCAGCGGCTCTCCTTCCAGGTCCTGCTGGCCGCCGACGGCACCGTCACCACCAACTACGACCAGCTCGACAACGACGCTGAACGTGGGGCCAACGCGGTGGTGGGGATGGAAGCACCTGGTGGCGACGACGGCCTGGTGTATTCAGCTGCGGCTCCGGCACTGGCCACCGGTCAGGCGATCACCTTCGCCATCCCCCCGACGACTGGGCCGTTGGCCAAGCACGATCTGTCCGGCACCCTTGTCGACCCGTCGGGCAACCCGGTGGTCGGCGCGACCGTCACCCTTGACCCGACCGGGCTGACCACCACCACCGGTGCGGGCGGCGCATGGCAGTTCACCAACGTGGTGGCCGACAGCTACACCATCTCGTCCACCCAGAACTACAGGTGCGGCCCGTCGGTGGAGAGCCAGGTCGACCTGACCGAGGACACGGTACGGGCGCTGCAACTCACCGTCGACTACGGCAGTCTCGGCTACGCCTGCGCCGTCGGTGCGTCCGGCTATGTCACCGCCGACACGCCGCTGGCTCCGACCAACGGCACATCGCAGGTGACCCTGCCGTTCCCGTTCACTCTGCATGGAAAGACCTACACCACGGGCTGGGTGGACCAGAACGGGCTGATCAGTTTCGATGCAGCTCCGATCACGATCATCAATCCCACCATGCCGAGGGTCGACGCGCCGAACGCGATAATCGCCCCGTTCTGGGACGACCAACTCGCTATCGGATCCAGCAGCGTGATGCGCACCAAGACCATCGGCACCGCGCCGAACCGGACCTATGTCGTCGAGTGGTCAAGCATGGTGCTGCAGACGTTCACCGCGACCTACAGCATCAGCTTCGAGGCGATGCTGCACGAAGACGGTCGGATCTCCTTCCACTACGGCACTCTCACCAACCTCGTTCAGAAGGGCTCCAGCGCGACCATCGGCATCGAGAGTGCCTCCGGCGCCGTCGCGAAGCTCTACTCCTTCATGGAGCCGGCGGCCGTCAGCAACGGCTCCATCACCTTCACTCCGGCGCCGCCGGGCTCGATCAGCGGCACCCTGACGACCGCCGGAACGGGTGAGCCGATCGCCGGCGCCACCGTCACCCTCGACCCGGGAGGACGCACGACGGTCACCGCGGCGGATGGTGGCTACCAGTTCGCCAACGTGCCCATCGGAGAGCAGGTGGTGGGCGCGGTCGGCGCCGACAACCGGTGCGTCGGGCAGTACGCCCGCCAGTTCGTCAACCATCCCGGCGGTGGCGCCCAGGATCTCGACCTTTCAGTGATGTCCAACGGCGACGAGTTCGGCTACTCCTGTGAAGCCGGACCGGTCACCTTCATCCCCGGTGACGTGGTGGAGACGTGGCGCGGCGACGACAAGGTCTGGCAGAAGACCGCGCCATTCCCGATCAAGCTTTATGGGGAGACCCACACCTCCGCCTGGATCAGCTCCAACGGCTTGATCAGCTTCAGCAGCCTCGACGGCATCGACACCGACACGCCAACGCCAACCCCCCTGCCGTACGACGAGCTGGGCGGGACGATCGACAACGCCGTGTACGCGTTCTTCGACGACTGGGGGGTCGACGCCTCAAGCGCGATCGCCACGAAGCTCAGCGGCGCGGCGCCGAACCGGCAGTGGGTGGTCGAATGGCGGAACGTGTACCGCTCGGGCAACAAGGCGTATCGCGCGTCGTTCGAGGTCATCTTCAACGAGAACGGCGACATTTCGCTGGCCTACGCGGACATCGACCCCGCTGACGCCAGGGAGCGCGGCGGTCAGGCGACCATCGGCATCGAGAACGCCGCCGGCGACGTGGCCTTCCAGTACCTGCACCGGGAGGCGCTGCTGACCAGCGGCCAGGGCGTCACCTTCCGGCCCAGCCCACCAGGACTGGGTACGGTGACCGGCACGGTCAGCTGCCAGGGAACGCCAGTGGCCGACGTGACCGTGGCGGTCGGCGGGAAGACCGCCGTCACCTCAGCCACGGGCAGTTACCAGGTCACGAGCGTTCCCAGCGGCTCGTATGCGGTGATCGCCACCAGCCCCACCGGCACCTGCCGCGGCTCCTCGGTGCAGCACACCACCGTCGGTGCTGGTACCAGTCGGGTCGTCAACTTCGCCGTGGGGGCAACTCCGGCCGGTGCCGGCTACACCATCGCCGAACAACCGATCACGTACACCCCCGCCGACGGTGCGGTCCTGTCCCTCACCGGCGACGATCGGGACACACGAGTCGACCTGCCGTTCCCCGTCACGCTGTACGGGCAGTCGGTCAGCTCGGCCTGGGTGGACACCAACGGGCTGGTCAGCTTCGCCAACCCGGAGGCGCCGTCTCCGTATCCCTATCCGATCCCGTCGGCGGGCAGCCCGGCCAACGGCATCTACCCGTTCTGGCATGACTGGGTGGTCGACTCCTCGGCCAGCGTGCGGACCGCGCTCCGAGGTACGGCACCGAGCCGGCAGTTCGTCATCGAGTGGCGCAACGTGTCCTCCTACGAGGACCCCAACATTCGGGTCACCTTCCAGCTGATCTTCGACGAGGCGGGCGGATACAGCTTCGTCTACGCCGATCTCGACGGGACGTTCGTGGAGCGCGGTGGTGCGGCGACCATCGGCCTCGAAGGTGCCGACGGCACAGCAGCTCTTCAGTACACACACCGGCAACCGGTACTCCGTGCCGACCTCGGCCTACGGATCAACCCACCAACTTCCTGACCACAGCCGGTTCTCCCCACAGCCGTCGCTCCTCGGACCCCTCTCGGAGGTAACCCGGTGCAGTCGAGCCTGTCCACTTACATGTTCGTGCCGTCGTCCAAACCCAGCCGAACCAGGACATTCGTCGTGATGCTTCTGGTGGTGACGCTAACTGCCACGACGTTGTTCGTACCGCCAGCTCGAGCATCGACACCGGAACCCTTCACGGCACCGAAGGCTGCGAAGGTCAAACCGGTACCTGTGCGTACCGTGCCCGCCGGCGAGGTGGCGGCCAAGGCCGCCGTACCGGAGGCCTCCGCGCAGCCGGCCCCCCAATGGCCGTCGGCGGGCACCGCCGAGGTCGACCTGCCCGGGCCGACGACGCAGGGCAGAGTGGCTTCGCCCGCCCGAGCCGGGGCGCTGCCGGTGCGGGTGAACCGTCCCGAGGCCTCCGCGCGCGGTGCCAGCTCGATTCCGAGCCGGGTCCGGGTCAGCGTGCTCGACCAGCGGGCCGCCGAGCAGGCGCGGATCCGTGGGGTGCTGCTCCGGGTCGCCCGGGTCGACGGTGCCGCCCAACGGGGCACCGTCGAACTCGGCGTCGACTACCGGGCATTCGCCACTGCCTACGGTGCCGACTGGGCGAGCCGGCTACGCCTGGTCTCCCTGCCGGCCTGTGCCCTCAGCACACCGGGGCGTCCGGAGTGCGCCGGCACCGTCCTGCCGACTCGCAACGACCTCGCCGCGCGTACGGCGACCGCCACCGTGCCGGTCGAGCCTCGGATGACGGAGAAGGGCAGCCTCGACCTGGCGGCGCAGGGGAGCCTGTTCGCTCTGACCGCCGGCCCCTCCGGTGCGGCCGGCGACTACGGCGCGACCAGTCTCTCGCCCTCGGCGACCTGGTCGGCCGGTAGCAGTTCCGGTGACTTCACCTGGTCGTACCCGATGCGCAACCCGCCAGGGCTCAATGGGCCGACGCCGGAGATGAAGCTGGCCTACTCCGCGCAGAGCGTCGACGGGCGGCACGCGGCCTCCAACAACCAGCCATCCTGGGTGGGCGAGGGCTTCGAGTTCGTCCCCGGCGACTTCATCGAACGGCGCTACCGGTCCTGTGGGCAGGACATGGACGGCGACGACAACAACAACGCCACCAAGACCGGTGACCTGTGCTGGGAGACCAACAACGCGACGATGTCGCTCGGTGGCGCCGGTGGCGAGCTGATCTACAACGCCACCGACGATTACTGGCACCTGCGCCGGGACAACGGCACCCGGGCCGAGCGCATCGTCGGCGGCACGTCGTACGGCAACGGTGACAACGATGGTGAGCACTGGAAGGTCACCACCACCGACGGCACCCAGTACTGGTTCGGTCGGCACAAGCTGGCCGGTTGGACCACCGACAAGGCGGTGACCAACTCCACCTGGACGGTCCCGGTCTTCGGTAACGACCCCAATGAGCCCTGCCGGGGCTCCAACTTCGCCGCCTCAGACTGTATGCAGGCGTGGCGGTGGAACCTGGACTACATCGTCGATCCGCATGGCAACACCATGTCGCTCTGGTACGCGCGGGAGTCCAACGGATACGCCCGCAACAACA
This sequence comes from Micromonospora sp. H61, assembly GCF_018070325.1. Taxonomy (GTDB): domain Bacteria; phylum Actinomycetota; class Actinomycetes; order Mycobacteriales; family Micromonosporaceae; genus Micromonospora; species Micromonospora salmantinae. The sequence goes on from NZ_JAGPXY010000031.1 coordinate 31,045, forward strand.
CCGCTGACGACGTCGCCTCCTACACCCGGGGCGGTTACCTGACCCGGATCGAGTACGGCACCGACAACCGCACCGCGGTCGGCGGTGTCCGCACCGACTCGCTCTATCGTGGCGTGGCCGCGCCGATGCGGGTGGATCTCGCCGCAGCGGACCGGTGCCTGAACGACTGCTCCAACCACGATGCGGCCCACTGGCCCGACACCCCCTGGGACCAGGAGTGCACCGGCGACTCCTGCCTGGTCGGTGCGCCCACCTTCTGGTCGAAGAAGCGGCTGTCGACAGTGACCACACAGGTCCGCGACGGCAGCGCCTACCGCAACGTGGAGCGATGGACCCTCACCCACACGTTCCCCGACCCCGGAGACGGCACCAGGGCGGGCCTGTTCCTGAAGAAGATCTCCCACGCGGGTCTGGTCGGCACCACCGCCTCGGTACCGGACATCGAGTTCACCGAGACGCAACTCAGCAATCGGGTCGACACCATCGACCACTCGGCCGCGATGAACTGGATGCGTCTCGCGGCGATCCGCAGCGAGAGCGGTGGCACGGTGAACGTCACCTACTCCGAGCCGGACTGTATCGCCGGATCCCGGATGCCCAGTGCCCCGCACAACAACACGATGCGCTGCTACCCGGTCCGCTGGACACCGGAGGGCTACACCAACCCGGTCACCGACTGGTTCCACAAGTACGTGGTGACCACCATCTACGAGATCGACCACACCGGCGGCGTACCTCCGAACGGCAGTCCGCGGACCGCCTACTCGTACAGCTACCTCGGCGATCCGGCGTGGCACTACGCCGACGACGACGGACTGATCGGGAAGAAGGACAAGACCTGGTCGGTGTGGCGGGGATACGAGAAGGTTGGCGTCACCGTCGGTGACCCTGGCGAGCAGACCTACGTCGAGACGAAGTACTTCCGCGGCATGCACGGCGACAAGCAGCCGACCGGGACCCGCAACGTGTCGGTGACGGGGACCGGCGTGCCGACGGTGAAGGACGAGGACGCCTACGCCGGCATGGAACGAGAGAAGACCACGTACAACGGTCCCGAGGGCGCGGTCGTGTCCCGTGAGGTGAGCGAGCCCTGGCAGTCTTCCGCTACCGCCTCCCGCACCATCAACGGCGATCTCGTCGAAGCGAGATTCGTGGATGTTTCCGGACGGCACAACAGGATAACCCTGGACGCCGGCCGCGGTGAGCGGGTCACCTCGCAGTACACCACCTTCGACGACAAGGGTCTGCCGACCAAGGTGGACGATCTGGGTGACGCCGACAACGCCGGTGACGAGCAGTGTGTCAAGACCGAGTACGCGAACAACACCACGAACTGGCTCATCGGGCAGCCGCACACCAAGTCCACTTACGCGGTCCGCTGTGCTGACGCGGAGAACCCCGCCAGCCTCACCGAGGACAAGGTCATCTCGGTGGAGCGGGTCTCCTACGACGGCAACACCCACGGTGTGGCGCCGACGCGCGGCGAGGCCACCCGGAATGAAGAGATGTCGGCTTGGACGGCCGGTGCGCCGTCCTTCGTGACCGTCTCTCGGGCGGCGTTCGACGTCTACGGCCGGGTAACGGAGGCCTGGGACGCGGTGAACGCTCGGTCCACGACGGCGTACGTCCCGGCCAGTGGTGGCCCGGTGACCGGTCTCGTGGTCACCAACCCACTGAGCCATGCCATCACGAGTGAACTGGAACCTGGCTGGGGCCTGGCAACCAAGGTCACCGATGCCAACGGTAAGCGTACCGAGACCAGCTATGACGGCCTCGGCCGACTGAAAGCGCTCTGGGGTCCAGGCCGTGATAAGACGACCCAACCGGCGAACACCACGTACGACTATCTGATCCGGGCCGACGCGCCCTCGGTGATCACTACGAAGGCCCTCAACTCGGCGGGCAACTACGTCGAACGGTACGAGCTCTACGACGGCCTGCTCCGCAAGCGGCAGACCCAGGCCGCGTCACCGTCCGGTGGCCGCCTGCTGACCGACACCTTCTACGACACCGCCGGTCGGGAGGTGAAGTCCTACAGCGCGTACCACACCGCCGGCTCGCCAGGCACCACTCTGGTCACCTCGACGGAAGCGGCCTTCGTCCCAACCCAGATGCGGACCGAGTACGACGGGGTGGGTCGGGCGGTCGCGTCGGTCTTCCAGCCGTACGGTGCCGAACGGAACAGGACCCGCACCTACTACGCCGGCGACCGGGTTGACACCACCCCACCGCTGGGCGGCACCGTCGATTCCAAGGTGGGCGACGCTCAGGGGCGCACCGTGGAGCTACGCCAGTACCACGGTGCGACCCCGACCGGCACATACGAGTCGACTCTCTACCGCTACAACCGGAAGGGTCTGCTCGATCAAGTGACGGACCCGGCGGGTAACCAGTGGGCGTTCAACTACGACATCCGTGGCCGGCGCATCGGGGCCACCGACCCGGACCGTGGGCCGACCAGCATGACGTACGACAACGCCGACCGCGTCACGTCTACGACGGACGCGCTCAACCAGAAGCTGGTTTACGCGTACGACTCGCTCGGTCGCAAGCGAGCGGTCTACGAGAACCAGGTGGGTGGGAAGCTGCGGGCAGAGTGGTTGTACGACACCCTCGCCAAGGGACAACTCACGCAGAGCAGCAGGGCAGTTGGCACGGCTGTCTACCAGGTGAAGGTCACGGGATACAACGACAACTACCAACCCACCGGTACGCAGGTGGTCATTCCGACATCGGAGACCGGCTTGGCTGGCACCTACGATTTCGGCGCCACCTACAACGTCGATGGCAGTGTGGCCTCCGGGTCTCTTCCTGCCAGTGCGGACCTGCCGACGGAGACGCTGTTCCAGCACTACGACCCCGTTTCCGGGCTGCCAAAACAGTTGACCACGCTATATGGTGCCGGACCGAAATCCAGCTATGTGGCGGACACCGACTACAACGCACTCGGCAAGGTCGATCAGTACGAGATGTATACCGGCCTCTATTCGGAGACGGGATCGAGAGTCTTCCGCTCGTTCACGTACGAACTCGAAACTGGCCGGGTGTCCGGCAGCAGCACCGATCGGGATTCGACCGCGCCGCACAAGATCACGGATGTTCGCTACAGCTATGACCAGGTCGGCAACATCACCAAGATGTCCGACATGGCGGCCACGGGCGGAGCCGACCACCAATGCTTCCAACACGACTACCGAGGGCAGTTGGCGCAGGCGTGGACGCCGGCCAACGGCGACTGCAACACCGCACCGACCGTCTCCGGCCTCGGTGGTCCAGCCAAGTACTGGCTGGAGTGGGACATCGACAAGGCGGGTCGCCGGCTGGAGGAGATCGATCGCAGCAATTCGTCCGGCGAGCGCGTCACCACCTACAACTACGGATATCCAGCCGGCGGCGGAGTCCGGCCACACGCACTCAACGGCACCACTACCAAGGTCAACGGGGTGGTCACCGCAACCACCTCCTACACCTACGACGCGGCTGGCAATACCCTGACCCGGCCGACGGCCACCGCCGGTACCCAAACCCTGACCTGGGATCCGGAGGGTCTGCTGGCCACCAGCACCGACAGCACAGGCCCCACCAGCTACATATACGACGCAGACGGCAATCGGCTGATTCGTAAGGACCCGACCGGGAAGACGCTCTACCTTCCGGGCCAGGAAGTGCGATACCGCACCTCCGACGGCAATCTCTCCTGCACCCGCTACTACACCTTCAACGGGCAGACGATCGCATCTCGTACCGCCGCGGGGCTGGTATGGCTCGGCAGCGACCATCAGGGCACCGCCCAGGTGTCGGTCAACGCAGCTAACCAGCAGTTCACCATCCGCCGACAGACGCCGTACGGCACGGCCCGTGGCGGATCGCCGGCCTGGCCCAACAGCAAGGGCTTCGTCGGTGGGACGGTGGACAACACGGGGCTCACCCATCTGGGGGCACGCGAGTACGACCCGGGGCTCGGTCGGTTCGTGAGTGTTGACCCGGTGTTCAACATGGACGCGCCCGAGCAGATGAATGGGTACGCCTACGCGGGCAACAGCCCCATCACGCAGTCCGATCCGACTGGCCGGGAGCCCGGTGGCAGTTGGACGTACCTCGGAAGCGACAGTTGGACCAGCACCAAGGGCGGCTACCGCTATCACTACCGTGCCGACTACTACCTCTTCTGCCGGTACGGCGGATCCGTCTGCCTCGGTGGGGTGGGCAACACGCTCTACTGGATCCCGATGGAGTACTCCGGCATGCCGGGCGTGTGGCTGGTGGCCCGAGTGGTGCTGAATGTCTGGCGATCGGCGCTGAATTGGCAGGGCCCGACGGCGAACGTACCCGCAGGGCCGCCGAAGCCCCGAGTGCATATCCCGAGTACTCCGGTCTGCCCCCCGGCACCCATTCCTGAGAAGCCCGAGGGTGAGCTGGATGGTCCGAAGTGCGCCTTCAAGGACTGGAAGTGTTTGACCAGCGGCTCGGAGGGGGTGAAGAAGTGGTGGCGGGGTAACCGGGACTGGGTCACCGGCGCGGTCGGCATCACCGGCGCGGCGCTGTGCATCGTCGCCACGGCTGGGGTCTGCGCGATTGCCGGCGGGATCGGCTTGGGGGTCGCCGTGGGCGGCCGAGGCATGGACCTCTACTCCTCGAAGAGTGGGGCGAAGTCGCCAGAGGCCTGGGCGAGAGCCCTGGGCGGGGCGGTGATCGACTATGCCTCATACAGATTCATCCCAGCGGTGCCGTTGTACAAGACGACGCGGATGGGCAACACCGTCCCCGCGCCGCGAAGCTGGCGCCATCCAACCGGGAGCTACAGCCTTTCCTGGAAGGAGCAGTACAGACCTCGAGGCGGGCTGGATCGCACTGCTACCGATGCCGCTGCAAGGGCGTTGGCTGCCCAACTGGGCTGGGTCGCGGTCTCGGCGCCGGGCGGCGTGGCGAAGTGGCAGATGGGCGTCCCGTTCACCGACCCCTTCGCGTGGTGACGAACCCAGCCGAGGGCTGGAACAGCCCTCGGCTGGGTTCTAGGGTGGGTCGATCGATGGGGATGTCGTGACGAAGAGGTAGGGACGGTTTCTCGCGTGTGGTTGGCCGATGCAACTGAGGATGAGCGGAAACTGCTCCGTACGGCGATGATTCTGCTCCTGATAGGCCTGGGGTTGCTCGGCAGTTCGCTCGGCTACCGGTGGTGGGACTCATCGGAGGCGGATCGGCTGCGCGTGGAAGGCGTGCAGGTTCCGGCCACCCTCACCGACCGGGAGGGAGGCGACGCCCGAGGGAGCGGCGTCGACCGGATCGAGGTCTACTACATGTACGAGGGGGAGCAGCATCACGACTGGATCCCCTGCGCCAAGCTCGCCGCCTGCAGCAGCCCGCCGCCCCAGGCGTTGACCATCTGGGTGGACCCGAATGATCCGGAGCATTTTGTGGCGGAGAACGGGCGTACCGATGGCTCGCTGTTTTTCCTGATGTCCTGGTATTTCGTGCCGATCGGCGCAATCCCCGCCATCGCCGGTGGCCTGATACTTCGCTCGATGAGGATCGATAGGAAGAACGCGAAAAAGTCACCCAGCGCTGATAATTAAGTTATAGGGGAGACGGAATGACGAAACCTGTCAAAAAAGGGGTGCGGCCGCCGTCCGCTGCCCGCAACCCGAAGGCGTACGCCTTGTCGGTGGCGGGAGCGGTGTTGATTCTGGTGGGACTGGTGGCGGTCGACTCGATCCTGCTGGTGGCGGTCGGGGCCGCTCTGACGCTGGCCGGATGGCTACTCGCCCGCCGAGGGGCGTGAAGGTCGGCGCAACCAATCTTCACGCCCGCTCACCGTCATCGCGGGAGGACGGGCTCCGGAGTCCGTTCCTCCTGCGGTGCGGCCACCCAGGCGCTGACCCGGCGCTCGGCGTAGAACGAGACGAACGGCACCGTGCCGGCCAGCATCACCAGCAGCATCCGCTTCAGCGGCCAGTCGGCTCGGCGGCTCAGGTCGAACGCGGCCACCAGGTAGATCATGTAAAGGAAGCCGTGCGTCGGCCCGATGGTCTCCACGACGACCGGGTTGTCGAACGCGTACTTCAGCGGCATGCCGATCACGACCAGCAGGATCAGCACCACGCCCACGATCCAGGCGATCACGCGGTACCGGGTAAGGGCAGCGCCCACCTTCGTCCGTCCTTCCGAGCCCGGCTCAGCCGGGATAGTCACCGGGCCGGGCGCCCGGATTGGCGTTCAACCATGACAGGTAGTGGTTGTAGGCGGCCAGGTCGGTGTCCTCGACGACATCGCCGCTGGCCGGTACCCGGGACACCCGCACCGGGCGGCGTACCGCCGGTCGGGACCCGATGGTGACCGCCGGCGCCGGCTCGACGGCCGGATCCGCGGGCGGCGCGTCGGCCTCCGCCGCCCTGCGGCGGGCCAGCTTCACCTCACGCCACCAGACGTAGACCACGAAGCCGGCGAAGATCGGCCACTCGACCGCGTACCCCCAGCTCAGGCTGTTGCCGGCGGTGGCCCGGCTGATCTGCCACCAGCCCAGCCCGAGAAAGCCCACGACCAGCACGACCATGGCCACGTGGCGTGCGATCCACGCCGGGGTCCAGAGCCGCCTCATGACATTGAGGGTACCGGGGGCGCTACCGGTCTCCGACACCGTGTCGTAGTCGTCGCCTCGCCGGCTTGGTTTGGCATCACCACGCCTGGGCAATCGTCTAGACGCCAGCCCAAACGAGATCAAGGGGGGCGATCATGACCGGATCGGTACGTGGGGACGGCTTCGCGTCCAGCGGCAGTGCGGATATTAGCCCGGAGCAGCGGGTGCCCGAGTGGGGCGGCGATCAGCTCGCCGACCCGGCCGGCGCTCCCGGCCTCGACGGCGACCTGCTCGGCATCGACCCGACGGAGCTGACCGACGAGGACCTGATCCGCGAGATGCACAGCCTGCACCGCACCCGCCTGGACACCCTGCGGCACGCGGCGGACTCCGCACTCGCGAACCACCTGCGGCGTACGGCGGAGCTGGAGACCGAGTACCTGGCCCGACACCCGGGTCGCGAGGTCGATCCCAGCCGCCTGCGGGACGCGTGATGCCGGCGCGCGCCGTGCGCGGCATGTCCGCGCCACCCGAGGTGGTCTTCAACACGGCCACCGACCCCGACCGTGCCTCGGCCTGGCTGCCGGAGCCGCTGCGCGGCGACGGCAGCCCCGCGGCGGAGATCAGCGGGGAGGAGCTGCGCGCCCGCTGGGGCGACGGCGACGCCGACGACTGGTCCGCCGAGATCCGGGTGGAGCCGGCCGATTCCGGTGGCGCCCGGATTCAGCTCGACCTGGCCGACGGGTCCGGCGGACCCGGTCCGGACCAGTTGGCCGACGAGGCGCTCACCAACCTGGCACGCGAGGTCGCCGACAACCTCCAGGCCGGCTGAGCCGGCCGCGCGGGACGCCGTTCCCGCACCACCACGACACGTGAGGAGATCGGGTGAGCGACACTGGCCTGCGACAGAAGGCGGCCCGGCTGCGCCGGGCGTACGCGCCGCACGAGCACCGGCCGCTCGGCGGCTACCTGGTGGCCATGGGCGCCTACGCCGGGGTGACCGGGGTTCTCGCCGGCCTGGTCAAGGCGACCGGCCGACCGGTGCCGGAGCGTCCCGCGCCGTCCGACGTGGTGCTGCTCTCCATCGCCACGCACAAGCTGAGCCGGTTGCTGTCCAAGGACGCGGTGACCAGCCCGTTGCGGGCGCCGTTCACCCGCTACGACCGTCCGATCGGCAGCGGCGAGGTGATGGAGCAGGTCCGCGACTCGGGCAGCCCCACCCGGCACGCCATCGGCGAGCTGCTGAGCTGCCCGTTCTGCCTGGCGGTCTGGGTGGCCACCGGGCTGACCGGTGGCCTGGTGCTCGCGCCCCGGCTCACCCGTCTGGTGGCCACCGCGCTGACGGCGGTCGCCGCGTCCGACTTCCTCCAGATGGCGTACGCGACGGCGCAACAGGCTGCCGAGGGTGGGCACCAGGACGACGACTGACGAGCAGGACGGGAAAGGGGGGCCGGCAGACACCGGCCCCCCTTTTTTTCTCGTACGCCTCAACGTTGCATGCCGGACCAACCGTGCGGCGACTCCGGCTCCCGCTCGTCCTCGTCCGCCCCGGTGATGATGTCCCGATCCACCGCCGTGCGGTCGTGCTCGTTGGCGAAGTCCGGCTCGGGCGTGGTGTCCCTGCCCTTCGGGGGCTGACCCAGCGCCGGCACCTTCTCGTCGTGGTCCTCGTGGTGCGTCATGTCGGTGTCCCTCCTGCGGTCATTCGCGCGATGGTGCCGCCCAGGTCGCTCGCTCAGCCGATGGAACCGCCCAGCAGGTCGCTGGCCTCGTCCACCGAGTACTCGCCCTCGGGAAGCGCGTCGATGCGGGCGAGCAGGTCCGGTGGAAGCTCGGCGGCCACCGCCCGGCGATAGATCTCCGCCTGGGTGACCCGCTCCTGCGCCCGGAAGATGTCGTCGAGCAGGTCGTCGAGGGCCTGGGTGTCCGGCTCGCCGGCCACGGATGCGTCTGCGTCGTCGGTCACGTCGATCAGCTACCCGGGGCGGAAACGGTCAAACGTCACCCCGGTGGCGGCCTGCGCTCTTGGTCGATGGCCCCGCGAACCCTCCTTTGCTCTGCACCCGCCCAGGCGACAGTCACGCTGGGTAGGTGGTGCGCGGACGGGTGCAGAGCAAAGGAAGGCAAAGGGGTGCCGGGGGCGAAGAGGGGCGAGGGTGATGTTGCTCGCCCTCTCGGCCGGGCCGGTCCGCTGGGGTTCGCCGAATACAGACAGCGCCGCCCCCGGCCTTGTGGGCCGGGGGCGGCGCTGGTGTCGGTGTGCAGGTCGCCTCTCGGCGAGTGGCACTACGCGGCTCCAGCCGGACGGTATTCCGCGAAGGCTATTTAGGTGAGGCCCGGGGACACTGGACACACCGACACCCCTGTCAACGAGCCGACCCCCGCTCGTGTTCCGTGCGCTGAGGTGTTGGCGGTCACACCGTCGTCGGCAGGGTGGCCCGCCGGGCCCGCACGGCCGAGGCGAGGTGGTCGAGCACCTCGGCGGTGTCGTCCCAGCCCAGGCACGCGTCGGTGACCGACCGGCCGTACTCCAACTCCCGAGTCGGGTCGAGCTCCTGCCGGCCGGGCAGCAGGAACGACTCCAGCATCACGCCGGTGATCCCACGCTGGCCGGCGGCCAGCTGGGCGGCCACGTCCGCGGCGACCAGCGGCTGGTTGCGGTGGTCCTTGCCGCTGTTGGCGTGACTGGCGTCGATCACCAGCCGCTCCGGCAGATCGGCGGCGCGGAGCAGGTCGAGTGCCCCGGCGACCGACTGGGCGTCGTAGTTGGGTCGGCCGCCCCCACCGCGCAGCACCAGGTGCCCGTCGGTGTTGCCCCGGGTGTGCATGATCGCCGGGGTGCCGGAGAAGTCGATGCCGGGGAAGACGTGCGGCACACCGGCGGCGCGGATCGCGTCCACGGCCGTGCCGATGCTGCCGTCCGGGCGGTTCTTCATGCCGATCGGCATGGACAGGCCGGAGGCGAGCTGGCGGTGCACCTGGCTCTCCACGGTGCGGGCACCGATCGCGCCCCAGCCCACCGTGTCCGCGATGTACTGCGGGGTGATCGGGTCGAGGAACTCGCAACCCACCGGCAGGCCCAGGCGGAGCACGTCGAGCAGCAGCGCCCGAGCCAGCCGCAGGCCGGTGTTGACGTCCCCGCTGCCGTCCAGACCCGGGTCGTTGATCAGGCCCTTCCAGCCGACCGTCGAGCGGGGCTTCTCGAAGTAGACCCGCATGACGATCAGCAGGTCGTCGGCCAGCCGGTCGGCTGCCGTCCGCAGCCGCTGCGCGTAGTCGAGGGCGGCGGCCGGATCATGCACCGAGCAGGGGCCGACCACCACCAGCAGGCGGTCGTCCTCGCGGTCCAGTACGCGACTGACCGCGCGACGGCCGGTCAGCACGGCCGCCGCGAGCGGGGCGTCCAGGGGCAACTCGTGGTGCAGCAGGGCGGGCGTGGTCAGCGGCACGACACGGTCGATCCGCTGATCGCTGACCCGATCGGTCTCCGGGGTCGTCACGGTGGGCATCCTTCCGCCGACCGTGCCCGGGGCCGGTGCCCGGGACGAGCCGGCTGCTCGTACGCAAAAGGGCAGGAACGACAGCTCCTGCCCAGCCGGCTCGGTCCGTGGTGACGTCAGTTCATGGGGAAGTCACCGGCGTGCGAGCCGGCCGCCTAAACCATCGATAGGAACGCGTCACCGGGCCAGCGTACCCGACCGGAGGCGGTCACCCGGACTGTCGTCCCAAGATGCGGGGCGGACATCGCGTGCCGGGGGCGCGGTCGGGGTAACAGGGGTGCCATGACACACGAGCAGAGCGATCAGGAGCGGGTGGAGTCCCGCGCGCACCACCTCCTGCCTGAGGAGAAGGCGGTGGGCAGCGACGACCCGGAGGCGCAGGCGGAGGCCATCCTCGCCGAGTCGGACATCCGCGAGGCGGACCAGAACGCAGCCCCGGACACGGTGCTGGAGCGCCGTACCTCGGATCAGACAGTGGTGGCGGTCGAACCGCCGGACTGAGCGGTTGCTCCACGGGCCCGACGAGATCCCCGGTAGGTCTGGTCGCGCAGCCAGGCAAGCGGGCCTGCCACCCGCAGTTCGGGTGGCAGGTTGCGCACCGGGTCGAACGCGAGCGCCGCGTCCTCGTCGGCGCTGAGCTGAGCATCGAGGCTGACCTGCCCGACCAGCCGCCAGGGCCCCACGGCTGACGCGACCGCGAGTACCAGGCGCGGGGTGTCCGTCCGGGTCGCGGCGGCCGCCGAGGCCAGGCTGCGACCGAGGTCGGCCGAGTCGGGGTCGGCCAGCGCGGCCAGCCAGAGCCGACGCCGACCCGCGCGGTAGCAGGTGATCGTGCTGTACGTGCCGGTGAAGCGGCGTCGGGGCAGCGGCAGGTTCCGCAGCACCGGGGCCGCGCCGCTGGAGCTGACCAGCAGGTCGAACGGTCGGCCGCCGTCGCGGTGCAGGCGCAGTGCGAGGCCCAGAACGTCGGGCCAACTGCCGGGCGTGGGCGTCCCCTTGGAGAGCCGGATGATGGTCCGGTACCGGCCGGGGTGGTCCAGCAGGGCGACCCCGGTCGGCGGTCCGGGCGTACCCCAGATCACCGTCTCGCCGACGAACGAGCGACCGGCCGGATGCAGCAGCCGGCCGCGGCGCAGCCGGCCGAGTGCGGTGCTGGCGCGTTCGACGGCGGTGGCGGCCCGGGACGGAGGCGGGGTGACGGTCATTGCTCACCGGTACCCCGCGCGGCGGCTCCGATGCGGCCCGGGTCGGCTCGCCGACCGACCGCACGTCACCTTTCCGCCTCCGAGATCGGATAGCGTCGGGGGCATGCCCGACAGCGGTTACCCCTGGCCCATTCAGACGTCCCGACTGGACAACGGCCTGCGCGTGGTGGTGAGTGAGGATCGCACCGCGCCCGCCGTGGCCGTCAACCTCTGGTACGACGTCGGCTCCCGGCACGAGCCGGCCGGGCAGACCGGTTTCGCCCACCTCTTCGAGCACCTGATGTTCGAGGGCTCGGTGAACGTGGCGAAGACCGAGCACATGAAGCTGATCCAGGGCTCGGGCGGCTCGCTCAACGCCACGACCAACCCGGACCGGACCAACTATTTCGAGACGGTCCCGGCCGAGCACCTGGAGCTGGCGCTCTGGTTGGAGGCCGACCGGATGGGCGGCCTGGTCCCCGCCCTCACCCAGGAGACGCTGGACAACCAGCGGGACGTGGTGAAGAACGAGCGCCGGCAGCGCTACGAGAACGTGCCGTACGGCGACGCCTGGCTGCGGTTGCTGCCGCTGCTCTACCCGCCGGGGCACCCCTACCACCACGCCACGATCGGTTCGATGGCCGACCTGAACGCCGCCGACCTGGGCACCTTCCAGGCGTTCCACCAGACCTACTACGCGCCGAACAACGCGGTGCTGACCGTGGTCGGCGACGCCACCGCCTCCGACGTGTTCGCGCTCGCCGACAAGTACTTCGGCGCGTTGCCAGCCCGCGACGACATCCCGCCGGCACCGGACGGCCGCAACGTCCCCGCCACCGGGCAGACGGCCGTCGAGTCGGTGAGCGCCGACGTGCCGGCGCCACGGGTCTACATCGCCCACCGCAGCTACCCGTTCGGCAGCGCGGGATACAACGTGATCACCGTGCTCGCCACCATCCTGGGCAGCGGCCGGGGCAGCCGGCTCTACCAGCGCCTCGCCGACGGCGAGCGGATCGCGCAACCGGACCTGGTCGGGGCGTACGGGGTGGACCTCGCACACGCCCCGGCACCGCTGATCGCCACCGCCACCGCCCGCCCCGGAGTGAGCGCCGAGCGGCTGGCCGAAGGGCTGGCCGAGGTCGTCGACGAGTTGGCCACGGTGCCGGTCACCGCCGCCGAGCTGGATCGCGCCAAGGCGTTGCTCAGCACCGGGTGGTGGCGTCAGCTGTCCACCGTCGACGGCCGCGCGGACCTGCTCGGCCGGTACACCACGCAGTTCGGTGACCCGGCCCGCATCGCCGAGCAGTTGCCGGCCCTGCTCGCGGTCACCGCCGAGCAGATCGCCGAGGCCGCCGCCGAGGTGCTCGCCACCGACCGGGTGACACTGACCTACCTGCCCGAGGAGACCTCATGACGCTGATCGCCGACCGTCCCGGCCCGGGTGCCGCCCGCCCGTACCGGTTCCCGCCGGTGGTCCGCCGCGCCGCCGCCGGTGGTCAGGTCGTCGCCGCGCACCTGCCGGGGCAGAACCTCGCCGTGGCCCTGCTGCTGCTCGACGTGGGCGCGGGCCAGGAGCCGGTCGGCAAGGAGGGTCTGTCCGGCGTGCTGGCCAAGGCGTTGGAGGAGGGGACCGCGCAGCGGGACGCCGCCGCGTATGCGCTCGCCGTCGAAGGGCTCGGCACCGCGTTGTCGACCGGTCTGGACTGGGACTCGTTCCAGGCCAGCGTGGTGATCCCGGTGGACCGGCTGAGCGCGGCGGTGGAACTGCTCGCCGAGGCGGTCCGGACGCCCAGGCTCGACCCCGTCGACGTACGCCGGGTCCGCGACGACGAGGCGACCGCACTCCGGATGGACTGGGCCAACCCCGGCCCGCGCGCCGACGCCGCGCTGCGCGCCGACCTGTTCGGCGCCCAGAACCGCTGGGGACGGCCGATGCACGGCGACCCGGAGTCGGTCGCCGGGTTGGACGTGGAGGACGTGACGGTCTTCCACTCGGAGTGGTTCCTGCGCCCCGGCACCCTGATCGTCGCCGGTGACCTGGACCGGATCGACCTGGACGCGCTGGCCGCCGCGGCGTTCGCCGGCACCGGTGGTGGCCTCGCCGAGCGGGGCGGTCCCATCGAGGTGCCGCTGCACAGCGGTCGGCGGATCATCCTGGTGGACCGGCCCGGCTCGGTGCAGTCCACGCTGCGGCTGGGCCACCCGTCACCGCACCGGGCGCACCCCGACCACGTGCCGATGACGCTCGCCGGCACTGTGCTCGGCGGGGCGTTCACCTCCCGACTCAACCACCTGCTGCGGGAGGTGCACGGCTACACCTACGGCATCCGGGGCGACTTCGCCGCGTCGCGGCGGTTCGGGCGGTTCGCTGTCAGTTCCGGCGTGCAGACGGCGGTCACCGCACCGGCCCTGGTCGAGGCGGTGGGCGAGATCACCCGTACCCAGGCCACCGGGGTGACCGAGGAGGAGCTGGAGGTGGCCCGCTCCTGGCGGGCCGGGCAGCTCTCGGTCGAGTTGCAGAGCCCTCGGGCGATCGCCTCCGCGCTGACCACTCTGGTGGTGCACGACCTGCCGGACGACTACCACGCGCGGTTGCGCGAGTCGTTGCTCTCCGCCGACGTGGACCAGGTCTCCGCGGCGGCAGCCACCCACCTGCACCCGGAAGCTCTCACCCTGGTCATCGAGGGCGACGCCGCAGTGATCCGCGACGACCTGGAGGCCACCGCCCTAGGAGATCTCCTCCCCTAACCCGCGCCGGACGAACGTCGTTGATCAAGAGGTTTGCGTCATCCGGAGCACGGTTTCTGACGCGAATCTCTTGATCGACAGATGTAGGGCGGGTGTGAGGTGGAACCCGGGGGGTGGGAAAGGGGTCCCGGTTTCGGGGGTGGGGTCGGTAGCCTCGCGGGCATGAGGATCGGCATTGTGGGGGCCACCGGCCAGGTCGGTGGCGTGATGCGGCAGGTGCTGGCGGAGCGGGAGTTCCCAGCGGAGCAGGTGCGGTTGTTCGCCTCGGCGCGGTCCGCCGGGCGTACGCTGCCGTGGCGCGACGGCGAGGTGACAGTCGAGGATGCCGCTACCGCTGACTATTCCGAGCTGGACATCGTGCTCTTCTCGGCCGGTAAGGGCACCGCTCGCGAGTTGGCGCCCCGGGTCGCCGAGGCCGGCGCCGTGGTGATCGACAACTCGTCGGCGTTCCGGATGGACCCGCAGGTGCCGCTGGTGGTCGCCGAGGTCAACCCGCACGCCGCCCTGGACCGACCCAAGGGCATCATCGCCAACCCGAACTGCACCACGATGGCCGCGATGCCGGTGCTGCGTCCGTTGCACGCCGAGGCCGGTCTGGTCGGTCTGGTCGTCTCCACCTACCAGGCGGTCTCCGGTGCCGGGCTGGCCGGCGTCGCCGAGCTGGACGAACAGGTCCGCAAGGTGGCCGAGCACGCCGCCGGGCTGGCCTTCGACGGGTCGGCAGTGGAGTTCCCCGCGCCCCGCTCGTTCACCCAGCCCATCGCCTTCAACGTTCTCCCGCTGGCCGGTTCGATCGTCGACGACGGCTCGTTCGAGACCGACGAGGAGCAGAAGCTCCGCAACGAGAGCCGCAAGATCCTGGAGATCCCCGACCTGTTGGTCTCCGGCACCTGTGTCCGGGTGCCGGTCTTCACCGGGCACTCGCTCCAGATCAACGCCCGGTTCGCCCGGCCGCTCACCCCGCAGCGCGCCCACGAACTGCTGGCCGACGCGCCCGGGGTGGCACTGACCGACGTCCCGACGCCGTTGCAGGCCGCCGGCCAGGACCCGACCTACGTGGGCCGGATCCGCGTTGACGAGACCGTCGAGTACGGGCTGGCGCTGTTCTGCTCCAACGACAACCTGCGCAAGGGCGCCGCGCTGAACGCGGTGCAACTCGCCGAGCTGGTCGCCGCCGAGCGCCGCTGACCGGCACGGTCGCCGAAACACCGAACTCTCACCGAGCCCTCGCCGTCCGTCGGCGAGGGCTCGGTGCCGTTCCGGGTGGTCGCCCCGCCGTTCCGGGTGGTCGCCAGCGGCGGCCGGCAGGTCGTGCTTGGATGGGTTCGAGACGATCGTCCAACCTGGAGGGCACCATGCCGGATGACCACACCCAGCAGGCGTTGACCGATCTGGTGGCCGGCCGCTCGATGGGCGTGCTCGCCACCATCAAGCGGGACGGGCGTCCGCAGCTGTCCACGGTGCTCTACTCCTTCGACCGGGACGCGGGCCTGATCCGGGTCTCGGTCACCGACGGTCGCGCCAAGACCGCCAACCTGCGCCGTGACCCGCGTGCCAGCTTCCACGTGAGCAGCGAGGACGGCTGGGCGTACGCGGTCGTCGAGGGTCGCGCCGAACTGACCCCGCCGGCCACCGAACTCGGCGACGAGACTGTCGAGGAGTTGGTGGCGCTCTACCGAGGGCTGAGCGGCGAACACCCCGACTGGGACGAGTACCGCCAGGCCATGGTCGACGAGGGACGGATCGTGCTACGCCTGCACGTCGAGCGGCTCTACGGGATGCCGCCCCGGGGCTGACCCGCCCACAGCCGATCAGCCCGGCTCGATCACTGTCACGCCGGGCCAACGTTGCGCCGGCCGGTGCCGGGCCAACCGCTCCCGCGACCGGGCCACGTCCACCCGGGCCGAGTTGTGCCGCCACACCCCGGCCAGCAGATCCGTCAGGCCGTACGGGGCGCAGACCCGGAGTCGGCCGGCCGGGTCCAGGCTGACGGCCACCGCTGTCGCGTACTCCGGCCAGGTGGCGACCGCCTCGGCCACGCTGCGGTACGGCGCGATCGGGCCGCCCCCGAACTTGGCCGCGTACCAGGTGTGCACCGCCGCCTGGTTGCGCGCCTGCCACGGCGGCTGCGGCCACATCTCCGCCAGCCCGGCGGTGGCCCGGTCGTCGTCGACGCGGGTCAGCCGCACTGGGTCGAAGAAGACCACGTCGACGTCGCGGACCCGCGCCGGGTCGAACCCCTCGCCGTACCGCTCGCCCCAGACCAGGTCGCGCAGGGCGCCCGCGCCGATCCAGGCGTCCGGCAACCCGGAGTCACGCACCACCGTCAGCGCCCGGGTCAGCCAGTTGCTGCCGGCGACCAGTTCCCGCAGCTCATCCTCGCCCGTCATCATCCGCCCACCGTAGGCAGCCCGACCCTGCGGCGGGAAACCTCCCGGTTGCTGTCGTTCAGCGACGGGGTCCTCGCCATCACGAACTGCGACACCCGCGCGGATAGGCCGGGGCCGTCGGCGTTACCCCCTCCCGGGCGGCGGGTAGACGGGCCGTGCCGACACCGAGAGGGGAGCACCATGACAACGGTCGGAGAGTTCATGACGACCCGGTTGGTGACGATGGACGGCAACGACACGCTCATCGCCGCCGCGCAGGAGATGCGTGACAGCGCGATAGGCGACGTGGTGGTGACCGACGGCGACAGTGTGGTCGGCATCGTCACGGACCGGGACATCACGGTCCGAGGCGTCGCGGAGAACATGGACCCGGGCTCGACCCGGTTGAGCCAGATCACCACTCGCGACGTGATCACGGTGAGTCAGTACGACGATGCCGTGGCCGCCGCGGACCTGATGCGGACGTACGCCGTACGCCGACTTCCGGTGATCGACGACGGGCGCCTGATCGGCCTGGTGTCGATGGGTGACCTCGCGGTCGAGCGCGAACCGCAGTCGGTCCTGGCCGACATCAGCGCCGACGACCCGAACAACTGACCCGTCCGCCGCGGCGCGCGCCGGCTCTCCCTTCCGGGAGGGCCGGCGCTGTGGCGTCTCCACCGGGGCGGGCGGGCTCACCCGATTTGGGCGAGGTTGACCGGGGGAGCGGCGGGGACCCGTGCGGGGACGTGCAACGCCGGCCGTCCGTGCGACGCGAGCGCGGTGGGTGGGATCCCCGGCCCGGCAACTGGGAGGAGTGGACCCGATGGTGGACGCGACCACGAGGTTCTTCGAGGACCTGGACCGGCGGGGGTACGAACCCCTGCTGGCCAAGACCTCCGGGACGCTGCGGATCGACCTGCACGAGGGGGCGCAGACCCGGCACTGGCTGCTGAGGATCGACCACGGCCGGCTGAACGTCAGTCAGGAGGACCAGGAGGCCGACACGGTGATCGGCGCGAGCCCTGTCCTCTTCGACGACATCGCCTCGGGGCGCGAGCACGGCCTGGCCGCGCTGTTGCGGGGGGACATGACGGTCTCCGGTGACGCTCGGCTCGTCGTACAGGTGGAGCGGATCTTTCCGGGTGCCCCGGACGCCCGTGGGCCGCGTCGGCGATTCGCCGGGGAGGTGCACTGATGGGGCAGAGCAACACGATCCGGATCCTGGACGGCAACACGTTCGTCGTCTGCGAGGACACCGGTGACATCGAGGCGACGCCGAGCGAGCCCACCGGGCTCTTCTCCATCGACACCCGGTTCCTGTCGACCTGGGTGCTGACCGTCAACGGTGAGCGACTCAACTCGCTCTCCTACGACGACCTGCAGTACTTCGAGTCGCGATTCTTCCTGGTCCCGGGAATGGCAACGCACTACGTGGACGCCAAGCTGTCGATCATCCGGGAGCGCACCGTGGGCGGCAGCTTCTGTGAGCAGCTGACCATCCTCAACCACGACGAGAAGCCGGTCGACCTGGAAGTCCGGATGGACGCCGCGTCGGACTTCGCCGACCTGTTCCAGGTCAAGGACGAGATCCTGAACAAGAAGGGCGAGATCTACACCGAGGTGGAGTCGGACCGGCTGCGGCTGGGGTACCGGCGGGGCAACTTCCGGCGGGAGACGGTCATCTCGTCGTCGATGTCGGCCCGGTACGACAGCAAGGGCTTCGCGTACACCGTGCACCTGGAGCCCAACGAGCAGTGGGACGCCTCGATCGACGTCCAGACCCACGCGGTGGGGCCCGGCGGCCGGGACCTGCGGTTCGGGCTGCGCAAACACGGCACCGAGCGGCTCGCTCTCCAGCACGACCTGGAGAAGTGGATCGCCGACGCACCGAAGGTCAACAGTGAGCACGGCCGGGTGGCCAGCACATATCGGCGCAGTCTGATCGACCTGGCGGCGCTGCGCTTCTCGCCGCTGTCGCTTGGCGGCGCCACCCTGCCCGCCGCCGGTCTGCCCTGGTTCATGACCATGTTCGGCCGGGACAGCATCCTCACCTGCCTGCAGACACTGCCGTTCACCCCGCAGTTGTCGAAGACGACGCTGCGCATCCTGGCGTCCCTTCAGGGCAGCCGGTTCGACGACTTCCGGGACGAGGATCCGGGGCGCATCCTGCACGAGATGCGCTACGGCGAGACCGCGGCCTTCGAGGAACAGCCACACTCGCCGTACTACGGCTCGGTCGACGCGACGCCGCTGTTCATCGTGCTGCTCGACGAGTACGAGCGGTGGAGCGGGGACGTCGCGCTGGTCAAGGAGTTGGAGCAGGAGTCCCGGGCGGCGCTGAGGTGGATCGACAACTACGCCGACCTGGTCGGCACCGGCTACATCTGGTACGAGCGACGCAACACCGACACCGGCCTGGAGAACCAGTGCTGGAAGGACTCCTGGGACTCGATCTCCTACTCCGACGGCACGCTGCCGCCGTTCCCACGGGCCACCTGCGAGGTGCAGGGGTACGCGTACGACGCGAAGGTCCGCGCGGCGCGGTTGGCGCGCCAGTTCTGGGGTGACCCGGAGTTCGCCGACCAGTTGGAGCGGGAGGCGGCAGAGCTGAAGGAGCGGTTCAACCGGGACTGGTGGGTGGACGACGGCGAGTACTTCGCCCTGGCCCTGGACCCGGACGGCCGGCAGTGCGACATCCTCAGCTCCAACATCGGCCACCTGCTGTGGAGCGGGATCGTCGAACCGGAGCGGGCGGAGAAGCTCGCCGCGCACCTGGTCGGGCCGCGGCTCTTCTCCGGCTGGGGGGTGCGCACCCTCGCCGAGGGGGAGGCCCGCTACAACCCCATCGGCTATCACAACGGCACGATCTGGCCGTTCGACAACTCGTTCATCGCCTGGGGCCTGCGCCGCTACGGCTTCGCCGAGGAGGCCGCGACCATCGCCAACGGCATCCTGGACGCGGCCACGTACTTCGACGGCCGGTTGCCGGAGGCGTTCGGCGGCTACCCGCGGGAGCTGACCAAGTTCCCGGTGGAGTACCCGACGGCGTGCAGTCCGCAGGCATGGTCGACAGGTACGCCGCTGTTGCTGCTGCGCACCATGCTCGGTCTGGAGCCGCACGAGGGTCACCTGGCGGTCGAGCCACGGCTGCCGGTGGGGATGGGTCGCATCGAGGTGCTGGACATCCCCGGTCGTTGGGGCCGGGTGGACGCGTTCGCCAGGGGTCGACTGGACCTGGACAAGCTCTCCGACTGACCGATCCGGCCGCCGAACCGGCGGTGGCGCGCCGCCCGCGTCGCCGCCGGTTCGCCACCCAGCCGATCCCCAGCCGGTCAGGGTAGATTCTGCGAATGCCGGAGCTCGTGTACCCGCCCGTTATCGCCGCCGCCAAGACGCTGTTCCGGGTCCTCGACCTGAAGATCACGATCGAGGGCGCCCACCACGTACCCCGCACGGGCGGGGCGGTGTTGGCCAGCAACCACGTCAGCTACCTCGACTTCATCTTCGCCGGTCTGGGCGCGAACGCGTCGGGCCGGCTGGTCCGCTTCATGGCCAAGGATTCGGTCTTCACACACAAGATCTCCGGCCCGCTGATGCGTGGGATGCGGCACATTCCGGTGGACCGGCAGGCCGGCGCGGCCTCGTTCCGCGCCGCCGTGGGGGCGCTCAAGAAGGGCGAGGTCGTCGGCGTCTTCCCCGAGGCGACGATCAGCCGGTCGTTCACCGTCAAGGAGCTCAAGAGCGGCACGGTCCGGATGGCCCGCTCGGCGAAGGTGCCGGTGCTGCCTGTCGCGTTGTGGGGCACCCAGCGCCTCTGGACCAAGGGCCGCCCGCGCACTCTGACCCGCCGGCACACGCCGATCACCATCCTGATCGGCGAGCCGATCAACCCGGCGGACTTCCCGGACCCGAACGTGCTGGCCGCCGAGCTTACCACCCGGCTCAGCGCCCTCGTCGACCGGGCGCAGCGGGACTATCCGGACACCCCCGCAGGCCCGGACGACACCTGGTGGCAGCCCGCGCACCTGGGCGGCAGCGCGCCGACACCGGAGGAGGCCGCCGCTCTGGACGCCGCCGCCGAACACCGCGCCCCCACGCCCTAGTTGGCCGGATCGTTCCGCACCCGGGCAGAATGGTGTCTGCCGGCGCGAACGCCGTCCGACCAGGATCGACGTCATGAGCAGAGCAGCACTCGTCGTGATCGACGTGCAAGAGTCCTTCCGTCAGCGCCCGATCTGGGCGTACGGCTCCAACCCCGACGTGATCCGCCAGGTCGACCGGCTGGTGACTGCCGCCCGGCAGCGCGGCGACCTGGTGGTCTGGGTCCTGCACTCGGAGCCCGGCACGGGCGGGTTGTTCGACCCTGCTCTCGGGTACGTCCGGCTGATCGACGGGCTGGTCCCCGCCGAGGGTGAGGCGACGCTGGTCAAGACCGCGCACAACGCGTTCACCACAACGAACCTCCAGCAGCTGCTCACCCAGGCGGGCATCACCGACATCACCGTCTGCGGCATCCGCACCGAGCAGTGCGTGGAAACCACCACCCGGGTCGGCGCGGACCTCGGCTACCGGATGACCTTCGTCACCGACGCCACGCTGACCTTCCCCATCCCACACCGGGACCTGCCGGAGACCGCCACGGTCGCGGAGATCCTCGCCGACCCGCGCACCCTGACGAACGAGGAGATCGTGACCCGGACCGAGTACGCGCTGGCTGGCCGCTTCGCGACCATCCGCACCGTGGACGAGGTCACCGGCGCGACCCTCGCCGGCAGCCGGGGCTGACGTCGTGACCCGGGTCGTCTTCCTGCTGGTCCCACAGCTGCACCTGCTGGACCTCGCCGGGCCGGCCCAGGTCTTCTCCAGCGCCGCCGACCTCGGGTACGACTATCAGCTGCACTACGTCGCGGAGCGCGAGCAGGTGCCCACCGTGCAGGGCGTACCACTGGTCGCCGACACCCGGTGGCCCGAGCTGGCCCCGGACGACCTGCTGATCGTGCCCGGTTGGCGGCCGGCGGCACACGGGCCGCAGGGACCGGTGTCGCCCGGCGACCTGCGGCGGCTCGCCGAGCACCACGCGGTCGGTGGCACCGTGGCCAGTGTCTGCGCCGGGGCGTACGCGCTCGGGCGGGCCGGGCTGCTCGACGGCCGACGCTGCACCACCCACCACGAGGTACAGGACGACCTGGCCCGCCGGCACCCGGCGGCCCAGGTCGTCCGCGACGTGCTGTACGTGGTGGACGACCGGGTGGTCACCTCGGCGGGCATCGCCAGTGGCATCGACGTGGCGCTGCATCTGGTGGCTACCCGGCACGGCCCGGCGACCGCCGCGAAGATCGCCCGCACGCTGGTCGTCTACGCGCGCCGCAACGGCCACGAGCCGCAGGCCAGCGCGTTGATGCGGCACCGCTCACACCTGTCCGACTCGGTGCACCGGGTGCAGGATCTGATCGACAGCCGGTACGCCGAGCCCCTGCCGCTTGCCGAACTGGCCGCCGCGGGTGGCGTGGCCGAACGAACCCTGACCCGGCTCTTCCGGGCGAGCACCGGCCTCACCCCGCTCGGCTACCAGCAGCTGCTCCGGGTGGAACGGGCCGAACACCTGATCGGGCACGGCACCACTGTGGAAGCCGCCGCCCGGGCTGTCGGTTTCACCGATGCCCGGATGCTGCGCCGCCTGCGAGCCCGCCCCACTCTGTCGGATCCGGTCTCGAGCGGTAGTAGTCGTCCCGGGAGTGGAACTCCACAGGCAACGAGCCGGGCAGCGTGATCCGGGTGTCGCCGGCGAGCAGACCGGGGCCGGCCCGCACCAGCAGCACGTCGCGCTCCTGGGCCGAGAGGTCGACCAGTTGTGGACGGTTGAGCCGGAACATGGCCACCGCCCGGCGGACCTGCCGGGCCAGCGCCACGACCTCGGCGGTCGTTCCGCTGAGGGCCAACGCCGGCTGCTGAATGGTGCGCAGCGCGTCGCAGACGATCAGCAACTGCGCCGGGGCGTCCGGCGCGCTCGCCGGAAGCTCCAACCGGGACGGCCACTGCCAGCGGACCTGACCGCTCATCAGGCCGTTCAGTCGAGCCGGCGGTCGGGCCCGGTGCGTGCCGTCGGCGACCAGCGACAGCTGCGAGCCACTGCCCACCCAGCAGATCCGCTGGTCGGTGACGGTCACCGTGACCGGCTCGGGCATCTGCCAACGGCGTCGTACCTCGCTGGGCCCGAGCAGGTAGCCCGCGACCAGCAGCCGGTGTCGCCCGAGCAGCCGCTCGCCGGGAATCGGTCGCAGGTTGTAGCGGCGGTCCAGGGTCGGGCCCACGTCGTCGTCGGGGGCGTCGAACCGGTGGGGACCGATGAAGAAGGGGGACGCGTCGGCGTGCATCGTCACGACCTTCCGGTCAGCTGGCTGTGTACTGAAGCCTTCCGGACCGCAGCGCCCCTGTCATGACGCCTGTTAGGGGGTCGGCCGGTCGTGTGTCGCCTGTGACCGGTAGATGCCGATCTCCTCCGGGCGGACGAGACCGTCCTCGATCGCACGGGCGAGCAGTGCCGCCTTTGTGGCGGCTGGTCGCCCCGCCCGGGTGTACTTGATCCGCGCCCGGTCGACGTACTGCTTCACTGTGTGCTCGCTGATCTGCATCCGCCGGGCCACCGACGCCTTGGACATCGACTGGAACCAGAGCAGCAGTGCCTCACGTTCCTTGTCGGACAACATCGGCCGGTCCGGCCGTGGGTCGCCGACCATCGCACCGGCCAGCGCCGGCGGCACGTACGGGCGGTCGCTCGCGGCGGCCAGCACCGTTTCCACGCAGTGTTCCCGGCCCTCGTGCTTGGCCAGGAACGCCACCGCCCCGGCGTCCAGCGCGGCGAGCATCGTCTGCGGGTCGGTGTGCTCCGAATAGACCACCACCCGCCGGCCGGCGGCGCTCAGCTCGGCCAACTTGTCCAACGCCATCCGCCCGTGCAGTCGCAGATCGAGCAGGACGACGTCGGCGTCCGGCGCGGCCCGCAGCACCGCGTCCGGGTCGTCGCCGGTGGCGAGCACCGTCAGGCGAGGCTCGGTGGCGAGCCAGGCGCGGACCCCCTCGACCACCACCGGATGGTCGTCGACGATCGCCACCCCGACCGGCCGATCGCCGCTCACCGCCGCCACCGGGTCTGCGCCCATCTGATGTTCCCGTCCCGTTCGTAGAGGTACTGCACCGGCCCGTCGTCGTGCTCCCCGGGGGGCGGGCCGGTCGACTCCGGCCCCTCCCGATCCGGGGTGACCAGGCTGACCACCACCTCGTCCGAGCCGGAGACCACCGTCAGACGCGCCCATCCCCGGGCGTCGGCGAGGGTGCCGGTGAGCGGGTCGGCCAGCCGGCGGCGGACCTCCACCGGCAGTGGCGGCGGGGTGCCGATGGTGACCAGGTCGATCGGAAGGCCGTTGCGTTCCGCCAGGTCGGCGGCGGCTCGCAACTCGTGCAACAGCGGGTCGGGCACGTCGTCGGACTCGGCGATCAGCCGGCGCAGCCGGGCGGCGGCCAGCATGCACCGGCGCTGCACCTCCGGGTCGTCCGGGTCGGCCTGGCCGCCGGCCAGGTCCCCGAGGACCCGCCCGGCCGCCGAACTGACCAGAGCGAGCCGGTCCCGGCGTTCCCGACGGCCCCGCTCGGCGGCATCCCGCTCCGCGGCCATCGCGTGACCGGTGGCCGAGACGGCGGCCCGTTCCCGAGCCAGGCCGACGATGACAGTGCTGCCCACGAAGACCGCCACCGGCAGGGAGAACGTGCCGTAGACGTACATCACGTAGCGTGCGACGTCGGCCGGATCGGGGCCGTGCACGAGAACGGCGACCAGGGCGATCAACGCGTGCGTGCTGAGGAGCGCGATCAGCCCCATGACGCGCCGGCCCCACACCGCGAGCACGAAGAACCAGCCCAGCGTGCCCCACACCCAGTTGGCGGCGGTGAACAACTGCCGCTCACCGGCCGCGGCGAAGACTGCCGCGTCGACGACCAGCAGCAGCCCGGCCAGCGGCCACGGCGGCAGTGGCGAACCTTGCAGTAGCCGTACCCCGGCCACCGCGCCGGCCACGGCGACCAGTATCCAGGCGCCGAGCACCACCGCTGGCGCGGCGAACTCCGCGCGGGCGGAGAGCACCGCCGGCAGCGCGATCGCGACGTGCCAGGCCAACGCGATGGCGACGGCGGCGATCCGGGCACCCCGGTCGGACGCGTGCGCCACGGCGGCCGGCGCGGCGAGCGCTGCGGGGGAGTCCGGCTCCCGGGGCGTCGGAACGCTGGTCCGGTCCGGTGCCTCCGGCGCGTCGGTGGGGTGCGCCGCGGCGTTCAGGTCAGCCGACACCGGGCCACTCCAGTCGGATCCGGGTGCCCGCGCCCACGGCCGAGTGCACGTCGGCCCGGCCACCGACCGTCGCCATCCGGCCGCGGATCGACTCGCGCAACCCGTACCGGTGCGGTGGGACGGTGGCCAGGTCGAAGCCGGGGCCGTCGTCGGCGACCTCGACCACGACGCCGATCGCGTCGCGGGTCAGTCGCAGGGTGGCCCCGGCGCCCGGCGCGTGGCGGACCACGTTGGACAGCGCCGCGTAGGCGCTCTCGCTGATCGCGTCGGCCACGCCGACCGGGACGGCGCAGGACGCCAGGTCCAGCCGTACCGCAAGCTCGGGCAGCCGGCCGACCACCAACCGCAACCGCCCGTCGAGCGGCACCGGGCCGTCGCCGGCCACCGGGCCGACGTCGGTGAGCGTGACGAGGGTACGCAGGTCGGCCGCGCACCGGTCCCGGAAGACGGCCGAGGGCCCAGCCACCGCGCCCAGCCCCACCATGGTCAGCGTCCCGAGCACCGTGTCGTGCAGGTCGCGGTTCTGCTGGCGTTCGGCCTCGCGGGCGGCGCGCGCGACCAACGCCTCCCGGGTCAGCCGCTGGTGCTCGACGAAGGCGCGGTCCGCCCGGCCGATGCGTCGGCGCATGACCGCCGCCATCATCGCCGTGCAGGCGGTCTGCGCCAGTAGCGTGGCCGCGTGCGCCCGAGCTTCGGTGGGGTTGCCGGCGGCCTGCGCCCCGGTCACGTAGGTGGCTATCACGAGCAGCCCGGCCGGGATCGACCAGCGGGCCGAGGTCGTTGCCTGTGTGTTGATCACCGTGGTGCTGGCCAGCACGGCGATCCAACTGCCCTCGCCGGGCAGCACCTCGGGCGCCACCAGCACCGGGATGAGCAGGCAGGTCAGCGCGGTGACCGCCACGTCACCGGTGACGAGGCCGGGGCCGATGCCGTGGCGCAACGCGCGGTGCGCGTACCAGAGGGACCAGCCGGTCAGCACGGCCACGGCGGGCAGCAACACCGCCTGCTGCACCGGCGGGGTCTGCACCGACACGGCCACCGCCGCGCCGAACAGCCCGCAGCTCAGCCGCAGCAGCGCTGGCAACGTGGTGAAGATGAGGCCCAGAGCCCCGCCGGCCGGATTGTCGAGCGTGGGCGGCGGCACGGTTGGGGTGGCAACGGCCGGCATCGGGAAGTGTCCTTCCGACAACGACCCGGTCCGGGTCCACGCGGCGTAGATCGACATCGGACAATAGCATGGTGGACCGTGACGGGGTGATCCTTTGTGTGCGGAGTGTCGCTAATGTGTCACTCTGTGCTGCGGGGCTGAAGGAGGTCCCAGCGGTTGCCGTAAATATCGACGAACACCGCTACCGAACCGTACGCCTCGTGCCGCGGTTCCTCCAGAAAACGCACCCCGGCCGCCACCATCCGGGCATGGTCCCGGGCGAAATCCTCCGTGTAGAGAAACAGCCCGACCCGGCCGCCGGTCTGGTCGCCGATCCGAGCCTGCTGCTCGGCGCTGCTCGGCCGGGCCAGCAGCAGTGCGGTCTCCCGGGCCCCCGCCGGGCGGACCACCACCCAGCGTGAACCGTCGGGTCGGGCGGTGTCCTCCACCAGTTCGAAACCGAGGTCGCCGACGTAGAAGTCGATCGCCTCGTCGTACTCCCTGACCAGCAGCGCGACAAGTCCCAGATGTGCCATTCGGCCATTCTGCCGGCGGATGCCCCGGGCCAGCCGGCGACGCCCCCACCGGTCGCCCACGTCACGCCTCGGGCCGGCCGGCCGGAACCGGACGCGTCTGTCGTCCGTCTCATCCTCGGGTGGAAGGGTGGTGAGCCGGATGCGCTCGTCCCGGACGGTACTGGCGGTGGCACTGCTCGGCATGGCGATGGGTGGCTGCGGTGGCACGGTGGTCGGGCCGGGCGATCCGAGGGAGCCCGGTCCGGCCCAGATCGTCGACGGGTGGACCTCCTGCGCCGAGGCGGCACCCCGGGCCGGCGAGATGATCACGGTGCCGACCACGGAGACGTCGCCACCGGCCGGGACAGAGCCGACGATCGGTCGCATCGACCCGGCGTTCACCCCGGTCGTGGCCGTGATCTGCGGGCGTGAGATTCGGCCGGGCCCCAACGGCGGCCAGGAGCAGATCGCCACCGAGCGACGCGCCGAGCAGATCGCACCGCTGCTCACCGCACTTCGCCTGCCCAGCGAGCAGACCGGCGGGGAGGTCGCCTGCACCCTCGAGATGGTCATCCCGCCGTGGTTGGCCCTGGTGGACGACCGGGGGCGCTGGCTGCGGCCCCACATCCCAACAGACTCCTGCGGCAAGCCTCGCGCCGAGGTGATCGCCGCGTTGGCCGGGCCGCGGTGGACCACTGTGGACACGCGTACCATCCGGCAGATCGAATCCGCGGCGGCCGAGGCCGCCGGATGCGCGCAGCAGTGGACGGACATGGTGTGGGTGGAGACCCGGAACGGTAGCCCCAGGCCGCCCGGGCCGGGGCTACCGCCGGCCGCCGGGCCGCTGCGCCTCTGCGTCTACCAGGTGCCCGCGTCGCTTCAGGAAGGCGAGAAACCCGCGGGCGACTTCGTGTACGGCGGTCCGCTGCCAACCGAGCGCCAGGCGGGCGTGCTCCGGGCGCTGTCCAACCGCCGGGCCGTGACCGACTGTGCCACCCCGGCGACCCGCTTCGCGGTGCTACGCCCGCTCGAAGGTGCAGGCCCCGACCGGTACGTGGAACTCGATGGCTGCCGCCGTTTCCTGGTCGCGCCGGCGAGCGGCGCTGCGCAGCTCGGCCAGGGCGACGACACGCTGGTCGCCCTGCTGAAGCCCGTCTGAGCCGACTCGGCAGGTCCCGGACGCCCGCCGTGTCGGGGCGGGCAACGCGGCTGCTACTTCGACAGGGCACGCTCCAACTCGCTCTTCGACATCGAGGAGCGGCCCTTGATGCCGCGTTGCTTCGCCTCGTTGTACAGCTGCTCCTTGGTGCGACCCTGGGCGCCGCTGTGGGAGCGCTTACCGCCACGGTGCCCTGACGACACGTCGTTCCGGGAGGACCGGCTCGCCGTTCGGGACTCACCGGAGCGGGCCCGTTCCTTGTTGACGGTGCGGGCCGCGATCTCCTTGGCCCGCCCCGAGGAGGCGCCCCGCTGTTGCGCGCTCTCCTTGATGTGCTCGTACTGTCGTTCTCTCTTCGGGCTTGATCCTGCTGGCATCGGTGCCTCCCACCTCCGCTGTCGGGTGCGGTCGAGGCCCGGCTCGTGCGCTGCTGAGCTGACGTCGGCACATTCCGAGCCGGGGCATGGTGTTCACGCTGTCTGAGCACGATGCCCCGCCGTCCGGGGGGTCAAACGAGTGCGCCCGAACCGATCCGGCTGCTTCGGGGACGTTCCACTCCGCGTCGTATAGTTGTCGCCGCAGCCGACGCCTGTGCGTCGGTCAGTCAGCGTCCAGCAGCGGGCGCCCGGGCTCGGTTGGCGAGTCCGTGCGGCGCCCCGTGCTCGCGGTGCGCCATCACCACGCGCGCTGCCGTCGCCTTCCTGCAACCGGTACGCGCCCCGGGCACGAGGACCTTGAAGTCATGGCACAGCAGCCCATTGACCCCAATGCGGCGATCTCCGAACTCGGTCAGATCAAGCTCGGCGAAACCGACCTGTCTGGAGTGTTGACCCAGGTCTCCGAGTTGGCACGGCGAACGGTCCCCGGCGCCGAGGAGGTGTCGGTGACGTTGCTGAAGCAGGAGGGTGCGCACACCGCAGCGTTCAGCGGTGAGATGGCGCTGCAGCTCGACGAACTGCAGTACGAGCATGGTGAGGGTCCCTGTCTGGAGGCGGCCAGAGACTCCGCCGTCGTGTCCGTCCCCGACATGTCCGAGGAGATCCGCTGGCCGCAGTGGGCGGCCGAAGCCGTGCAGGGCGGAGCGCGCAGCTCACTGTCGATCGGGTTCCCGATCCAGGAGTCCGTGCTCGGTGCGCTGAACATCTACGGGGTCGAGGCGGGTGCCTTCGACGACGACGCGGTCGCCCTCGCAGAGACGTTCGCGGGGTACGCCGCTGTCGCCCTCGCCAACGCCCACCTCTACGACACCACCGCCACCATGGCCGCGCAGATGCAGTCGGCCATGCAGAGCCGGGCCGTCATCGAGCAGGCCAAGGGCATCATCATGGGCGAACGCCGCTGCACCCCCGACGAGGCATTCGCCGTCCTGGCGAAGGTTTCCCAGGACTCCAACCGCAAGCTGCGGGAGGTCGCTGCCGCCCTGGTGGAACGGACCACCCGACCGCCGGGTCTCAAGCGTGACCGCGGTGCGTCCGGCAACCTACCGTAGGCTTCCGGCAACCGACTGCTGTTCTCCGGAAGTGGCGGCCCGCCAGCGCAGCACCGACTGAGGTCGGCCGGGAGCGGACGCGCGGAGTGGCGGACGACTGCCCAGGCGGTTATCGTCGAGGTTGGTCAAGCCACGCGCCAATCCTGTTACGGATTTCAACAGGAGGCGGGTGCTCCCATGACTGAGCGTTCCTGGCCCTTCCAGAGCCATCTCGACAGATCCCCGACGGCAGTCACCATCGGTCAGGTCACGTCAGCGGTGCTTGCCGGCAGCAAGTGGGACGGCCGCCTCGACCTCGACTCCTCCGGGCCGTCGTTCCAGGTGACCCGCTACACCGAGCCCACGAACATGTCCGCGACCATCTCGGCCGACCGGATGGTCGTCGCCCCGGTGGGGTACGTCGACATGGACACGGCGCCACGCCTGGCCACGGCCCTGATGATCGCCATCGACAGCCATCCGGAAGTCTGTTGCGACCTGACCGGCGTCGGCTTCTTCAGCGCCGCGGGCGTGCGCGTACTTCTGCTGGCGCGGAACCGGGCGGACCAGGCCGGCTCCCGCTTCTCGATCCGAGGCGCCGGGGGAATCACCCAGCGGGTGCTGCGGATCACCGGGGTGGAGCGGCTGCTCCTCGGCCCCGAACAAGACACCGGCCCAGCCGCGCGGCTCGGGTGATCCGCAGCTCATGAACCACACACCCTCGCCAGGTGGTGGCGTCACCAGGTGTCCGGGCGGTCGAGATCGCGGGCCGGCTGGTACCCGCCGAGGATCGCCAAGCCCTCCGCCTCGGTGTAGCCGTTCCCCCAACCCTTGCGAAACGCCTCGACGAAGCAGCGCTCGACCACCATCTCCAGCACGTCCCTGCCTTGTCGGCGGGCCCGGTAGGGGCCGGCGACAAGGTCTCCGCGGCGGGCGTCGTCGCCGGCCGGGGCGAGTTGCGCCCGAACGGTCAGCCAACGACCGGATGCGTCACCGACCACCAGAGAGCCCTCGACGAAGGAGTCCCGCGCCGACCGGCCGAGCGTGACCGAGCACTCCAGCAACCGTCCGTCGGGCGGCAGCGACTCCAGGCGGAACGGCACGACACAGCGGTGGGCACCATCGAACCGGACCCGGCTCGCCGTGCCGGCCGCCTCGTCCCGGGTGGTCGCGTAGATGTCCAACTGGGCCCAGAGCCCGTCGGCGGGTTGCCAGCGGACGAACCACAGCTTCCGGTCGCCGGACGGATCGAACCAGGCGGCCCCCGGGCGGTCGCCGACCCGCACCTCGGTCCGTCCCTGCGGTCGACCCTGTGAGGACAACGTCTGCTGAAGCCCGTCCAACAAACCTTCGGTACGCGCCAACACGAAACGGGCCCCCCCGGTCGGGCCCCGAAACTCGACGCTCTCGATGCCGCGCCCGGTGCGCCACGACGCGGAGCTGGCATCGCTCACCAGCGTGTCGGTCGAGAAGTGCACGGTCGCGGGATCGGCACCGACCTCCTCGGGGCGTACGGTCCCATCGCTGTGTGCCTCCGGCAGCATCAACGCCGCGGCCGGCACGATCGGGTCATCGGTGGTCCCGCCGCCCGGAATCACCAGCACCACCGAGGTGAGAGCGGCACACGCCGCTGCCACGCCGCCGGCGATCAGTCCCCGTCGCCACACTCGCAACCGCCGGCCGCGATGCCGGGCCTGTTGCACGATCGGCGTCGGATCGATGTCGCCACCCGCCCGATGCTTGAGCGTGGTGGCGAGCTGCTCATCGAGGTCACTGAACATCAGAGCTCTCCTGCCCATGCGTGGGTAGCTGCAACCTGACGCTGACGCAGCGCCGCCAGGGCCCGCCTCGCGTGTGTGCGTACCGTCCCGGTCGAACAGGCGAGGATCTCGGCGATCGACGTGTCGTCCAGATCCTCGTAGTAGCGCAGGACGATCACGGTGCGCTGACGCGCCGGCAGATCACAAACCAACCGCCACAGTGCGTCGCGCTCGGCGACCCCGGCGGCCTCGTCCACCTCGCCAGCCCGATCGAGCACCGCAGCAACCGAGACCTCGCGGCTGCTGAGCCGACGCCACCACGAGTTGTGGGTGTTGACGAGCATGCGCCGGACATAGGCATCAGGACGGTCCGTCCGCGAGATGCGGCCCCACCGGGCGTACGCCCGCGCGAGGACATCCTGAACCAGATCCTCGGCTCGGTGCTCGTCACCGGTCAGCAGCCGGGCGAGCCGCACCAGCGCCGAAGTGCGAGCGAACGCGTACTCCTCGAACGTCACGCCCTATTAACGTCGTAGGCCGGCCGCCCCGTAGACACCTGCCGGGCACTTTGTGCGAAGCAGGCCCAGATCAACCGCGTGACGCGGCTACTTGCCGCTGACGTTTGGCACTACGGGGCGCTGCGGCTATGCGCCCGGGTGGGCTAACGCCGCTCGCCGAGTCGAGGCACGGGCTGGCGGTTGCGCCACGACTCCGCGTCGCCTCGCAGCCGGAGCCAGTTGCGCCGCAGCCACCACGCGTACGCCAGTGCCAGCACCGCGCTGCCAGCGAGGAAAAGGGTTGGGAAGAGCACGCCCGGTTCGTCGCCCGACAGGTAGGCACTCTCGATTGGGTTCACCCGGTCGTAGGTCACGTCGACCTCTTCACCAACGCTCGGCTCGTCCCAGGGTGAGTAGTTGATCCAGGTGTTGACCTGCTCACCGCTTCGGGTGGTGAAGCTGACCGACACCCACCACTTCCGGCCGTGTACCTCGCGCACCGTCCCGACCGCCCGCTCGCCCCGTTCCACCATGTCGTTCCGGTGGCGCAGGTCGCGGAGGCCGCAGGTTACGAGGACAAGTACCAGCAGTGCCCCGACAACGACGCCGAGGGCCGGGTGCCGGAGCCAGTAGCCGGGGCGCCATCGGCCGCGGAGTTTCGGGTCAACCAACTCGGCTGACTGCCCGGTGGCCCATGGTCGCGTCGCTCGCGAGCGTCGTCGGTACCGCTTGGCCACCGCGCCTCCCGTACGTCCCCTCGGGATGTTCCGGCCCACGGTAGTTGGCTGCGCCAAGCCCTAGGACTACCCACGTGCTCGGAGAAAATCTATGTGCGAAGCGCTAGACATCCTTGCCGGTGTCGGTTAACGTTCCTGGGGTCGAGAACAGAGCAAACAAAGACGCTGACGTTGCCGCCCCGCACGAGGGCGAAGGAGTGGGGCCAGGAAATCGATAGGCCCTGCTTGGTTCGGCGGCAGAAGTTTTGCCGTAGTTAGGTAGTGGTGTGACAGCGGGTGAGGCCGACGCTGGTTCAGGGCTTCACCCGAGGTGAGAGGGTTCGTCGTACGTGTCAGGGCCATGAAGTCGCGTGGGGCTCGGACACCGACGGACAGCACGGAGTACGACAGAGGAAATCAGAGGCAAGGGAGGGCTTTACACCGTTGGATCGCCCGCAGTCAGCCGCATTCATGGGCTGTCGCGGACACCGCAGTTTCCATCGAACGAGAGGTGGTCTCCGGTCACGCATATGCGATCCTCGCACCCGAAGCCGTCACTGACGGCCGGTGCGGACAAGACAAGCCGACGTTCTGTCGGTAGATGGTGTTCCTGACCCACAACCCTTGGGCCCCGGTGCTTCCGAGCACCGGGGCCCTCGTGATGGAGGTTCCATGGCTCAACCCGGCGACATGCTCGACGACGAGGACTACCCCGCCTACACGATGGGCCGCGCCGCCGAGATCATCGGCTGCTCGCAGGACTTCCTGCGCCGGCTCGGTGACGCGAAACTGATCGACCCGCAGCGCTCCAGTGGCGGGCACCGCCGCTACTCCCGCTACCAGCTACGCCTCGCCTCGCGCGCCCGAGAGATGTGCGACCAGGGCACCGACCTGGCCTCGGCCTGCCGGATCATCATTCTTGAGGACCAACTCGAAGAGGCCCTTCGACGCAACGAGCGCTACCAGCAGGGCTGAACACTCCCCACGCGGCGGCCGCCCGCGAAGCTGACGCCAAGCGCCACACGGTCCCTCCCACCAGGGCAGGGGCCGTTCGTCGTCCGCGGACCTTTAATGGCTCGGGGGAAGGGCGCCACTCGGGGTGTACCGTTCCCCGTCGTCGCCCTGAAGGTTTGCCTGGAAGTCCTCGGCAAGGCCCCCGAATCCCCGGTAGGCATCGCCGTCGAAATGGCCCTTGATCTCGATGGCACCTTCGAACCAGGTCAACGAGACAACGCTTCCATCGCCGCAGGTGAACACGTAGAAGGGGTGGCGGTCCTCGTCCCACCAGATCCATCCGCCCTGGGTGAGCGTCGGACTGCATTCCGCGTAGGCGAGCCACTCGTCCAGAGCGATCGGGTGCTCTTCACTCTCGTAGTACTCCGCAGCCCGGGTGACGTGCAGTTCGTACCCCATCGTTCCTCCCCGCAGTCGGCTCCCGGCCCGGGCGGAGCGCAGCTCGGGCCGGCGCCCGCTCAACGTACAGCGGTGGCGGAGGCAGTGGCTCGATCATGGACGCGTCCAAGAGGTGCGGCCGCCAGAGCCGTCGGACGATTTCGACGACTCGCAGATCAGCCCTTCTGCAACATCACCGCTGCCACTTCTGCGGCCAGTTCGATGGCCCAATCGAGCTGTGGGCAGACGTTTCGATCTCGGCACTCCAGGCACCCTCCTGCACGCCAAGGCTGGTCGAGTGCCCGAGTCCAGTGCGTGTCCAAGATTCGCTTGGCTATGAACAGCTCTGTCGCTCTGGAGATCGGTTCATCGATCGGCACCGCGACCCCCGCTCAGGCTCGCGCCGCAGTCGGAGAATTTGCCTCTTCCGTCCATGCCCACTGTGGTTCGCCGTGGTCTCGCCTCTTCCGGTCGATCTCTGAGTGGTCCCCGGAACCGGGGCAGATTGTTCTTGAAAGCGAGGGGTTCAGCCACGGCCGTCTCCTCAGTAGTCTGTGGTTGGCGTCCCGTTCGGCCTGCTGAAACCTAGTGAAGTCGAAAGCGGGTGGAGTGCCGATGCAAACCCAGTGCAATGCGCGGCAATCCGATGCAACTTGGAAGCTCGGGAGACCACGGTGGCGACGGTAGACCGATGGACAGGAAAACTTGCCTGCTCGCTTCAAGCTGCCGCCGGCATGACGAACGAGGGATTCGCGGGGTGGCTCGGGATCGCGACAAGGACAGTCGCCTACTGGCACAGTCGACCCGACACTGTTCCTGGAAACGCGAATCAAGAGTTGCTGGAGGCCGCTTTGGGCCATGTATCGGATTCGGTTCGATCACGTTTCTTCGAAACGCTCGGAGGAGTGCAGTCCGACGGCATTGCCGGCAGCGACGGCATTGTTCTGGATGGCGTGAGCGCTGCTGTCGACTCGGTCGCCAACGATTCCTTGCTGATGAGTCTTGCTGTGCCGCACGACTCCATCGAATCCTTGCAGGAAGACGTAAGGCTGCTCGCCCGGTCGGGCGGCATGGCGGCCTTCGACGTGTTCAGCGGCGCCCGGCGGTTGCGCGACGAGGCAAGGGCTCTAGTCGAGCGCACCCGTCGGCCCGTTGAGCTGGCCGATCTCTACGTGATCATCGGCCAGAGCGCCTCCCTGATGGCTTCCACCGCCTTCGATCTCGGCCACTGGAACGAGTCGGCGGCACTGGCCAGGGCGTCGACCCAGTACGCCGACCTGGCCGGACATGCGTCGTTGAAGGCATGGACCTACGGCCTGCAGATGACACTTGCCAACTGGCGTAACGAGCCTGATTCCGCGCTGAGCTACTTCGCTCGTGCCATGCGAGCGGCCCCGGAGG
This sequence comes from Micromonospora sp. H61, assembly GCF_018070325.1. Lineage (GTDB taxonomy): Bacteria > Actinomycetota > Actinomycetes > Mycobacteriales > Micromonosporaceae > Micromonospora > Micromonospora salmantinae. The sequence goes on from NZ_JAGPXY010000031.1 coordinate 65,819, forward strand.
GAGAGCCGAGGCTGAGGCTCCGCTATATCGCGTCCCGCTCTCATGCTCTGCTCGCCGATTCCGATTCAGTCACGACGGTCCTGGTAGCAGCCCAGCGAGACAGAGAAGCGGCAGCGGAACGACCCGACGAACTCGCCACCTCTACCGGCGGGGAATTCGCATTCGGCGAAGCGCGGGCGGCGGCGTGTGCGGCGGCGGCATGGCTTGACCTTCGCAACGGCGAGCAGGCCGCGAGGTACGCCCGAGAGGCGTTGCAGGTGTACGAGGCGTTGCCCTCGCCCAGGCGGCCGTACTCCCAGATCAGCGGTACGCAGATCGATGTCGCCGCCGCTCACCTCCACATGCATGACAAGGATGGTGCGGCCAAAGCGTTGTGCACCGTCTTGGACCTGCCGCCACAGAAGCGCAACGTTTCGCTGACTGGCCGGCTGGCGCGGATCGGGCGCCTGCTGAGCGAATCGCCGTGGGACCGCGACGCTGACGCTCACCAACTCGCCGAGCGCACCTCGGCGTGGTTGTCGGAAACCTCAGCCCGTCCGCTCACCTGACCGGTGCCAGGCGGCCAACACCTGCTCTTCCTTCTCCCGGCTGATGCCGATCTCCGCAGCCCGATCGTGGTTGCTGACCTCGCCGTTCTCCACCATCCATCGCCAGGTGTCGCGGACGGTCAGCGAGAGCGGTCGGCAGCGCAGGCCGGCTGTCTGCGCTTTGGCGGTGTCGACGCGCCACGCGCCGTCGAACGTGCGCCAGAGGGGTAGCTCGGACCACTGCCTGACGCCTTGGCTGAGCAACACCTCATCGGGCACCCACTCGAAGGAGGCATCACCGCGGGTTGCGTGGGCGCAGTCCGCCAGTAGTCCGCCGAAGGTCGCTCGGTCCACTGGGGCGCAGACGTTGAACGCGCCGGAGGAACCTTCAGTGATGGCGTGGAGTGTGAACGTGGCCAGGTCGCGTACGTCGACCGGCTGGATGGTGCGGTCGGGGGAGCCGGGGGCTAGGACTCGCCCACCAGCAGCCACGCGGCGCAGCCACCACGGTAGGCGGCCGACGTACTCCCGGGGGCCGAGCACGACACCGGGGCGCAGGATTGTGGTCCGATCCGCTCCGAACGCGGCGACTGCTGCTGCCTCACATCCGGACTTCTGGTAGCCGTACCGGGTCGGTCCGTCCTCGGTGTCGGTGCCGTAGTCCGGGCCGGCGTCCGGCGGGCAGTAGAGCACTTCGGAGAGTTCGCTCAGCGGCTTTGATGGCCAGTCTTGGTAGACGCTGACCGTAGACATGAAGACGTAGCGACCGGCGACGGGAGCGAGAGCACGGGCCACGTCGAGAGTGTTCCTCGGTACGTATCCCGAGGTGTCAATTACGGCATCCCAAGGGCCGGCAGCAGCGAGGGTGGCGATGTCTTCGGGGTGGGTTCGATCGCCTCGGATGGGCTGTACAGCTTCTAGGAAGGGGTCGGAGGTGCCCCGGTTGAAGGTAGTGACCTCCCAGCCAGCGTCGATGGCTGCTGTGACGGTCGCGTGGCCTACGAACCAGGTTCCGCCGAGCACTAGCAAGCGCATAGGCACATCATGCCAATTAATCGATCAGCCGCGAATCGGCCCCGTGCCTGGGTAAGGCGGGCCGCAGGTGAGCCGGCGTCGGCCCGGCCCCGCCCGATGGCGGCCAGCGCAATATCGGCCGGGGCGCGCCGGGCGGATCCCCTCGTCGGTCGATGACTGCCGGACGCGGGGACCCGCTCGCACCAGTTAAGCAGCCCGAAGTACGCCTGTAGCAAGCCAATGAACGAGCAGAACCGCCAAATTAACCGCTGCCTCCGCCTCTTCCTGGTTCTGCCGACGAGAACTAGCACCTCCGCCATGGCGTGAATGCTGGGCATGCCAAAGTAACTCCATCATCACCACAACGCCTTCCGCGTTGCGCGGATCGCCAGACCTATCAGGAAGAATAACGTTCCACTTGTGCGGCATGCTCTTAAGTTGTCCGATGACGGTACCGAGCGTTGACTTGTTGCTATCGGCTCTCTTTTCCTCCACGAGGGGGCAGGCAATCTCTTCAACTGCCCTTATGGCCTCATTGAATGCTTTATCCGGGTCTGGGTTGCGGCCATAGGCCGCCACCCAAGCTGCCCGTATATGCGCCGCAGCATCTTTCGGAGCTGCAACTACGGCCTGATCGAGCGCCTGCTCAACGGTGTTGCCTACCCTGCGGACCAACCGTCGCTCGTCCAACTCAATCCGATATGACGAGCCGCCGTCCGACAGAACGTCTTGCAGCTCAGCTAGGCGGTCGATCCAGTATTCGAAGGTACCTGCCATCCTGTGAACGTTGTATACATTTTCAGATCGACTCCATCCGGGGTGAGACTGAAGGATCGCGTCAACGACATCGAGCAACTCCGGAATGTCGGCGCGAACCAACCTTGTCTCGTAGTTTTGCTTGGTTCTTGGTGTTAGGCGGAGGCGAAGGCATACCCGACGGGCTGTATCGTATTCCTCTTCAAGAGACGCACTTATCCAGTGGCGAAGTGGCATTTCTAGCCAGTCGGGCACGCCGTCGTGTAGGGCGCTGTCCGGCAACCGGCCGGCAAGCCGGTCGCTTAGACTCTGAAAGGGTTGGCGGTCAGTCACTGAGCCAGGCTAATGGGCGAGCGCTAGCCGATCGACCCCGTTCTGAGCGGCCCTGCCGTAGTGCCGGTTGCGATCCGCTCGCGAAGCCTGCCGCTATCACCCGGTAAGGGCTGCACTCCGCCGTGCGTCGCGTCGGTGCGACAGGTCGCGGTGGCATCCATGCGGCCAGCGTCCCGGCAGCCCGTTGGTCCGATCCCGAGAGCCAGGCGGCGTAGACCCGGAGCGCCGTTGTCCCGCCGTGGCCAAACCGCCCGGCGACCGTCCGTACATCGACACCCGCGTTGATCAGTTCGGTAGCCCAGTAATGGCGCAGCGCGTTGATGTGGCTGTCCATGCCCAGCCGGGTGGCGAGCCGACCGTACCGCCGGGTGATGATGTCGGTCGATAGCCACGGCTGTTGTCCGGTTCGGGGGAGACGATATAATCGGCAGAGTCGGCGTCCGCATCGAGCTGCGCCAGGCGGTCGAGATAACGCCCGTGCAACCCCCCGGCAGCACTTCGATCGTCTTCGGGTCGAGAGTATCCCGCCACTGCTGGTGCGTCTTGGTGTCCTTCTCCCGCAGCTCGCCGTGTTCGTCCAGGTAGGCGCTGCGCTGCAACTCAGCACACCGACGGCCAGGTCGAGATGCTGCCAACGTAGTGCGCACAGCTCGCCGCGCCGGGCGCCCGTCGTCATGGCGAGCCAGACCAGCGCCCCCAGTCCGGATCGCGCCAGGCTTCATTCCGCCGATCGGGTCGACCCCGGCATAGACCTTCACCCGCAGTGACTCGCTGGGCAGCGTTTCGATCTCGCCCGCTGGCGCTTGGTGCGTCCGTTCGAGGCTGCCACGGGGTCACCGTAGACCGCTCGCACCACGAACAGCCCCACGCGAGCTGGTCGGAAGAGGGAAGTGCCTGAGCGCCCGGCAGGATTCGAACCTGCTGCCTTGGGATTAGAAGGGCTACCAGCATTTCCCCGGACCGCCTCGCATGGCCGTCCCCTCTGCGCTGGTAGGGCCTCACGGGGTGCAGTTATTGCAGGTCAGCGCACATCTAGATGCAACCCAGCAGGTTGTCATTTCCGATCGCTTCTGGCCGTCTCCGGAGATCGCTGCGGACCTCGACGGACCTCCGAACTTGAGCCGGCGCTACACGGTAGGAGTACTGCCCGTGGGCAGCGGCTCCTCTCCCGTGCCGAGAGGAGCCGCTGCGCCGGCTACAAGACCTGCCGCGGAAGGATCCGATCCTCCACCGCCTTTGCGCCGATGGGAGAGAGGGTCACGTGGCCTGTTGTCTCGTCGTACTCCACAAGTCGGTCCCGATGGAGTTGCCGGAGGACTCTCTTGTAGTTGGACAGACGATCTTGTTCGAGATGCTTGGCGAGGGTCCTGTCCGTTAGTTGCGTAGTGAGCGAATGAAGCAGCAGCAGAGTCTTGTTGGGGAGGGACAGCGACGGGTCGAGCACCCGCGCTGTATCACCGACATGCCAGATCAACGGGACTTGGCGCTCCACTAGGGCTTCGACAACGCTCGTTGCCGTTGCTAGGTCGGTGCCATGGAACAAACGGACGAACTCAGCCGTGATCCACTGAGCCGCGTGCAGCACGAAGGTGGCATCCATGTGGTTAGCGCTTACGTCGCCGCCAACATGCCCAACGCCGCGATTGTTGCGGATGTCGTACAGCGCAACGAGCACACGAGGTGCCGTCACCCGCGCCGACCTCGGATACAGCTTACTGTCCGCGTTCTCCAGTAGCTTGCAAGCATGGTCGAAGCGGGACGGCTTGCTGGCTGTCTGGGCATAGTTGCCCCCATCTAGATAGCCCGCAAGGATCGTGTACCCGACTTCCGCGAAACGTCCACCGTCTAGCTCGGCCGCTTCCCACCGCCCCTCCCGGTAGTTGCGAGTGATCTTGCGAAACTCCTCTACCAACTCGGCGCGGAGCCCTGGCGGCAGGTGCGCCAGGGCCGTCGCCGCGTCAAGCGTCACTTCTTGCCCTTCGGTAGCGGCATGCCCTTCACCGTGTTGCGGCCTCCGGGCGTTGTCTTGATATCCGTGCTCTTCCGAGTGTCGATCCAGTGCTGGCTAGAAGCTGTCTTGCGAAGCGCAACGTCCGGGGAGCCTGGTTCGTCCCAGTCGACAGCTTTGTAGGCCGCCAGAACCTGGCCGACCCCAACCGCCGGCAGTTCGGCCACGTGCTCCAGCCAGAAGACCGCAAGCAAGTTTTTCTGGTCGATCGTTGCCGGCCGCTTGGCTTCCACGAAGTCCTTGAACGACTGCTTGCCCTCGGGCCAGAAGTCGATGTGGCGATCCGGCGCCCAAGTCTTGCGGGTGGTGGCCTTCCGTGGCGTGGTGGCCTTCTTGACCCTCCGCGACCGACCCCCAGTCGCGGAAGGCTCTACATCAGGCTGTTTCTCGGCTTCTGCAACCCGTCCGTTTTCAGTGGGTTGCTGCGAGACCGGCAGCACCTCCGGGGGAGCCGTTCGCGGCGTCGGCACTCCCTTGAAGGTGCTGATCAATTCTTCGAAAGCCCGCTGCTTCAGTCCATCCGGAAGATCCCTTACCGCCTCCGCGATCTTGGGCATGACATCGAGCAATTGCTGGAAGTCCCCCTCGGCCACTGACCCCTCCCTATGCCGGTGATGGTGAACAGGCCATTCTCTTACGCAGAGGGAGCGATGTAAAGCTGATCAATGCGAGTTGGATGATCAGTTACGTGGGTATCGGACCGAATGTTCGAAAGCTGATGACTCTAGATTACGTCCTACTGTTTACAACTATGCCAAGCTCCGCCGCTGAACAACCGTTACAGGACAAGGGTTCTAGTCCATCGGTACCCGCCCGATCCGTGCGCCACCGCGGTCGAAGACCTTGCCCCGAGCGCGGCTCTCCGTACGGTGCTGGTCGGTCGCATGCCTCCGCCGCGTCTAGCATCTTGCGCCAGGCGTCCGGATCCGCCGGAGCCGGGGCGGCACCGTGAGCGCCCCACGGGAGGTTCGTCGTGACATCCGCTCGGATCGTTTCCGGCTCCCCCTGGTCGAACTTGCCGGAGAGCAGATCCCGGGGACCTTGCGTCCAGCCGGCTCCACGGTGACGTCGATGTCCATGCCACCCTTGAATCCGGCCCGCTCCAGCGCCCAGGCGATCGCCGCTGCCTCGACGCGCTCCGCTGTGTCCCGATCCTCATCGGTCGCCACCCGAGCGGACGCCTCGATCCGTTCGATCAACTCGACAACTCCTCCTCGCGTCGTACATCGGCGGCCGCTCTTAGGGAGGGGCCTAGCCGTACCTCGGTGGGCCACGAGATCGCGTACTTGAGCCGTACGTCCCTGCCGTACTTGGCTCCGACGAGGGCAGACACACCAAGATCCGTAAGGCCGTACTTGACCCATACTTGGTCATCGGGCCGCCTCTCCGGGCTCCCGGATGTACTGGAAGCGGTCCGCCGTCGAGCCGGACGCACCCCCGCGCTCGCCCTTGATCTTGGCCACGGAGCCGTCCCGAGCCAGCGCCTCCATCTGCCGCCGTACGCACGCCTTGACCTGCCGCGAGGACGACCGCGTGGGTGGGCCGGGACCGAACGCGCGGACCCTCACCGGACCGTCGATCTTGGTCGGAGTTCGGAGTGAACCTGTGTCTGAGCAGATCAGGTGTGGTGCGCCCGGCAGGATTCGAACCTGCGGCCTTGGGATTAGAAGTCCCCTGCTCTATCCGCTGAGCTACGGGCGCGTGTGGCGTGAATGTCGCGCCCAGAGGGTACCGCCGTCCCACTGCCCGACGGCGAAAAGGGTGCCCGCGTCCACGTTGCCGAGCAGAGTCTCACGTCGACCTCGTAGCGGGCATCCGGGTTACCGCGGACCGAACTGGCGTCGGACCGTACCTTTGGCTGGTGTTGCTGGATTCCGACGCCGAGAGCGACGTCGCCTACGAGCTGTGCCAGGTCGTCGGTCGCGCCATCCTGCCGTACCGGTCCTCGGGCGACTTCGGTACCGCGTTCTTCTTCCAGGGCGGCGACGACCCGGTGGGGGAGTCGTTGCTGACGGCGGCCGACCTGGTGGGCGGCTCAAGTGGTGAGTTGGGCCTACGGGCGAGCGTCACCGAGCCGGCGGGGGTGGCCCCGGCCGTCATTTCCGAGGCTGAGATCGTGCCCGGTTGGGCCCGCTTCCCGGGCGACGGGGTCGCGGTGTTGCCGACCGCTGGCCTGCACCGGTATGCCGGCGACGGCGGTTGGCGGTGGCGCGTCCAGCCGGTGCCGGCGGGGATCGCCGCCGGGCCCGAGGTGGTCGCCCGCCTCGGCGCCGACGCCAGTTCCGCTCTCGTGCTGGCCCATGGGGTACGCGAAGACGGGTCGCGGCCGCTGGAGGTCGCGATCGAGCGGGTGGTCCGCGACGGGGACGCCGTGCTGATCACCACCGACCTGCCGCCGGGGTACGTCGGCGCGCCGGTCTTCATCGTTCAGGCCGAACCCACCGGTGAGGTCTCCCCGTACTGCCTGGGCCTGGTCCTGCCCGGTGTCGGCGCACACCCGGTGGCGACCTTCGACCGGATCCGTGCCGTCCTCCCGGCGACGCCCGGCGACATCTGAACCGCGTGTTGTCCGGCCTGGTCAGCCGCCGGGCGTCGCCGCTCCCGTCGTGTCGGCCGGGGCGGTGGGGCCGGCGGCGAGGAATGCCTCGGCCCAGCGGCCCACCTCGTCGAAGACCTTTGTCCGTACGGCGGGGCCGGAGAGCGTGAGGTCGTGCAACCCGCCGTCGAAGCGGGCCAGTGTGACGTGGCGACCGAGGCGGGGCGCGTAACGGACCATGTGGTCGACGTCCAGTACGGCGTCGGCCAGTGTCGCGTTGTCGTGCCACTTGGTGCCCCGGAAGGACCGGGTCGAGCAGGCCAGCAGCACCGGCACCTGAATGTCCAGCCCGGCGCGCAGCCGGCGTTGCCCGGTGCGGATCGCGTTCAGCCAGCCGGCCCGGACCGGGAACCCGGCCAGCGGCTTCCACGCCAGGTCGTAGGTCCACTCGCCGCGGTGGTCGGAGTGGATGCTCTCGCCGTACACGGTGCCCAACCCGAACGGGAGGATGCGGTGCGGCGCCCTGCGGCCCAGCCGCGACGCGGCGGCCGCGAGGGGTCGACGGACCGCCCAGGGGGCGTTCAGGTCGAAGAAGGGGCTGTTGAGCACCAGGCCATCGATGGTGCCGGTGTCGCGGCGGGCGTCCGCCCAGAGCGAGATGATCAGGCCACCGGTGGAGTGGCCCATCGCCAGCAGGGTGTCGTGCCCGTCGTCGGAGCGGATGATCTCGGCGGCGGCGTCCAGCTCAGGGAAGTAGTCGCTGATGTCGCGACAGAAGTTGGGGGTCTGGGCGGGGAGCAGACTGCGGCCATATTTGCGCAGGTCGAGCGCGTAGAAATCCCAGCCTCGCTCGGCGAAGAAATCGGCCAGATGCGTCTGGAAGAAGTAGTCGACGAAGCCGTGCACGTAGAGCACGGCCCGCCCGGTGGGGCGCTCGGCCCGCCGCCGGACCACTGTCGCGACGACGGGGCCTTCGTCGTCGGTGCCCAGGTCGATCGTCTGCCGCTCGTACGGCGGCCCCAACACGTCCGGTTCCACGAACGCGACGCTACGCCGCCAACCTACCCAGCG
>NZ_JAGPXY010000236.1 GCF_018070325.1 Micromonospora sp. H61
ATCCCCTTCACCCGCCACTTCTACAAGTACGTCCCACCCCGCCCCCTCGCCGAGATTGACGCCGACCTGGAGAAGCAGGTCGCCAAGATCCTTGAGTTGCTGCGAGAGGTGGAGCAGTGACGGGACCGCTCTGGGGTGCCTTGCCGGACGGGTGGCTGGCTGGCCAGGTCAAGAACGCTGCAACCGTCACGCTCGGCAAGATGCTGCAGAGCAAGGACTCCGGCAATGACCTACGTGCCCCGTACATGCGTGCTGCGAACGTGCAGCCCCACGGCGTTCTGGCTCTCGACGACGTGAGGGAGATGTGGTTCGGCGACGTCGAGCTGGAGCAGTTGAGCATCCGAGCGGGCGACGTAGTCGTCGTCGAGGGCGGCCAAGGCGGGTTCGGTCGTGCCGCATATGTCGACGCGGATCTCCCGGGCTGGGGATTCCAGAACTCGATCAACCGACTTCGGCCGTTCGACGACTTCGACGGCCGGTTCATCGCGTTCTATCTGATCGCGCTGCGCGCTAGCGGCTTCATTCGCGCCTACTCCAACGTTGTCTCGATGCCGCACCTCACCGCGGAGAAGCTCGCGAGTATTCCGATGCCGCTGCCGCCATTGAAGGAGCAGCGCGCCATCGCCGACTACCTCGACCACGAGACGGCCCGCATAGACAGGCTCATCGGGGAGCAGCAGTGCCTGGTCGAGATGCTCTACGAGCGGCGTCAGGCTCTCATCGATGAGTCGTTCTCGAC
>NZ_JAGPXY010000237.1 GCF_018070325.1 Micromonospora sp. H61
TCGTAGGAGTGGGTGACGCCGTCGGTGTCGGTGCTGGTGCCGGCGATGTTGGCGACCACGGCGCGGCCGTCGTCGACGGTGCGGACGATGTCGGCGCGCAGGGTGTCGGTCTGCTTGGTGTCGGCGTCGGGGGTGCTGATCTCCACGGACCGGTAGGCGTCGTTCTTACCGGTTTCCTTGTTCAGCACGGGGGTGATGTCGTTGATGGAGTTGGTGCCGGCCTCGGTGGTGCCCATTTCCTTGGCCATGTCGTCGACGTTGATGTTCTTGCCCTGTACGGACAGGGCGTTTCGGGTCGCGGCGGGCCCGCAGTAGTAGAAGTTCGGCTGGGCCTCGTAGCGCACGCCGAGCTCTCGTTCGCCGTGGCCCTTGCGGTCGGTCTGGGTTTGCGCGGCCGGGGTGCTGGTGGTGGGTGCGGCGAACGCGGTGGTGACGGGGCCGGCGATGGCGCCACCGGTGAACGCGAGACCAGCGGCGGTCAGGGCGGTCTTACGGATCAGATCGGTACGCATGATGGCGTGCTCCTCTGCATCGGGGGTGCCCGCACCACACCCGGGGGTGGGTGGTGCGGGAAAGTTCGTGGCGACGCCGGCGATCCGGGGGGACCTGCTCGGGCGTTGCGGGGGATGTAACCGGGGCGGCCTGCCGGGTGTTCCCGGGCGGCTGCCGCGCCCCACGACCGGGACAGTCGCGGTGGTCTGCCAGGTATAACGACCCGGCCCGGCCCACGATTCCGC
>NZ_JAGPXY010000238.1 GCF_018070325.1 Micromonospora sp. H61
TGGCGCTGCACGCGCCTGAGCAAATGCCACATGGATCAGCGTTGGCTGAGAGGATCGACGTGCGCGAGCGCCTCGCCGCTTTGGTCGCGAAGGTCACGACGATCGGGATGGTCCACGTCCTCGGCGCTCGGCTGCCAGGTATACAGCAGGCGCTGGAGGCGGACGATCCGCCTGCTGCCGCCAGAGGAGTGCCGGACCACATCGACGAAGAACCGACGGGTCCGTTCGCGGTCGATGTCAGAACTCAAGGCGCTAGTGAGGGTGGCGGCACCGAACTCATCGGTCGTGGCGAGCATCTCCGGGTCTGTCAGCACCTCACCGAATGCCCGAACGAGGTCGTGACACGTCCCGTCCTGGCTCGCCGCAACTGTAAGGGGATGCACCTCGCTCACGGCGATGCGGCAGACGATTCGCCAGGCGGTGCCGCGCCGGCTCGGATCACCCAACCACGCCGTTACTGCCCGGAGGGTGCGGTCCCGCAGCTGCGGGCGCTTCCATAGATTTTCTACCGCGGTGACAACCTCCTCCCGCACGGCGTGATCGCGGCGGCCCGCCAAGTGCATCAGCCGGGTCAGGGAAATGCGCGGGTACAACTCAACCATATCGCCCGCACAAACCCTTGCGATCAGGCGTTGCAGCTTCGCGTCGGTCGAATCGGTTGACGCCCAGTCGTACAGCTGGGCTCGCACCTGCGGTCCCACCTCCTCGCTGATGGCGGCTGCCG
>NZ_JAGPXY010000239.1 GCF_018070325.1 Micromonospora sp. H61
GCCCGTCAGGAACTCGTACGCCTCCGGGTCTTCGGTCTTGATCTGCTCCGCGACCGTCATCCACTGCTGCTGCTTGGCCTCGATCGTCGCTGGCCGGGTGGCCGGGTTGGCCCGTAGCTTCTCGGCCTCCTCCCAGGAAAACGCCTTGGCGTCGTACAGGGCAGGGCCATACTTTCGGGCGGTCTCGCTATCAGCCGAGCCGAGCACTCCGCGCAGCCAGTTGCGATAGAGCATCGCCTCGGTGGCAGTGTCGCTGGCCCGTACGGCCGGCGGCCGGTTGTCCTTGCATGCCTTGGGATCTGGATCGTCGCACTGATCCGGTGGGGTGTCCTTTGACGCCGGACCTATGGCATCGTGCACGACGCCGAGTGAGGTGATCAGGGTGCCGTCGGCGATGTTCGCCGACTTGACCGGCCAGGCCGCCAGCGCGGTGACCGCCACCATCACCAGAAGTGCCCACCCTGCCGTCGTCATCGCATTGCTCATGTCCGACTGGCGGGAGCGCCAGAGCAGGTAGAGACCCACCACGCAGAGCGTGACGATTCCGAAGACGCTGAATACTTTTTCGTATACGCCTTTGGTGGCTTTCTCCACGAGTGGGTCGGCCCAATTCCACATCGAGCGAGGGTCCCAGGCCCGCTCCCGCAGGGCGTTCGAGGCACCCACGACCGCAGGGGCGATCAGGAGCTCACCGTTGGCG
>NZ_JAGPXY010000240.1 GCF_018070325.1 Micromonospora sp. H61
ATTCCGCACGAAAGAACGTCGCCTCCTTCCTGAGTACGATGACCAGGAAGGTTGAAGACGTCCAGGAGAACACCCAAAAGTCGGTGGCGGCGGCCAGGGAAGCGTTCACGATCATTCGGGGTCCGCAGGGCCCACCAGGGGCGCAGCAAGCCGGCACCACAACCCCGACGGTCGGCCCTACGGTTGGGCAGCGTCTCCTCAACGAAGCACCGGATGCGGCGGGACACCTCGTCGTGGTGGGGTTGGTGGCGAGCATCGCCGTCCACCGCTCCGTTCAATCAATCCGCAAGGGAATAGCGAGGTTACGAGATCGTGAGCGTACGGACCGAGTTCAGCGACCTGATTCGCGCGATGGCGCGGCGTGACTGGGGCACCGTGGACCAACTCCTGGACGGGTTGGAGGCCTCCGGATGGCGCGGCGGGAACCAGGTGATCGGCGCAGCGTTCGCCATCGCGGTCAACGACCGCTTCGGCGCCGCTCACTCCCCCACCGACGTCGCTCGCTTCGTCGCCGAGACTCGCACCCAGTTTCCGGGCGCGGAGTCGCTGCCTACCCTGGAGATGGAAGGCCTGGTCCGCGCGGCCCTCGGCGAGGTCGGGCTGATCGACAATCTCAGCCCCGAGACCGCCCTCCAGATGCAGATCGTATTCCTCGGCAAGCTGCTTCAAGACCGCGATCCCACCGAGATGCAGCTT
>NZ_JAGPXY010000032.1 GCF_018070325.1 Micromonospora sp. H61
CCGGCGGCTGTCGCGTCGGCGATGCGGGGGGCGTACCACGACCTGGCCGACCTCGGCGCGACGGTGCTCGCGGTGATCGCCAACCGGGTGACCGGGCCGATGACGCTGCCCGACCTGCCGGTCCCCGCGTACGCCATCCCGGAGGTGCCGAGCGTGTCCGCGCCGACGGTGGCCGAGGTGGCGGCGGCGCTCGGCGCCACCCTGCTGGCCGGGGACGACGCCGCGCTCGGTCGCGACGTGCTGGACTTCGTGGTCGGTGCGGCGCACGTGCCGACCCTGCTGGGCCACCTCACCGAGGGCGCCCTGGTGATCACCCCTGGGGACCGGGCCGACCTGCTCGTCGCCGCGAGCGCCGCGCACGTGGCCGGGCAGGTGTCGGTGGCCGGGCTGGTGCTCACCCTCGGCGAGCAGCCCGACCCCAGGGTCATGCGGTTGGTGGAGGGGCTCAACACCGGGTTGGCGGTGCTCTCCGTGCGTCTCGACAGCTACGACACGGTCGCCGCGTCCAGTCGCATCGAGGGCCGGCCCAGCGCGTCCAATCCCCGCAAGGTGGAGGCCGCGCTCGGCGCGTTCGAGCGCTGTGTGGACACCGACGACCTGGCCCGTCGACTGCGGGTCAGCCGGTCGGCACGGGTCACCCCACTGATGTTCGAGAACGAGCTGATCGATCGTGCCCGCTCGAAGCCCCGGCACGTGGTGTTGCCGGAGGGCACCGACGAGCGGATCCTGCGCGCGGCGGAGATCCTGCTACGGCGTGGGGTGGCCGAGCTGACGGTGCTTGGCCGGCCGGACGACATCGCCCGACGCACTCGGGAGCTGGGCATCGACCTCGGCGACGTGCGGGTGGTCGACCCGGGTGCCAGCGAGTGGCGCGACGACTTCGCCGCCGAGTACGCCCGGCTGCGCGCCCACCGGGGCGTCACCGCCGAGTTGGCGCACGACATCGTGGCGCAGCCCAACTACTTCGGCACGCTGATGGTGGCCACCGGCCGCGCCGACGGCATGGTCTCCGGCGCCACGCACACCACCGCCGCGACCATCCGGCCGGCGTTCGAGATCATCCGTACGCTGCCGGACGTCTCGGTGGCCTCCAGCGTCTTCTTCATGCTGCTCGCCGACCGGGTGCTGGTCTACGGCGACTGCGCTGTCAACCGCGACCCGGACGCGGCCCAGCTCGCCGACATCGCGATCTCGTCGGCCGACACCGCCGCCCGGTTCGGCATCGAACCCCGGGTGGCCATGCTGTCGTACTCGACCGGCAGCTCCGGCGCGGGCGCCGACGTGGAGAAGGTCGCCGCGGCCACCGCGCTGGTCCGGGAGCGCCGGCCCGACCTGCTGGTCGAGGGGCCCATCCAGTACGACGCGGCGATTGACCCGGCGGTGGCGGCCACGAAGCTGCCCGACAGCCCCGTCGCCGGGCACGCCACTGTCTTCATCTTCCCGGACCTGAACACCGGCAACAACACGTACAAGGCGGTGCAGCGCTCGGCCGGGGCGGTCGCCGTCGGCCCGGTCATGCAGGGCCTGCGGCGGCCGGTGAACGACCTGTCGCGGGGCGCCACGGTGCCGGACATCGTCAACACCGTGGCGATCACCGCCATCCAGGCGGCCACCGAGGAGGCGTCGTGAGTCGGGTACTGGTGCTCAACTGCGGGTCGTCGTCGGTGAAGTGGCGCCGCTACGACGGTGACCGGGCACTCGACCACGGCACCGTCGAGCGGATCGGTGAGCCCGGTGGCGGCCCGGCGGACCACGCCGAGGCGGTCCGGCAGATCCTGGACGGGCTGGACCTGGCCGGGCTGACGGCGGTCGGACACCGGGTGGTGCACGGTGGCCGGACGTTCAGCGCGCCGGTACTTGTCGACGACGCCGTGCTGGCCGCGATCAAGGATCTGGTGCCGCTCGCCCCACTGCACAACCCGGCCAACCTGGCCGGCATCGAGGTGGCCCGCGCGGCGCTGCCGGACGTCCCGCAGGTCGCCGTCTTCGACACCGCGTTCCACCACACCCTGTCGGAGGCCGCCGCGACGTACGCGATCGACCGGGAAACCGCCGAACGGTACGACATCCGCCGGTACGGCTTCCACGGCACGTCGCACGCGTACGTGTCCCGGCGCACCGCCGAGCTGCTGGGCCGCCCGTACGAGCAGATCAACGCGATCACCCTGCACCTTGGCAACGGGGCCAGCGCCTGCGCGGTGGCGGACGGTCGCAGCGTCGCCACCTCGATGGGCATGTCCCCGTTGCAGGGGCTGGTGATGGGCACCCGCAGCGGCGACGTGGACCCGACCGTGATCTTCCACCTGCGCCGGGAGGGCGGGCTGTCGGTGGACGACATCGACGACCTGCTCAACCACCGCAGCGGCCTGCTCGGGCTGACCGGAGTCAACGACATGCGCGAGGTGCTCGAACGCCGAGCCGCTGGTGACCGGGCGGCGGCGTTGGCCTTCGACGTGTACTGCCGGCGCATCACCGAGTACGTCGGGGCGTACTACGCGCTGCTCGGTCGGGTCGACGCGATCGCCTTCACCGCCGGGGTCGGCGAGCACGCCGCGCCGGTGCGGGCCGCCGCGCTGGGCGGCCTGGGCCGGCTCGGCATCACAGTGGACGACGCCCGCAACAACGGCGAGGGCGACCGGTTGATCTCTCCCGACGGCGCCGAGGTGAGCGTCTGCGTCATCCGCACCGACGAGGAGCGGGAAATCGCCCGGCAGACCCGGGACGTGGTCGGGGCGGCCTGACGCCACTGAGGCGCGCACCCCCGGGAGGCCCGAGGGTGCGCGAGTCGGTGGAGCCCGTTCGGTGCCGGAGCCAGCCAGGCGACTCGATCAGCCGGTCGCCAGCCAGGCCACGAGTGCCACCAGCACCACGACGACCACTGCCGCACCGATGATGAGCGGCAGGCGGGACGGGGCCTCCGTCGACGCCGCAGTCTCCGGCGTCTGGTTGAAGGCGCGGAACGCCTCGGTGTTGCCGCTGGGGTCCGTGTAGTTCTCAGGCATGTCGGTGACCCTAGCGAAGCTGGCCACGCGGCACCGTCCCCGGCCCGCGGCGTCCCAGGGCTGGACCCGGCCGGCGGAGGGGACCCGACCGGGTGGCGGGTGCACCCGAGCCGGACGGCGGGGCCGCTACGCCTGCCCGGGCACCTACCGCGGAACGATGGGGCGGGCCGGCTGATGGCCGTACTGGTGACAGCGCTGCTGGCCGGTTGTGCCCCGGCCACGGCGGTGGCCGGCGGGGCCATCGGGCCGGTGTCGGCGCGTCGGTCGCCCGAGGGGTCGTACGCCGTCGGCGTGCGTACCAATCCCAACGCCGCCTTCCCTCCGCGCCCGCTGGCCGACACCGCACGACGGCGACGCCCGCTCGCCGAACGTGCCGCCTGACACCGGGCGCGCGGCGCTGGGTGAGTCGACGGGCACACCGCGTCGAAGTCCACCGGGCACGTCAGCGGGGCAAGGCACAATCGGATTCATGCCACGTCGCCTCACCCCCGCCCTGCTGGCCAGCGCCGTGCTCATGGCCGGTCTGGTCGGCTGCTCGGCGGACGCCAGGAAGACCGAGGGTCAGCAGGCGCCCGTCGAACCACCACCCGCCGCCACGCCGACACCGCAGGTCCCCGCCGGCAAGGCGCCGCAGCGCGCCTTCGCGGTCGGCGTACGCCAGCTCAAGCTGAACCGGGATGGCCGGGCGCTGCCGACGACGCTCTGGTACCCGGCGGCCGGGCAGTCCGGCGGCGCGGCCAAGCGGGCGGCGACGGCGGTGGAGGGCCGGTTCCCGGTGGTGATGTTCAGTCACGGCCTGGGTGGGCGACCGGACGACTACGCCACGCTGCTGACCCGCTGGGCGGCTGCGGGTTTCGTGGTGGCCGCGCCGACGTTCCCGCACACCTCGCGGGGCGCGGACAACAACGTCCTCGACGTGCTCAACCAGCCCGCCGACGTGTCGTACGCGTTGGACCAGGTGCTGGCGTTGGACGGCAAGGCCGGCGACGCGTTGCGCGGCCGGTTGGACGGCGAGCGGGTGGCCGCGGCCGGGCACTCCGCGGGCGGGGTGACCACCATCGGCCTGTTCACAGCGAGCCGGGACGAGCGGCTGGACGCGGGTGTGGTGTTCGCGGGCACGGCGCTCGGCGTGGGCACCGCGTTCGCCGGTGCGGCCGCACCGCAGCTGTTCGTGCACGGCGAGTTGGACGAGGTGGTCGAGTACGCGGCGGGCAGGGCCGCGTACGACAAGGTGCCCTGGCCGAAGGCGATGCTGAGCCTGCCCAAGGGCGACCACGGGCGGGCGTTGCTCAGCGACGGCGCGACGTTGCGGGTCGTCTCCGACACGTCTGTTGAGTTCCTGCGCTGGTCGCTCTACGGCGACGCCGACGCCAGGAAGCGCATCCCCACCGACGCGACGCGCGGCGACATCGCCACCTTCGACGACCACCTCTGAGGCCCGCCCGCGCCGTGCGCCTTCGCCGCTCCGGCCGCCGCAAGATCGTGCAGTGACCAGGAAGTAGTGGCCTCCCACGACGCGGAGGCCACTACTTCCATGATGTTGCGCGATCTAGCGGCGTGGGGCCCAGGCCCGGCGGCGCGGCGCGGCGATGCAGCGCGCGGTGCGCGTCAGGCGGTGTGGTCGATGACGACCTTGCCGAAGGCGTCGCCGGAGTGCAGTCGGGCGAAGGCGTCCTCGACCCGGCTGAACGGGATGACGCTGTCCACCACCGGGCGCACCTCGTTGTCCGAGCAGAACGCCAGCAGCTCGTACAGCTCGCCGGGCGTGCCCATCGAGGTGCCCAGGATCTCCAGCTGCATGGCGAAGACCCGGCGCAGGTTGACCGACGGCTCGTGCCCGGCGGTCGCGCCGGAGACCACGATCCGGGCCATCGGCGCGGCCGACTTCAGCGAGTGGTCGAAGGTGGCCGCGCCGACCGTCTCGATCACCACGTCCACCCGCTCCGGCAGCCGGGCACCGGGCTCCACGGCGATGGCGCCGAGGGCCGAGATCCGGTCCCGCTTGACGGCGTCGCGGCTGGTCGCGTACACCCGCTTGCCCATCGCGACGGCGAGCGCGACGGCCGCGGTGGCCACGCCGCCGCCCGCACCCTGGACCAGCACGCTGTCGGCGTCCGCGACGCGGCCCTTGGTGGTCAGCATCCGCCACGCGGTCAGCCAGGCCGTGGGCAGGCACGCCGCGTCGGTAGCCGCCATGCCGTCGGGCAGCGGGATCAGATTCGACCGGGGTACGGCCACCCGCTCGGCGAGCGTCCCGGCAAAGTGCTCGGAGAGGATGGAAACCCCGCGCGGGTCACCCGGCGTGACGACCACCGGGTACACGACCACCGGGCGCCCCTCCGGGTCCAGCCCGACCGCGTCGCAGCCGAGGATCATCGGCAGCTGGGCCTCGGTGAGACCCACCCCACGCAGCGACCAGAGGTCGTGGTGGTTGAGCGAGGTGGCCCGCAACTGCACGGTCACCCAGTCGTCGGCCGGAGGGGTCGGCTCGGGCCGCTCGCCGACGGTGAGCGCGGCGAGCGGATCGGCGTCGTCGAAACGGGAGGCAAAGGCAGCACGCATGATCGGCACGGTAACAAGCTGAGCGCTCGTTAAGAAGCCGTGCGCGCAGGCCGACGGCGCAGCGCGCCGCCGGCCGACGCGTGCGCCTAGCGACGGGCGACGCCGTCGCGGCGGGCGGCTTCGGCGACCGCCTCGGCCACGGCCGGCGCGACGCGCGGGTCGAGCGGGGACGGAACGATCGCGTCGGCGGTCAGGGACTCGGCCACCACACCCGCGATGGCGTCCGCGGCGGCGACCTTCATCGCCTCGGTGATCCGGGTGGCACCGGCGTCCAGCGCGCCGCGGAACACACCGGGGAACGCCAGCACGTTGTTGATCTGGTTGGGGTAGTCGCTGCGCCCGGTGGCGACCACCGCGACGTGCCGGGCGGCCACCTCGGGGTGCACCTCGGGGGTCGGGTTCGCCAGCGCGAACACGATCCCGCCGGGTGCCATCCCGGCCACCGCGGCCTCGGGGATCTGCCCGCCGGAGACCCCGACCAGCACGTCCGCGTCGCGCAACGCCTCGGTGATGTCGCCCTGGCGGCCGTCGGCGTTGGTGCTCGCCGCCAGCTCGGCCTTGGTGCCGGTCAGCTCGGTGCGGTGCCGGCCGATGATCCCCTTGGAGTCACAGACCACCACCTGGTCGGGGTTGACGCCCCCGGCGATCAGCATCTTCGTCACGGCCACGCCGGCCGCGCCCGCGCCGCTCACCGCCACCCGCAGGTCACCGAGCTTGCGGTCGAGCAACATCGCGGCGTTGCGCAGCGCGGCAAGCACCACGATGGCGGTGCCGTGCTGGTCGTCGTGGAAGACCGGGATGTCCAGCGCCTCGTCGAGCCGACGCTCGATCTCGAAGCAACGCGGCGCGCTGATGTCCTCCAGGTTGATCCCACCGAACGAGGGCGCCAGCGCCCGCACCACCGCGACGATCTCGTCCACGTCCTGGGTGTCCAGGCACACCGGCACCGCGTCCACCCCGGCGAACTGCTTGAACAGCACCGCCTTGCCCTCCATCACCGGCAGCGCGGCCCGGGGACCGATGTTGCCCAGCCCGAGCACCGCCGAGCCGTCGGTGACCACCGCGACCGTGTGCGACACCCAGGTGTAGTCGTCCACCAGGGCCGGGTCGGCGGCGATCGCCTCACACACCCGGGCCACCCCCGGGGTGTACGCCAGGGAGAGGTCCTCCCGGCTGGTGAGCGGCACGGTCGAGGTGACGGCCATCTTGCCGCCCCGGTGCAGTAGGAAGACGGGATCAGCGGGGTCCACGGTGGACGAAGACATGGTGGTGACTCCAGGATCTGTCGAGCAGATGTGAGGCGGCCGGCCCCGCCGCAAGGTGGGCGGCGAGCGGTGGCACGCGGTGCGGGGGGTCACCCGGGCACTTTCCGAGCATAGTGTCGGCACCACCCCTCGGATGTGAGCAGGGTCATAACTGACGACGAGGCACCCGTCCGGGGCGCGGCCAGTAGCGGGCCACCACCCGTCCTCGTACGTCGGCCACCCCGTACGCCCGGGAGTCATCGGTGATCAGGTCATTGTCGCCACGCAGCCACCAGCCGCCGTCCTGCGGCCGGACCGCACGCTTCACCACCAGCAGATCGGGCCGGGTCCGGAAGACCGCGACCACCACGTCGCCGGCGCGGATCGGGCGGCCACCGGGACGAACCAGCACCGCGTCACCGTGCCGCAGGGTCGGCGCCATGGACGGGCCGGTCACCAGAACGGCGGTCAGCGGCCCGCGCAACCGCGGCACCTCAGCCGGGTGATCGGCGGCCACTGGTTTCACCTCCACCCCGTTCGGGGAGCATTCCCAGGAGTAATGTCGCCTTTGATCATCGCAAACTTCCCATGGAGGATCCCGATGCGACTTCCGCGCATCCTTGCGCCCCGCGTCACCGCGAGCGCTCACTGCGACCTGCCGTGCGGTGTCTACGACCCGGCTCAGGCCCGGATCGAGGCCGAATCGGTCAAAATGATCTGCGAGAAGTACCAGGCGAACACCGACCCGGAGTTCCGCACCCGCGCCGTCATCATCAAGGAGCAGCGCGCCGAGCTGGTCAAGCACCACCTCTGGGTGCTGTGGACGGACTACTTCAAGCCGCCGCACTTCGAGAAGTACCCGAACCTGCACAGCCTGTTCAACGAGGCCACCAAGCTCGCCGGCGCCGGTGGCGTCAAGGGCAGCCTCGACCCGGCCACCGCCGACAAGCTGCTCGCGAAGATCGACGAGATCTCGAAGATCTTCTGGGAGACCAAGAAGGCGTGACCTCCCCGGTCATCCCGACGATCCGGCCGGCACGTCCCGAGGACGTGCCGGCCGTCGTCGCCATGGTGCACGAGTTGGCCGAGTACGAGCGTGCCGCGGAGCAGTGCCACCTCACCACCGAGCAACTGACCTCGGCGCTATTTGCGAGTGCTCCAGGTCGCGGCGTGGCGTCAGACGCGCCGAGCTGGAGCAGTCGTCCGTCCGCTCCAGCGCTCTTCGGTCACGTCGCGGTGGACGCGCACGACGAGCCGGTCGGCTTCGCGCTGTGGTTCCTCAACTTCTCCACCTGGGCCGGCGTGCACGGCATCCACCTGGAGGACCTCTACGTCCGGCCGGCCGCCCGGGGCACCGGAGCCGGTCGGCTGCTGCTCGCCGCGCTGGCCGACATCTGCGTACGACGCGGCTACCAGCGGCTGGAGTGGTGGATGATCGACTGGAATCCGGCCGCCGGCTTCTACGCCTCGATCGGCGCCGAACAGATGAGCGAGTGGGTTCCCTACCGACTCAGCGGCCCCGCGCTCCGCGAGTTGGCCGAGCACGCCACCACCGCCGGCACGCGTACGGACGACTGACCGGGTAGAGTCCCCGACCGGGGGGATGAGGCGTGACTCAACTGACTGGCCAGCCAGCGACCGACGACGACGTGGTGCACCTCACGGTGCCTGCCGACGGCGGTTACCTCGGCGTGCTCCGCACCGCCACCGCCGGTCTCGCTGCCCGGCTGCAGTTCGCGCTCGACGAGATCGAGGATCTACGGATCGCTGTCGACGAGGCGTGCGCCATGCTGCTCGCCATCGCCACCCGCGACGCCGAGTTGGAGTGCCGCTTCGCGGTCACCGAGGACGCGCTGACCGTCGAGGTGACGGTGCCGACCGTGCGCGGTGCCACCCTGCCCGGCGAGTCGTCCTTCGCCTGGAAGGTGCTCACCGCGCTGACCACCTCGGCGTCCGCCACCTCCGCCGACGATCGGGCCACTATCGCGCTGCTCACCCGCCGCTCCGGCGGCTACTGACCGGTTCGACGCACCAGGGCGGTCACTCGAAGCCGAGGGCCCGGGTCGTCGGAGGGCAGATCAGCAGCCAGGCCACGCCCAGGCCGAGCGCCATCAGCGGCACGCCCAGCCAGCCCAGGCCGGCCTGGATCATGAACCACCCGATCGGCAGCAGCATCAGCTGAAGCACGATCGCGGGGGCTCGTGCGCCCGCCTGGCGGCGCAGCAGCGCGCGACCCAGGGCCCAGAGCGCGACGGCCGCCCCGATGGCGAACACTGTCACCAGCAATGCCGCCAGCAGGTCGGTGCGGGTGGCCGTGAGGTCGGCCCAGACCAGCCAGACGGCGATCAGCCCGACGACGGCCGCCTCCGCCCACAGCAGCCGGACCGCCCAGCGGAGCGTGACGGGGATCGGGTCCGAGTCGATGGTCACGCGCGCCACGATACCCGGGCTGCCGGAAGGTACAGTGCCGCCCATGCGGGCCGTCCTGGTGGTCAATCCAAAGGCCACCACCACCAGCGAACGCAGCCGGGACGTGCTCGTCCGGGCGCTGCGCAGCGAAGTCGATCTCAGCGTGCGCTACACCCGTCGGCGTGGACACGCCGTGGCGCTGGCCCGGGAGGCAGCCGCTGAGGGCGTCGACCTGGTCGTCACCCTGGGTGGCGATGGCACTGTGAACGAGGTGGTGAACGGCCTGATGACGGCCGAACCGCCGACTCGCACCGGCGACGCGCCGATGGCCGAGCGACTGCCCGCGCTGGCGACCGTTCCCGGTGGCTCGACAAACGTGTTCGCCCGCGCGGTGGGTCTGCCCCGGGAGTGGCCGGAGGCGACCAGCATGATCCTGGAGGGGCTGCGGCTGGGCCGGAGCCGGACGGTGGGGCTGGGCCTCGCCGACGACCGCTACTTCACCTTCTGCGCCGGCTTCGGCCTGGACGCCGCGGTGATCCACCGGGTGGAGCAGGCCCGGCGGAAGGGGCGGGTCTCCACGCCGTCGCTCTATCTGCGTTCGATCATGAATCAGTACTTCTTCGCCTCGGACCGGCGGCACCCGGCGATCGTCCTGGAGCGGCCGGGCGAGCCGGCGGAGGCCGAGCTGGCCACCGTCATCATCCAGAACACGGCACCGTGGACGTACCTGGGCGACCGGGAGGTCAACCCGAACCCGGCGGCGTCGTTCGATCTCGGGCTGGATGTGCTGGCGTTGCGTCAGCTCCGGGTGGCTAGCACAACACGGACAGTGACGCAATTCCTGTCCCGGCAACCGGATCCGCGCGGCCGGCAGGTGTTACGACTCCATGACACGGCGGAGTTCACGCTGGTCTCCAGCCGTCCGCAGGCGTTCCAGCTGGACGGGGACTATCTCGGCGAGCGGGAGAAAGTCAGATTCACCTCCGTTCCGGCCGCACTGAGAGTAATCTGCTAGGTCTCGGGTACTGCCCTTGGTCGACACGGTGGCCACAACCGATCGACTTGGTCGCCGCCACACCGAGGGGCAGGTGCCGGAAATGTCAGCAATGTCACGCGGACTGTACTATATTGATCCTCGACTGTGGCACGGCGGGTAACCAGGAAAGCGCTGGAACCCGGACAAATGGGTTGTGGGCTTGCTCACCGCCCGGAGTTTTTCCGAGCGTCACCCTTGACATCGCGACTGTTCGTGAAAGTATTCACAAGCGGACTTGAGTTACCGGGACATTGCCTGGATATGCTCGTCAGGTTGAGCTGTTCCAGCAGGTCCCCGGCGCTGAACGCCTGCTCACGCACTGCCGAATGGACGGACGCTAACTGTCACCATCGGCACTGCGGATGCATATAGGAAAAGCACGACAAGCAATTGTTCGCCACCCATCCAGAATGAGGAGTGTTGCCGCCATGGACTGGCGTCACCATAGTGTCTGCCGCGACGAGGACCCGGAGCTGTTCTTCCCGATCGGGACGTCTGGACCGGCTCTGCTGCAGGTCGAGCAGGCCAAGGCCGTCTGCAGGCGCTGCTCCGTGACCGACCAGTGCCTTCAGTGGGCACTCGAGTCTGGTCAGGACGCCGGCGTCTGGGGCGGAATGAGCGAGGAGGAGCGGCGCGCCGTCAAGCGGCGCGGCGGTCTCCGGGTGCTGCGCGCTCACTCCGCCTGATCCCCCACACACAGCTGTACGCCCCGGTGGGTTCGCCCACCGGGGCGTTCTGCTGTCCGGCACCGATCGCGCAGTGTCGGCACGGGTCAGCCCGTAGACGCCAGCACCGGCCGGTCGTCGACCCGACGCAGCACCAACTCGACCAACTCCGGTGCGTCGGTCAGCGGCGCGGCGACCGCCACCGCACCCGCCGCCCCGGCCGCTTCGGTCACCGCGTCGTGGAACAGCCCCGGCGCGAGGAAGTACGCGGACACCGCGACCCGACGCGCGCCGGACGCCCGCAGTCGGGACACCGCCACACCGGCCGCCGGTGGAGCCGCCGACGCGTACGCCACCCGGCAGGGCACCCCGAACTCCACGCCGAGCGCATCGGCGACCCGGCCCACCGACCGCCGCGCCCGCGCGTCCCGGGTGCCCGCCGCGGCCAGCACCAACGCGTCGAAGCGGCCCGGACGCGTCTCACCCAGCCGCCGGCACAGCCCGGCCAGCAGCCCAGGATCGGGCGTGTCGTCCGCCGGGCCGAGCACGTCGGTCACCCGTACCGACAGCGGTGGCCCGGATCGCGCCGCCGCGGCGACCGCCGCCGGAATGTCCACCCGATTGTGGTACGCGGCGGTCAGCAGCAGCGGCACCAGCACCGCCCGGCGATGACCGGCAACGGCCAGGTCGCGCAGCACCTCGGTAGGCCCCGGCTCGGTGTGGTCCAGCCAACTCGCCCACACCGGTGTGCCCGGCCGGGCCGCCGACACCGCCCGAGCCAGCGCCCGGGTGGCATCGGCGGCTCGTGGGTCACGGCTGCCGTGTGCGACAAGCACCACCGGGTCCGCCCCGCCAGCCGCACCGAGGCCGGTCAGGGGCGCCGCCGGGGAGGTCAGACGTGCAGCCCGCACTCGGTCTTCTCGAACATGGCCCACCGGCCGGCCCGCGCGTCCTCGCCGGCCTTCGTACGGCGGGTGCACGGCCAGCAGCCGATCGACCCGTAACCCTGCTTGAACAGCTCGTTGACCGGCACGTTGAAACGGGCGATGTAGGAGTCCACATCCTTCTGCGACCAGGCCGCGATCGGATTGACCTTGACCTTGCCCCGACGCGCGTCGAAGGTCACCACAGGAGTGTTGGCCCGGCTCGGCGACTCGTCGCGGCGCAGACCGGCAGCCCAGGCGTCGTACCCGGTCAGCGCCCGTTCCAGCGGCTCCACCTTGCGCAACTGGCAGCAGTCGTCCGGCGACTTGTTGAACAGCCGGGGGCCGTACTGGCCGTCCTGCTGGCCGACGGTGAGCCGGGGCCGGATCGACCTGACGTTCACCGGCAGCGTCCGGGCAACCTCGTCGCGTACCCGCAGCGTCTCGGGGAAGTGCAGGCCGGTGTCGAGGAAGACCACGTCCACCCCGGGGGCCACCCGGGAGACCAGGTGCGCCAGCACGGCGTCGGCCATCGAGCTGGTCACGCAGAACCGCTCACCGAAGGTCTGCGCCGCCCAGCGGGCGATCTCCAGTGCCGGGGCGCCCTCCAGGTCCCGAGCGGCCTGCTCGGCCAGGGCCCGCAGCTCGTCCGGGTCGCGCCGGGCCGGGTCGGCCGACGTCGAGCCGCCCGGGCCCACCAGGCGCAGGCTCGCGGCCGAGACGAGACTCATGAGGTCACCGCCCGACTCAGCAACCCGGTGAACTTCACCGAGAAGACCCGGGTGCAGGCGTGGCACTCCCAGGCGCCGTGACCCGCCTCGTGCGGCCGTAGGTCCTCCTCGCCGCAGTACGGGCAGTACAGAGGTGCCGCTCGGTTCTCGCTGCTCACCGCAGTTCCTCCTCGTCGACTCTGATCACCCAGTTGGCGAACGTCTCGCCCTCGCTCCGACCGGCCAGGTAGCGACGGGCCAGCCGTTCCACGTAATCCGGAAGTTCGTCGGCGG
Organism: Micromonospora sp. H61; assembly: GCF_018070325.1. Taxonomy (GTDB): domain Bacteria; phylum Actinomycetota; class Actinomycetes; order Mycobacteriales; family Micromonosporaceae; genus Micromonospora; species Micromonospora salmantinae. The sequence continues at coordinate 12,846 of NZ_JAGPXY010000032.1, forward strand.
TGGTCTTCAGGCCGCGAAGCTTGCGGCCGAAACCGGCGGTCTGCCCCTGGGCCATGCCCAGCCCGCCGCCCAGGTGCACCTGGAAACCCTCGACCTGCCGGCCGTCCGGGCCGACCACCAGTTGACCCTTGAGCCCGATGTCGGCCACCTGGGTGCGTGCGCACGCGTTCGGGCAGCCGTTGATGTGGATCGAGATGTCCGCGTCGAAGTCGCGCAGCCGCTGCTCCAGCCGGGCCACCAACTCCTCGCCGCGGGCCTTCGTCTCGACGATGGCGAGCTTGCAGTACTCGATGCCGGTGCACGCCATCGTGCCGCGCCGCCAGGCCGACGGCCGGGCCTCCAGACCGATCCCACGCAGCGCGTCGATCAGCGACTCCGTCCGCTCCGACGGCACGTCGAGCACCAGCAGCTTCTGGTACGGGGTGAGCCGCACCCGGTCGCTGCCGTGCGCCTCGACCACGTCGGCCAACTGGCTGAGCTGCGCGCCGGAGACCCGCCCGACCACCGGAGCGGCGCCCACGTAGTGCCGCCCGTCGGCCTGCTCGTGCACCCCCACGTGGTCGACCGGCTTCGACGGCAGGACCGGCGCCGGGCCGTCGAGCAGCGTACGTCCGAGGTAGTCCTTCTCCAGGACCTCGCGGAAGCGCTCCACGCCCCAGTCGGCCACCAGAAACTTCAACCGGGCCCGGTTGCGCAGTCGGCGGTAGCCGTAGTCGCGGAAGATCCCGACCACCCCGGCCCACACGTCCGGCACCTCGGCCAGCGGCACCCAGACGCCGAGCCGCTTGGCGAGCATCGGGTTGGTGGAGAGGCCCCCGCCGACCCAGACGTCGAAGCCGGGCCCGTGCTCCGGGTGGTCGACACCGAGGAAGGCGATGTCGTTCGACTCGTACGGGGTGTCCACCAACCAGGAGATCGACGTCTTGAACTTGCGGGGCAGGTTGGAGAACTGCTTGTCGCCGACGTACCGGGAGACGATCTCGTCGATCGCCGGGGTCGGGTCGAGCAGCTCGTCGCGGGCCACCCCGGCGACCGGGCTGCCCAGCACGATCCGCGGGCAGTCGCCGCACGCCTCGGTGGTCTGCAAACCGACCGACTCCAGCCGACGCCAGATCTCCGGCATGTCCTCGACCCGGATCCAGTGGTACTGGATGTTCTGCCGGTCGGTGATGTCGGCGGTGTCCCGTGCGAACTCCCGGGAGATGTCCGCGATCACCCGCAGCTGGGCAAGGCTGAGCTGCCCGCCGTCGATGCGGACCCGGAGCATGAAGAACTCGTCCTCCAGCTCGTGCGGCTCCAGCACCGCGGTGCGCCCGCCGTCGATGCCCGCCTTGCGCTGGGTGTAGAGGCCCCACCAGCGGAACCGGCCCCGCAGGTCCTGCGGATCGATCGAGGCGAAGCCACGATGCGCGTAGATGGTCTCGATGCGGGCCCGGACGTTGAGCGGGTCGTCGTCCTTCTTGATCCGCTCGTTGGGGTTGAGCGGCTCGCGGTGGCCGAGCGCCCACTGCCCCTCACCCCGTGGCCGGCGCGGCGCTCGGGTCGGGCGAGCCGTCGGGTCCTCGGAACGGGCCGGGATGCTGCTGACCGCCATCGCGGCGTCCTCCGTTGTCTGCTGTGCCTCGGGATACGCGGGGCGCGGCGGCCGGCCCGGCGAAGCGGGCGGGACAACGGTGTCTTCAGACAGCCGGCGCGGAGCGCGCCCGAGACAGAATGATCGGGCGTCGTCAGTAGGCCGGACAGATCGCGCTGCGCACGCGGCCGTAATCGACGTGGCGACGTGCCACGAAGCGGCGGACGACTGCGGCGGTCATGCGCCCATGCTGCCACACCCCATGGGGGCCGGCCAATGTCCACGTGCTGGATCCCACATCACGGGCCGAACCTCAGCCGACCAGCTGGTCACCAAGGACAGTTCGGGCATGACAGGGAGAGCGCCGGCTGACGCCCACGGAGCGGGTGGCCGTGGCAGGCTCGGCCCGTGGGGCAATTGTCCGAGAGGTCGGCCGGGACGGCGTGGGAGCACCTGCGCCGCCTGCCGGTCTGGCTCCCCCCGGCGCTGTTGACCCTGGCGGTGACAGTGACCGGGCTGGGCTCCGCCCAGCTCTGGCGCGACGAGCTGGCGACGTGGAGCGCTGCCACCCGGTCGCCCGGCGACCTGGCCCGACTGGCCGGCACCATCGACGCCGCCACCGGGCCGTACTACCTGCTGATGCACCTCTGGACGCGGATCTTCGGCGACTCCACGATCGCCCTGCGCGTACCGGCCGTGTTGGCGATGACAGTGACAGCCGGGCTGCTCGCCGTGCTCGGCGCGCGGCTCGTCGATCGACGCGGCGGCCTCTTCGCCGGGCTGCTGTTCGCGGTGCTTCCCGGCACCTCCCGCTACGGGCAGGAGGCTCGCCCGTACGCGCTGGCCACAATGCTCGCCGTGCTCGCCACAGTGCTGCTGGTGACCGCGCTGCGTCGACCGAGCTGGGCCCGCTGGGCCGGTTACGCCGCCACCGTCGCCGCTCTCGGGCTCATCCACCTGATAGCGCTCACACTGCTCGCCGCCCACGCGCTGGTCGTCCTCGTCGCCTGGTGGCGCGGCCCGACCCCGGCCGGCATCGCCACAGCGGCCCAGCCCGACGCCGAGCGGGACCGGCGGGTGTGGCGTTGGCTGGTCGCCGTGGTGCCGGTCGCGTTGCTGGCCGGCCCGCTGCTGGTCAAGGCCCGGACCCAGCAGTCCCGGCAGTTGAACTGGGTCCACCTGGCCCGGCTGGACGACCTGACCGCGCTGCCCGGCGGTGTGGCCCAGAGCAGTGTGGTCGGTGGCCTGCTGGTCGGGGTCGCCGCGCTGGGCGCGGCCCGGCTCGGGCGGCGCGCCCTGCTGCCGGTCAGCGCGGTGCTGCTGCCGGTACTGCTGCTCTTCGCCGCCGGCGCTGTCGTACCGCTGTGGGTGCCCCGGTACCTGGTCTTCGTGGTGCCCTTCGCGTGCCTCCTGGCGGGAGCGGCGCTGGCCGCCGTGGCCGCTCCGGCCGCGCTCGTCGTGGTGGTCCTGGCCGGGCTACTCGGCCTGCCCGACCAGGCCGCGCTGCGACGGACCCACGACTGGCCGCGCAGCGCGCCGGTGGACTATGCGGGGGCGGCCCATGTGATCGCCGACGGCCAACGCCCGGGGGACGCGGTGGTCTACTCGCCCCGGCACAGTTGGCTCTTCCTCGATCTCGGCATCGAGTACCACCTCAGCGACCCACCACGCGACGTGCTGGTCACCGAGGACGAGGTCCGCCGCGGCGACCTGTGGGCCGCCGAGTGCCAGCAGCCAGCACCGTGCCTCGCCGGTACGACACGGGTGTGGCTCGTCGTGTCCGGCCGGCACGCCGAGCCGCTGGCCGCCGTGCCGGGCGCCAAGGGCGACGCGCTACGCGCGCAGTTCACCGTCACCCAGGTCTGGCAGCGACCCGGCCTGACCGTCGCCCTGCTGACCACCCGCCCCGACCGCTGATCGGCACAACGCGGAAGGGGGCTGGGCGGCACGGCGGTCAGGTCTGCGAGCGGCCGTCGTGGGTGTTGCGGGCCAGCGGGACGACCAGCATGGCCTCGGTGCCACCGTTGGCGCCGGCGCGCAGTTCGATGGTGCCGCGCAACTCCCCGGTGATCAGGGCTCGGACGATCTGGAGGCCGAGCCGGCTGCCGCGTTCGGCGTCGAAGTCCGGGGGCAGGCCGCGCCCGTTGTCGGTCACCGAGACGTGCAGCATCTTGCGGAACCGGTGCGCGGAGACCACCACCTCGGGCCGCAGGGACGGGTCCACCTCGGGAGCGGCGACCGGCACCATGCCAGAGGCGGAGGCCACCAGGGCCTCCTCCGCCTCGTCGGCCGGCGGGAAGCCGTGCTCGACGGCGTTGAGCAGCAACTCGTTGAGGACCATCACCAGCGAGGTGGCGATCTCCGCCGGCAGGACGCCGAAGCTGCCCCGCCGACGCATGCCGACGCTCACCTCGGTCGCCGCCACCTCGGTCGCCGCGCTCGCCACCCGGTCGACGATGCCGTCGAACTCCACCGCCTCGTCGCTGGACATCGAGAGTGTCTCGTGCACCAGGGCGATCGAGGCGACCCGACGGACCGATTCCTCAAGCGCGACCCGGGCCTCCGGCATCGCCACCCGGCGGGCCTGCAAGCGCAGCAGCGCGGCCACCGTCTGAAGATTGTTCTTCACCCGGTGGTGGATCTCCCGGATGGTGGCGTCCTTGGTGATCAGCGCCCGGTCCCGGCGACGGACCTCGGTGATGTCCCGGACCAGCACCAACGCTCCGATCGGCACCCCCGCCGGCATCAGCGGCAGCGCCCGGGTGAGCATCGTGGCACCTCGTGCGTCGATCTCCCGGCGGGGTGGCGCCTCACCGCGCAGCGCGGCCAGGATGCCGTTCGAGGCCTCCGTGCCGTCCAGCGGGTCACCGGCCAACCGGCGGTGCAACGCGGCCAGGTCCTCCCCCACCAGGTGCGAGGCGTAGCCCAGTCGGCGGTACGCGGACTGCGCGTTCGGGCTGGCGTAGGTGACCTTGCCGCCGGCGTCGAGCCGGACCAGGCCGTCGCCGACGCGGGGCGCCGAGGTGGTCTCGCCCGGATGCCGCGGCGGCGGGAAGGTGCCGTCCGCGATCATCTGCGCCAGGTCGTCGGCGGTGGTGAGGTAGTTGAGCTCCAGCTGGCTGGGCGTACGCGCGGTGGAGAGGTTGGTGTCCCGCCCCACCACGGCGATCACCTCGCCGGCCTCCCCCTCGGCGGTACGCAGCCGAACCGGGATCGCCTCGTGCCGGGCCGGCACGTCGCCGTACCAGACCGGGTCGCCCTCGCGCCAGATCCGGCCCTGGGAGTACGCCACCCCCAGGTGGGCCACCTCCGGCCCGCCGACGATCCGACCCACCTGGTCGTCCTGGTAGGCGGTCGGTGCGGTGGTCGGGCGCACCTGGGCGACGCAGAGGAACGTGCCGTCGGCGTCGACCGGCACCCAGAGCAGCAGGTCGGCGAAGGACAGATCGGAGAGCAGTTGCCAGTCGCCGGCGATCCGGTGCAGGTGGTCGATGTCGGCCGGACGGAGATGGGTGTGCTCCTCGGCGAGGTCGCGCAGCGTGGACACGGTGACCAGGGTGCCACGCCGCGCCTCACATCGTCGCGGTGACCTTCTTCAACCCGCGCGGCGCGTCCGGGTCCTCGCCTCGGGTGAGCGCCAGGGCCAGCGCCAACCGCTGCATCGGCAGGATGTCCAGCAGCGGGGCGTACCGCTCGTCGACCTCGGGGACGGCCAGCCGGGTGGCGCCCGGCACGTCGGCGGAGCCGACCACCACGACGTCGGCGCGGCGTTCGCCGAGGCGGGGCAGCACCTCACCCATCGACCGGCCGCCGGGGCCGGAGCCGACCACGGCGAGCACCGGGACCTCCGGGTCGGTCATCGCGAGCGGGCCGTGCAGCAGGTCGGCGCCGGAGAAGGCGAGCGCCGGCAGGTACGAGGTCTCCATCAGCTTCAGCGCGGCCTCCCGGGCGGTGGGATAGGCGTACCCCCGGCCGGTGGTGACCAGCTGACGGGCGAACCGGTAGCGCGGGGCGAGCTGGGCCGGGGTGCCGTCGGCCAGGGTGCGGGCGGCCAGCTCGGGCAGTGCGTCGAGCGCCTCCCGTTCGTCCTTCGGAAGCACGCCGTCGCCGGCCCGGATCCCCTCCACCAGCATCAGCAGGGCGAGCAGCTCCGCCGTGTACGTCTTGGTGGCGGCCACCGCCCGTTCGTGCCCGGCGGCGATGTCGACGCTCAGCTCGGCCACGTCGACCAGCGGCGAGTCTGGGGCGTTTGTCACCGCCAGGGTCAGCGCGCCGGAGGCTCGGGCCGCGCGCAGCACCTCGGCCAGGTCGGGCGAGCCGCCACTCTGGCTGACCCCGACGACCAGCGCGTCGGAGAGGTCGGGGCGGGCCCCGAACAGGGTGACGACGCTGGGCGAGGCCAGCCCGGCGGGCAGGCCGAGCCGGATCTCGGTCAGGTAGGCCCCGTAGAGCGCCGCGTGATCGGAGGTGCCCCGCGCGGTGAAGACCACGTGCCGTGGCCGACGTTCGGCGATGACCGCCGCCACCCGGGCGATCTCGGCGGCGTTGGCAGCGGAGAGCAAGCGCGCGTAGCCAGCCGGCTGCTCGTCGATGTCGGCGGCCATTCCAGCCCCTGCACGTGTCACGGAAACCCCTCCCCCTGCGCGGTTGCCGCGCGATTCTTGCTCAGTCTTGCACTTTTGAGCGTATCTCAGCAATCGAACGAGCAGGATTGCGCAGGTGATCACCAGTTGATCTCAATATCAACTAAGCTTTACCCGTTGCACCCGGTCTAACTGCCACGAGAGGACGACGTGCCCGAGGGAACGGACGATCCCGCGCTCTCCGCGACGGAGGAGCTGGCGCTGGCCCGGCTGGCACTCGACGAGGGCGACCTGCACCACGCCGCCGGCCACCTCGCCGGCGCGTTGGCGCGGGCCCCCACCCTGCCGGAGGTGCACGAGACGCTGGCCCGGCTCGCCGTGTCGAGCGGCGGCGGCCTCGACCTCTTCCCGATCAACCACCACACCTTCGTCGGTGCCGTCGTCGCCCGCGCCCACCTCCTCGCTACCGCCGGCCGCCCCGCCGAAGGGCTGGAGCTGCTGGCCGCGGCGACGTCGTACGCGCCCGGCACCGAGTGGGCCGGCGTGCCCTGGGTCACCGCGCCCGAGCTGGCCGAACGACTGGAGCCGGAGCACATCGCCCGCGTCCTCATGCAGGTCTGCGCCGCACTGCCCGACCCGGTGCCGCGGATCGGCCGGGCCCCGCTGACCCCGTACCTCACGCTCGCCCGCAACGCGGCCACAGTGCACCCCGAACACGGCCTGCTGCTGGGCGCGGCGTCCGCGCTGGCCCGGCGCCTCGGCGAGGTCGAGCTGGCGGTCCGCTGGGCCACCCGAGGGGTACGCGCACAGCCCTCGAAGATGGGCGAGGTGTGGCTCGGGTACGCGTACCGCAGCTCGGGCCGGACCCGCGACGGCCTCGCGGCTCTCGGTCGGGCCGTCGAGCTGGACCCCGACGACCTGGCGATCTACGCGGACATCGCCGGCACCCTGGCCGAGATCGGCCGGCTGGACGAGGCGTTGGAGTGGACCGAGCGGGCGCTGGCGCGCGACCCGTCGTTCGATTGCGCGGTGCACACCGCCCACCGCCTGCGGCACCTGCGCGACGGTGACCTCGCCCACCTGGTCGCGCTCGCCGACTTCGTGCGGGACCACCCGGACGACAGCCACGAGCACGGCGACCTGGCCCAGTGCTGCCGAGGTCGGCCCTGGCTCGGCCAACTCACCCCGGCCGGTGGGCCCCTGGTCGACGCGATGCGCCAGGCGGTGGCCGATGACGAACTTGGTCTCGGCGGTGCCGTACGCCTACCCGCCGCCGCCCCGCCGAGCGCGGTCGGGACGGCGATCTCCACCGCCCCCGGGCTGCGGATCGAGGTCGTCGGCGCGCCGGAGCCCGACCCGCGCGAGCCCCGGCGGGAGTCCGCTCAGCGGTTGTGGCACTACGCGGACGCCGTCCCCACGCCCGCGCTGGCGGCGCCCTCGGCGACGGCTGTCGAACGGATCGGGCAGATCGCCCACCCGGCGTGGGCACACCCACCGGCGGCGTACGACGCGGCGGTGGGCCTGGCCGGCCTCGACCTGGGTGACCTGCTCGGTCTGCTGGTGCACCCGCCGGCGGCGCCGGCCAACGCGGTGGGTCGGCTGCTGGCGGCCCACGACCCGTCGGTCTGGGTTCGTGGGGTGCAGGTGTGGGCCTGTCTGGGGTTGCTGCACCACCGCACCGACGAGCCGTGGGAGGGCTCGACCCGGCGCCGGGTGCTGCTCGATCTGATCTGGGGCGTCGAGGACTGGGTCACCGAGGCGGCGCTGTTCGCCCTGGTCACCGCCGCCTGGGTGGACCCCTCGGTGCGGTCGGACGTGGCTCGGGTGGTGGCGGAGCGGCTGGCCGACGCGGCTGCCGTGGCGCGGAGCCGACCGGTCCCGATCGCCGCCTCGCTGGCTCACCTGGCACTCGCCGCCCCGCAGTTGGATCCGGCGACGGCGGCACTGGCCACCGAACTGCTGGCCGCCCACTCCCCCCGGCTTCCCCGCCCCCGCAACCCATTGCGCCGCCTCTGGCAACGCCTGCTCCGCCGCTGACTCCCACCACCCCGCGATCTTGCACTTACTGTCGCCGTTCTGTCGGAAACAGTGCTTATGCACGCGCACAAAGTGCAAGATCGCGGAGGTTCGGGGTCAGGCGACCGGGGCCTTGCCGAGGGCGACCTCGGCGTCCTCCTCCGGGGTGGCCTGCGGCGGCGCCTCGTTCGCGGTGCGCAGCGGGATCTCCTTGATGAACCAGGCGAGCACCGGGATCACGATGGTGAACAGCACCGCCCAGAGGAAGACGTGCGAGATGGCGCCGGAGAGACCACCGAGCACCGCCTCGCGCGCCTGGGCGGGCAGTTCCTTGAGCTTCTCCAGGTCCATCCCGGCACCGGCCTCGCCGCCACCGAAGGCCCGACCGCCCTCGGAGCTGGCCAGCCGGCTGGCGAAGATCGCGCCGAACAGCGAGATGCCGAACGAACCGCCGATCGACCGGAAGAAGGTGGCCGCGCCACTGGCCGCGCCGAGGTCCTTCTGCTCCACGCTGTTCTGCGCGATCAGCATCGACGTCTGCATGAGGAAGCCCATGCCGACGCCGAGCACGATCATGTAGAGCGAGGACATCAGCTTGCTGGTGTCGGTGTCGAGCATGGACAGCAGCGCCATGCCCGCGGTCATCATCACGCCACCGATGATCGGGTACGCCCGGTACCTGCCGTTGCGGGTGATCGCCCGGCCGATGACCAGCGAGACGACCAGCATGCCGAACATCAGGGGCAGCAGCAGCAGGCCACTGTTGGTGGCCGACGCACCCTGCACTGTCTGCTGGTAGAGCGGCAGGAAGTTCATCGCGCCGAACATCGCGAAGCCGAGCAGGAAGCCGATCACCGAGATCAGCGCGAAGTTGCGGTTGGCGAAGAGCGCCAGCGGCAGGATCGGCTCCTGGACGTGATACTCCACCACGGCGAACGCCGCCAACGAGAGGAGGGCCAGCAGGGCCAGGCCGAGGATCGGCAGTGACACCCAGTCGTACTCGTTGCCACCCCAGGTGGTGATGAGCACGATCGCGGTGATGCCGACCGAGAGCAGCCCGGCGCCGAGCCAGTCGATCCGGTGCTCGGTGCGGTACTTCGGCAGGTGCATTGTGGTGATCAGCACGAGCAGCGCGATTCCGCCCAGCGGCAGGTTCACGTAGAACGCCCAGCGCCAGGAGAGGTGGTCGGTGATGAATCCGCCGGCCAGCGGGCCGGCGACCATGGCGATGGCCATGATGCCGGCGATCATGCCCTGGTAGCGCCCGCGCTCGCGGGGCGGGACCAGGTCACCGATGATCGCCATCACGCCGACCATGAGGCCGCCGGCGCCGAGGCCCTGCACGGCCCGGAAGGCGATGAGCTGGACCATGCCGTCCTCTGGGCCGCCGAGCATCCCGGAGCCGGCCATGCCACAGAGGGCGGAGCCGACCAGGAAGACGACGACCGAGGTCAGGAAGACCGACTTGCGGCCGTAGAGGTCACCGAGCTTGCCCCAGATCGGGGTGGAGACGGTGGTGCCCAGGACGTACGCGGTAACCACCCAGGTGAAGTGGTTGAGCCCGCCGAACTCGCCGACGATCCGCGGTAACGCGGTGCTGACGATCATATTGTCGAGCATCGCGAGCATCATCGCGATCATCAGCCCGAACAGCACGACCCGAATGTTGTTGGGTCGCGTGCCGGCCTGGGTTGCCTGAGTCATGGGTAAGCTCCCCCCGAAGATTGCCGTACTTACTTGCCGCCCGGCTAGTCACCTTACTAGCCGCACGGTAAGTTGGGTACAAGCAACGGTCAAGCCATTTGGAGGGTGTGCGTGAGCGAGAGCACAGGCGGCGGAACGCGGGAACGGATCAAGGCCGTCGCGCTCGAGCTCTTCACCGAGCAGGGGTACGAGAAGACCTCGCTCCGGGAGATCGCCGAGCGCCTCAACGTCACCAAGGCCGCGCTCTACTACCACTTCAAGAGCAAGGACGACATCGTCGCCAGCTTCGTCGAGGACCGGCTGGAGGGGATGGACGCACTGATCGCCTGGGCCGCCACCCAGCCCGCCACCCTGGCCACCCGGCGCGAGCTGATCTCCCGGTACGCCGACACGATGTTCGACGGCACTCAGCCGTCGGTGATGCGCTTCTTCGAGCAGAACCAGACCGCGCTCAAGAGCCTCTCCTCCGGGCAGAAGATGCGCGGGCGGATGTTGGAGCTGGCCGACGCGCTCTGCCGGGGCGACGACTCCCCCGCCGCCCAACTGCGCGCCGCGCTGTCAATCTTTGCGGTGCACACGAGCTGGTTCGCGGTCCGCGCGCCGCACATCAGCGACGACGAACGCCGCAAGCTCGCCCTGGAGGTGGCCGACGAACTGCTGGCCGCCATCGGCACGCAGCCCGACGCCTGACCGGGCGTGATCGTGGCGGCCCGGGCTCGTCGGTCGCCGGCTCAGCCGCGCGTCAGCTCCAGCCGAAGGCCGAGCAGGTCCACACCAGGCAGCGGTGACCAGTCCTTTTCCGGCGAACGGACGAAGCCGCGCCGCGAGTAGAGCCGGTGCGCCTGATCGGCCATCCCGGCCCGGACGCAGATCACCACCGCCGTGCAACCCAACCCGGTTGCCCGGTCGACACACGCCTCGACCAGTGCGGCGCCCACACCCCGCCCCTGAGCGCCCGGGTCGACCGCGAGCATCCGGAACTCCGCCTCGCCCGGCCCGGCCAGCTCGGCGAACGGGGTGCCCGGCAGCACGAACGTGACCGAGCCGAGCACCGCCCCGGTCACCTCGTCGACAGCGACCAGCACCTCGCCGCTGGCGGCTCGGGTCGACACGTCGGCCAGCACCTCGCCGTACCCGTGTTCGCCCTTGAGCTGGCCGTCCGCCTCGTACGCGGCCACTGTCACCCGGGCCACCGCCGGGAAATCGGCCGACTCGGCCGAACGGACCCGCAACCCGGTCAAGCGATCACGGCGATCAGGTCACCGTCCTGCACGACGTCGCCCTCGTTGACGACGAGTTGCTGGAGCACACCGTCGGACTCGGCGACGACCGGGATCTCCATCTTCATCGACTCGAGGATCACCAGGGTGTCGCCCTCGGTCACCGTGTCACCCGCCGTGGCGACGACCTTCCAGACGTTGGCCACCATCTCGGCGCGGATCTCCTCGGCCATGTCCAGGCCCTCCCTCTTCGCGACGTGCCTGCCGATGTATCCAATCATGTGTCGACCGGCGATGGGCGGGCAGCGGCGCAGCCGGGATGACAGGCCCGCCCTGGGGAAGGCGGCGGGTGTCGACCGCACTACCATCAGCGGGTCGGACCCGACGCCGGACCGCCGGTGGCCGCATCCGCGCCGAGGTCGTGCGCAGGACGGATCCGACCCATCACGAGGAGGTCAGCATGGCGAAGAAGTCCCGGAAGAAGAAGGCTCGTAAGAAGAGCGCCGCGAACCACGGCAAGCGTCCCAACTCCTGAACGGGTCGACGGGCCGACTGCCCGTCGCCGCTCAGCCGGCCGAGGCCGGGTACACCGGTGGCCCGGGTCGACATCGACCCGGGCCACCGGTCTTGCCAGCTGGTGCCGACGCTCAATCGGCCAGCTCAGACGCTCAGTCGGCCAGCTCACGGGAGTCGCTGGTCTCGAAGACCACCAGCTCGGTGAGCTTGACCCGCAGCCGCTCACGCAGCTGATCCGGCGCGGTCTCGTTGCCGCAGCAACGCGCCACCAGCGCCCGCACCTCCTGCTCCAGCCCGTACTCGCGCAGGCAGGGCCCGCACTCGTCCAGGTGGTGCCGGATCAGCGAGCGACGCTCGTCGGCGCACTCCAGATCCAGGTAGAGATACACCTCCGCGAGCACTTCGCGGCAGTCCGTCTCGTGCGGCTCCCCACAGCTCACGTCACACCTCCCGGCCGGCAGCGGCGGTCGAGCCCTTCGCCGAACGGGCCGCACTGAAGCCCCGCTCGCCGGCGTAACGCTCGAGCAGCTTGCGCAGATTACGACGGCCCCGGTGCAGACGCGACATCACGGTGCCGATCGGCGTGCCCATGATGTCCGCGACCTCCTTGTAGGAGAAGCCCTCGACATCGGTGAGGTAGACGGCCAGGCGGAACTCCTCCGGCAACTGCTGGAGCGCCTCCTTGACGTCACTGTCCGGCAGCCGGTCCAGTGCCTCGGTCTCGGCCGAACGCAACCCGCTGGAGGTGTGCGACTCGGCCTCGGCGAGCTGCCAGTCGGTGATCTCCTCGGTGGGCGCCTGGATCGGCTGGCGCTGCCGCTTGCGGTAGGAGTTGATGTAGGTGTTGGTCAGGATCCGGTAGAGCCAGGCCTTGAGGTTCGTGCCCTGCTCAAACTGGTGGAAGGCCGCGTACGCCTTCAGGTACGTCTCCTGGACCAGGTCCTCGGCATCCGCCGGGTTGCGTGTCATTCGCAGCCCAGCAGCGTAGAGCTGATCGACGAATGGCATCGCGTCCCGCTCGAATCGGGCCCTGCGCTCGTCCGTCTTCTCGGTGGTCAACCGCACATCCCCTCGCGTCGGATGCTTTCCCGCCGAGGATACGCGCACGGACCTGCCCGCAGATTCACTTCCGGCCGGTGTGCCCGTGCTCACCGCACCCACCACGCCCGGTCCCGCCGTCGCGGGCCACTCCGGACCGTCCAGCAGCCGCTTCAGCTGCCGGGCGTCCCGCTCGTCCCGTTCCAGGCTTCGTGTCTCGGTTGGCACCGGTCACCCCCCTCGCAGAAAAGTCGTCCGGGGTTAGTAACGCGAGATGACCACTGGGGCATTCCGGCCGGTCCTCCCCGTTCCTGGTCCCGGCCCCGACGGCGGCCGGCGCTGGGACCAGGAAGGGCCTGGGAGGACTGGTGTCACCGGCCCTGCTTGGGCCGGCGGCACCAACGGATGCAACGACCCGTTCCCGCGCCGGAAACGGTCGCCCCGGCGAGCCGGCCGCGACGGGTCAGCTGGCCGCCCAGCCCTGGGCGGACAGCCAGTCCCGCACGGCGGCGGCGGTACCGGCCGGATCGCGGCGCAGGTCGTGCGTCTCACCGGGACGGCTCACCACCTGCACGGCCGGTCCCGGCTCCGGCGTCCCGAACGGATCCCGGTCGCCGTTGACGACCAACGTCGGCAGGCCGGTGCCCAGTTCGGCGGCGCGCGAGCGTTCCGGCCGGCCGGGCGGGTGCAATGGAAAGGCCAAGGCGACCACGCCCACCGCGCCCACCGCGCGGGCCGTCCGACAGGCCACCCGTGCGCCACTGGACCGCCCACCGACCACCACCGTCGGCACGTCGGCGTGCCGGTCGCGCAGCTCGGCGAGCACCGCCGTCCAGGCCTCGTCGAGGTGACCTGCCGGTGCCGGCGCGCGTCGACCGGCGACCCGGTAGGGCTGCGTCACCCGGACCACCGCCAGGCCGGCCGCCACCGACGCGTCCCGGACCGCGAGCAGGTCGGGCGCGTCGACGCTGCCGCCCGCGCCGTGCCCGAGGACGAGCAGGGCGGTGGCCGGGCGGATCGGCAGGTCGGTGTCGATCCACGCCGGACCGCGCGGGGTGGCGATCTCGTTGCTGGCTGGCACCGGCCTATTCTGCGCCGCCGGACGGGCGTCGGGTGCGAACCGGGCCGCCGATCAGCTCAGCGGGACCAGGGCCAGCAGGCGATCGCGCACCGGCGGGCCCGCGTCGTCGATGGCGTCCGGATCGGGTTCGACCTCGCCGCGCCAGGCGACCAGCATCGCCCGTCGTTCCCGCGGCGTGGTGCCGCCCCACACGCCGTGGCAGTCACCGACGTCGAGGGCCCAGGCCAGGCAGGACCCCTGCACGTCACAACTGCGACACAGCGCGACGGCGGCGTCCGCCGGCTCGTTCGGTGCCGGAAAGAATGTCTCCGGATCGACGCTCTGGCAGGTTCCTCTGGTGCGCCATGCGTCGTCCTGTCGCCGTTCTCGCACGGCCCGCAGCAGTCGCGGATCTCGCCGCGCCGCCGCCACCTCGTGCGGGCGCGGCATACGTGCCCGTGTCATCCACCCACCTCCCCCGTGGGACCGGCAAGAGCTGTGGACGTCGTCCGCCCCGTGCGGACCGACAGCCACTACCGGCGCTGTGTTCTATCGCACTTCACAACACCGGGACAAGGGTCTGCCGGGAACATGACTGAACAGCCAGGAGACGAATCGCGCGGAACCCTGGCAAATCGGCGGCCGACGATGCGCGGCGCCCGTCAGAACAGGGTCAGCTCCTGCGGTGGCACCGTCGGCGCCACCGCCACCCGCGCGGTCAGCTGTGGCCCGTCGTTACGAACGTCTCCCACCGCCGCACCCACCGGGCGGATCTCCAACCCCGCCAACTGCTCCGCCGACGCCGGAGTGAGCAGCCGCCCCGGCTCGTCCGTCGGCGCGAGCCACGACGACCAACGCTCCGGCGGCAGCAGCACCGGCATCCGGTCGTGCACCTCGGCCAGGTCGCCGAGCGCCGCGGTGGTCAGCACGCTGAAGGTGAGCCGGGTCTCTGCGTCGGACTTCCAGAGCGACCAGATGCCGGCCAGCGCGAGCACCGAGCCGTCCCGGGGGGTCATGAAGTACGCCTGTCGCCCGCCGTCGGGCAGCCGGACCCACTCGTACCAGCCGTCGGCCGGGACCAGGCAACGGCGACGGGAGAAGGAACCGGCGTACGCCCGGCTGGTGGCCACGGTCTCCGCCCGCGCGTTGATCATCCGGGCGGCTCCCGAGGCCGACCGGGACCAGTGCGGCAACAGACCCCAGCGACCGACGCAGAGGCTGCGGTGCCCCTCCGGGCTGACCCGGACCAGCGGCACCGGGTCGGTCGGCGCGACGTTGTGGTCCGCCCGCACCAGGCCGTCGGAGTCGTCGGACGACTCGAACAGCGCGCTCAGCTCGCCGGAACTCCGGGTCGTCGCGTACCTGCCGCACATGGGGCACACGCTAACGCGTCGGAGGCCCCGTCGGCTGTCCCGCCAACCGGGAGTACGAGTGCCGGGCCCCGCCGCCCGCCCGCCGACACGGCAGAATGTAACCGTGGGCAACCTGACCGCGACCCGGCCGCCGCAGCCGTGGACCGCACCGACCGCATCCGACCCGGTGGCGGCGACGCTGCGCCTGCCCGGTTCCAAATCGATGACCGCCCGGGCCCTGGTGCTCAGCGCGCTGGCCGCCGGCCCGTCGACGCTGGCCCGGCCACTGCGCGCCCGCGACACCGAGTTGATGGCCGCCGGCCTGCGGGCGATGGGCGCGCACGTCTCGATCAGCGACGACGAGCGCTGGCTGGTCCGACCGCACCCGCTGGCCGGCCCCGCCCACGTCGACGTCGGGCTGGCCGGCACCGTGATGCGGTTCGTGCCACCGGTGGCGGGCCTGGCCGACGGGCAGGTCACCTTCGACGGTGACCCGTACGTGCGCACCCGCCCACTCGGCCCGTTGGTCGGCGCGCTGCGCTCGCTGGGCGTCCGGATCGACGTCACCGGCACCGGCAGCCTGCCGCTGACAGTGCTCGGCACCGGCCGGGTCACCGGCGGCGAGGTCGTGATCGACGCGTCCGCCTCAAGTCAACTCGTCTCCGGGCTGTTGCTGGCCGCCCCGCGCTTCGACAGGGGCGTCGTGGTGCGCCACGTCGGCCCCCCGGTCCCCTCCGCGCCGCACCTGCGGATGACGGTGCGGATGCTGCGGGCCGCCGGCGCGGCGGTCGACGACAGCACCCCCGACGTCTGGGCCGTCGAGCCCGGCCCACTCACCGGGCGCGGCTGGGACATCGAACCGGACCTCTCCGGCGCAGTGCCGTTCTTCGCCGCCGCGATGGTCACCGGCGGCGAGGTCACCTTGCAGGGTTGGCCGCACAGCAGCGCGCAGCCGGTCGAGAAACTCCGCTCGCTGCTACAGCGGATGGGCGGCGAGGTCACCCTCTCCACCAACGGGTTGACCGTCCGTGGCACCGGCGTGGTGCACGGTCTGAGCGCCGACCTCTCCGACGTCGGCGAGCTGACCCTCGTGCTGACCGCGCTGGCCATGCTGGCCGATTCGCCGTCGGTGTTCACCGGCGTCGGGCACATCCGTGGCCACGAGACCGACCGGCTAGCCGCGCTCGCGCGCGAGTTCGGCGGGCTCGGGGCGGACATCACCGAAACACCGGACGGGTTGGAGATCCGGCCCCGACCCCTGCGGGGCGGCATCTTCCGCACCTACCACGACCACCGGATGGCGCACGCCGCCGCGGTGGCCGGGCTGGCGGTTCCGGGCATCGAGGTGGACGACGTGGGGTGTACCTCCAAGACCATGCCCGAGTTCCCGGCACTATGGTCAGCGATGGTGACCGGCAAGAGCTGACGCGAGAAGAGGACAGGTCCTGGCGACCAAACGGCGGGAGTACGACGAGGACGACGTGCGGGTCCGGCCCGGAAAATCGTCGCGCCCGCGTACGCGCACCCGCCCCCAGCACGCCGACGCGGTCGACGGGTTCGTCATCGCCGTCGACCGGGGGCGCTACACCTGCGTGCTCTCCGGGGCCGAACGCGGCGTCGTCGGCGCCGAGCTGCCCACTGTCACCGCCATGCGGGCCCGCGAGTTGGGCCGCAAGTCGGTGGTGGTCGGTGACCGGGTCAGCCTGGTCGGCGACACGTCCGGCGCGGAGGGCGCGCTCGCCCGCATCGTCCGGATCGCCGAACGTCGCTCGGTGCTGCGTCGCACCGCCGACGACGACGAGACCACCGCCGAGGGTCGGCTGGAACGGGTCGTGGTGGCCAACGCGGACCAGTTGGTGATCGTCAGCGCGTTGGCCGACCCACCGCCGCGCACCGGGTTCATCGACCGCTGCCTGGTGGCCGCGTACGACGCGGACGTCGAGCCGCTGCTCTGCCTCACGAAGGCCGACCTGGCCGGGCCGGAGGAGGTGCTCGGCTACTACACCGAGCTGGAGCTGCCGTACGTGCTCAACCGCCCCGACTCCGACCTCGACGCGCTCCGTGCGCTGCTCAGCGGCAAGGTGTCGGTGCTGGTCGGGCACTCCGGCGTGGGCAAGTCGACGCTGGTCAACCGCCTCGTTCCGGACGCGCTGCGCGCGGTCGGCGTGGTCAGCGCGATCGGCCGGGGCCGGCACACCTCGACCAGCGCGGTGGCACTGCGGCTGCCACCGGTGCCCGGGATCGACACCGATCCGGGCTGGATCATCGACACCCCCGGCATCCGCAGCTTCGGGTTGGCGCACGTCTCGGCCGACAGCCTGTTGCACGGCTTTCCGGACCTGGTCGAGGGCACCGTCGACTGCCCACCGAACTGCCCTCACACTGCCGACGAGGCCGACTGTGGGCTGGACGCCTGGGTGGCCGCCGGTAAGGCCGACCCGCGCCGGCTGGCCTCGTACCGTCGGTTGCTCGCCTCCCGGGCCGGCGAGGGTGACTCGCGCGGCGACAGCGACCAGCGCGGCCCCGGCGAGGGTGACCGGCGCGGCCCCGACGAGTGACCCGAAGGGCGTGGGCTAGGTTGCCGGCATGACCGGGTACGCCGACGACCTCGCCCTCGCCCACCTGCTCGCCGACCGGGCCGACGCCATTGCCACGGCCCGGTTCCGCGCGCTCGACCTGCGCGTCGAGGCGAAGCCCGACCTGACCCCGGTCTCCGACGCGGACACCGCGGTGGAGCGGGAGATCCGTGCCCTGCTGGCCGAGCACCGACCGGCCGACGGGCTGCTCGGTGAGGAGTACGGCGCGCAGTCGTCCGCCGACCCGAACGGTCGCCGGTGGATCATCGATCCGATCGACGGCACCAAGAACTTCGTCCGTGGCGTGCCGATCTGGGCCACCCTGATCGCGCTCTACGACGGCGACCGGCCGGCGGTCGGCGTGGTGTCCGCGCCGGCGCTCGGACGACGCTGGTGGGCCAGCGCGGGTGCGGGCGCGTACGCCGGGCCGGGCCCCGCGGCCGGCGAGCGGATCGGCGTGTCAGCGGTGCGGGGGATCGCGGACGCCAGCTTCTGCTACTCGTCGCTGAACGGGTGGGAGGAAGCCGGGCGGCTCGACGCGGTGCTCGACCTCATGCGGGACAGCTGGCGCAACCGGGCGTACGGCGACTTCTACGGCTACATGCTGTTGGCCGAGGGGGCACTGGACGTGATGGCCGAGCCGGAGTTGTCGCTGTGGGACGTGGCGGCGCTGGTTCCGATCGTCACGGAGGCGGGTGGCACGGTCACGGATCTGGCCGGACAACCGGCCCCCACCGGCGCTCCGGGCACCGACAGCAGCGTGGTGGCCACCAACGGTGTGCTGCACGCCGACATCCTCGCCCGCCTCAATCGACCAGCCGAGCGCTGACCCCCGGCAACCTCTATCCTCGCCAGGTGGTCTCCTCCGGTTGGTGCTTTCTCGCGGCGATGATCGTCGCGTACGGCTTCGCCAACCTGCTCCAGTCGGTGGCGGCGGCCCGCACCACTGTCCACCACACCTTCGATCCGGGCCTGCTGCTGCGCCTCGCCGGGCACCGGACGTACCTGGTCGGCCTCGGCTGTCAGATCGGCGGTTTCGTGCTCGCCTTCCTGGCTCGGCGGGACCTGCCGCTGTTCCTCGTGCAGGCCAGCGTGGCCGCCGGGCTCGGGGTGACCGCCATCCTCGGGGTGCTGGTGCTGAAGTGGCGGCTGCCGGCGGCGGAGGTGGTGCTGCTGGCGCTGCTCTTCGCGGGGATCACCGCGCTGGTGCTGTCCGCCCGGCCGGCGCCGTCGAAGCAGCTCGGCACCGCCGGCTCGATCGCCCTGCTGGTGGCGCTGGGCGTGATCGCGGTGCTCGGTTTCTTCGCCGTCCGGCTGCACGGGGCGCCGGGTTCGGTGGCCCTCGGCTCACTGGCCGGGCTGGCGTTCAGCTCGGCCGCGGTCGCCGCCCGACCACTGGCGTCCGCGCCGTCCGCCGAGGCGTTCCTCGCCGACCCGCTGTTCTACCTGCTGATCGCCCACTCGATAGTGGGTCAGCTGCTGCTCGGTCTGGCCATGCAGCGCGGCTCGACGACCGCCGCTGTCGCCGCGATGGACGCCGCCGGCGCGGTGCCGGCCGCGATCGTCGGCCTGCTGCTGCTCAACGACAAGATCTGGCCGGGGCGGGAGTGGCTGGCCGCTGTCGGCTTTCTGGTCACCCTGGCCGCGGTGATCGGCCTGACCCGGTACGCCGAACCGCAGCAACACCGTTCGGTGGCACGCCGTCGGGACCCCGCGATGGTCGGTGCCGGCCGGCCGGGCTGACCGTCCGGCACCGCGCCACTGCAGAGGTGTCGCGGCACCGCCGACTCAGGCCTCGACCGGCTTGCGGCGGCTCACCACCCGTTCGTAGAGGCGCTCCAACGCACCGGCGGTCCGCTCCCAGGTGTAGCTGCTGCGCACCCGGTCCACCGCGGCGTGCCCGTACGCGAACCGGCCGGCGTTGTCGGCGAGCAGCCGGCGCATCGACACTCCGAGTGCCCGTACGTCACCTGGGGGAACCAGGCGGCCGGTGACCTCGTCGACGACGGCGTCCGCCAGGCCGCCCATCGCGTAGCCGATCACCGGCACCCCGCAGGCCATCGCCTCCAGCGAGACCCGCCCGGCCGAGGAGTAGTGCGGCGTGCAGGCGACCACGTCCGCCGACCGGTACCAGGTGGCCATCTGGTCGTGCGGCACCGCTCCGACGAGCCGTACCTGGTCGACGACGCCGAGCTGTTCGGCCAGCTCGCGCAGCCGTCGCGCCTCGGCGTGGTTGGCCAACTGGTCGGCCGACGGCCCACCGGCGATCACCAGCTCGGCGTCACCGACCAACCGCATCGCCCGGATCAGGTCCTCCTGGCCGTGCCCGGCGGACAGCGAGCCCACCGAGAGGATGCGGGGCCGCTGCTCGCGGGGTGCTGCCTCGCCGTCGGGGTGGAACAGGTCGATGTCGACGCCGGCCGGCACCAACGCGACAGAGCTGCGTTGCAGACCCATCCGGGTCAGCTCGTCGACCTCGTCGTTGGACTGGGCCACGGCGATGTCGACCGCCCGGGTCAACGCGCGCTCCAGCGTGATCCGCTGGCCCGGCCCGTCGTAGTGGCCTCCCAGGTGACGCAGCTGCTCGATGCCGAGCGAGTGGAACGTCTGCACCACCGGTATGTCGGTCTCCCGAACGGCGTGCGCGGCGGCCAGCCCACCGACCCAGTAGTGCCCGTGCACCACCTCGGGCCGCCAGGAACCCGACCACTCGTCGGCCAGCCAGCGGCCGACCTCCGTCACGTGCGGGATCAGCTCGACGGTGGGTAGTGGGGCGGGCGGGCCGGCGGGCACCTGGTGCACCTGGTAGCCGTCGACGTTCATCGTCGCCGGTAGCGTCGGGTCGTCCCGGCGCACGTAGAGCCGGACGTCATGGCCTCGCTCGGCCAGTTCGGCGGCGACCCTCGCGGTGTGCTGTCGGGTGCCGACCGGCGGGCCGTCGGCGTGGCGGTAGGAACTGGCGTGCGCGCAGACGAGGCCGACGCGCATGGGTCACCTCCCTGCGATCTTTCCTCGGCGGTGGTCCTCCCGGTCAGAGCGTCCCATTAACCCCGCGACGCTGAGCCGAAACCTGGCAGATCAGGAAGAGTCAGCGCAGGTGCCACCGACACTTGCGCCACGGCAAGCACAGGCGACACGCGACAGCACGGTTCGACGATGATCGACAAGCCGTCGTCGGTGTGACCAGGCCCGGCCGGGGGTACCGCTCAGGAATGCCGCTGACCCGCAGTCTCGACGATTCGACCGTGGTGATCACCGGCGCGTCCAGCGGGATCGGCACGGCGACCGCGTACGCACTGGCCCGCCGGGGTGCCGCCGTCGTGCTGGCCGCCCGCAGCGAGCCGGCCCTGCTACAGGTCGCGCAGCGCTGCCGGGAGTTGGGCGGGCGCGCTCTGGTCGTACCGACCGACGTCACCGAGTTGGAGTCGGTGCGGCGGCTGGCCGAGCAGGCGGCGGCCGAGTTCGGCCGGATCGACGCCTGGGTGAACAACGCCGCGGTGAGCGCCGTGGGGCTGTTCGACGAGATCCCGGTCGCCGAGTTCCGCCGGGTGCTGGAGGTCAACCTGCTCGGGGCGGTACACGGCATCAAGGCGGCCCTGCCCTACCTGGGCGCCGCCGGTGGTGGTGTGCTGGTCAACAACGCCTCGGTGCTGGCCGAGGTGGCCATGCCGTACCAGTCGGCGTACAACGCCACCAAGCACGGCATCCGCGGGCTGGCCGACACCGTCCGACAGGAGCTGCGGGTCACCGGTCGCGGTCACATCTCCGTCTGCACAGTGCTGCCGGCCACTATCGACACCCCCTTCTTCCGGCACACCGGCAACCACAGCGGCCGGGAACTGGTGCCGCCTCCTCCGATCTACCCGCCGGAGGTGGTCGCCGAGACCATCGTCCGGCTGCTGCGCCGGCCCCGCCGCGAGGCGTACGCCGGCGGCGCGGCCCGGCTGATCGGCCTGCAGTGGCGGCTGGCACCCGCGCTGGTCGAGCGCACCCTCGGCTGGTACGCCCACCGCACCCAGTTCGGCCCGGGCGCCCGGGTGGACAGCAGCGGTAACGTGTTCCACCCCGATGCCCAGGCGCGTCAGGACGGTGGCTGGCACGGTCGGCGGCGACAGTTGGTGCGGATGACCGCCGCGTTCGGTCTGGCCGCCGCCGGCACCGCTGTCGGCACCCTGGCGGCCATCAACCGCCGCTCCCGGTCGGACCGCTGATGGCCGATGTCGAGCGCCCGAATGCGCTGACCGTCACCGGCGCGCACAATGGGGCGATCATGCCGAGCTGTCTCGTGGAAATCGACGAGTCGTCAGCGGTGGTCCGGCTGACCGGTGTGCTCGATGCCGCCGGCGCCGAGGCGGTACGCGGCGCGCTGCTCGCCCGTCTGCTGGCCCGGCCCGGCCCGGTGGTGGCCGACGTGACCGGCCTGCGGGTCGTCGACCCGGCCGGGCGCGGCGTCTTCGCCGACGTACGCCGGGAGGTCGCCGACTGGCCCGCCGCGGACCTGCTGCTGTGTGACCCGGCGGTCGACGGGCCCGCCCGCCCGGACGCCGCGCTCGCCGGGGTGCCGGCCTGGCCGACGCTCGACGGGGCGCTGGCCGCTGTGGCGGCGACACCCCTGGCGGCGGTGCTCACCGCCGAACTGGCTCCGGCGGTGGGAGCGGCCCGGCAGGCGCGCGAGCTGGTCGCCACCGGTTGCGAGCGCTGGGGCATGCCGACGCTCACCGACCCGGCGTGCATCGCGATCACCGAGATGGTCAACAACGTGGTGGCGCACGCCCGGACCCCGATGACGGTTCGGCTGGCGCCTCAGGAGGCCACCCTGCACCTGGCGGTTCGCGACCACTCCCCGCGTCAGCCGACCTTCGCCGGGATCTCCCCGCCGAACCGTGCCGGCGGCCGGGGCCTGCTGCTGATCGACACGGTGACCCGTCGTTGGGGCAGCAGCGCCGTACCGGACGGCAAGGTCGTCTGGTGTGTGCTGCATCCCGACGACGAGGCCGCCTGACGGGGGCTTTCGCCATCGGCGCCCGGTTCGGCGACGTACCGCCGGAGGCCGCCCGGTTATGGCGGCAGGGCAGCGGGTAGTGATCAGACATGCGCGACAACGAGTACCCGACCCCCCTGTCCGACACCGAGGCGCAAGGGCTGCCCGACACCGCCGATGACGACTCGACCGCCAACGACGACGTCCTCACCGGGCGCGAGGCGGACGGCCCGGACCCGGCCCAACTGCCCGGCGATCGGACGCCGGTGGCGGTGGACCGGTTCGGAACGACCGCCGAGGAGCAGCTCGACGGTGAGTCGTTGGACTACAAGCTCGACCGCGAGGTCTACGAGCGCCCGGCGGACGACCCGCTGGCCGGCACCATCGACCCGAAGATCGCCTTCGAGGCGGACAACCTGGAAGCCGCGGCGGAGGCTCAGCTGGACGCCGACGTGATGGATCCCGGGCCGACCTCGGACCCGAACTCACCGGTCTCCCTCTACGACCACGGTCAGCTCGGCACGGTGGCCGACGCCACTGTGGGCCGACTGGTGGAACCGGACGAGGGGTCGCACACCGACCAGGAGACCGACTCGGTGGCGTACGACGCCGGATCGGCCGGGGGCGGAGCGACAGCCGAGGAGTTGGCCATCCACGAGACAGAGCCGCCGCGCTCGGTCTGACGTCCGCTCAGTCGTCCAGACCGCGTTCGATGGCGTACCGGGTCAGCTCGACCCGGTTGTGCAGTTGCAGCTTGCCCAGGGTGTTCTGCACGTGGTTCTGCACCGTGCGGTGCGACAGGCCGAGCCGCTGGGCGATCTGCTTGTACGACATCCCCTTCGCCACCAGCCGCAGCACCTCCGTCTCCCGTTCGGTGAGCTGGGGCGTCGCGGGTTCGGCAGCGCCGGCCGGGCCGGTCCCCCGCCCCGGTCCGGCGGCCAGCCGGCGGTACTCGCCGAGCACCAGCCCGGCCAGGCCGGGGGTGAAGACCGCGTCGCCGGCCGCGGTGCGGTGCACCGCTTCCAGGAACTCGGCGGGCGCTGTCGACTTCACCAGGTAACCGGTGGCCCCGGCCTTCACCGCGTCCAGCACGCTCTGCTGTTCGCCGCTGGCGCTGAGCATCAGCACCCGTACGGCGGGCAGTGCCGCGCGCAACCCCAGGATCACCTCGACGCCGGAGATGTCGGGTAGTTGCAGGTCGAGGACGACGACGTCGGGCCGGGCGGCGGCGGCCACCCGGATGGCCTGTCGTCCCTCGCCGCTGGTCGCCACCACCAGGAAACCGGCCTCGGTCAGGTCGCGGGCCACGCCCTCCCGCCACATCGGATGGTCGTCCACCACCATCACCCGGATCGGGTTCACCGCGGTGACCTCGGCACGCTCAGCTCGATCTCGGTGCCCGCCTCGGGGCCGGACACGATCCGGACAGTGCCGCCCACGTCGGCCACCCGGCCCCGGATCGACTGGGTCACGCCGAGCCGACCCTGGGCGGCCGCCTCGTCCAGCCGACCGTCCGGGATGCCCGGCCCCTCGTCGCGGATCGACACGGTCACCGTCGCCCCCTCGTCCTCGATCAGCACCCAGGCCCGTCCGCCGGCGTGCCGCCCCACGTTGTCCAGGGCCGCGCCGGTCGCGGCGGCCAACTCTCCGGCCACCCGGCGGGGCAGCGGCACCGGGGTGGCCGGGGCGGAGAGCGCCACCGCCCCCGAGGCGTACCGGCCGAGCAGGGTCCGCAGGTCCACCGCCTCGCCGCCGTCCGGGAGGCTCGCGGCGGCCGGGCCGGCGCCGGCGATCAGCGCCCGCAGGGCAACCTCCTGCTCGCCGGCCAGCCGGGCCAGCTCGCCGGCCTCACCGGGCAGGTCGGCGCCGCGCCGCTGCACCAGCGCCAGCACCTGGAGCACCGAGTCGTGAATGTCCCGGGCCAGCCGCTCCCGCTCCCTGGTGGCGGCCTCCAGCTCCACCGCGCGCTGCAACCGCTCCTCGGCGCTCACCGCGAGCCGGGCAACGTGCCCGACCACCACTCCGGCGAGCAGCATCAGGATCACCCCGGTGAACGAGGACTGGCCGATCCGCTCCCGGGTGGCCAGGTCCGCGCCGGCGACCAGCAGCGCGGCGACAGTGCCCCGCCGCCGGCCACCGGAGACGGCCCAGGCCAGCACCGGGCCGGCCATCCAGGCCACCCCCAGGGTGGGTACGCCTTGGGTGAGCGCCGTCCGGCCGACAGCCCATGGGGTGGCCAGCACGATGGCCACTACCACCCCGAGGTCGGCCAGCAGCAGCGGCCAGCGCCGCCAGGCCGGTCGGGCGTACCCAATCGCTGTCGCGCCGGTCCAGGCGATCATCAGAAGGATCAGGGCGCCGACGGCGTACGGGTGGGCGTACCGGTCGGCGTCGCGCACCGCGAGCGCGCAGACGTACGCCAGGGAGGCCAGCCTGAACACGGTGAGCGCACGCCACAGCGGCACCTCGAACCCACCCGGCGGCGACGGCATGGCGGTCAGGATGCCACAACCGGGCCGGTACACGGCGAGCAGCGAGTGCGGTTCGGGAAACCCTGACGTACGGTGGAAAAGCCGCGAAATACTCCGAGATGCGCCGCCGGGACGGGCCCATGACGAACGCAGATCCGCACGCACCGCGTACGGTTGTGCCCATCGAACCTGCCCTCCTGATCGCCGAAGCCTTTGACCAGGCCCAGGTGACCGAGATTCGACACTCGGTCACCTCCTGCGCGCACGCCTCGGGCCTCAGCGGCCAACGGCTGGACGACTTCGTGCTCGCGATCAATGAATTGATCACCAACGCGGTGCGACACGGCGGCGGGCGCGGCTGGCTGCGGCTCTGGCACGAGTCCGGTGTGCTGGTCTGCGAGGTCGCCGATCACGGGCACGGGATCAGCCCGCAACGGTTGGGCGACCGCACTCGGCCCACCCCGGACACCGCTGGCGGCTGGGGCCTCTGGCTGGCCCGCGAGTTGACCGACGCGATGGAGGTCGTCACCGGCACCGCCGGCACCACCGTCCGCATCACGACGGGCCTAACCACCCAAAACCACACCCCGCGCTAACCCCCACTCAGCCTCGCCCTCGCCCGTCGCCCGTCGCTCCGGCGATCTTGCGATTCCTGTTGTCAAGATGAGTGGAATATCCCTTTCGTCGCGACAGAAACCGCAAGATCGCGCGGGCGCGGGGTGACGGGGCGGGAGGGGGCGGGAGGGCGCGGGGGCGGGTCAGGCGAAGAGGGCGGAGACGGATTCTCCGTTGTGGATTCGGCGGGTCGCCTCGGCCAGGGCGGGGGCCACCGACAGGACCTGCAACTTGGGGACGCGCTTTTCGGCCGGGATGGGCACCGTGTTGGTGCAGACGATCTCCAGGACGCCGTCCTGGTCGCTGAGCCGCTGCAACGCGTCGCCGGAGAAGAGCCCGTGCGTGCAGGCGAGCCGGATCGACCGGACCTTCAGGCCGCGCAGATGCTCCATCAGCTCGACCACGGTGCTGCCCTTGGCGATCTCGTCGTCCAGCACGATGACATCCCGGTCGGTCACGTCGCCGATCACCGCGCTGATCTTGACCAGGTCGTCGCTGAACCGCTGCTTCGCCCCGGCCGCGACCGGCGTGCCGAGCAGCCGGGCGAAGGCAGCGGCCTCCTTGGCGTTGCCCAGGTCGGGCGAGACCACCACTGTGTTGCTGAGGTCGTAGCGCCGAAAGTGGGTGGCCAGCTCCCGCAGCGCGTGCAGGTGATCCACCGGGACGCTGAAGAAGCCGTGCACCTGCGGCGAGTGCAGGGTCATCGCGAGCACCCGGTCCGCCCCGGCCGAGGTGAGCAGGTCGGCGACGAGCCGCGCGCCTATCGAGATCCGTGGCGCGTCCTTCTTGTCCGACCGGGCGTACGCGTAGTGCGGCAGCACCACGGTGATCCGACCGGCGGAGGCGCCCCGGGCGGCGTCGATCATCAGCAGCAGCTCGACCAGGTGCTCCTGCACCGGCGGCACCAACGGCTGGATCAGGAAGACGTCCCGCTCCCGGCAGTTGGCCTGCAACTGGACTTCCAGACAGTCGTTGGCGAACCGGGAGACCCGCACCGGGTGCAGCGGCACCCCCAGGTGGGCGCAGATCTCGGCAGCCAGGTCGGGATGGGCGGTTCCACTGAAAACTGCGATGTCGCGCACGTTCGCACATCGTAGGGGAAGCGGACGGCCGCCGACGGCGGCGGGCCGGAACCCGCCGTGACGCCTGTCGCGCCGCGCCGCCGTCCGGGTACGGTGCTGCGGTGACCCCCCAGTACGTCGCCGCCATCGACCAGGGCACCACCTCCTCGCGGTGCATCGTCTTCGACCGGGCCGGGGACATCGTCGCCGTGGCCCAGCGCGAGCACCGGCAGATCTTCCCCCGACCGGGGTGGGTGGAGCACGACGCCGAGGAGATCTGGGACAACGTCGAGCAGGTGGTCGCCGAGGCGCTGCGGGCCGCCGGCACCGACGCGTCCGGGCTGGCCGCAGTCGGCGTCACCAACCAGCGGGAGACCACAGTCGTCTGGGATCGGGCCACCGGGCGCCCGGTGGCCAACGCCATCGTCTGGCAGGACACCCGGACCGGGCCGCTGCTGTGCGAGCTTGCGTCGGCGTACGGCGAGGAGCGGTTCCGGGCCCGCACGGGCCTGCCGCTGGCCACCTACTTCGCCGGGCCGAAGCTGCGCTGGCTGCTCGACGAGGTCGACGGCCTGCGCGGGCGCGCCGAGCGCGGCGAGGTGCTCTTCGGCACCATGGACAGCTGGCTGATCTGGAAGCTGACCGGCGAGCACGTCACCGACGTGACAAACGCCAGCCGGACCATGCTGATGGACCTCACGACCCTGGACTGGGCCCCGGAGCTGCTGGACGCGATGGGTGTTCCGGCGGCGATGCTGCCGGAGATCCGCTGCTCCGCCGAGGTGTACGGCACTGCCGGCGGGGTGCTCGCCGGGGTGCCGGTGGCCAGTGCGCTCGGCGACCAGCAGGCCGCCCTGTTCGGGCAGACCTGCTTCCAGCCGGGTGAGGCGAAGTGCACCTACGGCACCGGCAGCTTCCTGCTGCTCAACACCGGCGCCAGCCCGGTCCCGTCGACGCACGGCCTGCTCACCACTGTCGCCTACCGGATCAAGGACCAACCACCGGCGTACGCCCTCGAAGGCGCCATCGCGGTCACCGGCTCGCTGGTGCAGTGGCTGCGTGACAACCTCGGGCTGATCTCCACGGCCGCCGAGGTGGAAGAGTTGGCCAGCACGGTGGACGACAACGGCGGCTGCTACGTGGTGCCGGCGTTCTCGGGGCTGTTCGCCCCGCACTGGCGCAGCGACGCCCGCGGGGTGATCGCCGGCCTGACCGGTTACATCACCAAGGGGCACCTGGCGCGGGCGGTGCTGGAGGCGTCGGCGTGGCAGACCCGCGAGGTGGTCGACGCGATGAACGCCGACTCGGACGTGGCGCTGCGCCGTCTCCGGGTGGACGGCGGGATGACAGCGAACGGCCTGCTCATGCAGTTCCTCGCCGACGTGCTCGACGTGCCGGTGGTCCGTTCCCGGATCACCGAGACCACCTGCCTGGGCGCCGCGTACGCGGCCGGTCTGGCGGTCGGCTTCTGGCCGGACCTGGCCACCCTGCGGGCGCAGTGGCGCTCCGACGCCCAGTGGGAGCCGGCCATGGCCGCGGACCTGCGCGAGAAGGAGCTGCGCCAGTGGCGCAAGGCCGTGCAGCGCACCCTCGACTGGGTGGAGTGACGCCGGTCCGGCGGTCACTCACTCCCAGCGGTTGCCGGTGAGCTTCTCGTAGACGTCGATGTAGCGAGCCCGGGTCGCCTCGACCACCTCGGCCGGCATGTCCGGGGCGGGGGCCTGCTTGTTCCAGCCGCTGCCGGTGGCCCAGTCCCGCACGTACTGCTTGTCGTAGGAGAACTGCACCCGGCCCGGCTGGTACGACTCGGCCGGCCAGAACCGCGACGAGTCGGAGGTGAGCAGTTCGTCGGCGAGGACCAGGGTGCCGTCCGGCGCCCAACCCAGCTCGATCTTGGTGTCGGCGACCAGGATGCCCCGGTCGGCGGCCAACTCGGCGCCGCGCCGGTAGATGTCGACGGTGATCTGCCGCAGCCGCTCGGCGGTGGCCTGACCCACCTTGTCCACCACGTCGTCGTACGTGATCGGCTCGTCGTGCTCGCCCGCCGGGGCCTTGCTCGACGGCGTGAAGATCGGCTCGGGCAGGATCGACGCCTCGCCGAGCCCTCGCGGCAGTGGCACGCCGGAGACCGCGCCGGTCTGCTCGTACTCCCGCAGGCCGCCGCCGGTCAGGTAACCGCGGGCGACGCACTCGACCGGGACCATGTCCAGCCGCTGGCAGCGGATGGCCCGCCCGGCGAACTCGGCGGGCACGTCGGTGGCCGAGATGACGTGGTTGGGCACGAGGTCGGCGAGCTGCTCGAACCACCACAGCGAGAGCGCGGTGAGCAGACGACCCTTGTCCGGGATCGGCGTCGGCAGCGCCACGTCGTAGATCGAGATGCGATCCGAGGCCACCAGGATCAGGTCGTCGCCGTCGGCGTAGACGTCCCGGACCTTGCCCGAGTGCAGAAGTTCCACGCGCCCTAGTACACCACGCGACATGGGAAGGGCCTGATTCGACCACCCGGCCGAGGGTGACCGGACGGACGTTGACACCTTCGTGTGCTGCCTGCGTGAATGGTCCGACCGCCACCCCCGTAGGTCCAGGAGAGCACCGTGCCCGTTGTTCGACCCCCGCTCGACCGCCTCGGCGCCGACCCGGGCCGGCGCCGACTGCTCGGCGCGCTGCTCGGCGCACCTCTGCTCGCGTCCGGCGGGCTGGCGGGGTGCAGCGACGGCGCGGCCACCTCGACCCAGGACGGGCCCGTCGAGCTGTCGGTCTTCTGGTGGGGTGGCACCAAGCGGGCCGAGCTCACCGAGAAGGCGCTACGGCTCTACTCGGATCGCAACCCCAGGGTCACCTTCCGGGTCACCTGGCAGGGCGCCGACGGCTACTACGACCGGCTGGCCACCCAGGCGGGCGGCGGGAACGTACCGGACCTGATCCAGATCGACGACGCCATGCTGACCGAGTACACCCAACGTCAGGTCATCCTCGACCTCACCGACCACCACCTGGATCTTCGGGGCCTGCCGGAAGGTCTGATCCGCTACGGCACTGTGCAGGGGCGGACGATGGCGGTGGCCGCCGGGCAGACCCACGCCGTGGTGGTGTTCAACCGGGACCTGCTGCGGGAGCTGGAGATGCCGGAGCCCCGCGCCGGGATGACCTGGGCCGACTACATCTCCTGGGCCACGCAGGTCACCGAGGCCAGCGACCGCCGGGTGGCCGGCACCATGGACGGGTCGGGCGACTACCGGGCGCTCTGGCTCTGGTTGCGGTCGCAGGGCGGCGAGTTCTACCGGGGCAACCAGCTCGGCTTCGGCGCGGACGAGCTGATCGCGTGGTTCGAGTTGTGGCAGCGGGCCCGCCGGGGCCGAGCCACACCGAGCGCGGCCCTGGTCGAGCAGGCCGACAGCGGCGAGCCGGCCCGGCAACTGGTGGTGAACGGGGTGACGGCGGCGTCCTTCGCCTGGTCGCACCAGCTCCCGGAGCTGCAACGACTCACCGAGTCCGAGTTGGGCATCGTCGGCATTCCCGGCCCGCCGGGGGCTCAGTGGGCGCGAGCGTCGATGTACTGGGCGGGCTTCCGAGGCACCCGCCACCCGGACGCGGTCGCCGACGTGATCAACTTTCTGACCACAAATGGTGAGGTCGGCGCCGTTCTCGGCCACGAACGTGGGCTGAACGCCAGTGCCCAGGTCCGCCGCTACGCAGAGGGCAGCATCACCGACCCGGCGCAGCGACGTGCCGCCGAGTTCGGCGCCAGCATCGCCGACCTGCTCGGGCCGGCGCCGGCGCCGCCGCCCAAGGGGCACGCCAAGGTGCGCACCCTGCTGGTCACCGCCGCCGAGCGCATCCGCGTCAAGCGCGACGGCACCCGTGAGGCCACCGCGCGCTTCCTGTCCCAGGCCATCGCGGCTCTGGCGGTGTGAGCACCGGCGGTCGGCCCGGAGCCGGCCGCTGGTGATCCGCCGACGCCTCGGGCCCGGTCAGCGCGGCGGGCCACCCCGGCGGTTGCGCATCAGCCGCAGCACCAGGAACACGACGATCGCGACCACCACCAGGCAGCAGAGCAGCGGGAGCACCCCGAAGCCGCTGCGGCCTCGCCGCCGGGCGGCCTCCACCACGAGTTCGCCGGTGCCCGTGGACGCCCAGGCCGCGACGGGTACGAAGACCGCCAGTACGACCGCACCGAAGACCGCGCTCAGGCGGCCCCACCACTTACCGAATGAAGACATGTGCCCATCCTCGCCGAAGCGCGCAACCTCGGCACGTCGGTCCACGCCGAATCACGGGACCGGATGGTCCGCAAGCTCTCCGTGCGGGGCGCAACGCGCTCGCAACGTCCCGGCAAAGATGATGATCTTTACATGAATCTCTCGAGGTGATCGGATTCGCCTCATGCTCAACTCTGTAGACAGTGCGCGGATCTCTCGCACCCGAAGATCTGCGGCGGCAGCGGTCGGCGTCACCCTCGTCGCCGCCCTCCTCACCCCCACGGCGGCGCACGGCGCCCCGCCACCCCCACCGCCGCCGACCAAACCCGCTCCGAGCGGCAACGCGGACCGCGCACCCGTCACGGTCACGCTGATCACCGGCGACCGGGTGACCGTGACCCCGGGCGTCCACGGCGCAACCCCAACGGTGGATGTCAAGCGCGCCCCGGGCGCCACCGGCTCCGTACGCGTCTCCACTGAGGGTCGGGACACCTACGTGTACCCGGACGAGGCGATGCCGTACCTCGCCACCGGTCGACTCGACAAGCAACTGTTCGACGTCACCCAGCTCATCGCCCAGGGCTACGACGACGCGCGGACCGCCGAACTCCCCCTGATCGTCACCCGCACGACGGGTACGGCGAAGCTCAGGACCGGCACCGCGCTGCCCGGCGCGCGGACCACGCTGGAGCTTCCCTCCGTCCGCGGCGAGGCGATCCGCACCCGCCGATCGCAGGCCGCTGACTTCTGGTCGGCCCTCACCGATGGACAGTCGCCGACCGGTCGCAGCGCTGCCACCCCGGCACCCTCCTTCGCGGCCGGCGTCGACAAGGTGTGGCTCGACGGCAAGGCGAAGGCCACCCTGGCCGACACCACCGCCCAGATCGGCGCGCCCGCGGCGTGGGCCGCGGGTGGCACCGGCAGCGGTGTCCGGGTCGCCGTCCTGGACAGCGGGGTGGACACCACCCACCCGGATCTCGCCGACCAGGTGGTGGCCTCGCGGAGCTTCATCCCCGGCCAGGACGTGATCGACCGGAACGGGCACGGCACCCACACCGCCTCCACCGTCGCCGGGACGGGCGCCGCCTCCGGAGGCAGGGAACGGGGCGTGGCCCCCGACGCCGACCTGGTGATCGGCAAGGTCCTCGACGAGTACGGCAGCGGGTCCATCTCGGGGATCATCGCGGGCATGGAGTGGGCGGCGCGGGCCGAGCACGCCAAAGTGATCAACATGAGTCTCGGCGTGAGCGCCTGGCACACCCAGGACGACCCGCTGAGCCAGGCCGTCAACCAGCTGACCGCCGAGACGGGTGCCCTCTTCGTCGTGGCCGCCGGCAACAGCGGACCAGATCCGTACACCCTCGGTGCGCCGGGCACCGCGGACGCCGCGCTGACCATCGGGGCGGTGGACACCTCCGACCACCTGGCGGGCTTCTCCAGCGTCGGACCCCGGCTGAACGACGAGGCCCTCAAGCCCGACATGACCGCTCCCGGGGTGGACGTGCTGGCGGCACGCTCGCAGCACATCTCCTGGGGTGAGGGCTACTACTACGCCGACAGTGGCACCTCGATGGCAGCGCCGCACGTCGCCGGGGCGGCCGCCCTGCTGGTCCAGAAGCACCCGACCTGGAGCGCGCGGCAGATCAAGGACGCGCTGATGAGCACCAGCGTCCGCACGCCCGACTACGACGCCTACCAGGCCGGTAGCGGTCGGTTGAACGTCGCCGCCGCGTACCACCAGGACCAGGTCGTCGCGTCCGGGTCGGTGGACGCCGGACTCGTCGGCTGGGGCACCGCGCCACAGCCCATCAAGCGGACGATCACCTACACCAACACCACTGACAGCCCGATCGCGTTGGCGCTCTCCGTCGACAACGGCTCCGCCCCCGCGCAGACGTTCACGGCAACCGCCGACAGCGTCACGGTGCCCGCTCGGGCCAGCGCGACTGTCGACGTCGTGGTGGCCCCGGCGGGCCTTCCCGCCGGCAGGTACTCAGCCCAGGTCACGGCCCGCTTCGCCGCCGGCGAGGTGCACACGGCCGTCGGGGTCGCCGTCGAGTCCAAGAAGTACGACCTCACCATCCACCTGAAGGACCGCGCCGGCCGGCCCATGAGCGGCGAGGTCGAGGTCGTCAACGCCGAGACCGGCTCCGCCTTCATGTGGGTGCCCGACGGAAAGCTCACCGCCCGCCTGGCACCTGGCTCCTACACTGTCGTCACGGCGGCGGACGTGGAGGGTCTGCACGGGCCCCGCTCCCTCGGGCTCGCGATGCTGACCGCTCCCGAGGTCGACCTGACGACCAACCGGGTAGTGGAACTCGACGCCGCGCGGGCCCGCCAGGTGAAGGTGGCGACACCCCAGCCGACCGCCGTCGTCAACAGCAGAATCGACGTCTACCGCTCCTTCACCTCGAGCGAGCCGACACCCACCGACTGGAGCGCCCTCCGCGAGACGTTCTGGCCGGGCGCCGCCTACGACAGCCTGTGGGCCCTGCCGACCAGGGACAAGGTGCGCAAGGGCAGCTTCGTCTTCACCACCCGGATCCGCGCCGCGCAGACGCCACTGGCGATCAGCTACCACGGCCGGCACCTCAGCCACCCGCTCGCGCAGCCCGGTTCCCCACCGCTGCCCGACGGCACCTCGCGCCTGGACGCCGTCTTCGCGGGCGACGGCGGCACCGCCGACTACGCCGGCGTCTCCGCCCGCGGCAAGGCAGTGGTCGTCCGCGGCAACGACGCGGTGACCCCCACGGACCAGGCAGCGGCGGCGCACACCGCCGGTGCGGCGATGCTCGTCGTGGTCAACGACCGCGCCGGTCGCAAGAGCGACTGGTACGGCAACCCCGACGCGGTGACGCCCGGACCGGTCCCGGTGGCCTCGGTGACCATGGACGAGGGCGAGGCGTTGATCCAGAAGATCACCGTCGCGGGCCGCAACCCGGTACGACTGGTAGTGGTCGCCCACCCCAGGGCGAAGTACCTGTACGACCTGGTGGACTACCACAGCGGCGGGGTGCCGAAGGACCCGTCCGCCAAGACGGACCCGCGCAACCTCGCCCGGATCGATCTCACCTTCTCCCCGCCCCCGGGGAAGCAGTCCAGCGAGACCCGGATGGACTTCCCACCGTACGAGTACGCGGCGGCACGGCCGTTCCCGTTCGAGCCGGTAGCGCCGGGGCCGCGTACCGACTGGGTCTCCGCAGGCGGCGGCATCAAGTGGATGCAGTACGCCGACGTCGCCGACTGGGCGCGGTCCAACACGGAGGCCATCGCGTACCGGCCGGGCAGCGTCCAGAAGGACCGCTGGTTCGGGCCGATCACCCGGCCACGGCTGCTCAGCACCGAGATCCCGTTCCGTGGTGAGACGGCCATGAGCGCCTACATCCAGGGGTTCGGCGACGCGGGCGCCGCCCACAGCGGCGGGGCCAGCATGTCGCAGATCGCCACGTTCTATCAGGGCGACAAGCAGCTGACCCGGTTCGACGGCTGGCCGGAGGTCGGCGCTGGTGACCTGTCGCCGGAGAAGCTGCCGTACCGACTGGTCGTCGAGACCACTGGCAAGCCCGAGTTCAGCCCGTACTCGACCGCCACGCACACCGAGTGGAGCTTCGTCTCCGGCGGCAGCACTGAGGTGCAGGCCATCCCGCTGGTCCAACTGGACTACGGAACTGACGTGGACTTCGCGGGTCGGACGAAGCGCCGAACCGACTTCTCGATCACGCCCGTGGTGGTGGGCAGCACAGCGGCTCGGGACGCCGTGTCGTCACTTGAGTTGGAGATCTCCTACGACGACGGGGCGACCTGGCAGCGGCAGGACCTGCGGGAGAAGAAGGGCACCTGGCAGGCGTCGCTGAACGCGCCGCACCGGGCCGACTTCGTGTCGATCCGGGTCACCGCCAAGCAGCGCAACGGTGGCGGCGTCACCCAGACCGTCACCCGGGCCTTCGGCCTGCGGTAGAACCCGCCGGGGGGCCGGCACCGACGAGGTGCCGGCCCGTCCGGGCCCCTCAGTTCTGACAGCGGCACCAAACAAGTCCGGCCCCCACACTGTGGGGGCCGGACTCGTATCACTTTCAGTGGTAGCGGGGACAGGATTTGAACCTGCGACCTCTGGGTTATGAGCCCAGCGAGCTACCGAGCTGCTCCACCCCGCGTCGACTGGTTAAGACTAACTCACCCGTTCCGAGCGATGATCACCGGGGTCACCAACCGCTGCGGGCGCCCGTACTCGACGATGCCCAACGTGCCGGACAATGCCGAAAGCCCGCCCCGGCGTTTCCCGGGACGGGCTTTCTCTCGTAGCGGGGACAGGATTTGAACCTGCGACCTCTGGGTTATGAGCCCAGCGAGCTACCGAGCTGCTCCACCCCGCGTCGGCTCGATAACCGTAGCGCACCGACCCGGGACACCGCAAAGCGACGCCGATACCGCACTCGCCGACACCCCTGACCTGGGCCGTTGTCAGTCGAGCCAGTTCTCGATCGCCGCGACCGCCCGTCGACTGTCCGCATCGACCTGGGACCGAACGGCCGCCGTGTGCTCCCAACCCTGCTCCCAGAGCACCGTCACCACGTCGCCGACCCGGACCGCCCGGACCAGCCGAACCTCCTCCGTACCCGGCTCGCCCATCCCGTCCGGCATCGGGGCCCGCATCTCGAACAGCACCGACCCGTCCCCGTACGCCCCCGAGGCCAGCAGCCGCTGCCGCCACGTCCTGTTGTCGTCGGACAGCTTCTGGTCGGGGCAGCCGCGCACGGCCTGCCGCAGCTCCCGCAACGCGTCGTCGGCGCGGCCTGCCCGGTAGATGGTGATGGTGTGCCGGTAGCTGCCGTCCGGGACGTGCCCCGTCGGCGTCTCCGGCAACTTGTAGGCCAGGTAGCGACCACGGCGTTGGACCATTGCCGAGTCGCTGGGCAGGCGCGTCCCGCACAGCGTCGGCAGTGCCGGCCCCTCCCCCGAGGATTCCAGTCCGGTCCGATTCGGGGCCGCCAGCACGAAGAAGGCGCGGTCGGGGATCGAGGTGGGCGGTCGAGGTGCCGCCGGTCCGGTGGCCGGCTGCGACGGCGTACCGCTCGGGGTGGTCCGCGACGGCGGCGGGGACGAGGGTGTCGACGCCGGAGTCGGTGTCGTCGACGGCAGGGGGGTCGCAGTCGCCCCGGTCGGCAGCGGGCCAGGGGTGTCGGCGGGCGGCGGCAGCGGTGCGGCGCCGTCCGCCGGGTACGCCAGTCGGCCACCGACGGCAACCCCGCCGACGAGCAGCGCCACCGCGAGCGTCGAACCGGCTACCCGGGCCCGGGCCCGCCGGTCGGCGAACCGTCGAAGCGACTCGGGATGGGTCAGCTCGTACCCGTCCGCGACGGTGCTGAGCGACCGGTACAGGGCAGAGAGTTCAACTGACATCGTTCGCCTCCAACTCCAGGGTGCAGAGGTCGGGCAGCAGCGCGGCCAGCCGGGACCGGCCTCGGGACAGCCAGGACTTCACGGTGCCGACCGGGACGTCGGTCTCCCGGGCGATCTCCTCGACGGACATGTCGAAGAGGTAGTGCAGGGCCAGCGCCTGCCGGTGCGTGGCGGGCAACTGCCGGAGCGCTCCGACCAGGAGCACCCCGTCCTCGCTGGGCGGGGGTGCGACAGCCGGTGGTCCGGTACGGCTCAGCACCACCCGCCAACGGTGCAGGCGCCGCCAGCGGTCGGTGGCCAGCCGGGCCACCACGAGCCGCAGCCACGCCTCCGGCGCCGGATGCGACGACAGTCGCCCCCACTGCCGCCAGGCCCGGGTGTACGCCTCCTGCACCAGGTCCTGGGCCTCGCTGTGGTCGCCAGCGATCGCATAGCCGTACCGCACCATCCGCCGAGCGGTGCTGCGGTAGAAGTCATCGAAGCTCTGCGCGTCCCGCACGACTGTTCCCCCTCGTCCCCACCCCGTTGCATTGAGGACGGCGGACCGGCGTCGCAGGTTGCGGAGGTGGAGGGTGCTGTCGGTGACGTGACAGATACGCACAGATCACGACAACGGCCGAGCCCCCGCCGTTCGGACCTGATGCGGTCCGAACGACGGGGGCTCGGGGAGGAACTGCGTGCGGTGGCGGGTCAGCCTCCGGCACTCGGGCTGGCACCCGGCGCACCAGCGGCCTGCTGCGCCTGCTGGAACGCCGTGAGCGCCTCGTCGAGGGCCTTCAGCGCACGCCCGTACCGCTCGAAGTCGCCGGACGTCTGCGCGGCCCGGACCTCGGTGATAGCGGTCTGCACCCGGTCCGCGGCGGCAGCCAGGTCACCGGTCGGCGGTGGGGTGCCGGGGCTCGGGGTCGCCGTCGGCGCCGGCGTCGCCGTGCCCGAAGGCGTCGGCGTGGGCGTCGTCGGGTTGCCCCCG
This sequence comes from Micromonospora sp. H61, assembly GCF_018070325.1. Taxonomy (GTDB): domain Bacteria; phylum Actinomycetota; class Actinomycetes; order Mycobacteriales; family Micromonosporaceae; genus Micromonospora; species Micromonospora salmantinae. The sequence continues at coordinate 50,184 of NZ_JAGPXY010000032.1, forward strand.
GTCGTCGGCGGCGGCGACGTGCCCTGCCCGGCCTTCTTGCCCTGCTCGACCAACTGCTTGATGCCGTCGTTGATGTTGTCGGCGAGCGCCACGAAGGAGCCGCCGTCACCGTACGAGAGCAGCACCTTCTGCAACAGCGGGTAGGCGTCCTGCTGGTTGCTCTTCACGTAGACCGGCTCGACGTAGAGCATCCCGTCGGCGAAGGGCAACGAGAGCAGGTTGCCGTAGTGCACCTGGGCCTGGTTGCTGGAGAGCAGGTTGAGCTGCTGACGGATGTTCGCGTTGTTGGTCATCTGCTGGTGCACCTGAACCGGACCGGAGATCCGGGTCTGGTCCGGCAACTCCAGCACCTCCAGGCGGGGCTTCCCCTCGACGTACGACCCGGAGATCAGCGCGGCGAGGTTCTGCCGGCCGTTCGGGGTGACCGCCGAGGTGAGCTGGAACCGGGGGCTCTCCTGCCCCGGGAACTGGGTGAACAGGTAGTACGGAGGCTGCTTCTGGCCGCTGTCCGGAGCGTCCGGCACGTTTGGCACCTGCCAGAAGTCCTGGGCCGAGTAGAAGTCACCCGGGTTGGTCACGTGGAACTTGGTCAACAGGTTGCGCTGCACCTTGAACATGTCCGCCGGGTAGCGCAGGTGCTCGGTCAGCTCGACCGGGATCTCCGCCTTCGGCAGCACCAGGTCACCACCGAACGCCTTGTTCCACGCCTTGAGCACCGGATCGGTGTCGTCGTACTCGTAGAGCTTGACGGTGCCGTCGTACGCGTCGACGGTGGCCTTCACCGAGTTGCGCATGTAGTTGACGTCTTCGCGGGCCAGCTGGAAGGTGCCCCGGTTGGTCAACTCGTCGGTGGTCTCGGTCTGCAGGTTGACCTTCTCCGCGTACGGATAGGTGGCCGCCGTGGTGTAACCGTCGACGATCCACTGCACCCGGCCGTCCACCACCGCCGGGTACGGGTCGCCGTCCAACGTGAGGAACGGCGCGACCTTCTCCACCCGGTCGCGCGGGTTACGCACATAGAGCAGCTTGGAGTCCTTGTTGACCGCCTCGGAGAGCAGGAAGTTCGACTCCTGCTCCTTGATGGCGTACAGCAGCCGCCGGGTGAAGGAGCCGATCTCGACGCCGCCCTCACCGGTGTAGGTGTAGGACTCGCCGCCACCGTCGCCGACCGGCCTGTCGAACTCGGCCTTCCTGTTCGGGTCGGCCTGGCCGACGATCGCGTAGTCGTCGGCCGCCATCCGCTCGCCGAAGTAGATGCGCGGCTGCTTGGCCGGGATCTGCTCGGTCTGCGAGGAGCACGCCTCCTGGGTCTTCTCGCCGAGGAAGCCGGAGACGAAGAACGGCTGCCCGCCGCAGACCACCTGGTTGGCCGGGGCAGCCACCAGCCCGTACCCGTGGGTGTAGACGGTGTGCCTGTTGATCCAGGTGTTCTGCTGGTCGGTCAACTCGCCGTAGTTGATCTCCCGGACGCCGACCACGTAGTCGGAGACCTTTCCGTTCACCCCGTACCTGTCGATGTCCAGCTTGGGGCCGAAGTCGTAGAAGCCACGCACCTGCTGGAGCTGGGTGTACGTCTCGCTGACCAGTTGCGGGTCGAGCAGTCGCACGTTCGACACCACCGAGGTGTCGGTGGCCAGGTTCGCCGGTGGGGTGAGGTTGTTCGCCGCGTACGGGGTCGTCTCGGTGGCCCCCAACCCGAACGCTGCCCGCGTCGCGTCGATGCTGCGCTGGATGTACGGCGCTTCCTTGTCCTTGGCGCTCGGCTTGACCTCGAAGGTCTGCACCGCCCAGGGGTAGATGCCGCCGATGGCCACCGCGGACACGCCGAGCAGCGCCAGCGAGATCCCCGGCCAGACCAGGTTCCGCATCCAGGCGTTGGAGAACACGAGGATCGCGATCGCCACAACAATCGAGATGTAGGCGAGGATCTCCTTCGCCGGCAGCAACGCGTTGACGTCGGCGTAGCCGGCGCCGTACAACTTGGCGCCCTCGTTGTACTCCAGCAGCATGGCCCGCCGGTCCAGCACGTACGCGATCGCCTTCAACAGCACGAAGACCGCGACCAGGGTGCTCAGGTGCGCGCGGGCCGCGTTGCTCATCCGGTCGCCGACGCCCTGCAGGCGGACCCCGCCGAAGAGGTAGTGCACCGCCAGCGCGCCGATCACGGCCAGCACCACAGCGGTGAAGGCGACCCCGAGCAGGTAACGCCAGAACGGCAGTTGGAAGACGTAGAAGCCGATGTCGACCCCGAACTCCGGGTCCTTGATGCCGAAGTCACCGCCGTTGCGGAAGAGCAGCCACTGGTTCCACCGGTTCTGCGCGGAGAGGCCGGCGAAGAGCCCGACCACCGCGGCGGTCAGCGAGATCCAGGTGCCGAGACGCGGGCCGAGCACCATCCGGTAGCGCTCCAGGGTCGCCTGCTCCACCGAGTGCGGACGCAGTCGCGGGCGCAACCGGTAGGCCAGCCACAGGTTGCCGCCGACGATCACCGCCATGCCGAGGCCGATGGCGAGGAAGAGCACCAGCCGGGTGAGCAGGACGCCGGTGAAGACCTCGGTGTAGCGGACCTCGTCGAACCAGAGCCAGTCGGTCCAGGCCTGGACACCCCAGCCGAGCAGGGTGAAGAGCACGAACACCCCGACCAGGACCGCGATGGTGACGCGCCCGCGCCGGCTCATCCTCGGGAGGGGGCTGCTGCTTCGCATGACCACTGTTGGCTCCGCACGCTCGATATGATCGGCTCCGACCAGGCACCCAGAGTACGGGGTGTTCCTGAGCGTGTCGGGGCACGGTCACATCGGTCAGCAACGCGTCGGCTGACCACCCGCGCGCAACGTCTCCAGAGCGGTCATCGCCTCGTCCAACGAACCCACCCGCAACAGCGGCAGATCGGGCTGCGGATTGCGGACCGCCTCGGCGCAGTTGTCCGCCGGCACCAGGAAGACCTTCGCCCCGGCGCGCTTGGCGCCGACCAGCTTCTGGGCGATCCCGCCGATCGGGCCGACGGCGCCCTCGTCGTCGATGGTGCCGGTGCCGGCGATGATCTGGCCGCCGGTGAGGTCGGCCGGGGTCAACTTGTCCACGATCCCCAGGGCGAACATCAGACCGGCGCTCGGCCCACCGATGTCTCCCAGGTCGATGCCGAGGGTGAACGGGTGTGGCTGCTGCTGATCGATCTCGACACCGATTCGCGGTCGGCCGTCCTGCTCCTGACTGGTCACCGTCGCGGTGGCCGGCACGCCGTCACGGGTGTAGCCGATGGTCAACGCCGTGCCCGCCGGCTTGGCCCGGACCAGCTCGGTGACCTTCGCGGCCACCGGCACCGGCTGGCCGTCGACCGACGTGATCACATCGCCGGCCTTCAGCGCCCCGGCCGCCGGGCCGTCCCCGGCCACCGTCTTGATGACCACCTGCACCGGAAAGCCCAGCTCCCGCAGCGCGGCGGTCTCCGCGCTGGTCTGCGACGCCTTGAAGTCCTCGGCGTTGCGCTGCTCGACCTGCTCCGTCGACTCCCCCGGCGGGTAAACCAGCTCCCGCGGCACCACCGCCTCGTCGTCGGAGAACCAGCCAGCGATCGCCCCCCGCAACCGCACACTGGGTTGCACCCCCACCGTGGTCAGCCGCAACTGACCGGCCGAGGTCGAGGTCTCCCGACCGGAGACCTGGATGACCTCCTTACCGTCGGTCGTACCGAGGGTGTTGACCGTCGGCCCTGGGCCCAGCACCACGTACGGAATCGGCACCCGGAGCACCCCGATGCTCAGCAGGGCGGTGAACAGGGCACCGAGCAGGACCGTCAGGCCACGACGTCTCATGCCGCAGAGCGTACCGACCGGCTGCGGGTCACCCGCCGGATGCGGTGCGCGACTTCGCCCTCAGCGCAACGCCAGCGGCGGCTACCTGGGGCGCGGTCCGCGTACCGTAGATGTCGTGCCTGATATTCCGTTCGGTTTCGCGCTCCCGGGTGGGCAACCACCAGACCCCAACGATCCCGCGCAGATGCAGCAGTTCATGTCGCAGTTGCAGCACCTGCTCTCGGCGCCGGGCAGCGGGCCGGTCAACTGGGACCTGGCCCGGCAGGTAGCAGCCAGCCAGCTCGCGGCCGCCGGTGACCCGGCGGTGTCGATGTACGAGCGCAACGCGGTCGAGGAGGCGCTGCGCCTCGCCGACCTGTGGTTGGAGCCCGCCTCGGCGTGGCCCTCCGGCATCCAGAACCCCGTTGCGTGGAACCGCAATGAGTGGATCTTCAAGACGCTGGACGTGTGGCGCAAGCTGTGCGACCCCGTCGCCAGCCGGATGGTCGGTGCGATGGGCGACCTGGTGCCACCCGAGGCGCGCGCCCAGCTCGGCCCGATGCAGTCGATGGTGGCCTCCCTCGGTGGCGCGCTGTTCGGCGGTCAGCTGGGCCAGGCCCTCGGCTCGCTCGCCGCGGAGGTGCTCTCCGCCGGCGACATCGGGCTGCCGCTCGGCCCGGCCGGCACGGCCGCGTTGATCCCGGCCAACATCCGGGCGTACGGCGAGGGCCTGGAGTTGCCCGAGGACGAGGTCCGCCTCTACGTGGCGCTGCGCGAGGCCGCCCACCAGCGGTTGTTCCAGCACGTCCCGTGGCTGCGTGGGCATGTGCTCAGCGCTGTCGAGATGTACGCCTCGGGCATCCGGGTCAACCGGGAGGCGATCGAGGAGGCGATGGGCCGGGTCGACCCGACCGACCCCGAGTCGATGCAGGCGATCGCCCTGGAGGGCATCTTCACCCCGGAGGACACTCCGGCGCAGAAGGCCTCGCTGGCCCGCCTGGAGACCGCACTCGCCCTGGTCGAGGGCTGGGTGTGCCACGTCGTCGACAGCGCCGCCAGCGACCGGCTGCCCAACGTCGTCCGGCTGGGCGAGGCGTTCCGCCGTCGCCGGGCCGCAGGCGGTCCCGCCGAGCAGACCTTCGCCGCGCTGGTCGGTCTGGAACTGCGCCCCCGCCGACTGCGCGAGGCCGCGGCGCTCTGGGCCGCGCTCACCCAGCACCGTGGCATCGAGGGCCGCGACGCCGTCTGGGGCCACCCGGACCTGCTCCCGTCGGACGACGACTTCGCCGACCCGGTCGCCTTCGCGATGAACGACATGGACCTCAGCGAGCTGGACAGCTTCGACTTCACCGCCCCCAGCGGGGTGGAGGAGAAGGCCCCTGGCCAGTCTGATCAGCCCGGTCCGTCGGGTCAGTCGGGTCAGCCCGGTCCGTCGGGTCAGTCGGGTCAGCCCGGTCCGTCCGACGAGACCGACGGCGAGGGCGACACCAGGTCCTGACGCCCACGCGTCGACGGCCTGCGCTCCGGGTGCCCGCGTCATCGACAGCGGGCACCCGGGCGCGTTCGTCAGGTGCGGCGGTTCAGGTGGGTCGGCCCGACCCGGAGAGCAGGGCGCGGGTCGCTTCCCAACCCTCGAAGGCCGGGTCCAGCGTGGCCAGGTCAGCCGGGCCGCGCAGTCGTCGCCAGCCGGTGGTGACGGCCACGTCACCCGGGCGCGGGGCGTTGGCGCGCGCCTCAGCCGGCGTCGCGGTGTCCAGCTCCAGCGTCGGCAGCCAGTCCGGCGCGGGCAGTCGTACCGCGACCCCGAGCAGACCCGGGCCGCCGCCCTCGACCGGGGCCACCGCGACCGGCCGGCTGGTGAGTGGGCGGAGCAGCTTGCCGACGGTCAGGGCGGGCAGGTCGGGCACGTCACTGACCAGCACTGCCGCTTGGTCGTACCCCGTCAGCGTGGCGAACACGGCGTTCGGCGTCGGCTCGGCCACCTCGTACACCGCCGTACCGGGCCACACCAGCGCATCGGCCAGGGCCCGGTCGGCCGGAGTCACCGCGACCGCGACCTCCACCTCGTTGAGCGTGGCGAACAGGTCGATGACGTCTTCCGCGAGCGCCGCTCGCCACTGCGCCAGGTCGACGCCGGGCGGCGACCAGTGCACCGGCCCGAGCAACGCCACCACCACCCGTCGCGCCATCCCCCGACCCTAGCGCCCGCCACCCCACCCATCCCGAACCACGTCGACGAGCGGGGCTCGGCTGCATGATCGACTCGGTTTTCATTGAAGTCGCGGCGTCCCGGAGACCTGGATAGCGCGGCACCCAGGAAGGCGAGTGGATCTCGGCGCGCGGCGTCCAGAGACTCGGGGCGGGGTGTGGATCAGGTGGGAAGCGGCGCGCAGGAGGAGGCGGCGGCGACCCCTTCGAGGTAGCCGCGGGCGCGTTCCGCCTTGGGGTAGCGACCGACCAGCGCCCAGAACCGGGCGTTGTGGCTGGGCACGATGAGGTGCGCCAACTCGTGCAGCAACACGTAGTCGATCACCCAGTCGGGCATCTCCTGGACGCGGTGCGAGATGCGGATGCTGCGGTCCGCCGGCGTGCAGGAACCCCACCGGCCGTTCTGGTTGGTGACCCATCGGACGCTGGCCGGCACCGCCTTCGCGGCGTATCCGGCGAGGTAGAGATCGATGAGCCGATTGGCCCGGGCCAGCAGCTCGTCGTCGGACCGGGCGAGGCGCCCCTCCCGGGCGGCGAGCCGGGCGAGCATCCGGTCGACCCACTCGCTCTCCTCGGCACGGGAGAACTGGTCGGGGATGAGGACGACCACTCGCTCACCGTCACGGTACGCGGACACCGTGCGTCGTCGACGCTGACTGCGCCGCACCTCGACGACCGGCTTGCGCGCCCCCGCCATCACTGGCCCGCGCAGCCTCGACTACGTGTCACGAAGGAAAGCTAATGCCCACTGACCAGGGGTCCGCAAGAGTCAACCGCACGACACGCGCCCGGAAAATGGTGATTGGTCGCCAGCCGTCCCGAAAATTTCTTGACCGTAGCGCCATCGCGCCATCTCGTCACCCTTGGTGAACGCCGATGGCGCCGGTGCTCGGCACGTCTCCACCGTAGGTGATCACCGCCCCGGATGCCGCCGCAGGGGCACTCGCACGGGTGGCTGTCAGGGTTTGGTCGGCGTGTCCCCGCCAAACTGACTTATCCGACCTATTTCGCCATGCACACTCTCGACGTCGACTTGCTCACAGTGTCGATGCACAGCTGACATGGAACTGCCCAGACCTGGGTAGGGTCCGCGGACCAGCGGTCACGAAGGTGGCCGCGGAGTGAGACCCAGCGCCGGCGCCCCGTGTGGCCCGCCGCCGGGCACCCCGCCGGAACGGCATTGACCGGCGGACGAGACGAGGAGGGCACCGTGGCCGACCAGGCCCAGACGACCTACAACGGTTACTGCGTGAAGTGCAAGGAGAAGCGGGACTTCGAGGGGCACGTCGAGGTCTCGAAGACCGGAATGAACATGGCCAAGGGCAAGTGTCCGGTATGCGGTACAACAGTGAACCGCATCCTGGGCAAGGCCAAGGTCTGACCCGAACGGGTGAACGGGGGTGGGGGGGGCGGGGGGGCCCCCCCCCCCGCGACCCAAGGCGAGGGGGGTACGGGCCGACATGTCAGCTGGAGTGCACACGGTCGCGGTGATCGGCGCGGGCAAGATCGGTGAGCTGATGCTCTCCGGGCTGCTGCGCTCGGGATGGCCGGTGGACCGGCTGCTGGCCACCGCCCGCCGACCCGCTCGCGCCGAGGAGTTGACCGCTCGGTACGGCGTACGGGTGGTCGACAACCTGACCGCTGTGGACGAGGCCGCGGTGCTCGCGGTCTCGGTCAAGCCGCAGGACGCCGCCGCGCTCCTCGACGAGATCGGCCCCAAGGTGCCGGCCGACAAGCTCGTCATCTCGCTCTGCGCAGGTCTGCCCACCAGCTTCTTCAGCCGCCGGTTGCCCGAGGGCACCCCCGTGGTGCGGGTGATGACCAACACCCCGGCGCTGGTCGACGAGGCGATGACCGCGATCTCCGCCGGCGCGCACGCCACCGGGGCGCACCTCACGCTGGCCGAGGAGATGTTCAAGCCGCTCGGCCAGACGATCCGGGTGCCCGAATCGCAGCAGGACGCGGTCACCGCGCTCTCCGGCTCCGGCCCGGCCTACTTCTACCTGCTGGTCGAAGCCATGATCGACGCGGGGATCCTGCTCGGGCTGCCCCGTCAGGTGGCGCACGAGTTGATCGTGCAGACCGCGATCGGGTCGGCGGTGATGCTGCGCGACTCCGGCGAGCACCCGGTCAAGCTGCGCGAGGCGGTCACCTCGCCGGCCGGCACCACCATCTCCGCCATTCGTGAGCTGGAGAAGCACGGCGTACGCGCGGCGCTGCTCGCCGCGCTGGAGGCCGCCCGGGATCGCGCCCGCGAGCTGGCGGCACAGGCCGACTGAGCGGTCGGTGTCCTATGAAGCGGCTGAACTTGACCGCTGCAACTCGACCATCCAGGCTGTTGTATGGGGCGAGGTGTTTCCGTCCGGTTTCTCAACCTGTCCTGAATCACGGCCCCGCCAGGTACTGCCATCGGAGGATTCGTGGTCATCGGCAATGGCAACGTAGACAGGCCGCATCATCGGATCCCCCGTCGGGACATGACCATCCGCCCGTTTCCTGTCCCAGCTGAGGGGCAACAGTCGCGTCATGTTGTCCTGGACCGCCTGCGTGAGTGGGCAGAGGGGCAGGCCGAGGACTCGGTTGCCTGGTATCTCCGTGACAAGGCAGTCCGTCGCGGAATTTCGCGCGTGTTGCGCGGTTGCGCCATTCTACTGGGAATCGCAGGAGGGGTCGTACCCCTGGTCAGCGCGGCCAGCGCCGGCAGTGGTGCCAGTTGGGGGTATGTCCTACTGGCCATGGCTGGTGGGTGCTTGGCCTTCGACCACTTTTTTGGGCTGTCGTCCGCATGGATGCGCGATATCGCCACCGCGCAGGCACTTCAGCGGGCGCTAACCGAGTTCCGGTTGGATTGGGCGACCGAAGAGCTTTGCACGGCGACCGAAGACCACGAAGTCGATCTAGTGGTACGACGGCGCGAGAAACTAATCCGCGCGTTGGTGATGCGCACCGCCGAGTTAGTGGAAGCGGAGACCGACGAGTGGCTGAGCGAGTTTCGAAGCAACATCGGTGATTTGAGTCGGAGGAGCGGGTGGCCAGCCCCAGCGGCCCAGCCCTCCGCTGGCTTCGCTCACTCCGTCGAACCGGCGGCTAGGCAGTCGGACGTCACCTGAGATCGCCCTGACCGTGGAGCTGGGGCGAATGTGTAGTGGTCCTGCAACTCACGGAAGGCGTCAAGCGTTACGTCCGGCGCAAACCGTGTTGAGTCGTCGTCTGTGCTCTCCGCTGCGCTGACGGCAGCAGGATCCCAATGGGACAGCGCCACCAGATCGCGCCAGAGTTCGGGGTCGTGGTGAGTGCCGTAGCGTGCCCACGCTGCCACCATTCCCGCTCGCTTGGCCATCACCACGTCCTTGTCCAGGTTGTCACCCACGTAGAGACAGCGGGCAGGCGGAACGTTGAGCTGCTCAGCGATCCGCCGTGCAATGTCCGGGTTGGGCTTGCGTGCCGTCGGCGGGAGAACACGAACCTCGATCGCCGCCGGAGTCGACCGCCGATCGACGCCGAGTGGGTGTGGCGGTCCAACGAACCGAGGTGCGTAGACCGCTTCCAGCATCGATTCCAACCCGAGAGCCCGTGCTCGGCTGCTGATGTTCACGTCCTTGGCTTCGGTGTGGCCCACTATGCGACAACCCGTGGCCTTGACGGCCTGGAGGGTACTATCTACGTCCCTGTAGAGGTGAAGATGGTGTCGCCGGACTTCGTTAAAGGCGGCGAAGGCTGGCAGCAGGTACTCGTGTCGCGCCCGTTGGCTCATCGCGGGCAGATGCCGCTCGACCGTCGCGGTCTCCAGCAACGCGAACGGGTGTTCGGTGTTGCCGCGTACGCGGTGCACGAACTGGAGGTCGCTACGCACCTCGTCCTCGGGCACGTCGAGGAGCTTGGCAGCCGCGGTCACCATGGCTCGGACTGCGGGTACGAAGTACGCCACCCAGTCGTACAACGTGTTGTCCATGTCGAGGATGAGAGCGTTGATGATCGGGCGTCTGTCAGCCATTCGGAACGACCTGCCAGGCAGCGATCTCCAGTCGGCCGTCTGCACCGGTGGCCAACGGGGCCCGCCAGGTCATGAAGCGCTCGAACGCGCCTTGCTGTTGACTTCGATACATTTCCAACTCCACGACTGAACCCACCACCCTGATCAGGTTGAAGAAGTTACGCCGCCCGTCTGACGATCTCGAGCCGCTGCTTCCGCCGCCGACAATGTTGAAGCGTCCCAACTCCCAGCGCTCGTTGCTGTACTCCGGGAGGTGGTACGCCTCCGCACGCCAGACGAACGCACGGTGCTTGTGGCCGTGCACTACGAGGTGTACGCCGTCGCGGGCACCCATGCGCTGGATCCTGGGCGCATCGATGGCGATCCCGAAGCCGGTGGCGTACTCGTCCGGCGATTCGAGGTCTTCGGTCAGCGCGAGATGGTGGTGCAGCGCGAGCACTCGTAGGGCTGATCCAGGGCTCGACCAGGTGAGGGCGCTCGCCACCTCGCGATATGCGGACTCCTGCACCCGGCCCATGCCGGCCAGGAAAGACTGCCCCTGTTCCAGCGAACTGGAGTTGACTGCGGCGATGTCGAGGAGATTGCCACCGGGGAAGACAAAACGGCGAGCCATGGAGAGGTGAGGCGAGGCCGGGTATCCGTAGAGTGCTTGGAAGAACTTTCGATAGCTGGCAGTGGCCTCTGCCGGTGCCACCTCGACCGGCGCGCCATATTCGTAAGACTCACCCCGCGTCCACGCTATGTCGTGATTGCCGGGAATGACTACGAGATGCTCCATGCCCAGGCCGAGCAGTCCGTTGGTCAGCTTGAAGAGACCCGCTCGTGCTGCGTCGAACTCCTCAGGGGCGGCGACATAGGTGAGATCGCCGGTGACGAGGACCGCCCCCACGGACCGCTGGTGGTGAGCAAGCGCGTTGGAGATTGCGTCGACCATGGTGGGCCGTGTTGCCCCGTCCTCGGTCTCCAGACGCCACTGATGCTCCTGCCGGAAGCGTCCGGTCGCGTAGTGCGGATCGGTGAGGTGCAGTAGCCACGGCCCTGGGCAGGCGATCGGCTCTGCGGAGAGCGCGCCGTCCTGGCGCTGTGACGCGGCGAGGAACCTTTCGCTGGAATCAGCCGGCTGGACCGGCCGGATTTCCCAGATGGTGGTGTCCATCGCTCGTAGCTCGTCGGCGTCCAGGATCCGCTTGCCCACCAACCGCTCTAGCTGGCTCGTGGGGTGATGCGGTAACGGCGGGGCGGAAGCGAAGGAAAATTTCCCAAAGAACTCGATTGGCTCCTCGGCCAGGGCCACTAACCGCAACCAGCCCCGACTGTGCCGACTCGATCGGTAGTAGGGAGGAACGCCATCCCGCTCCGTGCTGGGCGGATTGAGGGAGGTGAAGCTGCCAAGTTCATCGGCCTGCGGCACGATGACCCGCTCGACGACCGCCGGATGCACGGTGCCCGTTCCAGAGTGGAACAGTCCGATCAGAACCCGTTGCCCGGCGAGCGTCTCCCGTTCGAGCGCCTGCCATATTTCCAGCCGACCGGGCTCGTTGGGCCGCTTCCACCATCCCCACCAGCACCAGCCCCGCTCCTGCAGGACGGCACGATGTTCGGGCAGTGTGTCGGCGACCAGATCCCGGTAGCGGAAGAGAAACCGAAGAACCGGTGAGCTGGTGAGATAGGAACCTTCGCTCATGCCAGTGAGCCTCCATGACGCCAAGGAAATTCCCGGAGAACGTAGGGTCGCTCCACGAGGAGCACCCTGTATACCCGAGCGGAACGAGACGCGACATCCCGGAACCGTGCTCAGGGGCACCACCGAGCGATGCGACGGGCATACTGGCTCGGTGTTCACACTTGCCCAGGCCCGGCACCTGGTGGCCACCCTGCAGCCGCGCGTCGACGAGTTGATCCGGGTCCGGGCCGACCTGGCCGAGTTGCGCGCCGACCTGACCGACCACGGCGTGAGCGCGCTCGGCGGGCTGGCCGAGGTCAAGGCGCTGGAAGCTCGGCTGCACGCCGTCGTCGACGAGCTGCACCAGCACGACATCCAGGTCAAGGGCATCGCCCCGGTGCTGCTCGACTTTCCCGGCGAGCGGGCCGGCCGTGCCGTGCTCTGGTGCTGGCTGGAGGGCGACTCCGACGTGCGCTGGTACCACCGGGCCGAGTGCGGCTTCGCCGGCCGCCGCCCCCTCTGACTCAGCCCGCGGCGGACGTCGGCAGGACCGGGTCGGGGGCCTCGGTCACCGCGAACACCACCACGTTGTCGACGTAGTGGCCCTGCCGCCGGTCGAAGTCACCCCCGCAGGTGACCAGGCGCAGCTCCGCCCCGGGTGTCGGGCCATAGACCACGGCAGTCGGAAACTGGTCCTTGCGGGTACGCAGCGACCCGGTCACCCGGAAGGGCAACCGCTGCCCGCCGCGCCACACCTCCACCAGGTCGCCGGGCCGTAGCTCGCCGAGCCGGGCGAAGACCGCCGGGCCGCGTCGTGAGTCCAGGTGCCCGGCGAGTACGGCCGGGCCGGTGTCGCCAGGGGCCGGGCCGCCGCCGTACCAGCCGGCGGTGTGGAAGTCGCTCGGCGGAATCAGCACGCCGGCGCGGTCCAGGCCCAGCACGGTGAGCGGTGAGTCGACGTCGATGCGCGGTACGCGTACCCGCGTGGGTGGACCGTGTGGCGTGGGCGCGGCGGCCACCGACGGGCAGTCCTCGCCGCAGCCGGGGTGCCAGCTCGCCACCGGCGGTGGCGGGCCGGTGGTGGCCAGCCCCAGCCCGACGCCGGTGCCGGCGGCCAGGCAGACCGCCGCGCTGGCCGCGATCAGCGCGGCCAGCGGTAGCCGGCGCTCACGGTGCCGCCGGATCGACGGGTCCGGCCCGGCGCTCACCAGGTGGTGCGCCGCCGCCGACGCCAGAGCAGCAGGGCCACCGCGCCGGCCGCCGCGGCCAGACCGCCGGCCACCAGGGGGTACGCGTCGAGCCCGGCCCCGGCGGTGCCTCCGGCGCCGGTGTCCACCCCGCCGGCCGGTACGACGGTGCCGCCCTCGGCGTCGCGGCGCAGCTCGGCGGTGAGCCCGCCCTGTTTCGCGTCGAGCACCAGCAGCGAGTAGACCGCGCCGCCGGTGAGCCGCACCTCGGCTTCGGTGCTCGGCCCGCCGGCACCCGTCAGTTTCAGCCGCCAACTGCCCGGCTCGACCTGCTGGTAGTCGGTCGTCGTGGCGAACTGCACCCCGTCGGCGATCATCGGGCCGTCGGCGGCGGCCACGTCGAGCACCGGGGTCCGCACCGACGCCTGTACGACCCGCACCTTGGCGCGGCCGTCGGTGGGGGCGCTGAGATCGTCGTTGAGCACCCGCAGTCCGAGGTCGGCGTGCCGGCCGACACCGGCCACCGTGAAGGCGTCCCCGCTGGTCACCGCGACCTCGGTGGTCAGTACCGGGGGGTCGCTGGCGGGGGCGCCGGCCTCGCGCATGGCCACGGCGTAGCGGCCCGGCGCGAGTTCGAGGTAGTCGGAGACCACGCCGTAACCGACGCCGGGGAAGACCTGCGGCTTCGCCGCGCCTGGCGCGGCAAGGTAGACGTCCACAGCCGGGGTGTCCGGGGAGAGGTGCGCGAGCCGGACGTATCCGACGGTGTCCGCGCCGGTCGCGGCGTTCGCCGGAATCGGAATGGCGGCGGTGGCGAGGGCGGTGCCGAGCAGGAGCGCGCCGGAACCGGCCAACAGCCGGCGGGGCACGGTACGGAGCGTGTGCATGTCGCCTCCGGGGGCACGTTCGGTGAGCGGGCGGCAACCCAGAGCACAGGGTCCCGTGAACAGGACTGCGGCGCAAGTTGCCACAGCGATGTTTTCGTCGGCTGTCACTACCGATCGCAAAGGGAGCCCCCGCGTCCGCCGCTACGGGGCACTCGGGAGCGTCGTGGTCGCCTATTCTCGGGCGATGCGGGATCGCCGGGTGGCGCTGGCGTGGGCGGCCTTCGTCGTCGTCGCGCTGGTGTCCTGTGTGCTCGTTCTGCGCCGTCCGGATCGCCTCTCCGACCTGCACATCTACTACGGCGCGCTGTCCGACCTGCACGCCGGCAAGCCGCTGTACGGGTATGTGGCGGAGAACGGCGGTCCGTTCACCTATCCGCCGTTCGCCGCTCTCGTGCTGTGGCCGATCACCGCCGTCAGCGAGGGCGTACTCCAGGGGATCTGGCTGGTCGCGACGTGCGCGGCGGTCGTCGCCATCGCCGGGTCGGTGGGTGTCGCGCTGACCATCCGACGTTCCCGGCGTCCGCTCGTCGTGGCGCTGGCGGCCACCGTGCTGATGCTCTCCGCGCCGGTGCAGAGCAACCTACGCTTCGGGCAGGTCAGCATCTTCATCGTGTTGATGGCGCTGCTCGACGGGCTGGGCGTCGTCCCACCCCGACTGCGCGGGACGCTGGTCGGGGTGGCCGCGGCGATCAAGCTCACCCCACTGCTGTTCGTGGTCTACTTCCTCGCCGTCGGGCGCTACCGTGACGCCGGTCGGTCGGCGGCCGCGTTCGTGGCCTGCGCCGGGCTCGCCGCGATCGTGCTGCCCCGGGAGAGTTGGTCCTACTGGACCGAGACCGTGCGGCAGACCTCGCGCATCGGCAATCTGTCCTCGTTGGGCAACCAGTCCCTGCACGGAATGTTGCTGCGCGTCGGCGTCGACGAGACGGCGCTGCCAGTGCTCTGGGCCGCCATGGTGGCACTGATCTGCGTGGCGGCGCTGCTGCGGGCCCGGCAGTTGACGCGGCAGGGCTGCCCCGGGCACGCCGCCGTGCTCGTCGGCTGCGCCACAGTGGCCGCGTCCCCGGTTTCCTGGACCCACCACCAGGTGTGGCCGGTGCTCGCCGCGATGCTGCTGATCGGCGCCTCCGGCATTACCCAGCGGGTCGCCGGCGCGGCGCTGCTCGCCGCCATGGTCGTCTCGTTGGGCGCGGCGCTCAGCCCGATCTCGACGCGGCCGGGGGTGCAGTTCCTCTTCGAGAACGCCCGTGCCGTCGGGGTGTGCCTCCTGTGCCTGGTCGGCTTCGGCGGTGTCGCCGTCGCCGCCCAGCGCACGAGCAGACGACCGGCCGCCGGCCGTGCCTGGCTGCGGGTGGGCGTCACTGCCACGGTGGCGGTCGCGTTCTTCGCCGTGCAGCCGCTGCCGGCCGGAGCGGACCCCACCTTCAAGGCGTACACCCTCGACGACGTGGTCAACCCGCGATACTTCTTCGTCTGCCGTGGTCCGGCCGAATGCGCCGCCTACGCCACCGAGGTGCCGGTCACCTTCGGCACCCGCGCCGAGAAGACCAAGGTCCGGGTCAACGGCGTGGTCTCCCCGCAGGTCAGCCGCCTGGAGTACTACTCCGCGCCGGGCGGAGCACCCCGGACCATTCCGCTGCTCGCCGCGTACCCGGGTTCGCGTACCTTCTCGTTCCGTTCGGCGACGATGGCCCACGGCCGGCTCGTCGCGTACGCGGCGGATGGGCAGCAGATCGCCAGCTACGACGACGAGCTCGCCGCCGCCCTCCGCACGACCACCCGGTAGGTGATCGCCGGCAGGGCGGCGGCCGGCTTTGCTCAGCGGGTGGCGGCGGCCAGGGCGGCGCGCAGCTTCGCGGCATCGCCCGGGGCCGGGTGCTCCCAGTCGGTCGGGCTCGCGGAGTAGAGCGTGCCGTACGCCGGGGTGTCCGGCTGGTAGCGCCACCCCTCGGCCAGTGGGCCGACGTCCACCGCGTCGTAGCCGATCTGGTCCAGGAAGGCGGTCACCTCGGCCTTCGCGGCGGCGTCGTCACCGGCGATCGCGAGGGCGCTGCGGTCGGCCGCATCGGTTGGCCGGGGGAGGGCGGCCAGGCCCTTGAAGTTGATGTTGTTGAAGACCTTGACCACCCGCGAGTCCGGCAGGTGGCGCTGGAGCAACTCGCTGCTGGTGGTCTCGCTGGAGTCCAGCTCCGGGAAGGTGCCATCGCGCTGCGGGTAGTAGTTGTTGGTGTCGATGACGACCTTGCCGGCCAGCGGTTCCACTGGCACCGCTCGGTACGCCTTCAGCGGCACACTGACCACCACCAGGTCACCGACCTGCGCCGCGTCCCGCGTGGTGCCGGCGCTGGCGTGCTCGCCCAGGGTCTCCACCAGGTCGGTGAGGGTCTCCGGGCCCCGCGAGTTGCTCAGCACCACGTCGTAGCCGGCGTCGACGGCCAGCCGGGCCACGGTGCCGCCGATGTTGCCACTGCCGATCAGTCCCACAGTTGTCATGCTCGTTCCCAACTCCGTCCACCCACGACGCGTTCCCCATCTGCCTGGTGGTTTTTTTCGGTCTGTCCGCCGCCGGGCGACTGCTCAGGCTGCTCGCGACCTTCGCCGTCCACGGCGGGCGCCTGGGTGGCGCCGTGAGTTCGTCCTGCACAACGTACTGCCCACGTTGGTCGTCGACCGGCTCTCCCGGGAGGTGCCACTCTCCGGTGACGAGCGGTTCGTGCCGGCTGCCGTGCGGCGTCGACCAGGCAGGATCGCGCTGGATCCGGGATGTAGTGGCATCCGAGAACTTCGAGCGTGATCGAGGCGACGCCGTGCAGCGCCCCGGGGTGTCAGGGGGTGGGGAGGGCCTTTTCGATGGCTGCGCGCAGGTCGTCGGAGTCGGGCGCGACAGTGGGGGCGAAGCGGGCGGCGACCGAGCCGTCCGGGGCCACCAGGAACTTCTCGAAGTTCCAGCGCACGTCACCGGTGTGCCCGTCGGCGTCCGGGGTGTCCACGAGCGCGGCGTAGAGCGGGTGCCGGTCGGGGCCGTTGACGTCGACCTTCTCGGTCAACGGGAAGGTGACCCCGTAGTTGACCTGGCAGAAGTCGCTGATCTCGGCGGCGCTGCCCGGCTCCTGCCCGGCGAACTGGTTGCACGGCACGCCGAGCACCACGAGGCCCTGGTCGGCGTAGGAGTCGGCGAGCGTCTGGAGGCCGGCGTACTGCGGGGTGAGGCCGCAGCGGGAGGCCACGTTGACGACCAGCAACGCCTTGCCGCGGTGCCGGGCCAGGTCGGCGGGGCCGCCGTTGAGGGCGTCGATCGGGATGTCGAAGACGGTCATGGGCCGAGGCTACGCGCCGGCCGGGTGTCGACCCGGGGTGGGCGCAGCGTACGCACTCCGTGCACCAGGAGAAATCGAAACATGCGCATCTTGACGAACTGATGACAGCGTGAGTACCGTCTCACCATCGCTTTTGGAAAGTTTCCTAACAGTTCGGGAGACGCCTCATGAAAAGATCGCTCCGCCGGGCCCTCTGGGCCGGTGCCGTGGTCGCCGTGACCGTCGCAGCGGTGCCGGTGACCACCGCGTTCGGCGCCGGCACGGTCACCACCACCTTCACCAAGGCGCAGGACTGGGGGACCGGTCACGAGACGAGGGTGACCGTCACCAACGGCTCCAGCGCCACTGTCAGCACCTGGCGCATCGAGTTCGACCTGCCGTCGGGCACCACCATCAGCAGCGCGTGGGACGCCGACGTCACCAGCAGCGGCAACCACTACGTCGCGGTCAAGAAGAGCTGGGCCGGCGGCATCGCCCCCGGCGCCTCGTTCAGCTGGGGCTACAACGGCAGCGGCGCCTACAAGGCACCGCTGAACTGCACCATCAACGGTGCCGCGTGCGGCGGCGGGACGACCCCGCCGACCACCACTCCGCCGACCACCACCCCACCGACGAAGACGCCGCCCACCACCCCTCCGCCCACCACCCCTCCGCCCACCACGCCACCGCCGACCACCAACCCGCCGAACCCGGGCGGCAAGAAGATCGTCGGTTACTTCGCCGAGTGGGGCGTCTACGGGCGCAACTACCACGTCAAGAACATCCAGACCAGCGGCTCGGCCGCCAAGCTGACCCACATCCTGTACGCCTTCGGCAACACCACCGGTGGCCGTTGCGCCATCGGTGACAGCTACGCCGACTACGAGAAGGCGTACACCGCGGCGGAGAGCGTGGACGGCGTCGCGGACACGTGGGACCAGCCGCTGCGCGGCAGCTTCAACCAGCTGCGCAAGCTCAAGCAGCTGAACCCGCACCTCAAGGTGATCTGGTCGTTCGGTGGCTGGACCTGGTCCGGTGGCTTCACCCAGGCCGCGCAGAACCCGGCCGCGTTCGCCGAGAGCTGCTACAACCTGGTCGAGGACCCGCGCTGGGCGGACGTCTTCGACGGCATCGACGTCGACTGGGAGTACCCCAACGCCTGCGGTCTGAGCTGTGACAGCAGCGGCCCGAACGCGTTCAAGAACGTGATCAGCGCCCTGCGGTCGAAGTTCGGGTCCAGTGCCCTGGTCACCGCCGCCATCACCGCGGACGGCAGCAACGGCGGCAAGATCGACGCCACCGACTACGCCGGCGCCATCGGCAACCTCAACTGGCTGATGCCGATGACGTACGACTACTTCGGCGCGTTCGCCGCCCAGGGTCCGACGGCACCGCACTCACCGCTCACCTCGTACACCGGCATCCCGCAGCAGGGCTTCAACTCCGACGCGGCGATCCAGAAGCTCAAGAGCAAGGGCGTCCCGGCCAACAAGCTGCTGCTCGGCATCGGGTTCTACGGTCGGGGCTGGACCGGTGTCACCCAGGCCGCTCCGGGTGGCAGCGCCACCGGCGCGGCGCCGGGCACCTACGAGGCCGGCATCGAGGACTACAAGGTCCTCAAGAACACCTGCCCGGCCACCGGCACCATCGCCGGCACCGCGTACGCCAAGTGCGGCAGCAACTGGTGGAGCTACGACACCCCGTCGACCATCAACGGCAAGATGACGTACGCGAACAACCAGGGCCTCGGTGGCGCGTTCTTCTGGGAGCTCTCCGGTGACACGAGCAACGGCGAGCTCATCGGCGCCATCAAGGGCGGTCTCGGCTGAGCCGAGGGCCGACGCGCCACCCACACGGCGGGAAGGGGCCCGCACCGTCCCTACCAGCCCGATACACAGCGGCCCGGTCG
>NZ_JAGPXY010000241.1 GCF_018070325.1 Micromonospora sp. H61
ACAGCAGTACCTTGCCAACGGCCGTGCAGTGCGCGGGCAGCCGCAGCCCGACCCCGGAAACCATCCGGACGGGGTGCGTGCTGTCGAACTTCACCAGGTAGATGACATCGGCGCCGTCGAGCACCGCCACATGAACCGCCTCGTCGCACGCGGCAGCCACGTCCCGCGCCACGCCCTGCGCCTCGCGGACCAGATCAAGCCGGCCGGCGAACGCTGCGCCCAGCTGGAACAGCGGCATGCCGAGCCGATAGTGCACCGGCTGACCCGGTACGGAGATCAGGTACGCGCGAGCCTCAAGCGTCACGAGCAACTCGTGGACGGTCGTGCGGGGCAGATCGAGTCGCTCCATCACCTGGCGGGCCGACAACTGAGGGCAGTCCAGGAACAGTTCGAGGACGTCGAGCGCGCGGTTGACCGCCGGTACCACACGGGGCATGTCGATAGTCCCTTCGCAGCGCCGGACCCATGTCAACGATCTCCACACGGGCCAGCACCTGAAGAGGATATCTACGTCAGCCTCCGGCGCCAGGTGTCATCATCACCGCCCCCACCGGCGGAGCCGCTGCTGTCTGTCCGGATCGCCGCCCGCCCGAAACATCTCGGGCGGGCGGCGAGGGGCTCAGCTCTGGCTGACCAGGCCGGCGTCGACCACGTACTCCGCGCCATGCACG
>NZ_JAGPXY010000242.1 GCF_018070325.1 Micromonospora sp. H61
CTCGGCACCGTCGGCTCTGTGTCGTGCGGTGGCAGCGAGTCGCTGCAGCACCGCTTTGACCCCTTCCGCGTCGTGCGTGAAGCGCCCTTGTCGACGGAGCTCGTCTAACGCGTCCAGACCTTGCCCTGGTAGCCGCGCCAGGCCCGCTTTGTCGAAGGTCGGGAGGCTGGGGATGCCGGCAGTGGCGTGAACCCATCGGGCCGTGGCGGCAGCCTCCGCGAACGTCGCGGTCCGGCTCGGCTCGCCAAGGTCTTCCATCAGCATGCCCAGACCAATAGGGCGCATTGTGTAGCCGTTCAGCAGCGGGACTGGGGCTTGCTGGTTGTTGAGCGCGCGAAGGACGGTCGCTTCGCCGGTGAACGGTGCGGTGGCGAGCTTGCAGATCAGGCTGCTGCCATCGGGGAAGAACCAGCGTTCGACGGAGGACAGCTCCCATGTCTGGATGATGTGTCGCCGCGTTGGTGCCCGCCGCGAGGCGGCGAGCAGGTCGCCGCGTAGCTGCGTGCGGAGCTGCTCGTCGAGCCTGGTGCTGTTCACGGCGCACCCACGCCCTGCGGACGAGCGGTGGCGCGCTCGAGCGGTGTGAGGGCGGCGTCGAGGTGCGCCGACATGCTGGCGGGCACGCGAGGATGTGCGGCGCGTTGGAAGGCCCGGAAGTGCGGTAGTAGTC
>NZ_JAGPXY010000243.1 GCF_018070325.1 Micromonospora sp. H61
GGTCAAGGTGTCACTGCGCGAGACGCTGACAGTGCCCGCGAAGGGACACGGCCGCCACGTCAAGCAGTCCGGCGGCCACGGCCAGTACGCGGTCTGCGACATCGAGGTCGAGCCGCTGCCCCGCGGCAGTGGCTTCGAGTTCGTCGACCGGGTGGTCGGCGGCGCGGTGCCGCACAACTACATCCCGTCCGTGGAGAAGGGCGTCCGCGCCCAACTGGAGCGCGGCCTGGTCGCCGGGCACCCCGTGGTGGACCTGCGGGTGACCCTGGTCGACGGCAAGTCGCACAGCGTCGACTCCTCCGACGCGGCCTTCCAGACCGCCGGCGCGCTGGCGCTGCGCGACGCCGCCGAGCGTGGCCAGCCGGCCCTGCTGGAGCCGATCGACGAGGTCACCATCCGGGTTCCGGACGGCTCGGTGGGCACGGTGATGGGCGACCTGTCCGGCCGACGCGGCCGGGTGCTCGGCACCGAACCGGACCCGGACACCGAGGGCCGCACCCTCGTCCGCGCCGAAGTGCCGGCCACCGAGCTGCTCCGGTACGCCGTCGAGCTGCGTTCCATGACGGCCGGCACCGGCACCTTCCGCCGCCACTTCGTCCGCCACGACCCCATGCCCGCCCACCTGGCCGACCAGACCCGCAAGGAACACACCCC
>NZ_JAGPXY010000033.1 GCF_018070325.1 Micromonospora sp. H61
TGCGGCATCAGCTCCATAGGCAGCGCGCCAACCCATACAGCCCTTCAGCCCCGGGCTCCGGAGCCCGCCCCTGCGGGAGCCCGCGCCCGCAGCCCTAGGCCGTGTCTTCAAAGGTTCACAACCACTGGAGTAGCGCGGCGATAGTGACGGTGGCCCGGTACGACGTCGCGGTCTTGTCGTAGCGGGTGGCGACGCTGCGGCACTGCTTGAGCCGGTTGAAGCAGCGCTCCACGACGTTGCGCCGCTTGTAGAGCTGCTTGTCGAACATCGGCGGTCGGCCGCCTCGGCTGCCGCGTCGGCGGCGGTTGGCCTGCTGGTCGGCGCGCTCAGGGATCGTGTGCCCGATGCCGCGCCGGCGCAGGTCAGCCCGGATGGCTTTCGAGCTGTAGCCCTTGTCGGCGATGACGTGGTCCGGGCGGACCCGAGGCCGGCCGGGACCTGGACGCTCGACGCGGATGGCGGCCATGACGTGGGTGAAGCGGGTGCAGTCGTTGACGTTGCCGCCGGAGAGCACGAACGCCAGGGTCCGACCCAGGCCGTCGCAGGCGAGGTGAATCTTGGTGGTCAGTCCACCTCGACTTCGACCGAGGGCGTGATCTTGTGGTTCGTCCGATTCTCGCCGCCCCCTTTAGCGCCGGCGGCGTGCTGGTGGGCTCGCACAATGGTCGAGTCGACCGACACCAGCCAGTCGATGTCCCCGGCGGCGTCCGCGTCGGCCTGGATCCCGGCGAGCATCCGCTCGAACGTGCCATCGAGAGCCCACCTGCGAAAACGCGTGTAGATCGACTGCCAGGAACCGTACCGGGCTGGCACATCCCGCCACGCCGCCCCGGCCCGGATCTTCCACACGATCCCGTTGAGCACCCGCCGGTCATCGGTCCGGGGCCGACCACCGGTTACTGCCGACGGCAGATACCTCGACAGGGCTTCCCACTCGACGTCAGACAACTCGTAGCGACGACCCACGCCCTACATCATCCGACATCAAGATCCTTTGAAGACACCGCCTAGTCGCCGGAGAAGCCCCAGAAGTAGATTTCCTCCGGCTTGCCCTCGGCGTCGTGCAGGACCGCGCACCGGCCGAACCATCTCTGCTCGGCCAGCCCTTCGATCGCGGGCAGGTGCTCGCGGGTCAGCCGCTCGGTGCCGGCATGGCGCATTGCCTCGGCAGCGCTCACCGGCTCGACAGTGCCGAATTCGGGCCGTTCGCCCTCGTCGAGGACTCGGTAGACGTCGAGGATGGAATGAGTGCCCGACTCCTGCACCCATTCATCGTTGAACAACTCTTTCATGGTGGCGGGACGGTTCGGATAGTCGCTCGCCGAGTTCGGGGTCTCACCCCGGGCCCACCAGTACTGGCCCTCGGCGAAGACAGTGTCCCGCAGGGCATCCAACGCCGCGTCCAGGTCTGGTTGGTACGAGACGACGTAGCTCCACCCGGATGCGCCCACCACTGCCTCTTTTCCCTCAACATGTCAACGGTGCCGGCACGGTAGCGGGCAGCACCGACATCGGTGAGATGGGACCGTGGTGGCTAGCCGTCGATGCGGATGATGTTGCGGATCTTGTTGGACGCGTCCAGGGCGGCGACCTTGTACGCCTCGGCCAGCGTCGGGTAGTTGAACACCGCGTCGACCAGGTAGTCGATAGTGCCGCCGCAGCCCATCACCGCCTGACCGATGTGGACGATCTCGGTGGCGGCGGTGCCGAACACGTGCACCCCGAGCAGTCGGCCGTCGTCGGGGGAGACGAGCAGCTTCAGCATGCCGTACGAGTCGCCCACGATCTGACCCCGGGCCAACTCGCGGTACCGGGCGATGCCCACCTCGAACGGTGTCGAACTCTCGGTCAGCTGCGCCTCGGTCTGCCCGACGAAGCTGATCTCCGGGATCGTGTAGATGCCGATCGGTTGCAGGCCGTGCATCTCCCGGATCGGCTCGCCGCAGGCGTGCTGCGCGGCCAGCCGGCCCTGCTCCATGGACGTGGACGCGAGCGCGGGAAAGCCGATCACGTCGCCGACGGCGTAGATGTTCTCCACCTGGGTGCGGTAGTTGGCGTCCACAGTGATCCGGCCGCGTCGGTCCGCCTCCAGCCCGGCCGCCTCCAACGCCAGGTCGTCGGTCTGGCCCTGCCGCCCGGCCGAGTACATCACCGTGTCGGCGACGATCTTCTTGCCGCTCTTGAGGATGCACAGCGCCGCCGTCTGGTGCTTCTCCACGGCGGCGACCTCCTCGCCGAAGCGGAACGCCACGGACAGGTCGCGCAGGTGGTACTTGAGTGACTCGACGACCTCGTCATCGCAGAAATCCAACATCCGCTCGCGGCGTTCCACCACGGTCACCTTGGTGCCGAGCGCGGCGAACATCGAGGCGTACTCCATGCCGATCACGCCGGCGCCGACCACGACCATGCTGCGGGGTACGGCCTGGAGGTTGATGACCCCGTCGGAGTCCACGATCGTCCGGTCGTCGAAGTCGACGCTGTCCGGGCGGGCCGGGCGGGTGCCCGCCGCAATGACGATCTTGTCGAAGGTCACCTTGGACTCGCGGCCGGAGCCGCCGTCCACCCAGATCGAGTGCGCGTCGGCGAAACGCCCGGTGCCGGTGATCATCGCGACCCGGTTGCGGGCCAGTTGATTGCGGATGACGTCGGTCTGCCTGGTGATCACGTGCTGGGTCCGGGCCGCCAGGTCGCTGACCGTGATCTCGTCCTTGACCCGGTAGCTGCTGCCGTACAGGTCCCGCTGACTCAGGCCGGTCAGGTAGAGCACTGCCTCGCGCAGGGTCTTGGAGGGCACGGTGCCGGTGTTTATGCACACCCCACCGATCATGTCGCGGCGGTCCACGATGCCGACCCGCCTGCCGAGCTTGGCGGCGGCGATCGCGGCCTTCTGACCGCTGGGTCCGGAGCCCAGCACCAACAGGTCGTAGTCATACACAGGCGTTAGCGTCGCAAGATGTCGCGGCCGGCGCCAGACCCCGGAGTCGAGCGTTATTCGTCTGCCACAGTGCAGAGGCCGCCGTTCAGCGTGATCTCCTCCGGCAGTTGCGTGCCGGAGGCGACGAGCCCCAGCGACACGGTGCCACCCGGCGGGATCACCGCGTTGCGACCGGTGTCGCGCACCCGCAGGTAGCTGTTGTTGACACGGTCGACGACCTTCGCGCCCCAGATGCCGTGGACCTGCTGGCTGGCCCAGAACCGCCACGTCATCGTCCACCCGTCGACCGCCGTGGTGCCGGTGTTCTCGACGACGAGACGCGCCACGAAGCCGTCCGACCACTGCCGCACGACGGATCGGACCGCGCAGCTCGGCGGCGGCAGGGTGGTCACCGTGACCGGTGCGGACAGGGGCGAAAGGTGTCCGACCTCGTCGCGGGCCTGCACCACGAAGGTGTACGTGGTGTTCGGCGCCAACCCGCTGATCTGGGCACTGTTCACGGGCGGGTACTGGTAGACCTCACGGACCCGGGTGAGAGTGCCGTCGGCGTCGACCCGGAACACCTCGTACCGATCCAGCACGACGTTCTCGACCGAGGGGGCTCAGCGAAGCCACACCACCGTGGCGCCGACGTCGTACGCCACCGGTTGACCCGGCGCGCTCGGCGGTTGGTCGTCTCCCGGTGGCATGGTCAGCCGCAGGGTCGGGTTGGACACTGAGCTGTTGCCGGCCGCGTCCAGCGCCCACACCGAGAAGGTGTACGTGCGCGACGGCCGCGGACCACGCCCACGTTGTCGGTCGAGGCCGCCCAGGTCAGCTCGACCGAGGTGGTGTCGATGGCGACGACAGTGATCGGGCCGGGTGCGGTGTCCCGTCAGCCGACGAGGCGGCGTTCCCAGGCCCAGGCGGCGATCTCGACCCGGTTGCGGGCCTTGAGTTTCATCTGCACGCTCGCCAGGTGGGTCTTGACAGTGCCCACGGCGATGAAGAGCTGGGTGGCGATCTCGGCGTTGGTCAGGCCGCGGGCGACGAGCTTTACGACGTCGAGTTCCCGGGGCGACAGGCCACCGTCGTCGCGCGCCGGAGCCGGCGAGCTGAGGTGCGCCAAGAGCCGTACCGTGATCGAGGGGCTGATCAGCGCGTCGCCGGACACGGCCGCGCGGACCGCCTCCACCAGCAGGGCCGGGCCGGAATCCTTGAGCAGAAAGCCGCACGCGCCGTTGGAGAGCGCGGTGTGCACGTACTCGTCGAGGTCGAAGGTCGTCACGACGACCACTCGGATCGGGTCGGCGACGCCCGGCCCCGCGAGCAGCCGCAGTGCCTCAAGACCGTCGAGGCGGGGCATCCGGATGTCCAGCAGCACCACGTCCGGGCGCAGTCGTCGGGCCAGTTCGACGGCCTGGACGCCGTCGGCGGCCTCGCCGACCACCTCCATGTCCGACTGGGCTCCAATGATCATGCCGAAGCCGGTCCGGACCATGGCCTGGTCGTCGGCGATCAGCACCCGGATCACCGCGTCACCGCCACCTGGAGCGGGAACGCCGCGTCGAGCACCCAGCCACCGGCGACGCCGGGCCCGGCGGTGATCGTGCCGCCGAGGGCGCGTACCCGCTCGGTGAGGCCGATCAGGCCGAAGCCGTGCCCGCGGGCCGGCGCGGTCCGCGGCGACGCGCCGTCGTCGGCGACGCGGACCAGCAGCCAGTCCGGGGTACGCCGCACGGCCACGGTCACGGACCGCGCGTCCGGCGCGTGCTGGCGGGTGTTGGTGAGCCCCTCCATCACCACCCGGTACGCCGACGTCGAGACCTCCACCGGCAGTCCGTTCAGGTCGCCGTCGACGTGCAGTCGTGCCGGCGCGTTCGCCGCGCCGTTGAACCCGGTCAGCAGCGGCTCCAGTTCGGTCAACCCGGCCAGTGGAGCCAGCGGCGCGTCCGGCGGGGCGTCCGGGTTGCGCAGGATGCCGACCATCCGCCGCATCGAAGCCATCGTCTCCGCGCCGGCCCGCTCGATCTGCTCCAGGGCGACGATCACCCGTCGCGGGTCCTGCTCGGCGACGAACCGGGCACCCTGTGCCTGCACCACGATGCCGGTGACGTGGTGGGCGATGAAGTCGTGCAGATCCCGGGCGAACTCGGCACGTTGCTCGGCCCGGACCAGCGCGATGGCCCGCTCCCGGCCGGCGGCCACGATGCGCAGGTAGAGCCCCACCCCGGCGGCGCCGGCCGCGGCCAGCACCTGGAGCAGGCCGAAGATCACCAACAGGCTCTCGGTGCCGACGCGCAGCGGCATCGCGGCGACGGCGAGCCCGGCGGCCACCGCGGCCCACGGGACGAGCCGCGGCGCGCCCCAGCGGGCCACCACGAAGACCACGCCGATCAGCCCTGCCGACTCGGCGAGGCCCCAGGTGCGGGCGAGCAGGATGCCGCCGCCTCCGGAGAGGAGCACCACCCCTGCGGTCACGGCCAGTGAGGCGCTGGCGAGTGCCAGTGCGGCCAGCGGCAGCCGGCGGGAGCCCAGCCGGTGCACCGGCAGCCACAGCGGCACCGTCGCCACCGCCAACCCCATCGGCACCAGGAGCAGGAGAGTACCGATGCCGGAGTCATCCGCCGTGCTGGCCGCAAAGTCGAAGAGGGCGAGCAGGCCGAAGGCCACCAGCCCGGCCGCCTGGGCCAGGCGTACCCACAGTCGTCGAAGATCCGGCGTGCTCATGGTGACCCAGCGTAGCCAGCCGGGTGGAGGTGGCGGATCGGCCAAAAGGCAGACCCGGCACCGGCGATACCCGGCCCCGGGCCGATGCGAACACCCGCCGGCGGCGGCGACGCTTTCCGGGTCACCACGCAGCCACTGGAGGAACGATGACAACCCACGCCCCGCCGGAGACCAGCCACGCCGCGGTCGCCGCGGTCGACCTGGTGAAGGTGTACGGCAGCGGCGACACCGCCGTCCGTGCCCTGGACGGGGTCTCGGTCGACTTCGGCCGGGCCGAGTTCACCGCGATCATGGGCTCGTCCGGGTCCGGCAAGTCGACCCTGATGCACTGCCTCGCCGGCCTCGACACGGCCACCTCCGGTCGCGTCCTGCTCGGCGGCACGGAGCTGACCGGCCAGTCGGACCGGACGCTGACCCGGGTACGCCGGGAGCGGATCGGGTTCGTCTTCCAGTCCTTCAACCTGCTGCCGCAGCTC
Organism: Micromonospora sp. H61; assembly: GCF_018070325.1. Classification (GTDB taxonomy): domain Bacteria; phylum Actinomycetota; class Actinomycetes; order Mycobacteriales; family Micromonosporaceae; genus Micromonospora; species Micromonospora salmantinae. The sequence continues at coordinate 6,124 of NZ_JAGPXY010000033.1, forward strand.
ACCGCCGCACAGAACATCACGCTGCCGCTGGACCTCGCCGGTCGGCAGCCCGACGCTGAACTCCTCGCGCACCTGGTGCGGGTGCTGGGCCTCGGCGATCGCCTGGACCACCGGCCCAGCGAGCTGTCCGGCGGCCAGCAGCAGCGGGTGGCGCTGGCCCGGGCGCTGGTGGCGCGGCCCGAGGTGGTCTTCGCCGACGAGCCGACCGGCAACCTCGACTCCCGCTCCGGCGCGGAGGTGCTCACCATCCTGCGCGACTCGGTGCGCGACCTCGGTCAGACCGTCGTCATGGTCACCCACGACCCGATCGCCGCAGCGTACGCCGACCGGGTGGTGCTGCTCGCCGACGGGCGGCTGGCCGGCGAGATCGACAAGCCGAACCAGGTGTCGGTCACCGACGCCCTGCGTGACCTGGCGGCCCGCCGATGAGGGCGACAGTGTTGCGTACCCAGACGACCGCCGCGGCCCGGCGGCCCGGCCGGCTGATCCTGACCGGCCTGGCGATCCTGGTCGCGTCGTTCGTCGTCTTCGGCACCGTGCTGGTGCAGCAGATCACCGAACGGACCGTGCGGGACAACCTGAGCGGCACCCCGTCCGTCACCGAACTGGTGATCGGCAGCGTCGACGTGCCGCCACCCACAGTGATCGACGTGCGGCAGATCCGGGCCGTGCCGGGGGTGGCCGAGGCGGTGGCCCGGGTCTCGACCGGGGTCTCCATCGGCGAGGGGTACCTCAACCTCCAGTCCGATCCGGGCACCGGCCCGCTGAGCACGGTCCGAGTCATCGAGGGCAGCTACCCGGATCAGCCCGGCGAGATCGCGATCACGCCGCGCACCGCCGAACGGCTCGGGCTCTCGGTCGGCACCACCACCAGCGGCACGGGCGGTGAACTCACCACGCCCGCCCCACTCACCGTGACCGGCGTGGTGGAGACCAGCGCCGACGCCGGCTACGACGCGTACGCCCCGGACAGCGCCCTGATCGCCTGGGCGCGCCTGACGACTGTGGAGCGCGTCGACGTGCGGGTGGCGCCCGGCGCCTCGACCGACGCGGTCCGTCAACGGGTGACCGCAGCGGTCGCCGGCCAGCCGATCCGCTCCGGCGCCGAGGTGCGCGAGGCCGAGGCCCAGGCGGCGGCCCAACAGGTCGGGAGACTCTTCATCCTGGTCGGCATGTTCGTCTCCATCGCTGTCGTCGCGGCCGCGCTGGTGGTCACCTCGACCTTCCGCATCGTCTTCGCGCAGCGGATGCGGCAGCTCGCGCTGCTGCGGGCGGTCGGTGCGAGTCGGGCCACACTGGTCGCGGCCTTGACCGCCGAGGGAGCCCTGACCGGGCTGGTCGCCGGCGTCGTCGGGGTCGCCAGCGCCCTCACCCTCGGGTACGCGCTGCCGGCGATCATGCGCGCCGCCGGCCACGCGGTCTCCTCGCCGGGCCTGCCACTGGTGGAGGCGGTCACTGTGGTGATCGGCGCCGTCGTGATCACCGTGCTGGCCGTGCTGGCACCGGCGCTGTCGGCCGCCCGGGTCTCCCCGCTGGAGGCACTGCGGGCGGCGAGCGTCACCGCCGGCCGTCGCGGCATCGGCCTGCTGCGTCTGGTCTTCGGGCTGCTCCTGGCCGTCGGCGCGATCCTGGCGGCGGTCGGGACGATCAGCCAGTTGCCGAAGCCGGAGCAGTCGGACTACGACCCGTCGATACCGCTGCTCCTGCTGGTCGGGTCCGGCGCGTTGGCGTTCTTCGCGCTGGTGGCTCTCGGCCCGCTACTGGTGCGCCCGGTGCTGGCCGTTGTGGGTTGGCCGCTGCGCCAGCTCGGGCCGGTCGGGCGGATGTCGGTCGGCGGGATCGGCGGGACGCCGCGCCGCGCCGCCGCGGTCTCCGTCGTGGTCGCCCTGGGCGTGACCCTGATCTCAGGGGTGGTCATCGGCGGCGCGTCCTTGCAGATTCTCGCCGACCGCGAGATGGCGCTCTCGGCCCCTACCGACTTCGAGGTCACCAGCAACGGTGGGACGCTGCCGCCGGCCGTCGTGACCCGGGCCGAGGCGGCACACGGCGCGCTGGCGAATGTGGTGCCGTACCGGATGGTCGGCGACGTCACGCTGCTGCGCGGCGGCGACAAGCTCGGCGACGTCGAGTCCGGTTATCCGACCAGCGACCTGGACCTGGGCGCGTTGCCGAGCACCGGTGCCCTGGACGTGGCCCAGGGCACCCTGGCCGATCGTGGCCCCGGCCGGATCGTGCTCAACAGCTGGGTCGCGCGGGACGCGGGTCTGCGGGCCGGCGACACGGTCACGCTCGCCGTCGCCACCGGCAGTGTCGACGTGCGGGTGGCAGCGGTCCTGCCCGGCGACGGGCCGCTGCACGCCGGCATTCTCGCCGATCCGGCCGACCTGGACCGGCTCGGTGTGCCGGCCGCGTACACCGGTCTGCTGGCCGACGCGGCCGGGGCCGGCGAGGACGGTCGTACCGCCGGCGTGCGGGCGCTGCGGCAGGCGATCGGGGGCAGCGACGGGGTGGGCCTCGCGGTGCTCGCCGACGAACGGGACCGCAACGACGCGTTGGTGCGCACCCTGGTCTGGATCGCTGTCGGTCTGGTCAGCCTGACCGTGCTGATCGCTGTGGTCGGCGTGGGCTCCACGACCGCGCTCTCGGTGGTGGAGCGGGTACGCGAGTCCGGGTTGCTCCGGGCGATCGGGCTGTCCCGGCCCGGTCTGCGCACCATGCTGACCGTCGAGTCCGGCCTGTACGGGGTGATCGGCGCGACCATCGGCCTGGTGCTCGGCATTCCGTACGCCTGGTTGGCGGTCCAGACCCTCGGGATCGAGGCGCCGCTGACCGCGCCGGTGCTGCCGTTGGCCGGGCTCTTCGTGGTGCTGGTCGGGCTGACCGCGCTGGCCGGGGTGCTACCGGCCCGTCGGGCGTCGCGGGTCAGCCCGGTGGAGGCGCTGGGGGCCGACAACTGAGCACCGCCGTGGGGTGACGCCGCGCCTTCGGCGCCACCCCACGGCAGCATGGTCAGTTGGGGTTGTTGGCGTGGGTCAGCGTCTCCCAGGCGACGAAGAGGTTGTTGGTTCCGGCCGGACGTTGTTGCAGCGTGAGGGTCTGGGTGTTGGTCATGACGTTGCCCAGCCGGGTGCTCATCGCGTTGAAGCCGACCTCGGTGATCGGCCCGAGGCCCCGGGTGAGGCTGCCACCGCAGAGCCAGGAGGGCGGCGCCTCGCCGAGCTGGTAGCGCGAGTGGAATCCCAGCGCCTGACGCAGCCGCTCACCGACCTGTGGGTACAGGTCCCGTCCCTGGATCCGGGAGGTCTCCGCGACGTGTGAGATGGCGGAGATCCCGTATCCGGTGTGGACGAAGTCGCGGCAGGTTTCCTGCGCGAGGCCGGCGACGAAGGTGGACTGACCCTGCCAGTAGCCGATGATCTCCGCGCTGGTGTCCAGGCCGCTGCCGGGCATCGTGTACGGCAACGCGCCATCGCTGGGCAGGTAGACGAAGGCCCGGGTGCGGTTGAGGAAGCGGCTGACCGCCGCGTCGTAGGCGGACCGGTCCTCCAGGAAGACCGAGATGCCGACGGCGGCCTCCATCATTGTCAGTTCCCAGTTGCCGTTGCTGTTCGAGCCGTTGCGCACCACCGGCAGGTAGACGTTGCGCAGCATGGTGGCGAAGCGGTTGGCGTTGGGCCAACTCGTGTACGTGTACTTGATGATCTCGGCGGCCCGGGGCCAGACCGAGGCGGCCCAGCCCGTCTGCAGTGGGGCGTTGCTGCCGGTGTGGGCGGTGATGGTGGCCGACCACGCATCCATGATCTGGATCGACTTCTGCGCGTACCGGGCGTCGCCGGTGACGTACCAGGCGAGCGCGTCGGTGTACGCCGCGATCGCGTCCTCCCGCTCGTCGGTGCAGCCGTTGTTCGGGTTGGAGTAGGAACCGCACTCGACCACCGAACGGGGCGCCGGTGTGCGCGACAGGGAGGCGTACCGGCTGCTCATCATCTGGTTGTAGGCCGCCGCCCACGGCTGTGCGCCGGCCTGCACCCGGCCGCGGACGAAGTCGAGCTGGCCTCGGCTGACCAGCACGCCGGGGTGGGTGAAACCACCGGAGGGCGGTGGTGTGCCGCCGCCGGTGGGCAGCGCCCAGGTCTGGTTGGCGGTGCCGGTGCAGCTCCAGATCTGCAGCGGGGTGCCGTCGGCCGAGCTGGGACCGGTCGCGTCGAGGCACTTGCCCGAGGTCGGGTTGACCAGTTGTCCGGCGCTGGGCGACCACTGCTGCGCTCCGGTGCCGTTGCAGTCGTAGATCTGCACCCGGGCACCGTTGGCGGTGCTGGCGGCGGCGATGTCGAGACACTTGCCCAGCGCTCGGATCGTGCCGTCGTCGGCCACCGTCCACTGTTGCGCGGTGGAGCCGTTGCAGGTGAAGAGCTGCACCGGTGTGTTGTTGGCCGGGTTCGCGGCGGCCACGTCGACGCACTTGCCGCCGTACCCGGTGATGGCGCCGGTCGCGGCTGCGATGGCGGGCGATGCGCCGACGACCAGGCCGGTCGGTACGGCGAGCAGGGCCGCGGCGAGCGCGGAGGTCAGTCTGATGCGGGGGCGGCGGGGCAGGAGCCCGGCCGATCGTCGCGCCATGTGGGGGTCCTTCCGGGGCGGCGAAACAACTGTAAAGTGTGTTAATCATTACAGTCATACACACCGATATCAATGTCTTCGTCGCCACGGATGCCGTTACGGGTGCATGGACGCGCCCTTGAGTACCTTGTCCACCACGTTGCGCGGCGCGTGCAGGGCCAGGCCCACCAGGTCGAGCTTCTCCCGTCCGACCGCCCGAACGGCGGCGCGGTTGTCCCGGTCGTTGCCGGTGGCGAACAACTCGGCGGTGAAGATCGCCAGCCGCAGGCCACGGGCGAGGGCGCGCGAGTGCGCGCCGACCAAGGTTGCCCGGTCCCCGGCGAAGACCAGCACCGGCTGGCCGAACATCGGCAGGTAGCTGGTGCCGTCCGCGTCGCGGTACTCCTCGCCGACCAGCTCCGGCAGCGTGCTCGCGATGCCGCTGACCAGGAAAGCGGTAATGTTCAGCCGTTGCCAGCTCGCCAGGTCGTTGCGGAGCAGTACGGCGATCTTGGTGGGAAAGCGGATCGGTTCGGTCATGGCGTCGAGCCTGCCCGCCCCGACGCCCACCGGTCTTGTACGTTCTTAGCGTGGACACCCGCCCGGCGGGCTCGCACGTCAGCGCGTGGCGACCCGCGGTAGCCGGGGTCGCCGAGGTCTTCCACGCCCATTTCGTCGATCACGCCTACCCCCGGCACATCCACGAGGTGTGGACGCTGTTGATCGTCGACGACGGCGCGGTCCGCTTCGACCTGGACCGGCACCGGCACGGCGCGCTGCGCACGTCGGTCACCCTGCTGCCGCCGTACGTGCCGCACGACGGCAGCTCCGCCACACCCGACGGCTTCCGCAAGCGGGTCCTGTACCTCGACACCTCGGCGCTCGACGCCGAGCTGGTCGGCCGGGCCGTCGACGAGCCGGACCTGGCCGATCCGCAGCTGCGCGATCGGGTCCACCACCTGCACCAGGTGCTCGCCGCACCCGGTGACGAGTTCGAGGCCGAGAGCCGGCTCGCGTTCATCCTGGACCGGCTCCGCCGCCAGCTCCGCCAGCGCTCCCCGGCCGCTGTCCAGCCTCCCGGACGCGGCCTCGCGGTGCGACTACGGGAGCTGCTGGACGCCCGGACCGTCGAGGGCGTCACGCTGGGGGAGGCCGCGGAGCTGCTGCACGCCCACCCGACCCACCTGGTCCGGACGTTCACGCAGGTGCACGGCGTGCCACCGCACACGTACCTGACCGGCCGTCGGGTCGACCTGGCGCGTCGCCTGCTCCTCGCCGGGCAGCGGCCCGTCGAGACCGCCGTCGCGGCCGGGTTCTTCGACCAGGCGCACCTGACCCGCCACTTTCGGCGCTACCTGGGCGTCAGCCCGGCCCGTTACCCCCGCCCGAGCTGAGTGGGGTCAGACGCGCTGGCCGCCGATGACGGCGAGCAGGCGCAGCTTCTCGTCACTCGGCGACCCGGGTACGGCGGTGAAGACCAACAGTGTCTGTGACTGGTCGGGATCCACCAGCGTCTGGCAGTGCAACTCCAACGCCCCGACCTCCGGGTGGACGAAGTGCTTGGGCGGGCAGTAGCCGGCGGGCACCGGGTGCTCCCGCCACAGTTGCGCGAACTCCGGGCTCCTGGCCAGCAGGTCGTCGACGAGCGCGGCGGCCCGCGAGCCGCGCCCGTCGCGGCTGTAGGAGGCATGCAGGTGTGCCACGAGGAGTCGACTCTGCGTCTCGTGGTCCTGCACCGGGTGCAGCTGCCGTGCCGTCGGGTCGGTGAACCAGCGGTGGTGCGCGCTGCGCGCCAACCCGCTGTACCGGGTCTCGTCACCGAGCAGGGCGACAGCCGGCGCGGTCTGCGCCAGGGTCTCGCCGAGGTGGTTCACCACCTGGGCGGGAGTGTCGTGCATCCGGTCGAGAATGCGCATCATCCCCGGGTTGACGTGGTCGGCCCGGACCGCGCGGTGTGGGACGGCGTGACCGGCGAGCTGGAACAGGTGGTCCCGTTCGGCGAGGGAGAGCCGCAGGCCCCGGGCCAGGGCGGCGAGCATCTGCTCCGACGGGTGCGGCCCGCGCTGCTGCTCCAACCGGCTGTAGTAGTCGGTGGACATTCCGCTCAACGTGGCGACTTCCTCGCGCCGCAGCCCTCCGGTGCGCCGGCGCGGGCCCCGGGGCAACCCGACGTCCTCGGGCTGGAGCGCCTCTCGGCGGGTGCGCAGGAAGCTGGCGAGTTGGGCGCGGTCCACGGTTTCTCCGATCACTGCATGCCGGCTGTCGACCGGCGCATCGAGTGCAACAGGGGAGACCCGGCAGGGTGTTCCGCCTCCCGGGCCGTCCCGTGCCGTCAGCGCTGGATGGACTTGGTCTCCAGGAACTCCTCCAGCCCGAAGCGGCCGAACTCGCGGCCGTTGCCGGAGTGCTTGTAGCCGCCGAACGGGGCGAGCGGGTTCCAGTGGCCGGCGTTCACGTCGACCTGGCCAACGCGCAGCCGCCGGGCGATCGCCAGCGCGTGCTCCGGCTCACCGAAGACGCCGCTGGTCAGGCCGTACAGCGTGCCGTTGGCGATGGCCACGGCCTCCTCCTCGTCGGCGTAGGGGATGATCGTCAGCACCGGGCCGAAGATCTCCTCCTGGGCGATCGCGGAGGCCGGGTCGACGTCGGCGAAGATCGTCGGCTGGACGTAGGCCCCGACGGTCAGCCCCTCGGGCCGCTGCGGGCCGCCGAACACGAGCCGGGCGCCGTCGGTGATGCCCCGCTCGATGTAGCCGACGACCTTCTGCCGGTGGGCCTCGGAGGCCATCGGGCCGATCCGGGTGGCCTCGTCGCCCGGGTCGCCGACGGTGTACTGCTTCGCGGCCTCGACGGCCAACGCCACGGCCTCGTCCTGCCGGGAGGCGGGCACCAGCATCCGCGGCCACGCGCCGCAGACCTGACCGCCGTTGCTGAACGCCATCATGAGACCCCGCTCGACAGCGGCGGGCAGGTCGGCGTCGTCGAGGATGATGTTCGCGCCCTTGCCACCCAGCTCCAGCGCGACCCGCTTGACGGTCGCCGCGGCCACCGCGGAGATCCGCTGCCCCGCCCGGGTGGAGCCGGTGAACGAGATCATGTCGATGTCCGGGTGGGCGGAGATCGCCTCACCGACGGTCGCGCCGGTGCCGTAGACGACGTTGAAGACACCCGCCGGTACGCCGGCCTCGGCGGCGGCCTCGGCGAGGACGCGCGCGGTCAGCGGGGCGTTCTCGGACGGCTTGAAGACCATCGTGTTGCCGGCGAGCAGGGCCGGCGCCAGCTTGGAGACGATCTGCTGAAGCGGGAAGTTCCACGGCGTGATCGCGCCGACCACGCCGATCGGCTCGCGGACGATCAGCGAGTTGCCGACCTCCTCGGCCCAGGCGAAGTCGTCGGCCAGACCGGCGACGGACTCGACCACAGCGGCCGGGAACGCGACCTGGGCGGTGCGGGACATACCGATCGGAGAGCCCATCTCGGCGGTGATCGCCTGGGCGATCTCCTCCGTGCGGGCGGCCAGGCCGGCGCCGAGGCGGCGCAGCACGTCCGCCCGGTGCTGCGGCGTGGTCGCCGACCAGGCCGCAAAGGCGGCTCGGGCGGCGGCGACGGCGCTGTCGACGTCGTCGGCGGTGCCGGCCGGGGTCTCGGCGACGACCTCGCCGGTGGCTGGGTTCACGACGGGAAGGGTGCCGGCGGAGCCGGTGACGGTCTCGCCACCGATCCAGTGGCCGGCGACGGTGTAGGTGGAAGGTGCCATGGACCGACCGTCGCACCGCTGCCGAACCCCAACCAGGTGCGGTTTATCCACGGTTCCGCGATCCCTGGCTGGGGCCCGGCCCCCTCAGAGCGCGAGGACGATCCGGCCGGCTGTGGTGCCGGCGCCCTGCCGGGCCCAGGCGTCCGCGACGGCGTCGAACGGCACTGTCTCGTGGTCGACGGTGAGCCGGCCGGCCGCCGCGTGCCCGGCCACCACTGTCAGCGCCGCGGCCCGCTCGCCGGCCGACAACCCGTTGTTCGTGTAGCCGACCATCCGCAGTGCGCCGCTGCGCAGCACGGCGGACTCGATGGGTGCTGTCGCGCCGGCCGCGCTACCCAGGTTGACCAGCCGCCCACCCGGGCGCAGCACCCGCAGCGCCGCCGCTGCCGGGACACCGAAGACCGGGTCGAGGACGAGGTCGACCGGCCCGTCGGCGGCGTGGCGCAGCCGGTCGGCCACCGACACGACATCGTCGTCGGGGAGCAGCGGGACCGAGACGGCGGCACCGAGCTTCTCGGCTCGGGCCCGCGCCGCGGCGGACCGGGCGACGGCGATGACCCGGCGGGCGCCGCCGAGCAGGGCGAGCTGGACGGCGGCCTGACCGACCACACCCCCGGCGCCGAGCACGATGACCTGTTCGCCGGCCGCCAGGCCGCCGGCGTGGGTCAGCGCCGCGTGCGCGGCGACCGCGGAGAGGCCGAGGGCCGCGAGCAGGGTCAGCGGTACGCCGGCCGGCAGCGCCACCACGTCGACGGTGGGGACTGTGACAGTGGTCGCCATGCTGCCGTCGACACCGGAGCGCATCCCGGCCGACGTGCCGAACCAGACCGCTGTGCCGTCGGCGAGCCGACCGACCCCCTGCACACCCGGCACGTACGGGGTGCTCGGCGGCCCGAAGTAGCTGGTGCCGCTGGCGCAGAGCACGTCCAGCGGGGTGATCGGCACGGCCTCGACGGTGACCGCCACCGCGCCGTCGGCCGGCACCGGCGCCGGCCGCTCGGCGATCGTCGGTGCGACGCCGCAGGTGGTGAGCACTGCCGCGCGGATCACGTCGCGATGTCCGGGTAGGGCATCGAGAAGTGGGCCAGCCGCGCGCCGTACGACTTCTGGTATTCCAGCGGCTCGGTGTTGTCCCGCTCGAAGAGGGCGATGAAGAGGGTCAGGGTGAGGAACGGGTGCGCGCCCAGCTCGAAGAGCTTCACGTGGTCGTGGGTGGCCAACGCCTCGCGTTCCACGTCGTCGAAGCGCAGCCAGGTGCTCGCCTCGCCGGTGTGGCAGTTCAGCACCGTGTTGGCGCACTCGGCCTCCCACCAGGCGACCAGCTCACCCGGCTCGCTGCGGTAGCGCTCGACCAGCTCAGGATCCCGGTCGACCATGAAGAGGAACTTGTTCAGCAGATACTTGCTCACGTCGGCGCTCCGTTCGGGTACCAGGTGAAGTACGCCTCCATGGTGTGGAACAGATCGAGGGTGTCCACGTAGTCGGCCTTCACGCCGGCGCCGGCCACGCCCATCATCAGCATGAAGTCCATGAAGCCGTGGGTGGCGTTGCCCGGTGAGTGCAGGCTGTCCAGGGTGACCTCGCGCAGGCACTCGTCCAGGTCGCCGTTGGCGATCCACTCGACGGCCCGCTGGTCGAACTCCGGGTCCGGGCCGTGCGGGCCGAACTGCCGGGGGCCGCCCAGCTCCAGCGAGAGGTGGCCGGTGCCGATGACCGCCACCCGCAGGTGCGACGGCCACGACTCGACGATGTCGCGGATGCTCTGGCCGAGTTGGACGAAGCGCTTCGGCTGTGGCAGCGGCGGCGCGAAGATGTTCGTGTAGATCGGCACGATCGGCAGGTCGGCTTCGGGCCGCAGCGTGATGATCGGGCAGGTGATGCTGTGGTCGATGCGCAGCTCGTTGCTGAACGCGAGGTCGAAGCCGGCGTCGAGCCCGGCCCGCAGGATGTGGCCGGACAGGTCCTCCTGGCCCTTGAGCAGCATCCGGGGCAGCCCGAACTCGCGCTCCTCGTTGTACCAGTTGGCGTCGTAGTGGGGCGCCTTGCCGACCAGGAACTGCGGCATGTTGTCCAGCCAGAGCTGGTGGAAGTGGTCGGAGCCGACCATCACCAGCACGTCGGGTCGGGCCCGGGTCAACGTTTCCCGGAACGCCAGGATCTTGCGGGTCCACTCGTCGGCGAACGGTGGCCGGTCCTCGCCGGTGGCGGTGCTGGCCCGGTAGTAGAAGGGGTGGTGGGTGGAGGCGATGACCGCGACGATGGAGGCCATTCCCGCTCCTTTCGGGGGTGGAGGAGGAGATCAGGGTTCGTAGACGGCGTTGCGGTCGACGGTGCGGTAGATGTCCATGCCGAGCGGTCGTCGTCGCTCCTCGGCGAGGTGCCCGAGCAGCCCCGCCGCGCGGGCCAGCAGGGCGAAACCGCGCAGCATCTCGACCGGTAGCCCGAGGTCGGCGAGGGCCGCCCCGCAGACTCCGGCGCCGTTGAGTGGCAGGGTGCGGCCGAGCACCTGCGGGTGTACGCGTCCGATCGCCTCGAACAGCCGCAGGTGCGGGCCGTGCGAGCCTTCCTCGGTGGCGATCCTGATCAGCACGGGGGTGCGCGGGTCCTGCTCCTTGTGCACGGGGTGCCCGAGCCCGGGGACCAGTCGACGCTCCCGTTTGGCCCGGGTGACCGCGTCGAGCGCCACCGCGTCGTAGTCGGTCACCTCGCCGGCCTGGGCGAGCGTGTCGGTGAGGAAGCGTCCACAGTCCTCGGTGACGCCGAGGAAGCGGGAGCCGCCGCCGAGTAGGCCGGCGGCGAGTGCGCCCTGCAACGACTCGGGCGCGGACAGGTACGTCAGCCGGGCGGCGATCGCCGTCGGGGTGAAGCCGTGGTCGGCGAGGGCCACCAGCACCGCCTCGAAGACCCGCACCTCACCAGGGGTGGGGCGGCGGCCGGCGACCAGCCAGTACGCCAGCTCGCCGAAGCCCACGGTGCCCATCAGGTCGGCGGCCAGGTCCTGCCCGAGCAGGGAGATGGTGGTCGGGTCGGAGGTGCCGATCCCGGTGGGGAAGCTCAGTTCTTCAGCCATGCGCGGATCTCCTCGCCGTGTTCGTCCAGCCCCGGCGGCGGCAGCTCGTACCGGGCCGGGGTGTCGGAGAAGGTGATGGGGTTGCGGACACCGGGCGCGTCTCCGACGGTGACGACCGGGTCGAGCCCCAGCTCCTCGGCGAGCGCCACACCACCGTCGATGGTGTTGATCGGCGCGCACGGGACGCCGGCGGCGAGCAGGTCCCGGAACCACTCGTCCTTGGTCCGCTTGGCGAGGCGTTCGACAAGCAGGGGCCGCAACTGTTCGCGGTTGGCCGTGCGGTCCTGGTTGCGCCCGAAGCGCGGGTCGTCCGGCAGGCCGGGCAGGTCGAGCACCTGGCAGAGCTTGCGGAACTGCCCGTCGTTGCCGGCGATGACGATCAGCTCGCCGTCGGCGGTGGGCAGTGGCTCGTACGGGAAGAGGCTGGGGTGCGCGTTTCCCATCCGGAACGGGACGGTGCCGCCGGCGACGTAGCCGCTGGAGTGGTTGACCAACCCGGACAGGGCGGAGCTGAGCAGGTTGACCTCGACGTGTTGGCCTCGTCCGGTCTCGCCACGGTGGTGCAGCGCGGCGAGGATGCCGATGCTGGCGTGCAGCCCGGCCATCACGTCGAAGACCGAGATGCCGGCCCGGTACGGCGAGCCGTCCGGGTCGCCGGTGAGGCTCATCAGGCCCGAGATGGCCTGCACCATGAGGTCGTAGCCGGGGAAGTCCCTACCGGCGCCGGTGCCGAAGCCGCTGATGCTCGCGTACACGATCTTGTCGTTGGTCGCGGTGACGGTGTCGTAGTCGAGGCCGAACCGGGCGAGGCCACCGGGCCGGAAGTTCTCGATCAGCACGTCGGCGCGGCGGGCCAACTCCTGCGCGGCGGCCAGGTCGTCGGGTTTCCTCAGGTCCAGGGCGACCGACCGCTTGTTGCGGTTGATGCCGAGGTAGTAGGTCGAGACCCCGTCGCGGGTGGGCGGCATCCAGGTGCGGGTGTCGTCGCCACCGGGGCTCTCAACTTTGATCACCTGGGCGCCCAGGTCGGCCAGGAGCATCGTCGCGTACGGCCCGGCGAGGATCCGGGAGAAGTCCGCGACGAGCAGGCCGGCCAGGGGGCCTGTCGAATGCTGCACCATGTTTCCGCCCGTTCTGCGGACACCTGTCCGCCGAGACAGCTTGCGATACCGCACGGTGCGTGTCAACGGTGCGTCTATCGAAAGGGATCGCACTCTTGACACGTTTCGTGACCGGGACCACACTTGCGCCACTCGGGCTGGCCGCACAGCGGACAACAGTCCGGATTCCCCTCGTACTCCGAAAGGAGGGTGGCGAATGAGCGCAACTGACCGGCCGGTGGTCTTCCGTAACGGCCTGGTTCTCACCATGGACGACGCGCGCACGGTGCTGCCCGGCGCCGACGTGCTGGTCATCGGCGGCCGGATCGCGCAGGTCGGCGTCGGCCTCACCGCACCCGACGACGCCCTGGAGATCGACGCCACCGACGGCATCCTCATGCCCGGCATGGTCGACACCCACCGGCACCTGTGGCAGACCGCGATGCGCGGGTACGGCGCCGACTGGACCCTGACCCAGTACTTCGTCTGGTACTACCTCGAGTCGGGCAAGCTGTTCCGGCCCGAGGACGTCTACGCCGGCAACCTGCTCGGCGCGATCGAGGCGATCGACGCCGGCGTCACCACCACTGTCGACTGGTCACACGGGTTGCAGACACCCGAGCACGCCGACGCCGCCGTGGACGCCCTGGAGGCGGTCGACGGACGGTTCGTGCTCGCCTACGGCAACATCCAGCAGGGGCCGTGGGAGTGGGCCACCTCGCCGGAGTTCCGCGACTTCCACCGCCGCCGCATCGACGGTGGCAAGCTGGCCGGCTTCCAGTTGGCGTTCGACGTCACCGGCGACCCCGCCTTTCCGGAACGGGCCGCGTTCGAGGTGGCCCGGGAGTTGGGCGTCGCGGTGACCACCCACGCGGGCGTGTGGGGCGCCACCAACGACGACGGCATCCGGCTCATGCACGAGAACGGCTTCATGAACCCGTCGACCGTGTACGTGCACGCGGCGACGCTCACCCAGGACTCGTACAACCGGATCGCCGCGACCGGCGGCTCGGTCTCCGTCTCGACCGAGAGTGAGCAGAGCGCCGGCCAGGGTTACCCACCCACCTGGCAGTTGCGCCACCACGACATCCCGGTGTCACTGTCGATGGACACCAGCGTGTGGTGGAGCGGCGACCTCTTCTCCGCGATGCGGAGCACGCTCGGAGCCGACCGCTCCCGGGAGCACCTGGAGGCGCACGCCAAGCAGGAGACCATCACCCACTGCCACCTGCGCGCCGAGCAGGTCGTCGAGTGGGCCACCCGAGGCGGCGCCCGCGCGCTCGGCATGGACGCCACCATCGGCGCGCTCACCCCCGGCCGCCAGGCCGACGTCGTCCTGATCAAGAACGACGCCTCGCCGGCGATGTTCCCGATCCTGAACCCGCACGGTCACGTCGTCTTCCAGGCCCAGCGTGCCGATGTGCACACGGTGCTGGTGGGTGGCCGGGTCGTGAAGCGGGACGGTCGCCTCGTCGGCGTCGACCTCGCCGCCGCGCGGGCCAGGGCGGCCGCGACCATCGAGCACCTGCGCGAGACGATGGGGGAGGAGGCGTGGCAGCGGGGAATGAACCCGGACGTCCCCGAGACCGCGATCCTGGAGAACCCGTACCAGTACACCGAGTGGGACGCCGGGTCGGCGCAATGGAAGCATTAAGGACATGAGTGACAACGGAAGGGGCGCCGGGCCCGACTTCATCGAGGCTCTCGCCCGTGGCCTCGACGTCCTGCGCTCCTTCCGTCCCGCCTGCCCCTCGATGACGCTCAGCGAGCTCGCCGCCGCCACCGGCCTGGCCCGCCCCACCGTCCGGCGCATCCTCATCACGCTCGAATCGCTGGGCTACGTCCGCGCGGTCGGCCGCGGCCACACCCTCACCCCGCGCGTCCTGGAGCTGGGGATGGCGTACGTCAACGCGCTGAACATGTGGGACGTCGCCCGGCCGCACATGGAGAAGCTCGTGGCGCAGACCAACGAGTCGACCTCGATGGCCCAGCTCGACGGCAGCGACATCGTCTACGTCGCCCGGGTGGCCGTCCCCAAGATCGTCACCCTGGGCGTCACCATCGGCACCCGCTTTCCGGCATCCGCGACGTCGATGGGCAAGGTGCTGCTCGCGGCCCTCCCACCGGACACGCTGGCGACCGTCCTCGCCGAGCCCAGCCGCTCCGGCATCACGGCGCGCTGGCAGCCCGCGCCGGGTGAGCTCGACGCCGTGCTGCGCGAGGTCCGGGCAAAGGGCTGGGCGCTCGCCGACCAGGACCTGGCGCCGGGGATCCGGTCCGTCGCCACCGGCGTACGCGACGGCGACGGGCGGGTCGTCGCCGCCATCAACGTGACAGTGCACGCCGCCGAGACCTCGCTGGAGACCCTGCGCGAGGAGCACCTTCCGAGGTTGCTGCGCGCGGCCGCCGACATCGGGCACGACTGGGCGCTCACCGCCGCCGTGCCGGTGGTCACCGCCTAGGGCCGCGACCTACTGATCCTGAGCTTCGCGCGTCGTCCGGGACAACGGGGACACCCAACCGGATGCCATAGTGCCGCGATGAAGGCGGATCTGCACAGTTACTTGAAGGGCGGCCGCGAGTCGCTGCTGTGGAAGCTCGACGGGCTCGGCGAATATGACATCCGGCGTCCGTTGACCCCGACCGCGACCAACTTGCTCGGTCTGGTGAAGCACTCGGCGGCCATGGAGATCCTCTACTTCGGCGTCGTGTTCGGCCGACCGTTCGAGCAGGAGCTGCCCTATGTGGGCGACGGGGCGGAGACCAATGGCGACATGTGGGCGAGCGCTGATGAGACCCGCGAGGAGATCGTCGCACTGTACCGTCGCGCGATCGCCCACGCCGACACCACCATCGATGCCCTTGCACTGCATGAGGTAGGCCACGTGCCATGGTGGGGCGATGCGGCGGTCACGCTGCACCACGTCCTGGTCCACGTCATCGCGGAAACCCAACGGCACGCCGGCCACGCCGACATCGTGCGTGAACTCATCGACGGCACGGCCGGGCTGCTGCCCAGGAACGACAACCTGCCCCCCGTGGACGAGTCATGGTGGCTGGACCACCGCCAGCGAGTGGAGCAGGCTGCCCTCGACGCCAGCAAGCGCAGCAACTAGCTCTCTGCCGGTCATGGCGGCCAGGTCACCGGCTTGCCGCCTGGGCGGGGCTGGCGTGGATCGATCATGATGACTGAAAGTGTCGTACGCCTGTTCTAGATTCGGGTCGTGGTCGAAGAGTTGACGCAGGCAGAGGGCGCCATCGCGGCCTGCGCCGATACGCCCACGTGGGCACGACACGAGGACGAGTTGATCGCCGCACTCGACACCGCGTACCGCATCGAGCAGCGGCTCGCAGCGGTGAAACTGGCTCTGATCCGTGAGCTCGACGGCCGCGGCGTCCCTACCGCGCAGGGCGCCTCCTCCACAGCGGTCTGGCTCCGCGAACGCTTACGCCTCACCATCCCGGCCGCCCGCCGCCTCGTCGACCTCGCCGAGGTTCTGGAAACCGGCAACCCTGGGGTACGCCACGCACTGGCCAATGGCCACATCGCCGTCGACCAGGCCCGGGTCATCGCCGACACGGTCGACAGCGTGCAGACCACCGCCGGTCCCGAGGTTGCCCAGAAGGCCCTCGGCGTGCTCATCGAGTGGGCCGGGCAATTCGATCCCACCCTCTTACGCAAACTCAGCACCCGCATCCTCGCCCACGTCGCACCCGACATCGCCGACGCCGCCGCCCAAGCAGCCCTGGACGCCGAAGCCCGCCGTGCCACCCGCGACCGCCACCTCACCCTCTCCACCCTCAGCGACGGCCGCCTGCGACTCACCGGCATCCTCGACACCGAGACCGCTGGGCTGTTCCGTGCCGCCATCGACCCGCTCAGCGCACCGTCGGGCCCTGACGACCAGCGCTCTCCCGGGCAACGCCGGCACGACGCTCTCAGCGACGTGTGCCGCCTCGCCCTGCGCACCGGCGAGTTGCCCGAGCACAGTGGTGATCCCGCCCAGATCGTCGTCACCACCAGCTACGACGGGTTGACCCGGCAATTGGGCAGCGGTGCCCTCGACTCCGGCCTGCGCCTCACCCCCGAGGCCGTGCGCCGCCTCGCCTGCGACGCCGCCATCCTCCCCGCAGTCCTCAGCGGAGCCGGCCAACCACTCGATCTTGGCCGACAACGTCGTCTCATCACCGGCTCCCTCCGGCGAGCTCTGGTGCTGCGGGACGGGGGCTGCGCCTTCCCGGGCTGCGACCGACCACCGCGCTGGTGCGACGCCCACCACATCAAGCACTGGGCCGACGGCGGCGATACCAGCCTCGCCAACGCCGTCCTGCTCTGCGGCCACCACCACCGGCACCTGCACCACAGCGACTGGGCGGTGCGACTGGCAGGCGACGGCCACCCCGAGTTCGTGCCACCGGCCTGGCTCGACCCCGAACAGGTTCCCCGCCGCAACCACTACCACCGACGGACGTGAGCATCACTAGCACACAACGATCACCCCGGTCAGCAGGCCGTTCGTGGCCAGCCCCACACGCCCCACGGCCAGTGGGCCAATGGAGTGCCCAGCCCAGCACGGCCCCACGCCCGCGGGTCCACCGACGCGGAGGGAGACGCGCAACGCAGGGCCCGGCACGCAGCTCCGCCGCGATCTCGTACCCGACTCCCTCGTTCGTGCCGGGGCCAGCGCGATTCTCGGCTCGACCTCGCCGCTGTGCCGTGGGTGGACGCGCTAACCCTCACGACGGTGATCGCTTGGCCGCCGCACAGCCGACCCCCCGGGCCGCACTGGGCGAAACACCTGGCTCGCGGCTCTGCCGGCTGATTGCCACCCCGACGTCCGGCGACAGTCGCACGGCCGATCGGATACGTGGCCGGGCCGTCACGAAATCCGGCGGCGAATCGTCACAGCTGGCGGTTAGTCTTCCTCCGCGCGCCGTCGTCCTGGCACGTCGCGCCCCGCGCCCGGTTGGCGCGGCATCGCCGCCACCGCCCACTGTCGGCCGGCTCAATCGACTTCAGGAGAGTTAGTGACACAGCAATCCCTCGCGACATCGGACAAACTCGACGCCGCGGTGCTCAAGGTGGCGGGCGTCGTCGTCCTTGGCGCGATCATGTCGATCCTCGACGTAACTGTGGTCAGCGTGGCGCTGCCCACATTCCAGAGCGAGTTCGACGCGTCCTACGCCCGCGTGGCCTGGACCATGACCGCCTACACCCTCGCGCTCGCCACCGTGATCCCGCTCAGCGGGTGGGCGGCGGACCGGTTCGGCACCAAACGGCTCTACATGGTGGCGCTGGCCCTGTTCACGATCGGGTCGGGGCTCTGCGCCATGGCCGACACGATCGGCGAGCTGATCGGCTACCGGGTCCTGCAGGGCCTCGGTGGCGGCATGCTCATGCCGCTGGGCATGACCATCATGACCCGGGCGGCTGGGCCGCACCGGATCGGCCGGCTGATGGCCGTCCTCGGCATCCCGATGCTGCTGGGGCCGATCGGCGGCCCGATCCTCGGTGGTTGGCTGATCGACACCGCGAGCTGGCACTGGATCTTCCTGATCAACCTGCCGATCGGTCTGATCGCCCTGATCTACGCGCAGGTAGCGCTGCCGAAGGACGCGCCCGAGCCGTCAGAGTCGTTCGACTTCGTCGGCATGCTCATGCTCTCGCCGGGCCTCGCGCTCTTCCTCTACGGCGTCTCGTCCCTGCCGGAGGCGGGCACCTTCGCCGAGGCCAAGGTCTGGGCCCCGATGTTGGTCGGCGGCGCGCTGGTGGTGGCGTTCGTGCTCTACTCGTTCAAGCCCCGGCACCCGCTGCTCGACCTGCGGCTGTTCCGCAACCGCAGCCTGACCATCGCGTCGGTGACGATGTTCGTGTTCATCATCGCGTTCATGGGCGCCGGCCTGCTGTTCCCGAGCTACTTCCTGCAGGTGCGCGGTGAGTCGACGCTGGCCGCCGGTCTGCTGATGGCGCCGCAGGGCATCGGCGCGATGATCACCATGCCGATCGCCGGCACGCTGGCCGACCGGGTGCCGATCGGGCGTACCGTCCCGTTCGCGCTGGGTCTCATCGTCGTCGGGTTCTTCGGTTTCACCCAGGTCGACCCGCAGACCTCGTACTGGCTGCTCGGTGGGTCGTTGTTCGTGATGGGTCTGGGCATGGGCGGCACGATGATGCCGATCATGACGTCGGCGCTGCGGACGTTGTCGGCCAACGACGTGGCTCGCGGCTCGACGCTGGTCAACATCCTCCAGCAGATCGGCGGCTCGGTCGGCGCCGCCGTGATGTCGGTGATCCTCACCAACGAGCTGAACGGCTCCCGGCCGATCCCCGGCCTGGTGGACGAGAGCGGCAAGCCGGTCACCGAGGCCGGGCTGGCCATCGCCGCCCAGCAGCGGCCGGAGCTGCTCCAGCAGATGCCGGTCGACCCGTCGATCATCGAGCGTGGGCTGGACTTCGCCGCCAAGTCGTTCGCGACCACGTTCTGGGTCGCGTTCGCGCTGGTCGTGCTCACGATCATCCCGGCGGCGTTCCTGCCGCGCCGACGTCAGCCGGCGCAGCTCGACGACCCGCAGGGCGAGCAGGTCAGGACGCCCGTCGTCATCCACTGACCGACCCCGCCGCGCCCGGCACCCCGTGAGGTGCCGGGCGCGGCGGTTCGGCGTCAGCGCAACGGACCGTCGCCGGGCCCGTCCGGGTCCTCGACCACGTGGACCGCCGCTTCCTCCGCGCTGGCGGCACCCGCGTCGATGCCGGCATCCCACGCCACCGACTCGGCCTCGTCGTCCTCGCGGACGCCCTCGTCGTAGGCGACGAGACGGCCGGCGCGCGCCTCCGCCTCGTACCCCCGACGGGTCAGCTCGTCCTCGTCGTCGCCACCCTCGGCGTACGGGTCGACATCTGGCACCTCCTGGGCGAGGTGTTGCGCCAGGGACTCGCCCGCGCGTTCCTCGGCCGGCGTGGTGCCGAACCGGTTTGCCGCCGTCCAGTGGTCCTCGGCGATGATGCCGGTGTCGAGGGGGTCGCCGACCCGGTCGTCGTCGAGGGTGTCGGAGGCGTCCAGGACCCCGTCGTCCTCGGCGACGTTCCACTCGTCGACGGAATCCATCCGTTCGGTCTGGCTCACGGCGGTCTCCTCTTCGTCACGGTGCAGCAAAGCGCTCAGCCTATGACCATGCAACGCGTCCGCCCGCCGAGGTCTGCCCGCTGTGACGAACGGACCTCGGGACGGGCGGTGCCACTGTGGGTCACCGCTTCAGCAGCTCCGCCACGGCGTCGGTGAACTCCACCGGCTGCTCGATGTGCGCGAAGTGTCCGCTTCGCTCCAGCGTCACCAGCCGCGAGTCCGGAAGCCCCGCGTGCAACTGCTCGGCCCAGCGAGGGCCACAGATGAAGTCGTACGCCCCGACGATCACCACGACGGGCACGGTGATCTCACCGAGGTTCTCCCGCACGTCGAAGGGCGTGGGGTCCTGCGCGCCGGCCGGCGTCGCCCAGATCCGGACGGCCGCCTGAAACGGGGCGAACTCGTCCTGTCGGCCCCAGAAGTCCGCGAAGTAAACCGGCAGGGCGGCGCGCAGAGCGGCCCCCAACGACTCGTCGTCCGTCGCGCCGCCGATCTGCGCGAAGGCAGCCGGGACCGCTGCCGCCTCCGGCCGGTCCGGGTGCCGCTGCGGGTAGGCGGCGAGGCCGGCTATGGCCTCGCCCCAGAACTCGGCGCCGGTGACGGGCGAGGTGTCGTACAGGGCGAGGCCGGAGATCCGGTCCGGGTGGGCGAGCGCGTACCGCTGGACGACGAAACCGCCGTGCGAGTGCCCGAGGAGGTACACCCGGGGTTCGCCGAGGTGCTCGACGACGGCGTGCAGGAACCGGACATACGTGTCGAGACGGTAGTTGTCGGGGTTGTCGAGCTGCCCCGACGCGCCAGTGCCCACCGGCTCGACGTAGACCATTGTGAAGTGCGTCTCAAGGCTGGGCGTCCGCAGGTAGGCCCACTCGATGCCCGGGCCGCCGGAGTGCGCCACGCAGACCGGACCGGTGCCGGCGACGTGGTAGACCTGCCGAACGCCATCCACTGTGAACGTGTGGGCGCCGGGTGCGAGGGCGCTGGCGTCGTGGCTGGTGAAACCCATGAACTATCTCCCGATCCGAGACCCGCGCGGCGTCGGCCGACACGGCGACTGATGCAATGACGCGGACCAGATGCGCGGGTCGGGAGGAAAGTTCGCTCGGTCGGAGAAGTTTTTTCAGACCAGCGCGGGGACGGGATGGAAGAGGGTGAGCTGGCGCACCCGGCCCTCGCGTAGCACCTGCAACCACAGCGCCGCGGGTGGGCAGTGCTCCGGGTCGTCGGGTGGGCTGATCAGGTCGGTTTCCCAGATCAGCACGTCGCCGCTGGCCACCACGTTGCGCAGCCGCTGACGTACCCCGGCGGTCAGGTCGCGGTTCATACCGTTGATGGCCAGGTCACGGCCACCGCGCGGACCGCCCGGCACGATCATCTCGGCGTCCGGCCACCAGCTCTCGTGGACCACCCGCTCGAAGTCGCCGCCCATCGCCGTGGTGATCATGTCTTGGCCCTCCCGCCACCGCGAGTCGTTCGAGGCGGCGACGTCCGGGTGCGCGGCGTCCGCCGCCGTCCGCAGGCCGCCGGCGAGCGCCCGGCGGGCGTGGCTGAGGCGGCTGCGGACGGTGCCGACCGGCACGCCACACACGGCCGCGATCTGCTCGTACGAGGACGCGTCGCTGAAGTACCGCAGCAGGGTGACGAGCCGGTCAGGTTCGGACAGTTGACCGATGGAGTGCCACACCCAGTCGCGCATCGCGGCCCGGTCCAGTGCCTCCTCCGGGGTGGGTGTGTCGGCGGGGCGGGTGAACCACTCGGGTTCGGCGACCGGGACGGCTCTGGGCCCGCGCAACGCCATCCGGCTGTTGTTGCGGACGATGGCCCGCAACCAGGGGCCGACGGCGTTCGGGTCGCGGACCTCGCCGATGCGACGCAGGGCGACGACCATCGTGTCCTGCACCGCGTCCTCGGCGTCCGGCCCGTAACCGAGGACGCTCAGCGCGACGGCCCGCATCGCGGCCTCGTGCCGTGCCAGCAGCGCCCCCAGCGCGGCCGCGTCTCCCGCCTGCGCGAGCACTACCAGCTCCCCGTCGCTCTGCGTCACGCCCAGTTCCTCCCCGAAACGCCTGTTCTGAACGCATGTGCTCCATCAAGCGTACGGCGCAGCGGCGTGCCGGTGCCCCGGGCCGGTCGGCCGTCCTACGCTGCGGACGAGCTGGCGGCGCGGGTCGCCCGGGAGCCGATCTGCCGCAGGTGCACGATCAACTCCGGAGGCTCGTGCACCTCCATGTCGCAACCGAGAGTCAGCAGGCGCCACGCCAGCCACTCCAGAGTGTCGGCATTGCTGCGTAACCGGCACGAGGTCGCGTCGATCGGCTCCAGATCGACGCCGGTGCCACCGAGCGGGCCCGCCATCCGCTCGATCGGCGCGTGCAACGTCACCACCGCCCGGTAGACGGGCGTCAGCTCAAGCAGCTTCTCCGTCATGAACGAGGCGGCGTCGGACGCCGGCAGTTGTCGGGCGGCGACCCGGGCCCGGGTGGGCCGCAGGTCGGTGATCCGGTCGAGCCGGAAGATCCGCCAGTCGTCGCGGTCGTTGTCGTAGCCCACCAAATACCAGCGCCGGCCCGCCGACACCAGCTTGTACGGCTCGACGAGCCGCTCGGTGTCCACGCCATCGCGACGGCGGTAGGTGAACCGTAGCTGCTCACGATTGTTGACGGCGGCGGCCAGCGCACTCAGGTGCTCCGGGTCGACAGTCGGTTGGTCCCAGGTGAGCAGTGGTTCGGTGGCCGCCCCCAGCGCGCTGACGCGGTGCCGCAGCCGGGACGGCAGCACCTGTTCGAGCTTCGTCAGCGCCCGCACCGAGGCCTCCTCGATGCCGGCCACCGCGTGACCGGCGGCGGTGCGCAGACCGACAGCGATCGCCACCGCCTCGTCGTCGTCGAGCAGCAGCGGCGGCATCGCCTTGCCGGCGACCAGGCGGTATCCGCCGATCGCGCCCATCGTCGCCTGCACCGGGTAGCCGAGGTCGCGCAGTCGTTCCACGTCGCGGCGGATGGTGCGCAGGCTGACGCCGAGCCGGGTGGCCAGCTCGCTGCCGGGCCACTCGCGGGGCGTCTGCAACAGCGACAGCAGGCCCAGTAGTCGGGCGGGGGTGTCGGACATGATCCCAGGATGCCAGCGATGTGTGCCAGAACCTGTCCTATATGGGCCGTAGCGTTTCCGGCATGACGCCCTTTCGCATCGACATCCCGCAGGCGGACGTCGACGACCTGCGTGACCGGCTCTCCCGAACCCGGTGGCCCCGCTCGTTGCCCGGCACCGGCTGGAGCCGCGGGGTGCCGGTGCAGTACCTGCGCGAGCTGACCGAGTACTGGGCGAACGGTTACGACTGGCGGGCCCACGAGGCTCGTCTGAACGACTTCCCCCAGCTCGTCACCGAGATCGACGGTCTGGATGTGCATGTGTTGCACGTCCGCTCGCCGGAGCCGGACGCGTTGCCGTTGTTGCTGACGCACGGCTGGCCGAACTCGGTGGTCGAGTTCACCGAGCTGATCGGCCCGCTGTCCGACCCACGCGCTCATGGCGGGGATCCCGCGCAGGCGTTTCACGTGGTGGTGCCGTCGGTGCCCGGATACGGTTTCTCGCAGGCGCCGCCGGCCGGGTTCACGATCGACCGGCTCGCCCGGATGTGGGCCGAGCTGATGGCCCGCCTCGGCTACCACCGTTACGGCACCCAGGGTGGCGACCTCGGCGCGTACATCGCGCCACGGGTCGCCGCAGTGGCGCCGGAGCAGGTCGTCGGCGTGCACATCGACGGCGGGTTCGGCTTTCCGACGGCCGCCGACGTGCCGGACATGAGCGTGGCGGAACGCGCCGAGTGGGATCAGATGCAGCAGTGGATGAGCGGCGGCGTCGACCATCACGCGTTGCTGCGGGCGGCGCCGCAAACCTTCTCGTACGCCTGGAACGACTCGCCGGTCGGGCTGCTGGCCTGGATGATGCACAAGTTCAAGGAGTTCACCATGACGGTGCCGACGCCGGAGCAGGCCATCGACCGGGACCACCTGCTCACCAATGTGAGCCTCTACTGGTTCACCGGCACCTCGGGAACGTCGTCGTGGCCCATGTACGAGCGACTCACCGTCGCCGACGACGGCGGTTTCGTCTGGCCGACGGGCCAGCGGCGGGTGCCGTCCGGTGTGTACGGCGGCGGCTCCGCGCTGATGCGCCGCATCGCCGAGCGTGACAACACCATCGTCCACTGGCCGCAGGGCAACCCGGGCAGCCACTTCGTGGCGATGGACGAGCCGCTGGCGCACGCGGCGGACATCCGCGCGTTCTTCGAGGGCCTGCGATGACCGAGCTGAGCTGGGCGCAGGTGTCCGCCCGACGACTACAGCGGCACCGGCTCCGCACGCCGGCGGCGGACGCGGCACCGGACGCGGTGCGCGTCGCCGAGGTGGTGTCGGCGATCAGCGGCGCGCACGCCCAGGTCGCGTCGGCCGCCGAGCTGTCCATCGGGCTGCGGGTGCCGGGCACGACCCGCGCCCTGGTGCGCCGGGCACTGTGGACCGACCGCACCCTGGTCAAGACCCGTGGGCCACGCGGGACCGTGCACCTGCTCGCCGCGGCGGACCTGCCGATGTGGGTCGGCGCGCTGACCACGTTGCCGACCCCCTCGTGGGAGCGCAGTGCGGTCCTGCTGACGCCCCGGCAGACCGAGCAGGTCCTCGCGGCCATCGCCGACGCCGTTGCCGAGGCCGACCTGACCACCGCCGAGCTGACCGAGGAGATCGTCGCCCGCACCGGCCCATGGGCGGGTGACCTGGTCATGGAGGCGTTCCAGGACAAATGGCCCCGGTGGATCGCCGCGATGACCGCCGCCACCCGGGGCGGAGTGATCTGCTTCGGCCCGAATCGCGGTCGGGCCAGCACGTACACCAGCCCGACCCGGTGGCTGCCCGACTTCGCGCCGATGCCCGGTCCCGCCGCCCTGGCCGCCCTCGTCCGCAGCTACCTGCACGCGTACGGGCCGGCCACCCCGGCATAGTTCGCCCGGTGGCTCGGGGTGCCGGCGGGGTGGGGGACGTCGCTGTTCGACTCGCTGGACCTGGCCGAGGTGACGGTGGAGGGCACCCGGTCCTGGGTGAGCGCCGACGACACCGAATTCCCCGACGACCGGCCGTCCGGGTTGCGGCTGCTGCCGTACTTCGACGCGTACGCCGTCGGCTGCCACCCCCGCGAACGGGTGTTTCCCGGAGCCGCCGCCGAGCGGGCGCTCGCCGGTGGCCAGGCCGGCAACTATCCGGTGCTGCTGGTCGACGGGGTGGTCGCCGGCGTGTGGCATCAACGCCGCTCCGGCCGCGCGATCCGGGTCACCGTCGAGCCGCTGCGGACGCTCGGCGCCGCCCAGCAGCGGGCGTTGGGGGAGGAGGTCGAACGGGTCGGCGAGATCCTGGAGGGCAGGGCGTCGCTGACCATCGGCACCGTCAGTGTCGGTCCGCACGCCTGAGGCCACGCCGGGCCACCGCCTGGGCCACTATGAGAGCGTGCACCCCGAGCCGGTCGACCACGCGCCCCGGCAGGCGTTCCCCTGGGCGCTCCTGCGTCAGCGCTGGGAGGACCTCACCTTCCTGCACTGGGCCGTCGCTCCGGAGGTGGTCGCGCCGTTGCTGCCCGCCGGCACTCGTCCGGACACGCTGCAGGGGATCAGCTACGTGGGCCTGATCGGTTTCCGGATGGTCGGGCTGGGCTTCGGCCGCGGCCCGGGGATGCCGTACTTCGGCACCTTCTGGGAGACGAACGTCCGGCTCTACTCAGTCGACGACGCCGGCCGACGAGCCGTCGTGTTCCGGTCGCTCGACGCGTCTCGACTGCTGCCGGTGCTGGTGGCGCGGGCGACGCTGCGCCTGCCGTACCTCTGGTCGTCGATGCGGTTGGACCGCGACGGCGACCGTCGCACCTACCGCTGCCGGCGACGCTGGCCGGGGCCGGCGGGCGCGACGAGCCGGATGGTGGTGCGGGTGGGGGAGCCGATCGCCGAGCCGACCCCGCTCGAACACTTCGTCACCGCCCGCTGGGGGCTGCACACCCGGGCGTACGGGCGCACGTTGCACCTGCCGAACTGGCATCCGAGCTGGCCGCTGCACCGGGCCGAGGTGCTGCACCTGGATGACGAGTTGGTGGCCGCCGCCGGGCTGCCGGCACCGGTCGGGCCACCGGTCAGCGTGCTCTACTCGCCAGGTGTCGGGGTCAGGTTCGGCCCGCCGGTGGCGGCCCGGCCGCCTGGTGCCGGGCCGCCGGAGCCTCAGTAGCGGCCACCCTCGGGCGCGGGCAGCGCGTCCAGGTCGGCCAGGTCCTCGGCGCTGAGCCGCACGTCAGCGGCCGCGCAGTTGTCCACCAGGTACTTCGGGGTTTTGGTGCCGGGGATCGGGATGACCTGGTCACCCCGGGCGACCACCCACGCGAGGGCGACCTGCGCGGGGCTGAAGCCGGCCCGGTCGGCGATCTCCCGGACCCGGGCGACGATGGCGAGGTTGGCGCGCAGCGCGTCCTGCTGGAAGCGCGGTAGGCCGCGCCGGAAGTCGTCGGCGGGCAGGTCGTCGAACGAGCTGAACCGGCCGGCGAGGAAACCGCGACCGAGTGGGGAGAACGGCAGGAAGGCGATGCCCTGCTCGGCGCAGTACGGCAACACCTCGGTCAACGGGTCGCGCGTCCACAGTGACAACTCGGACTGCACCGACGCCACCGGGTGCACCGCCTGGGCCCGCGCGATCTGCGCGACAGTCACCTCGGACAGGCCGAGCTGCCGGGCCTTGCCCGCCGCCACGACCTCGGCCATCGCACCCCAGGACTCCTCGATGGGCACCTCCGGGTCGACCCGGTGAAGCTGGTAGAGGTCGACGTGGTCGGTGCCGAGCCGGCGCAGGCTGTCGTCGATCGCCGCTCGGATGTGCTCTGGACCGCCGTTGTTGCCGATCTTCGGTGAGTTGCCGGGGCCGCCGGTGGGGGAGGTGGCCACCAGGCCGACCTTCGTGGCCAGCACGGTCCGATCCCGGTGCCCGCCGGCCAGCGCCCGCCCGACCAGCTCCTCGTTGGTGTACGGCCCGTACACGTCCGACGTGTCGATCAGCGTCGCGCCCAGGTCCAGTGCCTGTCGGATGACGGAGATCGAGGTGTCGTCGTCGCGAGGGCCGGTGATGTCGTAGCCGTGGCTCATGCCCATGCAGCCGAGGCCGATGACGCCGACCTCGGGCCCGGTGCTGCCCAGCGTGGTGGTTCGCATGCGCCCCACGCTACGACCGGACCGGCGGACCCGCACCCGCCGTGGTGGGTGCGGCTGCTCCCCGGGCACGTGACGACTCTCACCGGAAGTGGACTCGGGAGTCCGGTACGGTGGGCGCTAAGCGGACCTACGAGTCCGGATGTGCCCGACGGCGACCCACGAGGAGCCCCATGAATCCGGTACGGATCAGCGACGCCCTGCGCGCCGTGGTCTTCGAGCCGACGCGCGACCTGACCGAGGCGCTCGACGAGTTCTACGCCCCCGACTACACCCACCGCAGCGACGGCGAGACCCTCGACCGGGCCGGATTCGTCGCGATGGTGACCCGGGTACGCGGTCAGATCGCCAGCGGCACCGTGCGGGTCCTCGACGAGCTGCGCGACGGTCTCCGCTACGCCGAACGACACGTCTACGAGATCACCCTGGCCGACGGGTCGACCGCCCGACGGGAGATCGCCATCTTCGGGACGTACGCCGAGGACGGCCGCTTCCGCCACCTCAGCGAGACGGGTTTCGACCTGCCCGCCTGAAACCGTCTCGACGACCAACGCAGGAGACAGAGCCATGCCCCGCCTTGCCGACCCCGACCCGAACGCGATTCCGGCCGACGTCCGCGACGTCCTGTCCGCCCTGCCGCCCGACCCGATGGTCAAGATGCTGACCCACTCGACCGGCACGGTGAACCTCTTCATCCAGCTCGCGAGGGCGCAGTTCACCTCGTTGGAGCTGCCCGCCCGCTCGCGGGAACTGGTCATCCTCACCGTGGCCGAGTACACCGATTGCGAGTTCGTGGCGGCCCAGCATGCTCCGATGTCCGAGGCGGCCGGCGTCGACGAGCGCACCCGGGAGATCATCAGCAGCCGGGACGCCGACAACCCGCACCTCTCCAGGTACGACCGGACGCTCATCCGGTTCGCCGCCGAGGTGGTGCGGTCACCGCGCGTTCCCGACGACCTCTTCGAGCAGGCGCGGAACACCCTCAGTGAGCGCGAGATCGTCGAGGTGCTCCAGGTGATCGGCTACTACTGGTCGTTCGGCCGGGTGGCCACGGTGCTCGACGTCGAACTCACCACCGTTTACGGCGACGAGCCGCTGCTGACCGACGAGACCGAGCGGGCAGACTGAGGCCATGACCCCACCGACGCCGAGCGACCCGGATGCTCCCCACCGGCGTCTGGACGCCCGTCGTAACCAGGAGCGGGTCATCGCCGCCGCCCGGGAACTCTTCAGCGAGCAGGGTCTCCAGGTGACGGTGCCGCAGGTGGCGGAGCGGGCCGGGGTGGGCCGCGCCACGGTGTACCGCAGTTACCCCAGCAAGGAAGACCTGATCGTCGCGGTCGTCCAGCGGCAGTTTCAGGAGCTGGAGCAGCGCACCCGCGCGGCGCTCGACGGCGCCGACGCGTACCGGGAGTGGTGTTCCTTCGTGCCCGACCTGTTCGGACGCCTCGCCCGCGACCGGGTCCTCGCCGACGCGTTCTTCGAGGGCAGGCTGGTGCCCGCCGCGCGCATCCTGGATCTGATCGGGCAACTGGTGGCGGCGGCCCGAGCGTCCGGCAAGATTCGCCCGGACGCCGGGGAGCTGGACATCCGGGTAATCCTCTGCGGAGCGGTCCGGCAGCTCATCGTGCTCGACGAGCGCGACCCGGCGGTGTGGCGCCGGTACGCCGACCTCGTGCTCAACGCGCTGCGCCCCTGACGGCCAAGGCTGACACTGGGGGGAAGCTCGACCGACGGGTCGAGGGCGGTCGCGCCGGCTTCGACAATGGGTCGAGGGCCGGAGGCAGCCGGCCTCGCCGACGAGTCGACACGGCACGGACCGAGGAGTGGATCGATGACGAAGGTGACGACCTGGGCGACGATGTCGTTGGACGGCTACATCGCGGACGCGTCCCACGGTGGTTTCGAGTACCTCTTCCAGTGGTACGAGAACGGCGACGTCGAGACGCCGACGGCCGACCCCGAGCTGACCTTTCGGACCTCCGCCACGAGCGCCCGGCACCTGCGGGCTCTCACCGAGCGGACCGGCGCGCTCGTCGTCGGCCGGCGGCTCTTCGACATCACCAGCGGGTGGGGTGGCCGGCATCCGTTGGACGTGCCCGTCGTGGTGGTCACGCACAGCGTGCCGGAGGGTTGGGCACCCGAGAACGACTCCTTCGTCTTCGTCACCGACGGCATCGAGAGCGCGATCGCCCGGGCGAAGGCGATCGCCGGCGACAAGGAGGTCGGTGTCAACGGCGGCACCATCGCCGCCCAGGTCGTCGAGGCCGGCCTGCTCGACGAGGTGCACGTCGAACTCGTCCCGGTCCTGCTCGGTGCCGGCATCCCGCTCTTCGCCGACCTGAAGATCGCGCCACTTCAGCTGGACGGCCCGTTCAGCGTCGTCGAGGGCGACGGCGTCACCCACCTGGCCTACCGGGTACGCCCAACGACCTGAGCGCCGCGGGGACCAATCCCCCATCTTGCCCCCATAGGGATTGATCTATATCCTGCGCGCAGGCGCCGCCCCGCCTCAGGCCATCACCGTCGATCCGAAGCGGGTTCCGTATGCGCACACTGAGACTTGTCACGACCCTGGCCGTCGCCGGCCTGCTCGCCGGTGGGGTGGCACTTGTCGCCGCCACGCCGGCCAGCGCGGCGACAGCCGTGTTCTCCGTGACGAACAACTGGGGCAACGGCTACCAGGGGCAGGTCACCGTCACCAACGACACCTCCGCACCGATCACCAGCTGGCGGGTCGAGTTCGACCTGCCGTCCTCCTCGACCGTCAGCCAGTCGTGGAACGCGCAACAGAGCACCTCGGGCAGCCACTACACCTTCGCCAACGTGTCCTGGAACGGCACCCTCGCCGCCGGCGCCTCCACCTCGTTCGGCTTCCTCGTCAACGGCACCGGCACCCCGGTCAACTGCACAGTGAACGGCGCGTCCTGCGCCGGCGGCCCGCCCCCGACCACCCCGCCGCCCACGACCCCGCCGCCGACCACGCCGCCGCCGACCACCGGTACGCCGGTCGAGCGGCACGGGCAACTGCGGGTCTGCGGCACCACGATGTGCGACAGGTCCGGCGCGCGGGTGCAGCTGCGGGGCATCAGCAGCATGTGGCTCAACTGGGAGACCGCCCCGTACGCCGAGAACCTCTCCGCGTTGACCTGGATGCGCGACAACTGGAACCTGCAGGTGATCCGCGCGGCAATGGGCGTGGAGCCGGCCGGGGCGTACCTCAGTGATCCGGCCAAGGCGCGCGCGCAGGTGGAGACCATCATCAACAACGCGGTCACCGCCGGGGTCTACGTGATCGTCGACTGGCACGCGCACGAGGCGCAGAACAACCAGTCCCAGGCGGTGGCGTTCTTCGGCGACCTGGCCCGCCGGTACGGCCACCTGCCCAACGTCATCTGGGAGCCCTACAACGAGCCGCTCCAGGTCAGCTGGACCAACGTCATCAAGCCGTACCACCAGGCAGTGGTGTCCGCGATCCGCGCCGCCGACCCGGACAACATCGTCGTGCTCGGCACCCCGACCTGGTCACAGGACGTGGACGTCGCTGCGGCCAGCCCGGTCACCGGCACCAACCTGATGTACACCCTGCACTTCTACTCCTGCACGCACGGGGCGTCGCTGCGCGCCAAGGGCGACGCGGCGATCCGCGCGGGTCTGGCGCTGTTCGTCACCGAGTGGGGCGCCAGCAACGCCGATGGCGGCCTCGACGGTCGGGCCTGCCTGCCGGAGGCGCAGTCCTGGATCGACTGGATGAAGGCGAACGGCATCTCCTGGACGGCCTGGAAGCTCGACGTCGGCACCGACACCACCAATCTGCTCAGCCCGGGGGCGCCGGTGACCGGTGGGTGGACCAACTACCTGCACGGCCACGCGCCGTTCGTGGTGACGAACATGAGGTGATCCCGGCCCCTGCTTGACCGGGATTGATCGAATCGAGACTGCTGATGTCGGGGTGTCCAGGCCGGCGGGACACCCCGACATCACCGACCGCCACCACGGCCACGCCACCGCCACCGCCGAAGGGTCACTGTGTGAAAGCCCGCCGGTACGCGGTAGGGGTGGTGGCGAAGGCCCGCTGGAAATGCGCACGGAGGTTGGTCGCCGTGCCCAGGCCGGTACGCCGTGCGACCTCGTCGATGGTGATCCCGCCGTTCTCGAGCAGGGTGCAGGCGGCACGCAGCCGTTGCTGGATCAACCACGCTCGTGGGCTCATCCGGAACCGACTCTGGAAGGTGCGGTGCAGCGTACGGCTGGACATCACACCCTGCCGGGCAAGGTCCGCGACGGTGATCGGGCGGTGCAGGTTGCCGCTCGCCCACGTGATGACCCCGGCCAATTCGTCGCCCTCACCCGGAACGCCGACCGGGATGAACTGGGCCTGACCGCCGGCTCGGTGCAGCGGCGTGACCATGTGGCGGGCCCGTTGGATGGCAGCAGCCTGCCCGTGGTCGCGGCCGACGAGGTAGAGGCACATGTCCAGACCGGCGGCGAGTCCGGCGCTGGTGATCACCTCGCCTTCGTCGACGTACAGCGCACT
Organism: Micromonospora sp. H61; assembly: GCF_018070325.1. Lineage (GTDB taxonomy): Bacteria > Actinomycetota > Actinomycetes > Mycobacteriales > Micromonosporaceae > Micromonospora > Micromonospora salmantinae. The sequence goes on from NZ_JAGPXY010000033.1 coordinate 37,539, forward strand.
CGCGTCCACGAACACCAGTGGATGCTCGCGAGCGAGCGCGTCGGCGTGTGCCCAGTGGGTGGTCGCGCGGCGGCCGTCGAGCAGACCGGCCTGGGCCAGCGCGAAGGCGCCGGTGCAGATCGACGCGATGCGGACGCCACGACGGTGTGCCTGCCGCAGGGCCTCGAGAGCACGCGGCGGTGCCGGGCCACGGCGGAATCCGGGAACGATCACCGTGTCGGCACCGTCGAGCGCGTCGAGCGTCGCGGCGACCGTCAGCTCCAGGCCGGCGGTGGTGGTGGTGACCGGACCACCGTCCAGTGCGCACACCTTCATCGCGTACCGGCCGTGGCCCTCGTGGCCGAACACCTGCGTCGCGATGGTCAGATCGAACGCGACAACAGTGGGTAGGGCGAGGACGGCGACCCGATGCGTGGCGGGTTTCTTACGCATGATGGCAAGGATGCCACTCGCCGCCGCCCGGTCGGCAGGAGATTCTGGGCCGTATGCGAATTGAGATCGTGGTGTTCGACGGCTTCGACGAACTGGACGTCTTCGGGCCGTTCGAGGTGTTGTCGATGGCCGGCTTCGACGTGGCGCTGGTCGCCGTCGAACGATCGGGGCCGGTCACCAGCATGCGTGGTGTCCAACTTCAGGTGCCCGAGGTGCTGGGTCAGACCGACGGCGTGGTCGTCCCAGGTGGCGGATGGCTGAACCGGGCCCCCGAGGGGGCCTGGGCGCAGGCGCAGCGCGGTGTGCTGCCGGCGAAGCTGGCGGCGTTGGCGCCATCGGCGCGGTGGATGGCGTCGGTGTGCACCGGTGCGCTGTTGCTCGCCGCCGCCGGCCTGCTGACCGGCCGGCGGGCGACCACCAACCGCAACGCGTACGACGAGTTGCGCGCCCACGACGTCACAGTCCTCGACGAGCGGGCGGTCGACGACGGTGACCGGGTCACCGCTGGCGCGCTCTCGTCCGGGCTCGATCTGGGTCTGTGGCTCACCGAACGGGAACTCGGCGCCGCCACTGCCGATCGGGTCGCGGCGTCCATCGAGTACCGGGCGCCGCGTCGCTGAGCAGCCCGGACAGAACGGGCGCGTCACCTTAACGCGCCGGAAACACCCCCGGTACCAACCCTGGGAACGCTCGTCGGACAGTCGAGACCACCGACACGCGAACCGGGGTGACCATGGCCGACAACACCACGAACGCGCCGACGTACGACGAGCCGGTGGGCCGGTCCGGCAACGGCCGGACGCTGCCCACCCCCCGTACGAACCCGCTCCTGTCGCTGGACGACGGCGACCCGGCGGACCTGGCCACGATCGGGGTGGAGGAAGAGTTCCACGTCGTCGACCTGCACACCCGGGAGTTGGTGCCCCGCGCCGGAGAGTTGCTCGACCGGTTGCCGGCGGCCTCGTTCACCGCCGAGCTGCACCGCAGCGTGGTGGAGACCAACACCGCGGTCTGCCGCACCCTGGACGAGATCCGTGCCGAGCTGACCCGGCTGCGTCAGGCGGCCGTCCAGGTCGCCGACCGGGCCGGTCTGGGCATCGTGGCGGCCGGCACGGTGCCGCTGCGCGCCGACGGCGACCCCAGCGTCACCCCCACCTCCCGTTACCGGCGGATGCTCGACGAGTACCAGCTGCTCGCCCGGGAGCAGTTGATCTGCGGCGCGCAGGTGCACGTCGGCGTCTCCGACCGGGACCTGGCGGTGGCGGTCACCCGCCGGGTCCAGCCGTGGCTGCCGGTGCTGCTCGCCCTCTCCACCAGCTCGCCGTACTGGATGGGCCAGGACAGTGGCTATGCCAGCGTCCGGTCCCTGGTCTGGCAGCGCTGGCCCACCGCCGGTGACCCGGGCGAGGTGACCAGCGCCGCGGACCACGAGGCGCTGGTCGCCGAGCTGATCTCCTCCGAGACCATCACCGACCCCGCCATGATCTATTTCGACGTCCGGCCGTCGGCGCACGTGCCCACGGTGGAGCTGCGGATCACCGACGCCAACGCCGACGTGGAGACCATCGTCCTGCTCACCGGCCTGTTCCGGGCGCTCGTCCGGCGGGAGGTCGCCGCCCTGCGCGCCGGGGCGGAGCGCACTGCCGTACGACCACCGGTGCTGCGCGCCGCCGTGTGGCGGGCCGCCCGCTCCGGGTTGGAAGGTGACCTGCTCGACCTGCCCCGGTCGGCCCGACCGGTGCCGGCCGCCCAGGCGGTCCGCCGCCTGGTGACCGACCTGCGCCCACAGTTGGAGGCGACCGGGGACTGGGAGCAGGTCGGCGAGCTGACCCGGTACGCGCTGGAACGCGGCAGCTCCGCCGCCCGGCAGCGGCGGGCGTACGAGCGACGGGGCCGGTTGGCCGACGTGGTCGACCTGCTGCTCGACGAGACCCGGGGCCGGGTCCGCGGTCCGCTGCCGGGTGCGCCGACACCGCCGGCGCTGCCCACGTACGCCGACGCCGGCGACGAGGTCTTCGGACCGGCCGGACCGCAACCGGCGTACGCCCCGATGCTCGCGGCCCTGCGCCAACTCGGAGCCGGCGCCCTGCGCCAACGCGAACACGACCGGGACGAGGAGCAGCGGGCCCGGGGCGTGACGTTCAGCGTGGCCGGCGAGGCGAGCACCCGGCTCTTCCCGGTCGACCTGGTGCCCCGGGTGGTGCCCGCCGCCGACTGGCGGACCCTGCGTACCGGCCTGGTGCAACGCGCCCGCGCCCTCGACGCGTTCCTGCGCGACGTCTATGCCGACCGGGCCGTCGTGGCCGACGGCGTGGTTCCGGCGTGGGTGGTGGAGTCCTCACCCGGGCTGCGCCCGACCGGGGCGCTGATGGGCCGACGGAGCACGCGCGCCCAGGTGTCCGGCACCGACCTCGTCCGGGACCCGGACGGCGGCTGGTACGTGCTGGAGGACAACCTGCGGGTGCCCTCCGGGATCGGCTACGCGGTGCAGAACCGTCGGCTGACCCAGGCGGTGCTGCCGGAGCTGCCGGTGCCGGAGGATCTGCTGCCCGCCGACGAGACGCCGGCGATGCTGTACCGGGCGCTGGTCGCCGCCGCGCCCGCCGCGGCCGACGACCCCGCCGTGGTGGTGCTCAGCAGCGGCCCCGGTGATCCGGCGTGGTTCGAGCATCGGCTGCTCGCCGACGAGATGGGGGTTCCGCTGACCGAGACCAGCGACCTGCTGGTGGAGGAGGGTCGGGTCCGGCTGGTCCGCGAGGGCTGCCGCCGCGAGGTCGACGTGATCTACCTGCGGCTGGACGAGGAGGCGCTGCTGCACGCGCCTGGCGCGGACGGGGTGCCGCTGGGCTGGCCGCTGCTCGCCGCCGTGCACGCCGGACGGCTCACGTTGGCCAACGCGCTGGGCAACGGTGTCGGTGACGACAAGGCGCTGTACGCGTACGTGCCCCGGCTGATCGAGTACTACCTGGGCGAGAAACCGCTGCTCGGGGACGTGCCGACGTACCTGTGTGGGCTGCCCGAGCAGCGGGCCGAGGTGCTGGGCCGGCTCGACGAGCTGGTGCTCAAGCCGGTCGACGGGTACGGCGGTGACCGGGTGGTGATCGGCCCGCGTGCCGAGGCGGAGGAGCTGGACGCCGTCCGGGAGCAGATCCTCGCGGCCCCGCACCGGTGGATCGCCCAGGAGATGATCGCGCTGACCACCCACCCGGTCTTCGACGGCACGGCGCTGGCTCCCCGCCACGTCGACCTGCGGGCGTTCGTGTTCCTCGGCGACACCGCCGAGGTCGCGCCGGTGGCGCTGACCCGGGTGGCTCCGGCCGGCAGCATGATCGTCAACTCGTCACGCGGCGGCGGGTCGAAGGACACCTGGCTGCTCGGTGGAGCCGACGAACCGTCGGCGTAACCGACGCTTGACCCACCCGTCATCGGGACGCAACCCGGTCCGCCAAGCCTGGACCGGTCAGCGGCCCCCAGCGGATCCAGCCGACGAAAGGTGTGTGCCATGTGCGGTATCGGAGGCGAGTTCCGCCTCGACGGGGCGCCACCGGACCTGGCCGCCGTCGAGCGGATGCTCCCCGCGCTGGCCTCCCGGGGCCCGGACGGCGAGGGTCGGTGGCAGCAGGGGCCGGTGGCCCTGGTGCACCGCCGGCTGCGCATCATCGACCTGTCCGACGCGGGCGCCCAGCCGATGGTCGACGCCGAGCTGGGTCTGGCAATGGTCTTCAACGGCTGCATCTACAACTATCGGGAGTTGCGCGACGAACTGACCGCCGCCGGCTACTCCTTCCGGTCCACCTCGGACACCGAGGTGATCCTCAAGGCGTACCACCGGTGGGGGACGGCCTGCGTCGAGCGGTTCTACGGCATGTTCGCGTTCGCCCTGGTCGAGCTGGCCACGCACACCCTGGTGCTGGCTCGCGACCGGCTCGGCATCAAACCGCTCTACCTGGCCGAGGGGCCGGGCCGGGTGCGTTTCGCCTCGACCCTGCCGGCGTTGCTCGCCGCCGGTGGCGTGGACACCGACCTCGACCCGGTGGCGCTGCACCACTACATGAGCTTCCACTCGGTGGTGCCGCCGCCGCGCACGATCCTCGCCGGGGTCCGCAAGCTGCCACCGGCCACCGTGCGGGTGATCACCACGGACGGGCGGAGCACCGACACCACCTACTGGCGGCCGGAGTTCAACCGGGGCGCCGTCCCCGCCATGTCCGCCGACGAGTGGCAGGAACGGCTCATGGCGGCGTTGCGCACCGCCGTACGACGGCGGATGGTCGCCGACGTGCCGGTCGGCGTACTGCTCTCCGGCGGCCTCGACTCCAGCCTGATCGTCGCCCTGCTGGCCGAGCAGGGTCAGACCGGCCTGGCCACCTTCAGCATCGGCTTCGAGGCGGCGGCGGGGGAGAGCGGCGACGAGTTCCACTACTCCGACCTGATGGCCCGCCACTTCGACACCGACCACCAGCAGATCCGCATCGGCGCGAAGCGGTTCGTGCCCGCCGTGCACCAGGCCATCGCGGCGATGAGCGAGCCGATGGTCAGCCACGACTGCGTCGCGTTCCACCTGCTCTCCGAGGAGGTCTCGCAGCGCATCACAGTGGTGCAGTCCGGGCAGGGCGCCGACGAGATCCTCGCCGGCTACGACTGGTACCCGCCGATGGCCAACGTGGCCCGCGCGGACGCCGTCGAGGCGTACGCCCGGGTGTTCTTCGATCGTCGCCACGACGTGCTCGGCGGGCAGCTGGCGCCCGAGTGGATGCTCGACCACGACGCCAGCCTGGAGTTCGTCGCCGCGCACTTCGGCGCGCCCGGCGCGGACACCGCGCTGGACGCGGCGCTGCGTCTGGACAGCCTGGTGATGCTCGTCGACGACCCGGTCAAGCGGGTCGACAACATGACGATGGCGTGGGGGTTGGAGGCGCGGGTGCCGTTCCTCGACCACGAGGTGGTCGAGCTGGCCGCCGCCTGCCCACCCGGCATGAAGCTGGCGCAGGGCGGCAAGGGGGTGCTGAAGGCGGCGAGCCGGGGCATCGTCCCGGACGAGGTGATCGACAGGCCGAAGGGCTACTTCCCGGTGCCCGCCATCCGGCACCTCTCCGGCCCACTGCTCGACGATGTGCGGGACGCGCTGACCGCCCGACCGGCGCGCGAGCGGGGCCTGTTCCGCAAGGACTACCTGGAGGAGTTGCTGGACGCGCCGAACGCCCAGCGGACCACGCTGGGCTCCAACGCGCTCTGGCAGCTCGGGCTGCTGGAGCTCTGGTTGCAGCGGATCGGGGTTTAGATGAGCGTACGGATTGAGCCGCCGCGCACCACCCGGCGGCCCCGACCCGCGAGCCACCGGCCGGTGTCGTCGCCGGTGCCGATCAGCGAGGACTTCGCCCCCGCGCCGTCCCCCGACGGGCGCCAGGTGGCATTCCTCTCCGACCGGGCGGGCACGCCCGGCGTCTGGGTCTGCCCGGTCGACGCGGGCCCGCCCGTCGCGCTGCCCGTCGGCGACGAGCCGGTCCTCGCGCTGAGCTGGTCCCCGGACGGCAAGTGGTTGGCCTGTGTCGTCGCCCCCGGTGGCGCGCCCCGCACCGAGCTGTGGGTGTTGCGCCCGGACGGCACGCGACGCCACCAGGTCGCCGGGTTCGGTCGCCGCAGCGCCGCGCTGGCCGGCTGGCTGCCCGACGGCGCGGTGCTGGCGGTCACCGAGACCGACGAGCACGGGCAGGCCCTGCTGGTCGACGCGGCCACCGGGCACCGGCGGGTGCTCGCCCAGGGCGACCTGCTCACCCTCCTGGACGTGACCCCGGACGCCGGCACCGCGCTGCTGCGCCGCGGCCCCCGTAACGCCCGCTGGCTGGAGGTGCTCGACGTGGCCACCGGCGTTCGCCGGCGACTCTTCCCGGATACCGGGCGGGGCAGCACCGACCAGGGTTGGTTCGGCCCGGACGGCACGAGCGTGCTGGCCCGCACCGACGCGTACTCCGAACTCGCCGCGCTGGTACGGGTCGACCTGGCCCGACCGGAGCAGCCGCCGACCCGGCTGGCCGGGCGACCGGACGCCGAGCTGGAACACGTCACGCCCAGCGCGGACGGGCAGCGCGGGGCGTTGCTGTGGAACACCTACGGCGGGCGCAGCGAGCTGAGCCTGCTCGACTTCGCCAGCGGTGTGCAGCGTGCCGTCACCGCACCCGGCGAGGTGCTCGGCGACGCCGTCTTCGCCGCCGACGGCGGCCTGCTCTGCCTCACCGCGCAGGGGTCGGTGCAGCCCCGGGAGGTGTGGCTGGTCGACCCGTCGACCGGGGCGCCGCGCCCGCTGCGGCCGGACACCGGCCCGCGCACTGACGATGCCGGTGTCGCGCCGCAACTGGTCGACCTGCGCGCGCGTGACGGGCTGCCGCTCTCCGGCTGGCTCTACCGCCCGGCCGGGCAGGGCCCCTGGCCGACGGCGATCAGCCTGCACGGGGGCCCGGAGGCGCAGGAGCGCCCCGGCTACAACCCACTGTTCCAGGCCCTCGTGGCGCAGGGCATCGCGGTCTTCGCGCCCAACGTCCGGGGGTCGTCCGGTTTCGGCCGCTCGTTCGTCGCCGCCGACAACCTCGCCGGCCGCTACGGTGCGATCGCCGACGTGGCGGCCTGCGCCGACTTCCTCGTCGACGCCGGCGTCGCCAGGCCCGGCCAGCTCGGCGTTCTGGGCCGCTCCTACGGCGGTTACCTGGTCCTCGCGGTGCTGGTGAACTTCCCCGGTCTGTTCGCCGCCGGGGTCGCCGAGTGCGGCATCTCCGACTTCCGGACCTTCTTCGCCGGCACCGAGCCGTGGATCGCCGCCGCCGCCGTCAGCAAGTACGGCGACCCCCAGCGGGACGCCGACCTGCTGCGCGACCTCTCCCCGCTGACCCACATCGATCGGCTGGACGTGCCGGTGCTGCTGATCCACGGCGCCAACGACACCAACGTGCCGGCGGGCGAGTCGGCGCAGGTAGCCCAGGCCCTCGCCGACCGGGGGGTGCCGCACGGGCACCTGGTGCTCGCCGGGGAGGGGCACGACTTCCTGTCGCGGACCAACGCCGAGGCGGCCCGTACGGCCACCACCGGTTGGCTGACCCGGCACCTCGCCGCGACCGCGACCGTCGTCGGCTGAGGCGTTATCCTGCGCCGGTGGAGGTCGCTGCGCAGGACGAGCGGTTGGCCGCGGACCTGGGTCGCTGGCTGGCCGAGGTGACCTTCGTCGACCTGGACACCGACGAGGTCACCGCGCGGGTGATCGACTCGGTGGTGCGGTGGGCCGAGGCCCAGGGCTGGCGGGTCTACCGGCGCGCGCCCAGCGTGCTGCCGTTGCCACCGCCGCTGGAGCAGCGGCACTCGGTGCTCGACGTGGCGTGTGCCCGTCCCGACGGTCCGCCCGTCGTGGTGGAGGTCGACCACACCGACCGGGCCCGTACGGTGCAGAAGCTGCGCGCGGAGGCGGACGCCGGCCGGATCCCGATCTGGGTGCGGTGGGGCGTCGGGCGTTTCACAGCGCCGCCACCGCCGGTGCGGATGGTGACCGTCGAGGTGACCCGGCGGGCCGGTCCGGCCGGGCGCGGACGGCTGCACAGCCGCGGCGGCGACCGCCCCGCCCCGGCCCACTCGACCGGCGGCGGCACTGTCACCCCGCAGGCGCTGCCGATCCCGTCGACCGACCCGGTGCAGGCCCCGGCCGACGACGCGGGTAAGGGCACCTGAAGCGAATCGTAAGCGGCCTCCGGCAGAGTTCTGGGTGTCACCGGAGAGCACGACACACACCCAGGAGATCCCGATGCGCAAGCTCATCAACTCGACCTACATCACCCTCGACGGCGTCATCGAGAACCCGATGTGGACCGCGCCGTACTTCGACGAGGAGGCCGCCAGCCTGGCCGGGGCGCAGACCGAGGAGGCCGACGCGATGCTGATGGGCCGGGCCACCTACGACGGCATGTCCGCCGCCTGGCCGAACATGGACGAGAGCGACCCGACCACTGGCGCCGCGTACTTCAACAACGTCAAGAAGTACGTCGCTTCGACCACCCTGACCAACCCGACCTGGAACAACACGGAGGTGCTCCAGGGCGATCTGGTCGAGGCGGTCACCGCGCTCAAGGCCCAGGAGGGCAAGAACATCATCCAGTACGGCTTCGGCTCGGTCACCGCCCAGCTGATCCGGGCGGGCCTGGTGGACGAGGTCCGGTTCTGGATCCACCCGGTGCTGGAGGGCGGCCCCAGCCTCACCGCGCCGCTGAGCGACGTGAAGGGGTCGTTCGACCTGGTCGACACCCGGGTGCACAAGAGCGGCGTGATCGTCGCCTCGTACCAGCCGAAGGTGACCTCCTGAGCACCGCTCAGAGCTGGGCCCGGGCTTCGCCCGGGCTCAGCCGCGCGCCCTCGGCGAGCAGCGCGTCGAAGCGTTCCGGCCCGAGTTCGGCCCGCAGTCGTGCGGTCACCCGGTCGGTGTCGTCGCGTTCGGCCGGCGCGGCGGGGGACTGGGTGGCGATCCGGGCGGCGGCCGCGGCGCCCAGCAGCCGGGCGGCGACCTCGGGTGAGCGCACCGCCGCGGCCATCCCCTCCAGGGGGCCGACCGCGTCGCGCATCGTCGCCATCGCCTCGGCGACCTCGAACGCCTCGATGTGCAGGGCCAACGCGGCGTCGGGGTCGCCGCCCTGCTCGATCGCGTAGCCCAGCTCCACCAGCACCATCGGCAGGTAGAGCGCGGGTTGGCTCTCTCCCCGACCCAGGTCGGCGAGGTGGCTGAGGTGGGTGACGGCCAGGTCGAGCTTGCCGTCGCGGCGGGCGGCCAGCCCGAGGCTCATCTCCGCGAAGATCAGCGCGCCGGGCGAGCCCTGCTCCACCGCCAGATCGTAGGCGCGTTCGGCCAGTTCCCGAGCCTGGGCGTAGTCGCGGGTCTGCACGGCGAGCCAGGCCAGCCAGGACAGCTCGGCGCAGACCTGCGGCCACAGCGCCAACTCCTCGGCCCAGCGCAGCCCTTCCCGGTGCAGCGCGGCGGCGCGCTCGTGCTCGCCGCGCATGTCGGCCAGCCCACCCACCCACTCGGTCGCCCGGAGCCGACCCCACCGGTCGCCGAGGTCGGCGAAGAGCGCGGCGCTGCGGGTCGCGGTGCGCTCCAGGGTGGCCTGGTCACCGTTGGCGTGGGCGATGTGGGCGAGGGAGGTGAGCACCGCGGCCTCGGTCCACGGGTCGGTGGCGGCGGTGGGTAGCAGCTCCGACACCAGGGCCAGGTCGCCGTGTTCGATCAGCGCGTTGACAGCGAACCACGCGGCGTGACTGCTCGGGTCGGCGGCCACTGCGGCGCGCACGTCGTCCGGGGCGATCACCTCCCCCTGCGACAGGGCGAAACCGACCCGCCAGGGTGCCGCGCGGGCCTCCTGCTCCGGGTCGCCGGGCACCGCCAGCGCCCGCCGCGCCTCGGTGAGCCGGCCGCGCAGGAACCAGTACCAGCTCAGCGCGACCGCCAGGCGCAGCCCGCCACCGTGCGCCAGCGCCGACCGCAGGTTCGCCAGCTCGGTGTCGAGCAGCGCCAGCCACCGCTGCTGGTCGGCCCCGCGCAGCCCGGGGTCGGCGCGTTCGGCCAGCTCGGTGTAGTAGCTGGCGTGCCGCCCGCGTACCTCGTCGGCGTCGGTGAGGCGTTCCAGGCAGAACGCGGCCACCGACTCGAGCAGCCGGTAGCGGGGGGCCGCGCCGGAGTCGTCGAGCACCACCAACGACCGGTCGACCAGCCGGGCGAGGGCGTCCAGGTCGGTTCGGCAGACCTGTTCGGCGGCCTCCGGGGTGCAGCCGTCCGGGAACACCGCCAGTTGGGCGAGCACCACCCGGTCGGACTCGTCCAGGAGGTCCCAGCTCCAGCCGATCACCGCGGTGAGCGTCCGCTGTCGGGGCGGCATGTCCCGCTGCGCGGTGGTGAGCAGCCGGAACCGGTCGTCGAGCCGGTCCACCACCCCGCGTACGCCCAGCGCGCGGACCCGGGTCGCGGCCAGCTCCAACGCCAGCGGCAGACCGTCGAGGCGGCGGCACAGCTGGGCCACCGCCGTCGCGGTCTGCCCGTCGAGGCGGAAACCGCGCTGCTGCGCGGCGGCGCGGGCGACGAACAGCCGGGCCGCCGCCGAGCGCCGGACCGCGTCCAGGTCACCGTCGTCCGGCACCGGCAGTGGGGGTACCTCCCAGAGCAGCTCACCGGTCAGCCCGAGTGGCTCTCTGCTGGTGGCCAGCACGCTCACCCCGGACACGTCGCGCAGCAGCCGGGCGACCAGCTCGGCGACCGGTTCGATGACGTGTTCGCAGTTGTCCAGCACGAGCAGCAGCTGCCGGTGCCGCAGGGCCGTGACCACCCGGTCGGCGGGGGACTGGGTCGTTCCGGCGGCCTCGTGGGCGCCCAGAGCGCCGAGCACCTGTTCGGCGACGCCGGCGTCACCGGCCGGGAGTGGGGCCAGCTCGACCAGTCGGACACCGTCCGGGTAGGACGTCGCGCGGGCCGTCTCGGTGGCCAGCCGGGTCTTGCCGACGCCGCCCGGCCCGACCAGCGTGACGAGCCGCTGCCGGGGCAGCAGCGCCCGCAGCTCGGCCAGCGCCTCGTCCCGCCCGATCAACTCGTCGAGCGGGGCCGGCAGGTTGTTCCGGATGACCGCCGCCTTCGGCGGGGCGTTCAGGCCGGCGTCCTGGTCGAGGATCCCGCGGTGCAGGGCGACCAGCTCCGGGCCGGGGTCGAGGCCCAGTTCCTCGGCGAGCCGGGCCCGCAGCTCGGCGTAGCTCTCCAACGCCTCGGACTGGCGGCCGGCCGCGTACAACGCGCGCAGCTGCACCGCCCGCAGTCCTTCGCGCAGCGGGTGTTTGGCGACCAACTCGGCCAGGTCCGCGGCCACCAGGTCATGCTCACCCCGGGCCAGCCGGGCCTGCGCCAACCGCTCCTGAACGACGAGGCGCTGCTCGGCGAGGCGGGCCGCCTCGGCCCGCACGAACTCGGCGTCGGCCACGTCGGCGTACGCCTCGCCGCGCCACAACGCGAGGGCCTCGGTCAGCCGCTCGACGTCGGCGCAGCGGGCCAGCTCGTCGAAGCGGCCGACGTCGACCGCGTCGACCCGCAGCAGGTAGCCGGGTGGCCGGGACTCGACCAGCTCGCGGGCGCCGGGCTCGGCATCGTTGAGCGCCTTGCGCAGCTGCGACACCCGCACCTGGAGGGCTCCGGCCGGATTGGCGGGGGCGTCGTCACCCCACAGGTCGTCGATGAGGCGGTCCGCCGAGACCACCTGGTTGCGGTTGGCCAACAGGTCGGCCAGCAACGCCCGCACCTTGGTGCCGGGCACCACCACCGGCTCGCCGGCGTCCGTGGTCACGGCGAGCGGCCCGAGCACCCCGAACTGCACGGCGGTCATCCTAGTGCCGGTAACGCGCGACCCGAAGTGAACCGTCAGCGCGCCGACCAAACTCCACGATCTTGCGCTTTGTGCAGTGCCATAAGCCGCGAAAGCCGCGTAACGCCCGCAGAAAGTGCAAGATCGCGGGGAGAGGGCTCGCGTCGCGGCCCGGCGCGAAGGTTCGCCACCGGTGGTCGTGGCGTGTGGGCGGATTAACGGGTAGAAACATCTCAACCCCTTCCGGCCCGGCCCAACCTCCGGCGGCAAGGGTCAGAGAGCGCTCTCACCGCCCCCAGCTGCGCCGGAAGTACGCCCGGCCAGCGGAGAGGACGAACCACATGACAACCCCGTCCCGAGACGTGCGCCGGAGATCCGGTCGCGCCTTTCTGCTCGCCCTGGTGTTGACCACCGCCACCACGATGACCAGCACGGCGGCCAGCGCCGGCCGCCCGACGCACGGCGCACCCGACTTCGGCCCGAACGTGACGATCTTCGACCCGTCCATGCCGGTCGGCGAGATCCAGCAGACCCTCGACGCGGCGCACGCCCGGCAGGTCGACAACGAGATGGGCACCGAGCGGCACGCCTACCTGTTCAAGCCCGGCACGTACGGCACGGCCGCGCAGCCGTTGCAGGCCAAGGTCGGCTACTACACCGAGGTGTCCGGCCTGGGCGCCTCGCCCACCGACGTCACAGTCAACGGCAAGCTGGAGGTCTACAACCGCTGCCTGGCCGACGGCGGCACCGGCAACTGCCTCGCGCTGGTCAACTTCTGGCGCACCCTGTCCAACCTCTCGCTCACCATCAACGCGGCCGGCCAGGACGACTGCCGGTCGTCGGCGAACTTCTGGGCGGTCTCCCAGGCGGTCTCGATGCGCCGGCTGAACATCGGCGGCGGCGGTCTGTCGCTGATGGACTACTGCACCGCCGGCCCGCAGTACGCCAGCGGCGGGTTCATCGCCGACTCACGGCTGCCGGCCACGACGAACGGCTCGCAGCAACAGTGGCTGACCCGCAACAGCGAGGTCGGTAGCTGGTCCAACGCGGTGTGGAACCAGGTGTTCGCGGGGGTCGAGGGCGCGCCGGACGACGCCACGTTCCCCGACCCGCCGTACACCACACTGCAGACCACCCCGCTCAGCCGGGAGAAGCCCTACCTCTTCGTCGACGGCAAGGGGCGCTACCAGGTGCGGGTGCCCGCCGCGCAGCGCGACAGCCGGGGCGTCTCCTGGGCTGACGGCATCACGCCGGGGCGGACCATCGGGATCGGCGACTTCTTCGTCGCCAAGCCGTCGGACTCGGTGCGCGTCATCAACAGTCAGCTGGCGCGCGGCAAGCACCTGCTGCTCACGCCCGGCACGTACGACATCGCGCGCAGCATCGAGGTCCGGCGTGCTAACACAGTGGTGCTGGGGATCGGGCACGCCACGCTGACCGCCGTGAACGGCGCGATCCCGCTGGACGTGGCCGGTGTCCCCGGGGTGGTCGTCGCCGGTGTCACGATCGACGCCGGCCTCGTCGAGTCGCCGGTCCTGCTGCGGGTCGGACGTGAGCACGGCCGCAACGCGAGCAGCCCGCACAACCCGACCACGCTCTCCGACGTGTACTTCCGGGTCGGCGGCCCGCACATCGGGCGTACGAACACCGCGCTGGAGGTCAACAGCGACAACGTGCTCATCGACCACACCTGGGTGTGGCGCGGCGATCACGGCGTCGAGGGCTTCACCGAGGGCGTCAACGGTGACACCGACCGCTGGCGTACCAACACCGGTCGCTACGGGGCCGTGATCAACGGCGACCACGTGACCGCGACCGGCCTCTTCGTCGAGCATTTCCAGCGCTACAACACGGTCTGGAACGGCGAGCACGGCACCACGATCCTCTACCAGAACGAGCTGCCGTACGACCCGCCGACGCAGGCCGACTGGATGAACGGCGCGGTCGAGGGCTGGGCCGGGTACAAGGTCGGTGACCGGGTGCGTCACCACACCCTGTACGGGGGCGGGGTGTACGTGTTCAACCAGAACAACCCGTCGATCCACACCGAGAACGGCTTCGAGGTGCCGAACCGGGCCGGGGTGCGGCTGCACCACATCATGACCGTCAACCTCAGCGCCGGCACGATCGACCACGTGGTCAACGGCGTCGGGGACGCTGCCGACATGACCAAGGTCGGCGCTCCGGTCTACCTGACCCGGTATCCGACCCCGTAACGGGGATCGGGCGTACCGATGGGGCCGGAGCCAGCCTGGCTCCGGCCCCATCGTCGCGGGGCCGTCTCGAACCCAGCCGGTGACGCGCGGCCAGCGCGGCGCCGCCAGCGGCCAGCAGCAGCACCTCCACCACGTTGTAGCCGCGTACGCCACCGCCGCTGAGCAGGGCGCCGACCACCGTGCCGCCGATGATGCCGACCGGCAGCACGGCCCAGGGCCAGAGCAGGAACACACCGGCACACAGCACGCCGATGGCGGCTGCCAGACCGACCGGCCCGGGGAGCAGGGTGACCACAGTGACCACGCCGCCCAGCCCGGCACCGGCGAGCAGCACACCGGGCGCGACGATCGGCGTTCTCATCGTGGCAACCCCTCCAACAGGGAACGCAGCTGGACACCCCGTGCCGACCAGCTGTTGCCGGTGGCGACCTCGCGGCGCCGGGCGGCGCTGTGCTCAGCCACGGCCCGACCGTTCCATCGGCCGTGGCGCTCCGGCGGGCAGCAACTCGTCCTCGCCGAGGCGGCCGAGCACCGGGCGGGCGCGCTCGTCGTCGAGTCGCAGCAGGCGGGCGCCGGCGTGCCGGTCCAGCCAGCCACGCAGTGCGCCGGCCGCGATCCGCCGGTTGATCCAGTTCACCAGCGGCGCCGCATCACCCAGCGGCAGCGCGGTCGGTGCGACGGCGTGCCAGGCCGCCGAGCCGATCGGGGTGACCTCGCACCGCCAGCGCGGCCGGCGTCCCGGCGGGTCGACGAAGAGCAACCGTTGCCCGGGCGCCAACTGCCCCAGCACCGTCGAATGCCCGTCGACGGACCATCGGGTCCGGCTGAACAGCACCACCCAGTCGCGGGTGTCACCGTCGGGCAGCGGGCCGACGTCGCCGCGCAGCGCGGCGAGCAGGTCGCCCAGGCCCAGCTGTACGGATCGACCGAAGAGCCGCTTGACCAGGTGGTCGGCGAGCAGCGCGGCCCGGAACACCGGCAACCGGTACCGGGGCTGGGTCAGCCGCAGATATCCGACCAGGCTGCCCAACAGGTGTCGGAAGCGGATGGTCGGCCCGAGCAGCCGGCAGGAAGCGCCCCGGCTGTGCGTCACCACGGCGTCCGGGAGCATCCACAGCTCGTGCCCGGCCTGGTCGAGCTGCCGCGCGAGGACCGCGTCGGTCCAGTAGACGGGGAACGTTTCGTCGAAGATGGTCTGCTGCCCGAGGACCGTGCGGCGCAGCAGCACGCAGCTGCCCGAGGCGAGTTGCCGGGGACGGCTGAAGTCCTCGCCCCGCATCTGGAACCGGTGCAGCGCCTGGCGGAACCCAGGCAGCCGACGCAGCGCGGTCACCAGCGCGATGGTGGCGGCGAAGCTGGGCTGTTGAACGTAGTGCTGCTGAAAGGTGCCGTCCGGGTTGAGGTACAGCGGGCTGACCCCTGCGACGTCCGGCCGCTCCCGCAGATGGTCGACCATTCGGGACAGCGCGCCCGGGTGGAACCGGATGTCGCTGTTGAGCAGCAGGATCAGATGCCCGTTCGCCCGGCGGTACGCCTGGTTCACGGCGGCGGCGAAACCGTTGTTGTGCTTGTTGCGGATCAGTCGTACCCGGGGTTGGTCGGCGAGCAGGTCGGCTGAGCCGTCGGACGAGCCGTTGTCGACGGCCACCACCTCGTAGTCCAGATCGGGATCGGCGGTCGACGCCAGCGACTCCAGGCACTGTCGCGTCTGCTCGCGGGTGTTCCAGCTGACCAGCAGTACCGACAGCAGCGGAGCGCTCATCACGCCACCGCCCGGTTGTCGCGGCGGCGGACCCGCAGTCTCTCTCAACACGCCGTCCTCCCTCTCCGTCCGGTGCTCCGAGGGCATGCCGGCGGACACCCCCCCGGGGAGAAAGTACTAGCGATAAAGGTTCAATCGTGATGAATAGGCGAAACAGGGATATTCGTACTAACCTCGCATATCTCTACGTAAGACATTCGACGGATCGTCCGTTTGGTGGCCTTTTGGTGGGCTATGGTCGTGTCCGGCCGTCCGGTTGCCGCAGCGGGCCGACCGTTCCGTCGTTCCAAGGAGTCCGACATGGACCTGCCCGTTACCGCCGTCGGCGTCGGCCCGCCGACGGACCTGATTCCCGGGCGCGTGCTGGTGACCGGGGGTGCCGGCTTCATCGGCAGCCACGTGGTCGCCCGGCTGATGCTGATGGGCAGCCAGGTCCGGGTGCTCGACAACTTCTCCACCGGCCGGTTCGAGAACCTGGCCGACGCCGCGATCGGCGGACTGACCGAGGCGGACGTCATCTCGGGTGACATCCGTACGCCGGAGGGTGTCGAGGTCATCCACCAGTGGCAGCCGGACGTGGTGGTGCACCTCGCCGCACAGCCGAGCGTTCCCGCCGCCCATCGTTCACCCCTGTACGACGCCGACGTGAACGTGTTTGGCACCGTCAACGTGCTGGACGCCTGCGCCCGCGGCGGCGTACGCCTGGTGATCAACGCGGCCAGCAGCGCCATCTTCGGCAACGTCGCCGCCCACGAGTTGCCGGTCCGTGAGGACCACCCGATCGCCCCGGTGAGCCCGTACGGCGTCAGCACCGCCGCCGGCGTTCATTACCTCGACTGGTACGGGCGTCAGCACGGCCTGTCGTACACCTCGATGGTTTTCGGCAATGTCTACGGGCCCCGGCAGGACGGCAGCGACTGCGGCGTGGTGTCCCTGATGGTCGACGCGCTGCTCGGGGGCCGGCAGGTGGTGATCTACGACGACGGTACGCAGACCCGGGACTTCGTCCACGTCAGCGATGTCGCCGAGGCGATCGCGGTCGCCTGTCACCACCCCGGGGTGGGCATGGTCAACATCGCTTCGGGTCGGCAGACGAGCGTCAACGAGGTGTACGACACGGTCCGGGAGGCGTCCGGCGTCGACAACGTGGCCCGCTACGAGCCGCTGCCCTGGCCGGGCGAGGTGCGCAACATGGCGCTGGACACCAGGAAGGCGCGCGAGCTGCTCGGGTGGTACCCGAAGATCGGCTTCATCGAGGGCGTACGGATGACGGTGCGCGACGCCCGCCGCCGCCAAGCCCCAAGTCAGATCCTGTCTCCGGTGTGGGCGCTGGAGCGCGCCGTCAGCCAGTGACGGCTCAGCGCGTAATTCCCGTCATCTGATCGGGATTTTCATAGATCAGTCTCACTCTTGCGGGTCGGCATCCACTGCTGCCACGATGGCCGTCAATGCCTTCCGTCCCGAAGGAGTGGTCGTCATGGCGGTCTCCCGCCGCAGGTTCGTCACATCGGTGCTGGCCGGGTCCGCCCTCGCCACCGCCTCCACCACCGAGCTGCTCACCAGCATGTCCAGCCCCGCGCACGCCGCCAGCCCTCCCGGGGACGTGGTCGGCAAGGTGACGGTCGGCTACCAGGGCTGGTTCAGCGCACCCGGCGACGGGGCGCCGATCGGCGGCTGGTGGCACTGGGGCCGCGACCGGTTCCAACCGCCCTCACCCGCCAACACCACGATCGTGTCCTGGCCGGACATGCGCGAGTACACCCGCACCTACCCCACCGCGTACCCCAACCTGGGCAACGGTCAGCCGGCCACCCTCTTCTCCTCGTACGACCAGCAGACGGTGGACACCCACTTCCGCTGGATGCAGGAGAACGGCTGCGACACCGCCGCGCTGCAACGGTTCAACCCGATGGGCGACGAGGGCCCCACCCGCGACGCGATGACCCAGAAGGTCCGCTCCGCCGCCGAGCGCCACAACCGCAAGTTCTACATCATGTACGACGTCACCGACTGGCTGACCTTCCAATCGGAGATCAAGACCGACTGGACGACGAAGATGGCCGCGCACACCGCGTCCTCCGCGTACGCCCGACAGAACGGCAAACCGGTCGTCTGCATCTGGGGCTTCGGCTTCAGCGAGCCCAGCCGCCCCTTCACCCCCGGGCCCTGCCTGGAGGTCATCAACTGGTTCAAGGCCCAGGGCTGTTACGTCATCGGTGGCGTGCCCACCTGGTGGCGGCAGGGCATCGAGGACTCCCGCCCCGGCTTCCTCGACGTCTACCACGCTTTCCACGCGATCTCGCCGTGGATGGTCTACCGGGCCAGGACCGTGGAGGAGCTGGACTCCTACTACAACAACGTCAACGTCGGCGACATGGCCGACTGCGCGGCGCGCGGCATCGACTACCTGCCCTGCGTGATGCCCGGCGACCTCGCCGGGGGCCACCGCAAACACGGCGACTTCTACTGGCGGCACATCTACAACATGGTCCGACTCGGCTCCCAGGGCCTGTACGTGTCCATGTTCGACGAATACAACGAAGGCAACCAGATCGCCAAGACGTCCGAGACCCAGGCCACCACCCCGGCCGGCGCGAACATCCGAGCCCTCGACGAGGACGGCGTCGCCTGCTCATCCGACTACTACCTGCGGATCACCGCCGACGGCGGCCGGATGCTCAAGGGGCAACTCGCGCTCACCGCCGTACGCCCCACCCCGCCGATGGTCGGCACCCCGCCACCGGTCACCGGCAACCTGGCCGCCGGCCGACCCACCTCGGCCAGCAGCCAGGGCGGCGGGTTCCCGGCGTCGAACGCGGTGGACTCGAACGCCGGCAGCTACTGGGAGAGCGGCGGCGGCTCCTTCCCGCACTGGTGGCAGGTCGACCTCGGCGCCAGCCACCAGGTCAACAAACTCGTGGTGCGGCTGCCCGCCGGCTGGGGCGCGCGCACCCAGACCATCACCGTGCAGGGCAGCGTCGACGGCAACTCCTTCGCCACCATCGCCGGGGCCTCCGCCTTCGCCTTCGACCCGGCGACCGGCAACACCGTCACCCGCACGCTGACGACCACCACGGCCCGCCACGTCCGTCTCAGCATCAGCGGCAACACCGGCTGGCCGGCCGCCCAACTCGCCCAGGTCGAGGTGTACGCCGGCACCACCGTCCCGGACAACCCGCCGACCACCCCGAGCGGCCTCACGGTCACCGGCAAGACGTCGACGAGCGTGTCCCTGGCGTGGACGGCCTCCACCGACGACACCGGAGTGACGGGTTATCAGGTGCGCCAGGGCGGCAACGTCGTCGCCACCGTCACGGGCACCACTGCGACGGTGAGCGGGCTCAGCCCGTCCACCGCGTACACCTTCACCGTCACCGCCCGCGACGCCGCCGGGAACACCTCCAGCGCGTCCTCGGCGGTCATCGTCACGACTGACGCCGCGGCGAACTCGGACCTCGCCCGGGGTCGGTCCACCAGCGAGAGTAGCCACGTCCAGACCTACGGGTCGGGGAACGTTGTCGACGGTGACGCGAACAGTTACTGGGAGAGTGCCAACAGCGCGTTCCCGCAGTGGGTTCAGGTTGATCTGGGTTCGTCGCGCACTGTTGGGCGGGTGGTGCTGAAGCTGCCGCCGTCGTCGGCGTGGGGCAGCCGGACGCAGACCCTCGCTGTGCAGGGCAGCGCTGATGGGGGGAGCTTCGGCACGCTTGTCGGATCGGCGGGGCGGACCTTCAACCCGGCCACTGGTAATCAGGTGACGCTGACCTTCAGCGCTGCGCAGGCCCGCTACGTGCGGATCGCCGTCACCGGAAACACCGGCTGGCCGGCTGGGCAACTGTCGACGCTGGAGGTCTACGCCAGCTGACCGAGGCTTGGGCGGCCGCCGGGGAGCGGCGGCCGCCCATCCGGACGCAGCACACTCTGCGGATCAGAACTGAGCCTTCGGCCAGGATGAAAATCCTCGCCGCCGACTACATCGCCCCCTCATGCACCTTTGGCTGGGTGACAGGCATGTGGCTGCGTAGATAAATAAGGGCCGCGCAAGATCATCCATGACTTGGCCTGGCGAACCAGCATCCAGGCAACAGCAACACCTGTCGGATCCCTGACTCAGCGTCCTGGTAGACCGAACTCCGCTGACTGGCGAGTGACGCCCGGCTTCAACCAGTGCACAATGGTGAGCCAAACTCATGGAGGCTGGGCAGTGGATCTCGCCAAACTACTGGGACCGGCTATCGGAACACTCGTTCGAGTTGCCATCGAACGACCCGTAGGCGCAGGACTTGCGAGAAGTCCAGTTTATCCCGAAGGTCGAGTCAAGCTTCCTGGCCGCCGACTGAACGGTCTAACGCGCTCCCTGAGCGGTAAGTTGGCGGTCCAGGTCGGCGCAGCGCTTTCTGAACTTCGCGCGATCGAGTTTGGCTCGGTTGGAGAAGACGACTGGGCCTGCGTTGTCATTGCCGCCTGCGACACCCTCGGGAAAATGCCAACGTTCACGGCTTCAAGTCTCCTGGCGGTTGACTTAGAGCCAGATCGCCTATATACACAAATCCGCAGGAGCGATCCCGATCGACCCGAAAAAGCTGCGTTGAGTTCCGAGGAAACAATCGCATATGAGCGTGTTCTGCGAGAGTGCTGCTGGCAGATCGTTGAGTTCATTACGCGGCAGCCAGAGTTTACGCGTCGGGTGCAGGTAGAGCTCGTACGTCGCACGGGCGAGATAGCTGACTCGCTGGACAGGCTCTCGGAAGGCTCGGATTCTCACGACCTCTTCGATTTCGAGAGAAGATACCTGGAGTTGGTGCTTGATAAACTCGACAACCTGCAACTCTTCGGTGTAACCCTTCGGCACAGCGATGCTTACTCCCTGAGTACTGCCTATCTGAGTCTTAATGCGTCCCCGGAGCAGGCGAATCGACGCAACGGGCGTGCTGGCGCGGATCGGTTGAGAGTTCATGAAGCTTTAGCCGACGCGAAACGGGTTCTAATACGAGGAGAAGCGGGCTCAGGAAAGACGACGTTGCTGCAATGGCTGGCAGTTAACGCGGTGCAGTCCCCCGAGAGTCTGCCGGACGGATGGTCGGCGGGCGTGCCGTTCCTGCTTCCGCTCCGCCGATATGCGCTACAAGACCTGCCGATGCCTGACCTCTTTCTGCGGGAGATCGCTCCCGCCCTGTCATCCGAGGCGCCTCCGAAGTGGGTGGCATCGGTTCTGAAAGCGGGTCGGGCTCTCGTCCTAATCGATGGGGTGGACGAACTGCCGCAAAACCGACGAGGAGATGTGTGGGTATGGCTCAATGACCTAGTGAAGACCTACCCGGATTCCACCTACGTGATTACGTCTCGTCCACCTGCCGTCGACGGGAAGGCCCTTGTACCGAACAAGTTCGATACCTTTATGCTTTTACCAATGGGGTCATCTGATGTTCGAGCATTCGTCGGTCAATGGCACAAGGCGATTCGACAGGTTCGGGACGATTCTGGGCATGCATTGGCGACTTACGAGTCAGAACTCCTAGACAAACTCGCGCGGCGCCGTGACCTCCGTAGGTTAGCCACTAACCCGCTACTTTGCGCTCTGATTTGCGCTCTACACCTTGAGCGCTACCGGCAGTTGCCGCAGGACCGGATGGGTTTGTATCGAGCCGCCCTTGAAATGCTGCTCGTACGTCGCGACGAATCGCGGGGCATCAACGCAGATAGAGTCAACTTGTCTCAGCAGGACCAAGAAGCATTGCTTGGCCAGTTGGCGTATTGGCTCGTGCGTAACGGATGGTCGGATTGCGACAGGCGGGACGCGACTACTCGATTGTCGCGTTACATGAAGGCGATGCCGTATGTTGAGTCTCGACCTTCTGAGGTTCTAAACTTCCTCCTTCTTCGATCCGGAACGTTGAGAGAGCCGGTCGTTGGAAGAATCGACTTTTTGCATAAGACGTTTCAAGAGTATCTGGCTGCGCAGGCCATCCTTGACGATGGCGATATCGACGCCATGATAAAGCATGCCCACGAGGATCACTGGCGTGAAGTCGTTGTGATGGCCGTCGGACATAGTCGTAGGGACGAGCGAGAGCGAATCATACGAGGGCTTGTGAAGCGCGGAGAGGAAGATGAGGACGTCAAGCGCCGGCTATATCTGCTAGCGGTCTCATGCCTAGAGCACCCTGGCGCCCTCGATCCGACGCTCGTCTTGGAAGTACGAGAGAAGGCTTCGCGGCTCGTTGTGCCGGAAGAATGGCGGCAGGTCGACCTAATTGCTGCTGCCGGCGAGGTGGTATTGGATGTGATTCCGGACCCCACCCATCTGACGGATTTAGAAGGCATCTTACTGATCGACGTTGTCAATCGATTCGATGTCGAGGATTCGCTTCCCGTGCTGGCTCGAATTAGCAAATCGCAAAGCCGGGCAGTGAGGGGTAAGCTTGCCACCTACTGGCCTGAATCCGCAGTGGAATCTTACGCCAGTGCTGTTCTCGGTGATATGCGCCTTGATGATGTGTCCGTCCGCGCTAGCGGCCCGGGACAGTTCCGCGCGGCTGCGAGACTGGGGGGTTTAACCACGCTTGTAGTGCAAGAGATGCCCGGTCCTGAAATCGTAGCGTTCGATCGACTTTCGGACCTCAAGGGCCACAGCAACCTTCGCACTCTTATCCTCGATAGGGTAGCCGTCATCGACTTGGAGGATGCGGCGACTTGCCCTGAACTGAACACTTTGATCATTCACGATTCTTTTATTCGCGCTGGTCTGCAGGGTCTACGCGGCGCCCGACTACGGGAACTGGCATTGCTCGGTATTCCGGATAGTGCACCCCTTGAGCGTCACGTCGACGCGATTGGAACGCTCCCTGATCTTCGGCGCTTGACAATAGATGTCAGTGCAATTCCGGGGAATGGCCTCGATCTGCCAAACAACTCTGCCCTCGAACGGGTAGATTTTCTAGCGCAGCATTGGATGGCGTCGGCGGTAGACTATGCTCACCGCGCGCCGGCGTGGTCTTGCATTGGTTCGGGCCGGACTGCCCTGGATTGGCATCGTCCGAGCCTGGCAAAGATTGGTAATCTCCCCACGTTGAAGGAAGTGTCCATATCTGGATGGCCATCCGGAACGGAAATTGAGCTGCTGCGTAAATCGCCACAACTTGAAGTCCTTCGAGTTGTGGTCGCAGAGGATCGCTTGCGTGAGGCGATCCTGTCAGGCGGACACGAGTATAACTATCCGACGGTCAGTTCGGGCGCGATACGGACAATCCGCGCACTGAAAATGTTAAAGCGGCTTGAAATAGGGATACTCGTACCAGACTCAGCAGGTCCTCTTTACTCACCGGTGCGACACAACCGGATCCGATACGTGCGCGCTGAAAGCTTCCCGACGGTCGCCCGGGAAATCCGGTCGAATCTTCCTCGCGGGTCGACGATCGAATTGTCGATCAACGGCTCGACGTTTTAATGGGCCGGCCACTTCAGCAGACCTGCTCTGGGATCTAGCCGGACCTCCGGGCAGGTTCTATGCTCGAAGGGGTGAGGTCTCTTTCGGAGCGAGCCGCCCAAGCAGCTGAACGTAGGTTGGCGACCGCACTTCCACGGCGTTGGCGACACGTCCAAGCTGTCGCGCAGAAGGCTGCGGGGCTGAGGCTAGGTCTGAGCGTGGAAGAGCAGGATGTCCTCACAGCTTCAGCCTGGCTGCACGACGTCGGATATGCGCCCGGCATCACTGAAACCGGCTTCCATGCCTTGGACGGGGCGCGTTGGGTCCTGAATGAGGGCTTTGGCTATCGCCTAGCCGGACTGGTGGCTTACCACTCTTGTGCATCCCACGAGGCCGAAAGGCGAGGGCTCGATGAGGTCCTGGACTGCGAGTTTCCGAGGGAGGATTCGGACGTCTCGGACGCCCTATGGTTCTCGGATATGACGACTGGACCTGACGGCCAAGACCTATCGGTCGCGGAACGGCTAGCCGAAATACGGGAGCGTTACGGTCCTGGTGATTTGGTGACGTGGTTCTGGCGACAGGCCGAGCCCTCACTGCTGGAAGTCGTGCGACGGACGCAGGCACGGGCGTCGGCTCAACCTATGTAGGGCTCGTTTCGCCGCTCGAAACCGTGATCGATGCGCAGCCGCATAGACGGGTGAATCGACAGACCGTTCAACTGATCTTGAGCTGTCCACCACACCGCCGACGACTCATCGCTCGTTGTAAGCTGCCCGCCAGCGTACCGGCCACGGAAGCAAATCGAGAACTGCTGCCGCACCTCGCCGTCGCTGTATTCCACGACGTGGTTCGGGTTGGTGTAGATCCCGACCACGCCGGTCACCTCAACCTCGACACCGGTCTCCTCGCGCGCCTCTCGCGCGGCGGTCTCGGCGATGTACTCGCCGAAGTCCTGGGCACCGCCGGGCAGCGCCCACAGGCCGTTGTCGGTGCGCTGGATGAGCAGCACCCGGTCTTGCTCGTCCTGCACGAAGACGGTCACTGCGACGACGATGCTGTTCGGCTTCGGGGCGTTCGGGTTGTTGAAGTGCTCGATCCGCGCCATGGTCCTAGCCTTTCACCGCCAGAATCTCAATGCTCAGGCCAAACCGCCCGCTTCTTCCCGAGGACTCGGTTGAAGCTAGCGACATAGCTGTCGAACAGGTCTCCCCCTCCAAGGTGCCGCAGGTGCAGCACCGGCGCGTACGCGGCCGGTGTGCCGTAGAGGTGGGTGTTGACCAGCATCTCATCGTCGAAGCGGTAGATGGAGTTGTAAAGGATGGTGTCGTGGTAGTAGATCCCGACGTTGTCCAGGTCCCGTAGGTCTCTGTAGAACGCCAACGCGTTCAGAATCTTGTTGGACATGGCTGGCCCGATGCCCTCGGCGTCTCCACGCTCGGTGATGTGCTCGCCCTCCGGGTCGCCGAATAGCAACTCCACCTGCGCCCCAGCCAACGCCTTCTCGCGGAGCGTTGCGATCCAGCGGTGGTTGAACTCGGGCAGGAACAGTCCTCCATAGACCAACACGCCGACCTGTCGGTTGGCCTGCACCAGGAGCCGCTGCCAGAGGTCGGTTGGGACGGCCCCGCGGCGCGGGTAGATGTGGACGAGTTCCGACTGGCTGATCTGCACGGCTCGTTGCGTCGGAAGCGCGTCCGGCCAGAGGTACGACTCACTCTCGTTCAGCAGTTCGGCGATGGTGTGGCGATAACGCGGGTACGGGTTGCGGGTCTGTGTCACCCACCGCTCGACAGTCTTCGGGTCGACACCGAGCCTTTCCGCCAACGTCGATGCCGTCAGACCGTTCTTGAGCATGCCGTTGCGAAGACGGTCGTTCGGCATGGCATCTCCTGCGCACTGGGCTGGGGACGGCATCGGGACGGCTCAGCCTAGCAAGGACGTCCCCAGTCGTCCGTGACTCGCGGTGAAGTCGTCATTACCAATCGGCGGAGCCTGGTTCCACAGGACAGGTCATCCAAACAGGACGCGAGAGGCACGGCTGAGGTTCGGTGTGTCTAAGCGTCGGCACCGGCTGGCGGGGGTGGGCATGCAAGGCGACGAGTCGCAAAGCCGAGGCGAGCAGTCCGAGGCGGCCGAGCGGGAGGCTGCCAAACAGCGCCTGCTTGCGCAGGCCGAGGCGGAACGCGTACCCGTAGACGACACGACCCGAGCGGTCCCGGACCGGCGGTGGCGGCGTGACCAGCGATGACCTCCCGATCGGCCGGCGGGTGGCCCGATGGCGGGTGCGGCGGTCGATGACGCAACAGATGCTGGCAGACCGGCTCCGGAGGTCGAAGAGCTGGGTGGACAAGGTGGAGCGGGGCGTGCGCGCCCTGGACCGCTATTCGGTGATTCAGGAACTGGCCCACGTCCTGCGAGTCGATCCGGAGGTGCTGCTCGGCCAGCAGCGCAGCACCCCGGCGAGCACGCCGGACGGGGTGGACGACATCCGGACCGCTCTCGCCCGCTACGACACCCCACAGTCCCCAGAGCAGACGGACGAACTAAGAAGGCAGGTCGCCTACGCCTGGTTGAGCTACCAGCACGCGCACTACGGGCAGCTGGTGCGGGTGTTACCGGGTCTGCTCGACGCCGCCCAGGCCGCGCAGACACCAGAGCTACTGGTCCAGGCGTACCGGATCACCTCGTCGCTGCTGGTGAAGCTCGGCGAGGCCGACCTCGCCTGGCTGGCCGCCGACCGGGCGATGTCCGCCGCCAGCGACGACCCGATCCTGGTGGCAACGGCAGCCATCTCGGTAGGCCAAGCGCTCCGCGCGCAAGACCGAGACCATCTGGCCCTGTCCGCGCTGCTGCCCGCCGCCAACCGCGTCCTTCCACCCTCATCCCACTCCGGTGATCAAGAGGTTTGCGGGACCTTTGGAGATCAAACCACCCCCAAACCTCTTGATCACCGGGGTCGGGGCGATCACCGGGGTCGGGGCGATCGCCGGGTTCAGGGCGACCGCCGGGATTGGGCGGTGGGTGGGACGCTGCTGGTGCAGGCCGCCCTGGCCGCCGCCGGCTGCGGCGATAGCCGCCGCGCTGACGAGCTGACCGAGCGGGCCGCGGGGATCGCCGCCAGCCTGAGGG
>NZ_JAGPXY010000244.1 GCF_018070325.1 Micromonospora sp. H61
AGCCTTGAGGACCCGCGTCGCCCTGCGGGCCTTGGGCACCGGTCGCGCCTTGAGCACCCGTGTCGCCCTGCGTGCCCTGCGCGCCGGTCGCGCCTTGGAAGCCTTGAGCACCTTGAGCACCGGTGTCGCCTTGCGTGCCCTGAGCACCGGTGGCGCCTTGGACGCCTGGAGCGCCCGTGTCGCCCTGCGGGCCTTGAGCACCGGTGGCGCCTTGTGCGCCTGCGTCGCCTTGTGGGCCTTGGGCTCCGGTGGCGCCTTGAGCGCCTGCGTCGCCCTGCGTGCCCTGCGCGCCGGTGGCGCCTTGGAAGCCTTGAGCACCTTGAGCACCGGTGTCGCCTTGCGTGCCCTGAGCACCGGTGGCGCCTTGGACGCCTGGAGCGCCCGTGTCGCCCTGCGGGCCTTGAGCACCGGTGGCACCTTGGACGCCTGGAGCGCCCGTGTCGCCCTGCGGGCCTTGAGCGCCGGTGGCGCCTTGTGCGCCTGCGTCGCCCTGCGGGCCTTGAGCGCCGGTCGCGCCTTGTGCGCCTGCGTCGCCCTGGGCACCTTGGGCTCCGGTGGCACCTTGTGCGCCTGCGTCGCCCTGCGGGCCTTGAGCGCCGGTGGCGC
>NZ_JAGPXY010000245.1 GCF_018070325.1 Micromonospora sp. H61
GAGTTCGCCGCCCTCAACGGTGATAGTTGAAGGCGGGTCCCCGGTGTGTGCGCGCACGGTCGGTTGAGTTTGACCTCACCGAGATCATAGGCATACCGCTAGGGCCAATTGCAAGCGAAGTCTGACAGATCCCGGTGGATCAAAAATAATTGCAGGGATTCGCGCAATAAGGACCGCGTCCTTGCTTGACCTTCATTGCAATTCAATGTAGCCCCTCGACGGTCGAGCAGTTACTGACGCAGGGAGCGTCAAAGGTGGCCGGTTGGGTATGAGCGCAGCGATGACGCACAAGCAGGCGGGTCAGGCTGTCGATCAAGAGCACTCGCGTCCGGCAGTTGTGGACGACAAGACGGTTGAGGCTCTGGGTGAGTTGAGCAAGGCTCTCGAGACAATCCACCGGGTACGAGGCCACCTGTACTCGGCGCACCAACTAGTGGGCGGGGCAGATCTCACCCTTGACCGGGTGGTGAAGCTGCTTCGCGAGGCCGGACACAAGGAGATGGCCGACCGGGTTGAGCACGAGCTGTTGGGGCGCAACGTGCTACCCGGCCGGTGGACGTTCCAGATCGTGGAGGAGTTCGACGACGGCTACTAC
>NZ_JAGPXY010000034.1 GCF_018070325.1 Micromonospora sp. H61
AACAGACAGCATGCTCTTACGGAAGATCGTGTTCATGGGGGTAGCTCCTTCGGGGGTAGAACACCCACACCGCCAAAGAGGGGGACGGCGGTGATGGGTGTGAGCACCTCGTCCGGCGCTGCACTAACAAGGAGAAAAGTCTTGGGGGGTGACGCCCAACGGGCGTCGGGGTCGGCGACCTGGCGAGCGGGGGCTCGTGGCGCCGGGTCCCTGTGTAACGACCGGGGGGCCGGGGTCATTCCGGGGTCGGCCCATCTGCCGGCACCCTCGTCGTGGCGGTGCCCGGTGGTCGTTCGTGGGGACTGTAACGACCGGGTGGAGGCTGGCATTCCGGCCCGCGCGACCAGCCCATGGGTGCGGCGGCCGGTCGGTGGTGCTGCGATCGTCAGGGTGTGTAACGACCCCGGCCCGGCCATGATTCCGGCCCACGAGTGCGCCCGGTCACACCCCACAACCACCCACCAACGGACAAACCACCCCATGCGGCGTGGCTCGTGCGACCCCAAACCACCCCTGGTCGACCAAGAAGCCCCTGCCGGCACCAAAGTTGGCTGGATCGCATCAGATCGGGCAGAACGCCAGCGGTGCGGAGCCCCGCCGGGGTTCTGCCGGCGCTGACCCTGCAGGTCCGCTGCCGCCGCTGGCGGAACTGCACGGATGCCCAGCTCAGAGGCCGGAAATTCGGTTGAATCCACACGCCGACGCCGGCAGGCTGAAGTCTCCGCAACCCCACATCCGGAGGACTTTCCATGCGCCTGCTCCGTGATCTGTGGGGCACCTCGACCCGTCGTGTGACGATCGTGGCCGTCCTCATCGTGCTGGGTGCCGCTGGGCAGGCGGGCGCGTCGGCCCTGGCCGGCGCGGTGCTGGTGCATCGTTCGGCTGGTTTCTTCGCCGTACTGGCCGCGGCCCTGGTCGCCGTGGTCCTCAGCGACCTCGCGGTGAGTCTGCTGATGGCCGGCCTGACCGCCGACTGGTCCGCCGACGTGCGTCGCCGGCTCTGCCGCGTCGCTCTCGGGCAGGACCTGCCCACCCTGGAGACCACTCCGGTGGGCGAGCTGCTGGACCGGATCGACGGGGACGTCTATCAGGTGGCGTCGGCAATTCGTAACCAGGGCACCCGGCTCGCCCAGGGCCTCTGCGTCGGTCTGTTGTCGATGGTCGTGGCGGTGTTCGTGTGGTGGCCGGCGGGGATCGCGATGCTGCTGCTCACTGTGGTGCTCGCGGTCGGCCTGCGCCGGCCCACGGCCCGGATCGGCCCGGCCCGGATGGCCGAGGAGGAGGCGTGGTCCGACCTGGCGGCCGTGATGGAAGAGGCGGTGCACGGGCAGGACGACGTACGCACCAGCCTGGCGCGGCCGTACGTGCTGCGGTTGTACGCCCGGCGGGCCTCCGCCGTGCTGTCCCGTGGCCTGGTGGTCTGGGTGCTGTCCGCCCGGGTGGCGACGGTGGCCACCGCGACGATCCGGGCGGGCATCGGCGCGGTGGTGCTCGGCGGTGCCTGGGCGTTGGCCACCGGCCGGATCGACGCCGCCCGGCTCACCGCCATCTGGCTGCTCGCCCTGGCCTTCGGAGCGACCGCGGAACACGTGAGCCGGATGGTGCCGGAGATCCAGGAGGCGCTCGGCGCGTGGGCGCGGGTGCAGTTGCTCTACAAGGCCCGGCAGGAGCCGGTGGGCGGGGCCAGCCCGAGCGAGGGTGACCTGCGCATTCGGGACCTGACATTCGGGTACGGGGAGGGTGGCCGCGGGGTCGCGCTGCGCGGGCTCAGCCTCACCTTCGCGCGCGGTCGCTCGTACGCGCTGATCGGGCGGACCGGTTCGGGCAAGTCGACGCTGGCGAAGGTGCTCACCCGGGCGGTCGACGTGCCGCCGGGCACTGTCTTCCTCGGCGGCACCGACCTGTGCGACCTCGACGTCGAGCAACTGCGCCGCTGGGTGGCGTTGGTGCCGCAGCGCACCGAGATCCTGGCCGGCACGCTCGCCGAGAACGTGGCGCTCTTCGACCCGGAGTTGCTCGACGCGGCCGCTCGGGCGCTCGACGAGCTGGGCCTGGCCAGCTGGATCGCCGAGCTGCCGGACGGGTTGACGACCCGGCTGGGGGAGGGCGGGCACGTGCTCTCCGCCGGTCAGGAGCAGTTGGTGGCGTTCGCCCGGATCCTGGTCCGGGAGCCGCACGTGGTGATCCTCGACGAGGCCACCGCTCGGCTGGACCCGGTCACCGAGGCGCGGGTGCAGCGGGCCACCGAACGACTGCTGCGTGACCGGATCGGCATCGTCATCGCGCACCGACTCTCCTCGGTGCGCCGCTGTGACGAGGTGGTGGTCCTGGCCGACGGCGCGGTGGTCGAGGCCGGTCCGCTGGAGACGTCGACACGCTTCGCCGAACTCCTGGCGACCAGCCACGCCGCCGCGTACGCCACTGTGGCGCCGGCCGGTCGCAGCGGCGTCGGCACGGACCTCCTGGTCGGCCCCGGTCCGGACGCGTGGCCGAGCGAGCCGGCGCCCGCGCGGGGCGAGCCGGTCGCGGCGACCGAGCACGCCGCCGCCTGGCCGACCGAGCCGGCACCGACGCGGGCCGAGCCGAACGGGCAGGCCACGCGGGAGACACCGCCCGACAGCACGCAGGGCGCGGTCGGGCCGACCCGGGCCGAGCCGCCGCCGCTGCCGCCGGTGCCGCCGGCCCGGACGCTGCGGGAGATCTTCCGACTCTGTACCAACGATCCCCGGTACGGTGCGGCCGCGATCGTGCTGTTCCTCGGGCTCAGCCTGCTCGGGTTGGACGGCCCGGTGCTGCCGTGGCTCTGGGCGGACCTGGTCGACGGGACCGGGAACCCGTACCTGCCGGCGGTGGGGATCGTCGCCGGCTTGCTGATCACACTGCCGCTGCCGTTCTACACCCACGTCTGGTTCCCGCAGTGGTGGGTGCGGCAGATGCTGCGGATCGGCCTTCGCCTGGTGCACGGCCAGACCGGGCCGCGCCGGGTCAGCTCACACAGCCCTGCCGAGGTGGTGGCGCAGGGTGGGGACACCGAACGGGTGGTCCAGCTCGCCGACAACGTGCTGGACCAGACCGTCGCGCTGGTGCTCGTGGTCGCCATGACGGCGGTCACCGGCAGCGTCGTACCCGGGCTGTTCTTCCTCGGCACGATGGTCGTCTCCGGGCTGGCGGCGACGTTGTTCGGGCCGAAGCTGGAGCGTGCGGCCCGGGCGACGGTGGCGGCGCGGGCCTCCTTCGCCACGGCGCTGGTCTCCGCGCTCTCCGCGGCGCGGACGGTGAAGCTCGCCGGCGCGACCACTGCGGTGCTGCGCCACCTGGCGAGCCTGGACGTGCTGCGCAGCGACCGGCAGCGGCGGGAGATCTCGGTGCAGGTGTGGGCGCGCTCCACACCGTCGATGGCCAGTGGGCTGTTGCCGATCGGCGCCTGGGCGCTCTACCTGAACGGCTCGCTCTCCGCCGGGGCGGTGCTGGTGGCCGTGTCCACCCTGGGCGCGGCCCGGTGGTTCGCCTGGACGACGGCGTCGTTGATCTCGCAGCTGCCCTCGGCACGGGTCTGGACCCGGCGCACGGCGGCGATGACCGGGGTGAGCGCGTACTCCGCGGGGGTGCCGGAGGTCGACCTGACCGCCGGGACGGCGCCCGCGCCGACCATGCCGCCCCGGCATCCGCTGCGACGGCTGGAGCTGCGCGGCTTCGGGGTGGTGCACTCCGACGGCACGGTGGCCGTCCGGGACGTGGACCTCACCGTGCAGCGGGGGCAGTTGGTGCTGGTCGTCGGGCCGGTGGGGTCAGGGAAGTCCTCGTTGCTGCGTGGGCTGGCCGGGATCGTGCACCACACCGGCGAGCTGGCCTGGAACGGTGATCCGGTCACCGAGCCGGAGCTGTTCCTGCGTCCCAACCAGGTCGGCTACGTCGGTCAGTTGCCCCGGGTGCTCTCCGGCACGGTGGCCGACAACATCGCCCTCGGGCACCAGGTGGACGCGGCGGGGGCGGTCAGCACCGCCCAGCTCGACCATGACCTGGCTGCCGCCGGCGGCGGGCTGGGCCTGCTCATCGGGCACAAGGGCACCCGGCTCTCCGGTGGGCAGTTGCAGCGGTTGGCACTGGCCCGGGCGCTGGCCCCGCGTACCGAACTGCTGGTCGCCGACGACGTGTCGTCGGCGCTGGACGTCACCACCGAGCTGGCGCTGTGGCAGGCGTTGCGCGGCCACGGGGTGACAGTTGTCGGCTCGACCGCGAAGCGCGCCGCGTTGGTCCGGGCCGACCACGTGGTGGTGCTGATCGGCGGCACGGTGGCCGCCCAGGGCACCTGGCAGGACCTGGAGGGCGACTGGTCGCACCTGGCCGGCTGACCGACGGTCGGGCGGCCGCTCACGCGGCGGCCGCCCGACCGGTCGGGATCAGGAGGCGCGGGCGTACTGGGCGGGGCCGGAGTACGTGACGCCGAGCTTCGCGGCGGCCCGGCGCGGCCAGTACGGGTCGCGCAGCAACTCCCGACCCAGCAGCACCAGGTCGGCCTCGCCGCCGGCGACGATCTGCTCGGCGTGCTCGGGCTCCACGATGAGGCCCACCGCGCCGGTCGGCACACCGGCCTCGCGGCGGATCTGGGCGGCCAGCGGCACCTGGTAACCCGGGCCGAGCGGGATGCGCTGGTCCGTGCTCACCCCACCGGAGGACGCGTCGACAAGGTCGACGCCGACGCCGGCCAGCTCACCGGCGAGCACCACGCTGTCCTCGATCGTCCAGCCGCCGTCGACCCAGTCGGTGGCGGAGATCCGGGTCAGCACCGGCACGTCCTCGCCGACCGCGGCGCGTACCGCGCGGGCCACCTCCAGGGTGAGCCGCATCCGGGCCGCCCGGTCGCCGCCGTACGCGTCGGTGCGGTGGTTGGTCAGCGGCGAGAGGAACTCGTTGAGCAGGTAGCCGTGGGCGGCGTGGATCTCCACGGCGGCGAAGCCGGCGTCCAGGGCGCGGACGGCTCCGGCCGCGAACGCCTCGACCACCCCGGCGATGCCGGCCTCGTCGAGGCTGGTCGGCGTCCGATAGCCGGCGGTGAAGGGCTCCGAGCCGGGGGCGACGGGTGTCCAGCCGCCCTCGGCGTCCGGCACGCCACCGCGCTCCGGCGCCCACGGCCGGTAGGTGGAGGCCTTGAAGCCGGCGTGCGCGAGCTGCACGGCCGGCACCGCGCCGTGGGCGGCGACGAACGCCGTCACCGGTCGCCAGGCGTCGACGTGCGCACCGGACCAGAGGCCGGTGTCCTGTGGGCTGATCCGGCCCTCGGGGAGCACGGCGGTCGCCTCGGTCAGCACCAGGCCGGCACCGCCGACGGCGCGGCTGCCGAGGTGGATCAGGTGCCAGTCGGTGGGCAGGCCGTCGGGGCCGGCGGAGTACTGGCACATCGGTGCCATGGCGATCCGGTTGGGCAGTGTGACCCCGCGCAGGGCCAGGGGAGTGAACAGGGAACTCATGGGGTCATCCTCTCCGACACGGCGACGGGCCCCTGGGGAGAGGGGCCCGTCGTCGTACTGGTGAATCGGTCAGGCGGGAACGGGGGTGAGCTCGGGCCGGGTGTCGGCGACCGGCACCGGGTCGGTCAGGTCACGTCGGCCGGCGGACTCGTACGCGGCCCGGTCGAGGGTGCCCTCGCGGGCGGCGACCACCGTCGGCACCAGCGCCTGCCCCGCGACGTTCGTGGCGGTGCGGACCATGTCCAGGATCGGGTCGATGGCCAGCAGCAGGCCGGCGCCGGCCAGTGGCAGGCCCAGCGTGCTGAGGGTCAGGGTGAGCATCACGATCGCGCCGGTCAGACCGGCGGTGGCCGCCGAGCCGACCACCGAGACGAAGGCGATCAGCAGGTAGTCGCCGATGCCGAGCTGCACGCCGAACACCTGGGCCACGAAGATCGCGGCGAGGGCCGGGTAGATGGCGGCGCAACCGTCCATCTTCGTGGTCGCGCCGAAGGGCACCGCGAACGAGGCGTACTCGCGGGGCACGCCGAGTCGCTCGACGGAGCGCTGGGTCACCGGCATGGTGCCGACCGAGGAGCGGGACACGAAGCCCAGTTCGATAGCCGGCCAGGCGCCGGCGAAGAAGCGCAGCGGGTTGAGGCGGCCGGCCAGGATCAGCACCAGCGGGTAGACCACGAACAGCACTATGGCGCAGCCGACGTAGACGGCCGTGGTGAACTTCGCGAGGGGGGCCAGCAGGTCCCAGCCGTACGAGGCGACGGCGTTGCCGATCAGGCCGAGGGTGCCGATCGGGGCGAGCCGGATGATCCACCAGAGCGCCTTCTGGACGATCTCCAGCAGGGAGCGGTTCAGCGCCACGAACGGTTCGGCGGCTTCGCCGACCAGCAGGGCCGCGGCACCGATGACGACGGCGAGGAAGACGATCTGGAGGACGTTGCCCTCGACGAACGCGCCGACCGGGTTGGTGGGCACGATGCCGGTGAGGAAGTCGGTCCACGAGCCGGTGTTCTTCGGCGGCGCCGCGCCACCCAGGTCGAGGGTCACGCCCTTGCCCGGGTTGGTGAGCAGGCCGAGGCCGATGCCGATGCTCACCGCGATCAGCGCGGTGATGCCGAACCACAGCAGGGTCTTGACGGCGAGCCGGGCGGCGTTGGCGACGCCGCGCAGGCTGACCACGCTGACCACGATGGCGGTGAAGACCAGCGGCGGCACGGCCAGCTTGAGTAGTTGGACGAAGAGGCTACCGACGGTGTGCAGGGTGCTGGTCAGCCAGCTCAGGTCGTTGCTGCGGGCAAGGAAGCCCAGCGCGACGCCGAGCACGAGGCCGAGCAGGATCTGCACGGAGAAGGGAATTTTGCGCAGGCTGAAGGGCATGGGGATGTATCCAATTGTCCGGTCCGATCGGGGCAGGCGTAGAAACGCGGCTAGCCCGGACAGATGCCACTGGCCTGCAGTCGGAGATCGACATACAGGCGGACGGTGAGGCCCCAGACATTGGTCATCGTTGGCCGACGATACGCCGATTCCCGCTCATCGGAAGGACCGGACGGCGTGAGGCTCCTTACAGAGGGCCAGCGCGGTGGCGGTGCCCAGGCCCCACAGCACCGCGAGGGCGAGGATCAGCCGTTCCAGCACCCCCACCACCGGGCCTCGGCCGATCACGAGCATCGCCAGCCCCACAGTGGCGCAGAGCGGCAGAGCCAGCGCGGCGGCGACGCCGGCCAGCCGACGGACCGTCCGGCCGGCCGGCCCGGAGACGGCCAGCGTGATCATGGCGAAGACCACAGCGGCGGTCGCCGCGATGCTCGCGCCGCCGTGCACCAGGTCCGCCGTCGTCGCGCGCTCGAACGGCGGCAACGGGCAGCCGCCGGAGCAGGTCACCGCCCCGGACACGGCGGTGAACACGGCCCCGGTGGCGAGCAGCGCCGGGGCCGCCGCCCACACCCCGGGGGGCAGCGCCGCGCCGATCAACAGCAACGCGCCGGCAAGGGCCAGGATCCCGATCCGGTACGTCGCGGCGTGAGCGCTGCCGGCGATGCCCGCCTCGCTGACGTACCCGGTGAGCCCTGGACCGGGACCGGCGACCACGGCGAGCGTCACCGCCACCGCACCGGCCAGGGTGCAGCCGGCCGCGGCGGACCCGGCGACCCGGCGGGCGACCTCGCCGCGGGCCCTCGGCACGGTCGGGGCGGCCGGCCGACCCGGCTCAGCCACGCCCGTGCGGCGTGCTCCAGCCGGACTCGTCCGGCCCGAGTGGCACGATGCCGCTGGGATTGATCTCCCGGTGCGTGCCGTAGTAGTGCCGCTTGATGTGGTCGAAGTCCACCGTCTCGCCGAAACCCGGCGTCTGGAACAGGTCCCGGGCGTACGCCCAGAGCACCGGCATCTCGGTCAGCTTGTCGCGGTTGCACTTGAAGTGCCCGTGGTAAGCGGTGTCGAAGCGGACCAGCGTGGTGAACAGCCGCACGTCCGCCTCGGTGATCGCGTCGCCCATCAGGTAGCGCTGCCCGGCCAGCCGCTCGGAGAGCGCGTCCAGTCGGGCGAAGAGCGCCCGGAACGCCTCGTCGTACGCCTGCTGGGAGGTGGCGAACCCGCACCGGTAGACGCCGTTGTTCACGTCGGTGTGGATCTCGGCCATCAGCGCGTCCATCTCCGGGCGCAGCGCCTCCGGGTAGAGGTCCGGCGCCCCCGCACGGTGCAGCGACCGCCACTGCGTGGAGAAGTCGAGGGTGAGCTGCGGATAGTCGTTGGTGACCACCCGACCGGTCAGGGTGTCGACAAGCGCCGGCACTGTCACCCGGCCGGTGTAGTCCGGGTCGGTGGCCAGGTACGCCTCGGAGAGGAAGCTCACGCCGAGCACCGGGTCGAAGCCGTCCGGGTCGAGGGCGAACGCCCAGCCCCGCTCGTCCCGGATCGGGTCGACGGTGCCCAGCGAGATCGCGTCGTCCAGCCCGAGCAGGCCACGCACGATCCTCGCCCGGTGCGCCCAGGGGCAGGCCCGGCACCAGATCAGCCGGTAACGGCCAGCCTCCAGCGGCCAGCGGTCCTGCTCGTCCGGGCCGCCGCCGGGTGGCGAGGTCGAGTCGGCGGTGACCCGACCGGTGAACCGGTTCGGCTGGCGGACGAACGCGCCGCCGCCGCTGGTCTCTGCGCTGAACTGGGCCCGGGCCATGCCGTCAACCTATCCGCTGTCGGCGCGGATATCCTGGCGGCCGGCAGCCCTCGTGACCCGGTGGGCGTGCCCCACCCCCGCCGTCTGCACCCCCTAAGGACTCACGATGACCGTGGCATACCTGGTGGCCGGTGTCCGCACCCCGATCGGCCGGTACGCGGGCGCGCTGGCCGGCGTCCGCCCCGACGACCTGGCCGCGCACGTGATCCGAGAACTGGTCGCCCGCCACCCGTCGGTGGACTGGGCGCGAGTCGACGACGTCGTGCTCGGCTGCGCCAACCAGGCCGGCGAGGACAACCGCAACGTGGCCCGGATGGCGGCGCTGCTGGCCGGCCTGCCCGAGGAGGTGCCGGGCAGCACCGTCAACCGGCTCTGCGGCTCGGGCCTGGACGCGCTCGCCACCGCCGCCCGGTCCATCGTCGCCGGGGACGCGGACCTGGTGATCGCCGGCGGGGTGGAGAGCATGAGCCGGGCGCCGTTCGTCATGCCGAAGGCCACGTCGGCGTACTCCCGTTCGGCCGAGGTGTACGACACCACACTGGGCTGGCGGTTGGTGAACCCGTTGATGCGTGACGGGTGGGGGGTCGACTCGATGCCGGAGACGGCGGAGAACGTGGCCGCCGAGTACGGCGTGAGCCGGGCCGAGCAGGACGCCTTCGCGTACCGGTCGCAGCAGCGCGCGGCCAAGGCGCAGGCCGACGGCCGGTTCGCCGAGGAGATCGTGGCGGTGTCAGTGCCGGCCGGTCGTCGGGAGACCCGCCTGGTCGAGGTCGACGAGCACCCCCGGGAGACCTCGCTTGCGAAGTTGGCCGCGCTGCCCACCCCGTTCCGCGACGGCGGCACGGTGACCGCCGGCAACTCCTCGGGCGTCAACGACGGCGCTGTCGCGTTGCTGGTGGCCAGCGAGGCGGCGGTCGCCCGGTACGGCCTGACCCCGCTGGCCCGGATCGTCGGCGCGGCGGCGGCCGGTGTGCCGCCCCGGATCATGGGGATCGGCCCGGTGCCGGCCACCCGCAAGCTGCTCGACCGCCTCGGCGTCGAGGTGGGCGCGGTGGACGTGGTGGAGTTGAACGAGGCGTTCGCCGCGCAGTCCGTGGCGGTGTTGCGCGAGCTGGGGCTGCCAGTGGACGCCGACCACGTCAACCCGAACGGTGGCGCCATCGCGCTGGGGCACCCGCTCGGTGCCAGCGGCGCGCGGTTGGCGCTGACCGCCGCCCTGGAGCTGCGCCGTCGCGGTGGCCGCCGGGCTCTGGCCACCATGTGCATCGGCGTTGGTCAAGGCATCTCGCTGTTGCTGGAGTCAGCCGCCTAGAGTGGTCCACACCACACGACCCGCGGGTCGACCGGTGCCCACGCGTGCCCGCTGCGCGCCCCGACGCCGGTGCCGTCCCGCGCCGCGGCGATGAACTGGGGAGCACGCTGATGCCGGACGGACTGCCGACCGAGATCGATCTGACCAGGCCGAGCGCGGCCCGGGTGTACGACTACTTTCTGGGTGGGGCACACAACTTCGAGATCGACAGGCAGTTGGCGGAGCAGATCGCCAGCATGACCCCGAATCTCGCCGCCACCATGCGCTCCGGTCGGGAGTTCCTGCGCCGGGCCGTCCGGGTGCTGCTCGACGCCGGCATCGACCAGTTCCTCGACATCGGCTCCGGAATTCCCACCGTGGGCAACGTGCACGAGGTGGCGCAGGGGGTGAACCCCAAGGCCCGCGTGGTGTACGTCGACATCGACCCGGTGGCGGTCGCGCACAGCCGGGAGTTGCTGGCTGGCAACGAGCTGACCGGTGTCATCCACGCCGACCTGCGCGAGCCGGAGCGGATCCTCGCCGAGACCCGACAGCTCGGGCTGATCGACTTCAGCCGTCCGATGGGCATCCTGCTGGCCGGGGTAGTGCACTTCATCCCGGACGCCGACGGGCCCGAGGCGATCCTGGCCACCCTGCGGGCCGCGGCCGCGCCGGGCAGCTTCCTGGTCGTCTCCCACTCCACCTTCGAGGACCAGCCACAGGAGATGCTGGACGCCCAGCGCCTCTCCGCCCGCACCGCCACCGAGATCACCCTGCGCTCCCGCGCTCAGGTCACCGGCTTCTTCGGCGACTGGACCGTCCTGGAACCGGGCGTGGTGCACATGCCGCTCTGGCGCCCGGACTCACCGTCCGAGGTGGACGAGCACCCGGAGCGGTTCGGCGCCTTCGGGGGCGTCGCCCGGTACGACCAGCCCGCCGGCTGATCTCGTGGCCGCCGTCCCGGACTCCGCCGGGGTCGATGCCGGCCGGGACCCCGCCGGGGTCGATGCCGGCCGGGACCCCGCCGGGGTCGTCGCCGGTCGGGCGGACGCCCAGGGGTACGCCGCCGACTGGGCCCGCGCGGTTCGCCGACTCGGCTTCGTGCCGCTCAGCGTGGCCGAGACCGAGCGGCTGCTGCTGGCGCACACGATCCGGCTGGCCCAGGCGGTACGAGCGGAGCCGTTCACCGCCCACCCGGCCGAGGAGATCGGGCGGGCCCTGGTGGAGGCGCACCTCACCGAGCCGCAGGCCCTGGAGTGGACGCTGCACGCGCTCGGCGCGACCTTCGGACGTCGGGTGCTGTGCGACGGTGAACGGCCGGCCGACCTCGCCGAACGGATCGCGGCGGTGCAGGGCGGGCTGGCCGCCGGGTTCGCCCGTGCGCTGCGTGACCGCACCTTCAGCCAGCAGGAGCGGATCGCCCGGTCGGCCTGGCAGGCGCGCGACGAGGTCGAGCAGGCGCTACGCGAGAGCGAGGAACGGTTCCGGGCGGTGTTCACCGGCGCCGCGATCGGGATCGGGATCGCCGGCGTGGACGGTCGGATCATCGACGTCAACCAGGCGTTCGCCGACATGCTCGGCTACTCGATCGAGGAGTTGCGCGAGATCAACGTGGCGGCGCTGTTCCACGCCGACGACGCCGCCGGGATGTGGGAGCTCTACCAGGAGCTGATCGAGGGAAAGCACGACGCCGCCCGGGTGGAGAAGCGCTACCACCGCAAGGACGGCACAGTGGTCTGGACGGATCTCGCCGTCTCGCTGATCCGACACGATGGCCGGCCGCGATTCACCGTCGCGATGATCGAGGACAT
The DNA here is from genome assembly GCF_018070325.1 of Micromonospora sp. H61. Classification (GTDB taxonomy): domain Bacteria; phylum Actinomycetota; class Actinomycetes; order Mycobacteriales; family Micromonosporaceae; genus Micromonospora; species Micromonospora salmantinae. The sequence continues at coordinate 11,743 of NZ_JAGPXY010000034.1, forward strand.
CACCGAGCGGTACGAACTCCAGCAGCGGCTGCGCTTCCAGGCGCTGCACGACCCGCTGACCGGGCTGCCCAACCGGACGCTGTTCTTCGAGACGTTGGGGCGGGTGCTCGACACCGCGGACGCCGGGCAGCGCGTCGGGGTGTGCTTCCTCGACCTGGACGGCTTCAAGGCGATCAACGACAGTCTCGGCCACGACCTCGGTGACCGGCTGCTCGTGATGATCGGCCGGCGGCTGGCCGCGTGCGTGGCCGACCACGGCCACCTGGTCGCCCGGATGGGGGGCGACGAGTTCGTGATCCTCGTCGACGGAGGGGACGACACCGACGACCCGGTCGCCGTCGCGGAGGCCGCGCTGGCCGCCGTCGCGGCCCCGGTCCACGTCGGTGAGCACCAGTTGGCCGTCTCGGCCAGTGTGGGCATCGTGCAGTGCCCGGCCTCGGAGACCACAGCGTCCGAGCTGATGAAGGCCGCGGACACCACGCTCTACTGGGCCAAGGCGGCGGGCCGGGGCCGGTGGGCGGTCTACGACCCCGAGCGCGGCGCCCGGGACATCGCCCGCTCGGCGCTGGTCGCCGGGCTGCCCGCCGCACTGGAGCGGGGCGAGTTCGTGCTGCACTACCAACCGATCGTGTCGCTGCTGGAGGGCACCATGCTCGCGGTGGAGGCGCTGGTCCGTTGGGAGCATCCGGAGTTGGGCCTGATCGGGCCGGACCGGTTCATCGGCCTGGCCGAGGAGACCGGCCTGATCGTCCGGCTCGGCGAGTGGGTGCTGCGGCAGGCCTGCGAGGACGCCGAACGGTGGTGGCGGGAGTTCCCCGACGCCAGGCTGGTGGTCAGCGTCAACCTGGCCGCCCGGCAGGCCGACGAGCCGGCCATCGTGGACACCGTCGCCGACGCGTTGCAGACCAGCGGACTGCCCGCGGAGCTGCTCCAACTGGAGCTGACCGAGAGCGCCGTGATGGGCAGTGCCGGTGAACCCCTGCGCAGCCTGCACCGGCTCGCCGCGCTCGGCGTCCGGCTGGCCGTGGACGACTTCGGCACCGGGTATTCCAACCTGGCGTACCTGCGCCGGTTGCCGATCCACTGCCTGAAGCTCGCCGGTCCGTTCGTCGAGGGCATCCGCGCGGACGGGACCGACGTGGCGGCCGACCACCGCGACGAACGGATCGTCGACGCGTTGGTCCGGTTGGCGCACGCCCTGGAGTTGTGGGTAACGGCCGAGGCGGTGGAGACGGGCGTGCAGGCGGAACGGCTGCGGGCGCTGCGCTGCGACACCGGGCAGGGCCGATACTTCGGTGCGCCCGCCTCGGCCGACGTGATCACCGCCCGGCTACGCGGCGGAGCGTTGGCGTGAGTGGGGGACCGTTCTGGTCCGGAGGGTGGCGACGGAGGGTGGCGGCGTGGACCTGACGGACTCGCAGACGGCGGTGACAGTGGTGGCCGGGCTGGCCATCCTGGCCGGGTTGGCCGGCGTGGTGGTGCCCGGTCTGCCGGCGCTGCCGCTGTGCTGGGGTGGTGTGCTGCTCTGGGCGGTCTTCGGTGGCGCCGGTCTGGGTGGCTGGGCGGTGTTCGCCGCCGCCACCCTGGTCGCCGGGGGTGGCGCCGTGATCAAGTACGCGTGGCCGGGCCGGAACCTGAAGCGCACCGGTGTGCCGACGTCCACGCTGCTCGCCGGTGGGGTGCTCGGCATCATCGGGTTCTTCGTGGTGCCTGTCGTCGGCCTGGTGCTCGGCTTCGTCGCCGGGGTGTGGGCGGCCGAACGGCTCCGGCTGGGCAGTAACCAGCTCGCCTGGCCGTCCACCGTGCAGGCCCTGAAGGCCGCCGGCCTGTCGATGCTGGTGGAGTTCCTGGCCGGCCTCCTGGTCGCGGCCCTCTGGGTAGCCGGCCTCCTCCTGACCTGACCCACGCCTTTCCCGCGGTGATCAAGAGCTTTCGGTCAGGCACTGCCGGAAATCTGACGCAATCCTCTTGATCACGAGGGGGAATGGGGCGCGGGGCACTTTTCGGGTACGGCGGAGTGGCCGTACGTGAGAGAGAGGCGTGCCCCGCGCCACCGGGTCGGGCGGTCCGAGCGCCCGGGGTGGGCCCATGTCGGGCCTGGTCACTGGTCCAGGATGCCGGCCGGGACAGCCGGTCGGCAACGCAATTAGCCCGCCGGCGGTGAGATTCCCACCGACTACGTATTGACCGCCTTGATCGGCCGGGTCGACACTTTGCCCACTCGCACGCGGAACCACCTCAGGGAGGTGTGCAGTGGCCACGACGCCCGTGCCGACCGCCGAGCAACCGATGGACGACGACGCCAGGCGGCTCGCCGAACTCGGCTACAAACAGGAGTTGCGCCGCAAGTGGAGCGGCTTCTCCAACTTCGCCATCTCCTTCTCGATCATCTCGATCCTGGCCGGCTGTTTCACCACCTTCGGTCAGGCGTGGAACAACGGCGGGCCAGTCGCCATCTCCTGGGGCTGGCCGCTGATCTCGCTGTTCATCCTGATCATCGGCTTCTGCATGGCGGAGCTGGTGTCGGCGTACCCGACCGCGGGTGGGATCTACTGGTGGGCGGCCACCATGGGCCGCCCGGTGCACGGCTGGTTCACCGGCTGGCTGAACCTGATCGGTCTGGTGGCGGTCACCGCCTCGGTGGACTACGGCTGTGCGACGTTCCTCAACCTCACCCTGTCGGCGCTCTTCGACGGCTGGGCCGGGACGCTGCGTCAGGCGTTCGTCCTCTTCGTGATCATCCTGGTGCTGCACGGGCTGATCAACATCTTCGGGCACCGGATCATCGACGTACTCCAGAACGTCTCGGTCTGGTGGCACGTGGCCGGCGCGGCCGTCGTGGTCGCCATCCTGGTCTTCGTGCCCGACAACCACCAGAGCTTCCAGTTCGTGTTCACCGAGCGGTTCAACAACTCCGGCTTCGGTGACGGGGACATCGGCGGGCTGACGTTCTGGTTCTACGTGCTGCCGCTGGGCTTCCTGCTGACCCAGTACACGATCACCGGCTTCGACGCCTGCGCGCACGTCTCCGAGGAGACCCGGGGCGCCTCGCAGGCCGCGGCCCGCGGACTCTGGCAGTCGATCTTCTACTCGGCGGTCGGCGGCTGGATCCTGCTGCTGGCGTTTCTCTTCGCGGCCACCGACGTCGAGGCGGTAAACGCCGCGGGCGGCTTCTCCGGCGCCATCTTCGAGTCGGCGCTGACCCCGGTCTTCTTCAAGATCGTCATCATCATCTCGACCATCGGGCAGTTCTTCTGCGGCATGAGCTGCGTGACCTCGATGAGCCGGATGGCGTACGCGTTCAGCCGGGACCGTGCCGTACCCGGATGGCGGCTGTGGTCGACTGTCGACCGCAACGGCACCCCGGTCAACGCGATCATCGGTGCCACGGCGGCCGGCCTGGTGCTGACCCTGCCCGCGCTGTACGAGAGCTCGGCCGGTATCCCCATCGCCTTCTACGCTGTCGTCTCCGTCGCGGTGCTCGGGCTCTACCTGTCGTTCCTCATCCCGATCGCGCTCCGACTGCGGATGGGCGACCGGTTCGTCCCCGGGCCGTGGACGCTGGGGCGCAAGTACAAGCTGCTCGGCTGGATCGCGGTGATCGAGATCGCGATCATCGCCGTCTACTTCGTGCTGCCGATCGTGCCCGCCGGGGTGCCCGGCAACGACGGGTTCACCTGGTCGGCGGTGAACTACGCGCCGCTCGCCGTCGGCGGGGTGCTACTGGTGGTCGCGGTCTGGTGGTACGCCTCGGCCCGCAAGTGGTTCACCGGCCCGGTTCGTACCGTCGAGGAACCCGCGGACGAACGACGGTCGCCGGCGGTCGACGGGTCGGAATGACCGGTGCCCCACAGTGGGTCAGGGCTGCGCGGCGTCAACGGCGTGGGATCCGGCGCGGCCGGCGGGCGGCGGCTGCCGCTCGCCGGTCGTGAACCGCAGGATGCGGTCGTCCGCCGGCGCCGGCGTGCCATTGGCGTCGCGGTTGCTGGTGGCCACCCAGAGCGAGCCGTCCGGGGCTGCGACGACGGTACGAAGGCGGCCGTAGGCGCCCACGAGTTCGGCGACCGGGGTGCCAACCTGTCCGGAGGCCCTCACCGGCACGGTCCAGAGCCGGGTTCCTCGCAGAGCGGCGACGAACAGGGCGCCGTTGGTGAAGGCGACACCACTCGGCGACGCCTGCGCCGGCGGCCAGACGACCACCGGGGCACGGAACCGGGGGTCGCTGCTCGGGCCCTCCACGATCGGCCAGCCGTAGTTGCCGCCCCGGACGATGACGTTGACCTCGTCCCAGGTGGCTTGACCGAACTCGGTGGCGAACAGGCGACCGCGCGGGTCCCAGGCCAGCCCCTGCACGTTGCGGTGCCCGTAGCTGTAGACCGGCGAGCCGGGGAACGGGTTGTCCGCCGGGATGCCGCCGTTCGGCCGGATCCGCAGGATCTTGCCGTTGCGGCTGGCCAGGTTCTGCGCGTTGGAGGCGACACCGGCGTCACCGATGCCGGCGTACAGCAGTCCGTCCGGGCCGAAGGCGATCCGCCCACCGTCGTGCACCGACGCCCGCGTGAGCCCGCTGAGGATCAACTGCTGGGCCTGCGGCGTGCTGAGCCGGAACCGCGTGATCCGGATGTCGGAGGCGGTGGTGAAGCAGACGTACACCCACCTGTCCAGCCAGTAGCGGGGGGAGACGGCCAGACCGAGCAACCCCGCCTCGCCGCCGGCGACCACCCCGGGGATCCGGGCGACCTGCACGGGAGGCTGCCCTGGTCGTATCCGCACCACGGTGCCCAGGTCGCGCTGCGCCACGAGGGCGCTGCCGTCGGGGAGGAAGTCGAGCCCCCAGGGGACGTCGAGACCCGTCGCGACGACCTCCGGGTCGGCGAAGTCGAAACCGCCGGCACCCAGTGCGATGACCGGACCAGGCGTTGGCTGCGCCTCCGCCTCGGCCGTCACCGTGCCCAGCCCTCCGGTGACGAGGACGGCGACGGCCAGGACTGCTCGAAGACGCATGACAGCTCCTCGCGGGTTTGCCGCCGACCGGGCCGGGGGCATTGACGGTGATCCGGATTGCCAGTAGACCTTGGTGATGGAGGCCCCCTGATGAGCAGAACGCCGTTTTCGCTGGAAGAGTTGCGGGTCGCCGTCGAAGCCGGTGAGATCGACACGGTGGTGCTGGCCCTGGTCGACATGCAGGGCCGCTTGCAGGGCAAACGGTTTCACGCGCCGTTCTTCCTCGATCAGGTGGCCGAGCACGGCAGCGAGGGCTGCAACTACCTGCTCGCCGTGGACGTCGACATGAACACCGTCGACGGGTACGCGATGTCGAGCTGGGAACGCGGCTACGGCGACTTCGCGATGGTGCCGGACTTCGCCACGTTGCGCCGGGTGCCCTGGCAGCCCGGCTCCGCACTGCTGCTGGCCGACCTGACCTGGCTCGACGGCTCGGGTGACGTGGTGGCCTCGCCCCGGCAGATCCTGCGCCGGCAGCTCGACCGGCTGGCCGAGCACGGGCTGACCGCGTACGCCGGCACCGAGTTGGAGTTCGTGCTGTTCCGCGACTCGTACGAGGACGCCTGGCAGCGCGGCTACCGCGACCTCACCCCGGCCAACCAGTACAACGTCGACTACTCGCTGCTCGGCACCGCCCGGGTGGAGCCGCTGCTGCGCCGCATCCGCGTCGAGATGGCCGGCGCCGGGCTCACCCCGGAGAGCGCCAAGGGCGAGTGCAACCTCGGGCAACACGAGATCGCCTTCCGGTACGACGAGGCGGTGGCCTGCGCCGACCACCACGTGATCTACAAGAACGGCGCCAAGGAGATCGCCGCCCAGGAGGGGATGGCGATCACGTTCATGGCCAAGCCGAACGAGCGGGAGGGCAACTCCTGCCACATCCACTTCTCGCTGCGGGACTCCTCCGGCTCGTCGGCGATGCTCGGCGACGGACCGGCGCACCTGTCGCAGACCGGGCAGCGGGTGCTCGCCGGGCTGCTGGGCACCATGCGGGAGTTCAGCCTGCTCTTCGCCCCGAACATCAACTCCTACAAGCGCTACCAGCCAGGATCGTTCGCCCCGACCGCGCTGCGGTGGGGTGTCGACAACCGCACCTGCGCGCTGCGGGTGGTCGGGCACGGGCAGGGCATGCGCGTGGAGAACCGGGTGCCCGGCGCCGACGTCAACCCGTACCTGGCGATCGCCGGGCTGGTCGCCGGGGCGCTGCACGGCATCGAGGGCGAGTTGGAGTTGGGCGCGGAGTGCACCGGCAACGCGTACGACGACCCGGAGGCCGAGCGGGTCCCCGGCACCCTGCGCGACGCCCTGGCCCTCTGGGAGAACTCCACTGTGGCCCGGGACGCGTTCGGCCCCGAGGTGGTGGCCCACTACGCCAACCAGGCGAGGGTCGAGCTGGCCGCCTTCGACGCCGCGGTGACCGACTGGGAGCTGACCCGTGGCTTCGAACGCCTCTGACCACGTGAGGATGGGGGTGGCGGTGTGACGGTCTTGGTTGACCCGGCTCGCGGGGTGGGTTTTCGGGAGGTTGCGGCGGCCTCGATCGAGGACGTGGACGCGGCGATCGCCGCCGCCGCCACGGCCTTTGCGACCTGGCGTCTCGTGGGGGCGGGGGACCGGGCGCGGTTGCTGCGGCGGTTCGCCGCCGTCGTCGACGCCCAGCTGGACGAGTTGGCAGCGCTGGAGGTGCGCAACGCCGGGCACACCGTCGGCAACGCCCGGTGGGAGGCGAGCAACGTCCGCGACGTCCTGGACTACTACGCCGGCGCGCCCGAACGGTTGACCGGGCGGCAGATCCCGGTGCCCGGCGGGTTGGACGTCACCTTCCACGAGCCACTCGGTGTGGTCGGCGTGATCGTGCCCTGGAACTTCCCGATGCCCATCGCCGCCTGGGGGTTCGCCCCGGCGCTCGCCGCCGGCAACACAGTGGTGCTCAAGCCCGCCGAGTTGACCCCGCTCACCGCGCTGCGCCTGGCCGAGTTGGCCCGCGAGGCGGGCCTGCCCGACGGCGTCTTCACCGTCATCCCGGGCGAGGGTTCGGTGGTGGGGGAACGGTTCGTCAGCCACCCGGCGGTCCGCAAGATCTGCTTCACCGGCTCCACCGAGGTCGGCACCCGGATCATGGCCGGCTGCGCCGCCCAGGTGAAGCGACTCACCCTGGAGTTGGGCGGCAAGAGCGCGAACATCGTGTTCGCCGACGCCGACCTGGAACGCGCCGCCGCGACCGCGCCGGGCGCGGTCTTCGACAACGCCGGCCAGGACTGCTGCGCGCGGTCGCGGATCCTGGTCCAGCGCTCGGTGTACGACCGGTTCCTGGAACTGCTCGAACCGGCGGTACGCGCGGTGCGCGTCGAGGACCCGTCCCACGACACCGCCGAGATGGGCCCGCTGATCTCCGCCGCCCAACGGGACCGGGTAGCCGGTTACCTCGCCGGGGCGACTGTCGCCTTCACCGGCTCCTGCCCCGACGGCCCCGGGTTCTGGCACGCGCCCACTGTGCTGCTGGCCGACTCGCCGGCCGACCGGCACTGGCGGGAGGAGATCTTCGGCCCGGTGGTCTCGGTGCTGCCGTTCGACGACGAGGCGGACGCGGTCCGGCTCGCCAACGACACCGAGTACGGCCTCTCCGGCTCGATCTGGACCCGCGACGTGGGTCGGGCCCTGCGCCTGGCCCGCGCCGTCGACTCGGGCAACCTCAGCGTCAACTCGCACTCCTCGGTGCGCTACTGGACCCCGTTCGGCGGAATGAAGCGCTCCGGGCTCGGCCGTGAGCTGGGCCCGGACGCGTTGCACTCCTTCACGGACGTCAAGAACGTGTTCATCGCGACGGAGGAGTGACGCCAGTGCAGGGTCGGTTGCAGGACCGGGTGGCAGTGGTCACCGGAGCGGGCAGTGGCATCGGATTGGCCACCGTGCGGCGGTTCGCCGCCGAGGGGGCCCGGGTGGTCTGCGTGGACATCGACGCGGCGGCCGGCACGAGGGCCGCCGAGGAGTGCGGCGGCGAGTTCGTGGCCACCGACGTGGCCGACGAGTCGGCGGTACGCGACCTGTTCGACGGGGTGGCCGACCGGCACGGCCGGGTGGACATCGCGTTCAACAACGCCGGCATCTCACCGCCCGACGACGACTCCATCCTGGACACCGGCCTGGACGCGTGGGAGCGGGTGTTGCGGGTCAACACCACGAGCGTCTACCTGTGCTGCAAGTACGCCATTCCACACATGCGTCGGCAGGGCAAGGGCTCGATCATCAACACAGCCTCGTTCGTGGCGTTGATGGGTGCGGCCACGTCGCAGATCGCGTACACCGCGAGCAAGGGCGGGGTGCTGGCGATGACCCGGGAGTTGGGTGTGCAGTTCGCCCGTGAGGGCATCCGGGTCAACGCCCTCTGTCCCGGCCCGGTGGCCACCCCGTTGCTGCTGGAACTCTTCGCCGCCGACCCGGAGCGGGCCGCCCGTCGGCTGGTGCACGTGCCGATGGGACGCTTCGGGCAACCGGAGGAGATCGCCGCCGCGGTGGCGTTCCTGGCCAGCGACGACGCCTCGTTCATGACCGCCGCGCAGTTCGTTGTCGACGGTGGCATCACGGGCGCCTACGTCACTCCTCTATGAGGAGGAGGCCGCTGATCGGGGTCAGCGCGTACGTCGAACCCGCCGACTGGGCGGTCTGGCGGGGTGTGCGGGCGGTGCTGGTGCCGGAGGCGTACTCGCGGGCGGTGGCGGCCGCGGGTGGCCGGGCGGTGGTGCTGCCGCCGGACGACGTGGACGCGGACGTGGTGGCAGTCCTCGACGGGTTGCTGTTGGCCGGTGGCGCGGACGTCGGCCCGGTGCGGTACGGCCAGCCGCCCGACCCCCGTACCGAGGACCGGCCGGACCGGGACGCCGGCGAGTTGACAGTGTTGGCCGCCGCGCTCGCCGCCGAGGTGCCGGTGCTGGGTGTGTGTCGGGGGATGCAGTTGCTCGCTGTCGCGTACGGCGGCACTCTGCACCAGCACCTGCCTGACGTGGTGGGTCACGAGGCGCACCGCCCCGCGCCCGGCGTGTACGGGGCGCACGCGGTGCGGTTCGCGCCGGGCAGCCTGGCCGCCTCGGTGCTGGCCGGGGTCGATCAGGTCAACTCGTACCACCACCAGGCGGTCGCCGATCCGGGCCGGCTCACGGTGACCGGTTGGGCGGGAGACGGTGTGGTCGAGGCGGTGGAGGACCCGGCCCTGCCGTTCGTGCTCGGGGTGCAGTGGCATCCGGAGAACGAGTCGGATCCCGCCCCGATCACGGCGTTGGTGCAGGCCGCCGGCCGGCGGGTGTGACTGGGATCGCCCCCGCCCCTGGATGGCATCGGTGGCAGGATCGGCGCATGGGCAAGGTTTATCCGGAGATCGATGCTCGACTGCGTGACTTCATCGTGGCCCAGCCGCTCTTCTTCGTGGCGACCGCCCCGTCCGGGGTCGAGGGGCACGTCAACGTGTCACCGAAGGGCATGCGGGGCACGTTCGTGATCCTCGGCCCGCACCGGGTGGCCTACCTCGACTATCACGGCAGTGGGGCGGAGACCATCGCCCACCTGCGGGACAACGGCCGGATCACGCTGATGTTCTGTGCCTTCGACGGCCCGCCGAAGATCGTCCGGTTGCATGGTCGGGGCAGCAGCGTCGCGGTCACCGACGACGCCTTCGCCGATCGGCTCGGCGAGTTTCCCGCGCCGCCGGACGTGCACGCCGTCCGGGCGGTCATCACTGTCGAGGTGGAGCGGGTCAGTGACTCCTGCGGATACGCGGTGCCACTGATGGACTTCCGGGCCGAACGTGATCTGTTACTCACCTCACACTCCCGCCGCAGTGCCGATGATCTGGTCACCTACCGGGCCACCAGGAACGCGGCAAGCATCGACGGGCTGCCGGTCTTCTGACTCCTCAGAGCGTTCCGGCCACCGCCGTTCGGCGCCGCCGTCCACCAGCACTGTCCGGTGCCCGACGGCTCACGCGTACGTAACCAGCGTCCATCTGTCGTGATGCGTTACGTTGCCGGTCCGCTGGGGTACAAGTCGGAGCACGGCGGGTGAAGATCAACGGTCGAGGGGTACGGCCGGAGCGGGAGGCTGCATGAGCTCGGCCCAGGGGGGCGCGGACATCGGGCATCCCACCCTGTCCGGTCGCGAGACCCCGCCGATGCTGGCGGCCGCGTTCGCGGCCGGCGGCGAGATGGGCGAGCGGCTGGCTTCCTTCGACTGGTCCTCCGGCCCGCTGGGTGAGCCCGGTCAGTGGCCCCCGGCGCTCTCCAACGCTGTCGGCATGATGCTCGCCTCCAGCGCGCCGATCGTCATGTTCTGGGGCGACGAGCAGTTGGCCTTCTACAACGACGCCTACCGGCCGACCATCGGGGGCAAACACCCGGACGTGATCGGCCGACCGGCCCGCTTGAGCTGGGCGGAGACCTGGGCGGTGCTCGGCCCGCTGCTCGACAGCGTCCGGAGCACCGGCCGCTCCTACCGGGGCGAGGACCATCCCTTTCTGCTGGACCGTTACGGCTTCGTCGAGCAGACCTACTTCAACGTCTCGTACGACCCGATCCGGGGGGACGACGGCTCGGTCAGTGGCGTCTACTGCATCGTCAGCGAGACCACCGGGCGGGTGCTCGGCGAGCGTCGGCTGCGAGCGCTGTCCGAGCTGGGTGCCGAGCTGAGCGACATCGGCAGCGCCACGCAACTGGGTCGCACCGCCGCCGGGGTGCTCGGCCGGCACCGGCCCGACGTGCCGTTCGCCCTGATCTATCTGGCTGACGACAACGACCAGCTCACCCTGGCCGGCTGCACCGGCACCACCCCGCCCGCCGCCAATGTCACAGCGCACTTGTTGGCCCGGCTGAGCGCCGATGACGCGCCCGCCACGATCGAGGTGGCCGCACTGCTCGACGCGTCGCCGGTCGACGCCGCCGACCAGGCCCTCGTGCTGCCGCTCACGGCGACCAACCAGACGGTCGGCGCGCTTGTCGTCGGCGTGGCCCGTCAGCTGCCGCTCGGCGACGACTACCGCGACTTCCTCGGCCTGGTCGCCGCCCAGATCTCCCGGGCGGTCGGCACCCAGCGGGCGTACGAGCAGGAACGGGCCCGCGCCGCCGAGTTGGCCGCGCTGGACCGGGCGAAGACCAACTTCTTCGCCAACGTCAGCCACGAGTTCCGCACTCCGCTGACCCTGGTGCTCGGCCCGCTGGAGGACATGCTGGCCGACCCGGAGCTGCCCGCCACCGAAACCGACCGGCTCACCATGATGCACCGCAACGCGCTGCGCCTGCTCAAGCTGGTCAACACCGTGCTGGACTTCTCCCGACTGGAGTCCGGTCGGCTCGCCGCCCGCTACCAGCCCACCGACCTCGCCGGTTACACCGCCCGGCTGGCCAGCACCTTCCGCTCGGCCACCGACCGGGCCGGCTTGCGACTGGTGGTGGACTGTCCGCCGCTGCCGACGCCGGTCTTCGTCGATCGGGACATGTGGGAGAAGATCGTCCTCAACCTGGTGTCGAACGCGGTCAAGTTCACCTTCGGCGGCGAGATCCGGGTGCGGATCCGGGCCGTCGAGGGCGCGGCCCGGCTGGAGGTGACGGACACCGGCGTCGGCATCGTGCCGGACGAGCTGCCGCACGTCTTCGAACGGTTCCACCGGGTCCCCGGGGTGCGGGCACGCACCCACGAGGGCACCGGCATCGGCCTCGCGCTGGTCCGGGAACTTGTCGAGATGCACGGCGGTGAGGTCGGGTTGACCAGCAAGGTGGACGTGGGCAGCACGTTCACGGTTACCGTCCCGTTCGGCTCGGCGCACCTGCCGGCGGACCGGGTGGCGGCGTTCGACCCACTGCCAGTGGGTGAGCCCGAGCAGGCCCGGCTCTTCGTGGCGGAGACCGCGCTGTGGGCCGGTGTCGCGTCGACACCCGAGCTCGACCGGCAGCCGGTGAAGGGCACCTCGGCTGGCCGGATCCTGGTCGTCGACGACAACGCCGACCTGCAGGAACACGTCAGTCGGCTGCTATCCCCGACCTGGGACGTGGTCACCGCGAACGACGGGCTCGATGCCCTGCCGCTGGCCCGCGAAGGCGGGTTCGACCTGGTTCTCACCGACGTGATGATGCCCCGGCTGGACGGGTTCGGGCTGGTGAGCGCGCTGCGCTCGGACCCGCGTACCCGGCATGTGCCGATCGTGCTGCTCTCCGCCCGCGCCGGCTCCGCGGAGGCCGTCGCCGGTCTCGCCGTCGGCGCCGACGACTACCTCACCAAGCCGTTCTCCGCGCAGGAGCTGATCGCCCGGGTCCGGGCCAACGTCGAGCTGGGCCAGCTGCGCGGGCAGATCATCCGCCGGCTCCGGGCGCTGGCCGACGCGGCGGTGGCGGTGAACACCGCCCGGTCCACCGCCGACGTGCTCCAGGTCGCCGCCCGGCACGCGTTGAGTCTCGCCGAGGCCGCCCGGGTGGTGGTCACCGCGGCCGAGGCGCGCTTCGAGGCGGACGGTGGCGGCAGCACCGCCGCCGACCCGTCCTTCGTGGCCGACCTGACCGGCACCACCGGAAAGCAGCTCGGTGAGCTGCAGGTCTGGCGGGCGGCCGGCGACGAGGCACAGGCCGACGACGCCGCGTTGACCCAGCTGGCCCGGCTCGTCGGGGTGCGACTGGAGAACGCCCAGCTCTACGAAGCCGAACACCGCATCGCCACCACGCTGCAGCACAGCCTGCTGCCCCGGTCGCTGCCCCAACTGCCCGGCGCCGTGGTGGCCAGCCGTTACCTGCCCGGCAGCGCCGACGTCGAGGTCGGCGGCGACTGGTACGACGCGATCGCGTTGAACGGCGACGAGTTGGTGCTGGTCATCGGCGACGTGGTCGGCAAGGGCGTCCGGGCCGCCGCGGCGATGGGGCAGCTGCGCAACGCGCTGCGGGCGTACGTGCTGGAGGGCTTCGGCCCGGGTGAGTCGCTGACCCGGCTCAACCGGCTGGTCGGCTCCACCGAGGGCCGCTCCTTCGCGACTGTGGTCTGCCTGCTGTTCACCCCCCGCACCGGTCGGCTGCGGTATGCGAGCGCCGGTCACCCGTCCCCACTGTTGATCACGGGAGGCGACGTGGCGTTCCTGCACGACCGGGCGCTCGGTCCACCGGTCGGCGCCCTCCCCAACGCGACGTACGAGTCGGCCGAGGGCGAGTTGCCGGCCGGCACTCGACTGCTGCTCTACACCGACGGGCTGATCGAGGACCGTCAGCTCGGCATCGATGCCTCACTGGCCCAGTTGCGCATCGACGCGGCCACCCCGAGTGAGCACGTGGTGGACCTGATCGACGCCGTCGTGGAACGGGTCACCGGACGGCCGCGCCGCGACGACGTGGCGGTTCTCGCCCTGGAGGCGGCGGAGCTGAACCGCTTCGCGCTGCGGCTACCGGCGGACCCGACCCGGCTCAGCGTGCTCCGAAAGCGGCTGGAGGACTTCCTCGTCGCGCACTCCGTCGGCGAGACCGACCTGTTCGACCTGACCGTCGCCGTCTCCGAGGCCGCCGCCAACGCCATCGAGCACCCGGTCCACCCCGCCGAAGCCATGATCAGTGTGGAGGTGGCCATCGAGGATCGGACGGTGACGGCCACGGTGCGCGACAGCGGGCAGTGGCGGGAGTCGACCGGCTCCGGCTTCCGGGGCCGCGGCCTGGACCTGATCAGAGCGCTCGGCGAACTGTCGGTACGGCGCACCGCTGAGGGCACCGAGGTGACGCTGCGCCGGCAGTTGCAGGACTGACGGCGCGCCCGGCTGCGGCCGGGCGGCTAGGCCGGGTCGAGCCAGCCCTGCTCGCCGAGGCCGGAGATCTCCAGCACCCGACGGACCTGCCGGGACGGGCGAACGGTGAGTCGCCCCGGAAACTCCCGGGCGAGCCGGACCAGGGCGTGGATGGCTGCCGAGTCGAAGAAGGTGACAGCGCTCAGGTCCAGAGTCATCTTTTCGGCGGGCTCGCGCAGTGCCGTCTGGAGCATCGTGTCCGCGGTCGCCATGTCGACCTCGCCGGCCACCACGACGTGGAGGTGGTCACCGTCGATCTCGGCGCTGGCGGAGAAGACGGGCGGTGCTCCCCCTTGATCCACGTTGACACCATGGCACAGCCACCCTGGCAGGGCAACAACCTCCACCGGGTGGCCGTGGCGCGGGTCACCAGCGGCCCCGGCGATAGGCTTGCGGCATGACCGTCCGTCCGCCGCTGACACCAGGCACGCTCTCCCCGATGCGACCGGTGCCACCCCAGATCGCCCGACCGGAGTACGTGGGCAAGGCGCGCCCGCGGGAGTGGCGTGGCTCGCACGTGCAGACGCCGGAGACCATCGAGAAGATGCGGCTCGCCAGCCGGCTCGCCGCCCAGGCGACCCAGCTCGCCGGCGAGCACTGCAAGCCCGGCGTGACCACCGACGAGATCGACAAGGTGGTGCACGAGTTCCTCTGCGACCACGGCGCGTACCCGTCGACGCTGGGCTACAAGGGCTTCCCGAAGTCCTGCTGCACCAGCCTCAACGAGGTCATCTGCCATGGCATCCCGGACACCACGGTCCTGACCGACGGCGACATCATCAACGTCGACGTGACCGCGTACATCGGTGGGGTGCACGGTGACACCGACGCCACCTTCTGCGTCGGCGAGGTCAGCGAAGAGGCCCGGCTGCTGGTCGAGCGGACCCACGAGGCGATGATGCGCGGCATCCGCGCCGTCGCCCCGGGACGCCAGATCAACGTGGTGGGCCGCGTCATCGAGTCGTACGCCAAGCGGTTCGGCTACGGCGTGGTCCGCGACTTCACCGGCCACGGCATCGGCGAGGCCTTCCACAGTGGCCTCTACGTGCCGCACTACGACAGCCCGCGCCCCACGGACATCATGGAGCCCGGCATGACGTTCACCATCGAGCCGATGATCACCCTCGGCACCTACCAGTACGACATGTGGGACGACGGGTGGACCGTGGTCACCAAGGACCGGAAGTGGACGGCTCAGTTCGAGCACACCATCGTGGTGACCGACGACGGCCACGAGATCCTGACCCTTCCGTGAGCGCGAGGAACGCAGCGAAGCGGAGTCCCGCAGTCGCGAACGAAGGGCAGGCGCCGTGACCGACACCCCAGCGGCGCTGCGCGAGGCGCACCACGCGGACGTCTCCGGCGGCTGGCTGCGCCCGGCCGTCTTCGGCGCGATGGACGGCCTGGTCACCAACATCGCCCTGATCGCCGGCGTCGGCGGCGGCGGGGTGTCGCCCCGCAGCATCGTGCTCACCGGCAGCGCCGGCCTCGTCGCCGGTGCCATCTCCATGGGCCTCGGCGAGTACACCAGCGTGCGTTCCGCCAACGAGCAGGTCGCCGCCGAGGTGGCCAAGGAGCGACGGGAACTGGAACGGCACCCCGAGGCGGAGGCCCGGGAGCTGGCCGACGCGTGGGTGGCCCGGGGCCTGCCCCGGGACCTCGCCACCCAGGTCGCCGAGGCGGTGCGGCGCGACCCGGAGGAGGCACTGCGGGTGCACGTCCGCGAGGAACTGGGCGTCGACCCCGACGATCAGCCCAGCCCGTGGGCGGCGGCGATCTCGTCGTTCCTGTTCTTCTCGGTCGGCGCGCTGGTCCCGCTGCTGCCGTACCTGCTCGGCGCCACCGAACTGTGGCTGGCGCTCGCCGTCGGCGGGCTCGGGCTGTTCGCCGCCGGTGCCGTGGTGGCCAGGTTCACCCGCCGTCCCTGGTGGACCAGTGGGCTGCGCCAGCTGCTGCTGGGCGCCGCCGCGGCCGGCGCCACCTACCTGATCGGCTCGCTGATCGGCGTGCCGGGCGGGCTGTGACCCGCCTCAGGTGCTGAGCAGCTCGTCGATCGTGCCGTCGACCGCACGACCACGGGCGGCCAACTCCTCGGCCTGCCGGGCCAGCACCACACCCACCTCGGTCATGTCCGCGCCGGCCAACCCGGTGCGCCGCACCGCGTCCCCCGGGTCACGGAAGTAGGTGCGACTCAGCAGACCGGTCACCGTGGCCGCCGCCAGCCGGGCCTCACCGAGCATCAACAGAGCTTGATCGGTCTCGTACCACTCGGCGAGCCGGGCCGCACGGGAGTGCGCCGCGCTGCCCCGGTACCACGCCTGGCGGGCAGCGGTGCTGAACTCCGCCGGCCGGGCCCGAGCCAACCGGCCGAGATGCTCGTCGCGCAGCGTCCGCAACCAGCCCGTCGGATCGTGCAACGCCTGCGTGGTGACGTACCGGTCGGCGGTCAGCGGCCAGAGCGGGGAGAGCACCCGGGCCTGGGCCAGGTAGTCCTCGGCGGCGGCCACTGTCAGATCGACGAGCACCCCGTCCACCCGCCGGGTCGCCGGCGGCGGGCCCGTCCCGGGTCGATAGGTGACCACCAGCATTCCAGCCTCGCGGTCTCCGCCGCCGTCGTCGTCCCCGTGCGCCAGAGGCCCGTGCACAGCGATTACGAGCGCATCCGCCGCGAAACGCCGTCGGACCGCCTCGGCGACCCGTTCCGCGACCGTCCACCGTCGATCGTCGAGGCCCCGGTCGACACCGGCCGGCTCACTCCTGGCGCTCACGGGACCACCTCGCCTTAACTACCGAGCGTCAGCCTAGCCAGCCGACGGCGGAGCTTCGGGCGCGCCGCGCCCGGTCGGGGCCAGCCGGAAAATGTGGATCTCCCGGCCACCGGCCCGCTGCACGTACGTGTGGTAAGCGGGCCACGCGGTGACCAGCAGCTGCCACAACCGGTCCCGTTCGGCGCCGGAGGCCCGCTCGGCCCGCACCGCGACCCGCCGGCCCTTCACGTCCACCTCGGCGGCGGGATCGGCGAGCAGGTTCATCGCCCAGCCGGGGTGGTGGGTCTGGCCCCAGTTGGAGCCGATCACCACGTACGCGTCGCCGTCGGGCACGTAGAGCAGCGGATTGCTGCGGGGCCTGCCGGAGCGGCGGCCCGTTGTGGTGATCAGCAGGGAGGGGAGCAGGCCGAGCGCGACCACCCGGCCCCTGGTGAGTCGACCAACCACCCGATCGGCCGGAACCAGCAGGCGCACGGTGGCGCCGAACCAGCGATGATGACCGGCCCGACGGACGACATTCCTGAGCACTGACACGCCGGTCAGTCTGCCGGCTGCCCGGCCCCGGCGGCACCCCCGCGCGGTCCCGTTTCGGTCGCCCGGCGGATCGGTCAGTCGAGCCGTCGTTCGATAGGCAGTCGGGCCCGGGTGAACAGGCCCGCCCCGAGCATCGCCACCACCGGCACCAGCACCAGGACCCCGAGCGCGGGCCACGGCACCAGAAAGGGGTACGGATCTGATACCGGCCAGTCACTGGCGTACTGCCGGTTCACCGAGACCAGCACGATCGCGGCGGTGCCGAGGCCGGCCACGATGCCGAGCACCGAACCGAGACCGGCGATGACCCCGGCCTGGCAGATCGCCAGCAGCCGACGTAGCGCCGGGGCCGCGCCGACAGCCGCGAGGGTGGTCAGCTCGGCGCGTCCCTCGGCGGCGGCGAGCGCGGTGGCGATCCCGGCCGCGCCCACGGTGATCAACCCGGCCGCCGCCGCGAGCAGCAGGAGCAGGGGTGAGACGTCGCGTGGGG
Source organism: Micromonospora sp. H61 (assembly GCF_018070325.1). Taxonomy (GTDB): domain Bacteria; phylum Actinomycetota; class Actinomycetes; order Mycobacteriales; family Micromonosporaceae; genus Micromonospora; species Micromonospora salmantinae. Next base: position 29,333 of record NZ_JAGPXY010000034.1, read on the forward strand.
CGCCGCCGTTCTCCACGCTCAGCGCGAGCGTCCCGAATGGCCGCAGGGCGGCGGCGAACCGTGCCTGTTGCTCCTCGTCGGGCGGGGTGGTGGTGCCGATCACCCAGCCGGTCTGAGACCAGCTCAGGTCGAGTTGCCGGGCGGCGGCGGTGGACAGCAGCAGACGGGACTGGCCGGTCGCCCGGGGCAGCGCGTACCCCGGAAGGTCGTGGACGGTGACCGGCCGGTCCGGCCCGGCCTCCACCTCGCTGACCCGGACGGTCACCAGGCCGTCGTGCAGGTAGCGCGGGTCGGTCACCACCACGCCACCGGCGCGCAGCACGGCCGTGGCGGCTGCTGTCGTCGCCGGGTCCACGCCGGTGAGCAGGGGGAGTGCGGTTCCGTCGTCGACTCCGGGTTCCACGTAGCCGCCGAAGTAGTCCGCCTCGCGGATCTGGCAGCGGGGATCGGCGCAGCGCCAGCAGGCCCGGGTAAGTGGGAGCACCGGTGCGATGTCGCAGTAGCCGGTGCGGCCCGCCCCGCAGCTCGGTGTCTGCACCGGGGCGACAGCGCCGACCCCGAGCTGGTTGCGGGCCGCGTCGGTGATCTGGGCCAGCGTGGGCTGCCCGGCCGAACCGACCGGGTTGACCATGACATGGCCGGTCGGCAGCGCCGGCCGGTAGGCGCGCGCCTCGCGGGCGCCGTCGCTGGCCAGGTATCCGCCGAGGGCGACGCTGCTGGCCACGGCGGCCATCACGGCGCAGATGGCCGGTGCCGCGGCGGCCCGGTTGCGGCTGGCATCGCGCAACGCGATCCGTGGTGCCAGCGGCAACACCCGGCCGAGGCGGGCGAGTGCCCCGAGCAGCGTGGGCGTGCAGCAGACCAGGCCCAACTCGCCGAGGATCAGCCCGGTGAGAACCACCGCTGGGGAAGTCCGGGTGGCCCCGAACGCCGCCAGCCCCGCCCCGCCGACCACCAGCGCCAGTCCGAGAGCCAACCACCGGCCCGGGGATTTCGCCGGGGTGCGTCGTCCGGCGAGCCCGGCGCTGACGTCCTGCCGGGCGGCGGTCCAGGCCGGTGCCAGCGCGGCGAGCACCCCGGCCAGCCCCGCGACGCCACCGAGCAGGACCAGCGCGCTCGGCCAGCAGCGGTAGCCGCCGAAGCGGGCGCTGAAGACGTACTGCTCCATGAGCGGGCGACCGGCGAACGCCGCGCCGACGCCGACCAGCAGGCCGGCGGCGGCCCCCAGCACACCCAGCACCACACCGTCGGCCAGCACCACCCGGCGAAGCTGGGCGGCGTCCCCGCCCGCCACCGCTACCAGCGCCAGATCCCGTCGACGGCGACGGACTCCGACCGCGAAGGCCGGCCCGACCAGCAGGACGACCTCCAGCAGTCCGAGGCCGGCGATCAGGACGCCGGTGCTCAGATCGTTCGGGTTGTCCCCCATGACCGACCCGAGCCAGGTCCGGTCCGCTCCGGTCGCCGAGCCGATCCGGTGCCGCGCGGTGACCACCACCCCACTGTCGTTGAGCCGGGACACCAGCGCCGCGTCGACGGTGCCCGGCACGTCCGCCAGCCAGACTCCGTCCGGCTCCGGACCGGTCGATGGCACGGCTCCCGGGTGCAGCGCCACCACCGGTCCGAGGTCGTCGGGAAACTCGACCACACCCACCACTGTGTACGCCCTGCTGCCGTCGGCGGCGGCCACGGCGTGGCCGAGGCGCAGGTCCAGGCGACGCAGCGCCCTCGGACTGACCGCGACCTCACCGGGTTGCTGCGGCGCCCGGCCGGCCCGGAACCGCACCAGCCCACGGGCCAGCGGATCGGTGAGGTCCAGCACCCGACCGTTCACGACCTCGTCGCGGTGCGGGCCGCGCAGGGTCAGCGGGATGTGCGGACGCACCTCGGTGACCCGGCTGCCCGGCCCGAGCAGTGCGGTCAGCTGGGCCGCGGTGACCTTCGCGGGAAGCTCGCCCTCGCGGGTGTACCAGCCCTCACCCCACTCGTCCTGCGCCACCGGGGTATTGGCGATCCACTGCAACTGCGCGTCGGCCACGCCGAGCCTGCGGTCGACGCGTTCCTGTGGGGTCAGCTCGGCCATGTCGTAGCTCGCCGCCAGGAAGGCCAGCGCCGTCACCGGCAAAGCGATCATCGCGAGCACCAGGGCGGTCCGCCGCCGGGAGCGGCGTGACTCCCGCCGGGCGATCCGCAGCGCCGCCCGCCAGGAGCCGGTCAGCTCGGCGAACCGCCGCCGGCCGACCGGGGCAGGCTGGGCGACCGGCCGCGGCGTCACGGTGTCGGCCCGACCGCGGGCCCGCGTCGGACGGCGGATGGTCACCGCTCGCTGCCGGACAGCAGCTGCTCGACACTGCCCAGCGGTGCCGTCGTGTCGACCAGCACGCCGTCGCGGAGGAACACCACCCGGTCGGCCCAGCCGGCGTGCCGCGCCTCGTGGGTGACCAGCACTCCGGCGGCGCCCGCGTCGATCCGGCGGCGCAGCAGGTGCAGCACCGCCTCACCGGTCTGGGAGTCCAACGCCCCGGTGGGCTCGTCGGCGAGGACCAGCCGGCGTTCGCCCACCAGCGCGCGGGCGATCGCCACCCGCTGCTGCTGCCCGCCGGAGAGCTGGTCCGGGAAACGGTCACCCAACGCCGGTAGGCCCACCTCGGTGAGCGCGGCCACGGCCAGTGCGCGGGCCCGACGTCCGCTGGTCCCGTCGAGTTCCAGTGGGAGCGCCACGTTCTCCAGTGCGCTCAGACTGCCCAGCAGATTGAGCTGCTGGAAGATGTAGCCGATCCGACGGCGGCGCAGCTGGGCCAACCCGCGGCGGTCCAGGGCCCCCAGCGGTTGCCCCTCGACCCGGACCTCGCCGCCGGTCGGACGGTCCAACCCACCGGCGAGAGCCAGCAGTGTCGATTTGCCGGAGCCGGACGGCCCCATCACGGCGACCAGCTCGCCGGGCCGGACGACCAGGCTGACGCCGCGTAGCGCGTGTACCGCCGCAGGCCCGGCGCCGTGGGTGCGGTGGACGGCGCGTAGCTCCAGCACCGCGTCGTCCGATCCGCTCACCGTCTTGCCTCCTCGCCGGCCCATCGAGCCGCGTCCCGAGCGTCGGCGTCATCGGGTCGGGGAGGGGGAGGCGCCGGGCCGCTGGGTTGGTGCCGGACCAGACTGGTCTCGCAGTGGTCCAACCAGCGCACCTCGGCCTCGGCCTGGAACACCATCGAGTCCAGCACGAGACGCCAGGGAAGGTCCTCCGGCCGGTTGCTGCCGTACTTCAACCGGGTCAACTCCTGGAGGGCCCGCATCGTCGCGCTGCGTTGGGCCTGTACCACGGACCGGACGTCGACCCCGGGGGTGGTGAGGGCCAGCGCCAGCTTGATCGCCAGCTCGTCGCGGGGGCGGTCGGTACGGCTGATCGGGGTGGCGAACCACAGCGCCAGGTCCGCCCGCCCGGCGTCGGTGATCTCGTACGGGCGCTGCCCGGCCTCGCTCTCCGGCAGCGGGCGCACCAGACCGTCCCGTTCCAGCCGGGACAGCGTGGTGTAGACCTGCCCGATGTTCAGTGGCCAGGTCGAGCCGGTCGACTCCTCGAACGCGGCGCGCAGCTGGTAGCCGTACATCTGGCCGCGTTCGAGCAGGGCGAGCAACCCGTGACGGATGGACATGGCAACGGAGTATGCATACCTGGTATGCGTACCGCAACCGGAGTGGAACCGGCTCAGGTCGGCCGACCGGGAAACGGGACAGTCAGCGGGGTCAGCCCCGCAGTCTTCCGCCACCGGGTGGCCCGCACGGCGTAGTCGACCAGGGCGGCCAGCGCCTGGTCCCGGTCGGCGCCGGTGGTGGACACCAGGGCGGCCCGCCAGTGCGCGGCCGTGCGCTCCTCCACCTCGGCGGCGAGTCGCAGGGCGCTGGCCCGGTCGGTGACCGGGAACGGCAGGGCGTACCCGGCGCGGTCCGGCGGGACGACGCCGCCGGCCGTGGTGAGCTGCACCACCAGCGCGTCGCGCCGGCGTCGATGCGCGGCCTCCGCCTGGCGTGCCGCGTCCCGTGCCGCTCCGTTGAGCCGGACACCGATCCGGCCGTAGGCGTAGATGGCCGCGTACTCGGCGGACAGGGCGGAGGCGAGTGCCTCCCCGGCGGACGGCTGCCTCACTTCAGTGCCTCCTGGTGAGTTGCCCGGGCGGCGACGATCGACCCGAGCAGTGCCGCCCGCTCCGCGGGCGCCGCGGCGCAGGCGGCGGTGGCGGACTGCTGGGCGGTCTTCTCCAGCGCCCGCAGGGCGGCGCGCGCGCCGTTGGGATCGGCGGCCGGGGCGGTGGTCGGGGCGGCGGAGGCCGCCGACGGCAGCGTCACTCCGATCACCCGGGCCAGCTCGGTGGCGTGCGTGGTGTGCGTCTCGGCGATCGGGTTGAGCCGGTCGGCGAGCTCGGGATGGGCGGTCGCGCTCGCCCGGTACGCGGCGGCCAGCGCGAGTGATTCGTCCACCATCGGCCGCAGCGGGTCGGGCGGTGGGGCTGGTTGATCGTCGCGGTCGAAAAGATCACAGCCGGTCAGCGGCGTCACGGCACCGCCGAGCACCAACAGCGCCCCGGTACTCAGGAGCTTTCGCCGGGAATGTCCGGATGATTGGTCGCGCTGTGTCGTTCTGCCGATCCCCACCGGCCAAGTCAACACCATCCGTGCCGCTCCGGGGGTCACCGGCGTCGGTGCGCCGCCCGGTCCGCCGCCGGGCAGGCGCGTTACGCTCTGCGCAACCACCGGCGTGTCCACTCCGGTGGCGTGCCGGCATGGCGGGACCAGCGGTCCCCGTCGACCAGGGAGAGGGTGCGGAGATGACGCAGCGTGGCCGTGCCACCAGGCCGACGGGTCGACCCCGCGGTGCTGCGGGCCCCCGCGGCGGTGACCTCGCCGCCCGGCGGGACCGACTGCGGGCCGTGATCGAGCCGGTGGTCAACGACGCCGGATACGACCTGGAGGACCTGTCGGTCTCCCGGGCCGGCCGTCGGCACGTGGTGCGGGTGATGGTGGACACCGACGGCGGGATCGACCTGGACGCCGTCGCGGACGTCTCCCGCGCGGTCTCGGCCGCGCTGGACGCCGCGGAGGAGACCGGTGGCGACATCGTCGCCGGCGAGTACCAGCTGGAAGTCAGCTCGCCCGGCGTCGACCGGCCGCTCACCCTGCCCCGCCACTGGCGGCGCAACGTGGGTCGACTGGTCAAGGTCACCGCCCGGGGCGCGGCCGCGCTGCCCGGCCAGCGGGGCGAGCAGCCCGCCGGCGACCGTCAGCTGACCGGCCGGGTGGTCGCGGCCGACGACGAGGGCGTGCACCTGGAGACCGACGACGGCCGTGCCGCCTGGGCGTACGCCCAGCTGGGCCCTGGCCGCGTCCAGGTCGAGTTCACCCGGCTCGCCGAGCTCGGTGAGCCGGACGACGAGTTCGACGACGCGGACGATTCCGACGAGATCGACGATTCAGACGACATCGACGACGAAGATGATGTGGAGGACGAGGAGAGGTGAACATCGACCTCGCGGCGCTGCGCGCACTCGAGCGCGAGCGGGAGATCCCGTTCGACACGATTCTCGCGGCGATCGAGACCGCGTTGCTGACCGCCTACCGGCACACCGACGGGGCCGAGTCGCACGCCCGGGTGGAGATCGACCGCAGGTCGGGCGCCGCCCTGGTGTACGCGCAGGAGATGGATGCCGACGGCAGCCTGGTGCGGGAGTGGGACGACACCCCGCACGACTTCGGCCGGATCGCCGCCATGACCGCCAAGCAGGTGATCCTCCAGCGGTTGCGGGAGGCCACCGACGAGGTGCACTTCGGTGAGTACGTCGGCCGCGAGGGTGACCTGGTCACCGGCGTGGTGCAGGCGCACGAGACGCGTACCGAGAAGGGCATCGTCAGCGTCGACCTGGGCAAGCTGGAGGGCGTGCTGCCGCAGTCCGAGCAGGTGCCCGGCGAGCGGTACGCGCACGGCGAGCGGGTCCGCTGCGTCGTGGTGCACGTGGCCAAGGGCATGCGCGGGCCGCAGATCACCCTGTCCCGGTCGCACCCGGCTCTGGTCAAGAAGCTCTTCGCGCTGGAGGTGCCGGAGATCGCCGACGGCACCGTCGAGATCGGTGCGATCGCCCGTGAGGCGGGCCATCGCACGAAGATCGCCGTCCGCTCCACCACCCCCGGCGTGAACGCCAAGGGCGCCTGCATCGGCCCGATGGGTCAGCGGGTGCGTGCCGTGATGAGCGAACTGCACGGTGAGAAGATCGACATCATCGACTGGTCGGACGACCCGGGCACCTTCGTCGGCAACGCGTTGTCGCCGGCCAAGGCGCTGCGGGTCGAGGTGGTCGACCTGGCCAACCGGGCCGCCCGGGTGACAGTTCCCGACTTCCAGCTCTCGCTCGCCATCGGTCGAGAGGGGCAGAATGCCCGACTCGCGGCCCGATTGACCGGTTGGCGGATCGACATTCGTTCCGATGCGGAGCAGACCGCGCCGGCAGCGCGCGGGGTAACTGATCACGTGCGGGAGCCGGGCGGCGCGATCTCGGGGAGCTAGGGGTAGACTTCCTCCAGTGGTACGACGCGCGCAGCCGGAGCGCACCTGTGTGGGTTGCCGGCAACGTGCGCCGGCCAGCGAATTGCTGCGGATCGTCGCGGTCAGGGACGAGGCTGGTCACAGCCTCCGGCCTGATCCGCGCCGCAGGCTGCCGGGTCGGGGAGCGAACATGCACCCGGATCCGGCCTGCTTCGCGCTGGCGGTGCGGCGCCGCGCCTTCGGGCGTGCGCTGCGCAGCACCGAGGTCCTCGACCACGGTGCGCTGGCGGAGCACGTCGATGCGCCAACCACTACGTCCGGTCAGCCCGACCGGGCGAGGGTCGCTAGCAGGGTAGGACGACCGACATGAGCACACGATGAAGTCCCTGAAATGACCAGGCTTCAAGTGCACGAGTGAGGTCGCTGCGGGTGCTGCCCGCACGACCTCGGAGTGAGGAGTGCAGTGGCAGGCAAGGCCCGCGTACACGAGCTTGCAAAAGAGCTCGGGGTCGAGAGTAAGACCGTTCTCGCCAAGCTGAAGGAAATGGGCGAGTTCGTGAAGTCCGCGTCCAGCACCGTCGAGGCGCCCGTCGCCCGGCGGCTGCGTAACGCATTCGTCGCGTCCGCCGGAGCCCCGGCTCCGGCCGCCCCGTCGGCGCCCGCGTCGACGCCGGCTTCATCCCCGACCCCGACGCCATCCCCGGCCCCGGGCGCGCCCCGGGTCTCGGCCAAGCCGATGCCGCCTCGGCGGCCGGCCGCGCCGGCACCCGGTCCGAAGCCCAAGGGTCCGGTTCCCGGTGCGCCGCAGACGGCGACCCCGGTCGCCAAGCCGGCGAGTGCCCACGACATCGAGGTGGCGGCCGCGGAGGCGCGTGCCGCCGCACTGAAGGCTGAGCAGGAGGCCGCGGTCAAGGCCGCGCAGGCCGCCCGCCAGCAGCAGCGGGACAACCCCGTTCGCCGGGAGCCTCCGGCAGACGGTGGCAACCGCCCCGGCCCTCGGCCGGGTCCCGCGGCGATGCCGCCCCGTCCCGGTTCGCCGGCAGCTCGTCCGAGCACGCCGGCTCCCGGTCCGGGTGCCCGGCCGGGCGGTCGTCCGCCGGCGCGCGGTGCCGGTAACAACCCGTTCGGCATCCAGGGTGGCCAGCAGCAGCGGCCCCCGGCCGCCGGTGCGGGTGGCCCTCGGCCCAACAGCCCGGCGGGCATGCCGCCGCGGCCGAGCCCGAACTCCATGCCGCCGCGGCCCAGCCCGGCGTCCATGCCGAGTCAGCGTCCGGCTGCCGGTCGCCCCGGTCCCGGTGGCGCTGGTCGCCCCGGTGGCGGTGGCGCTGGTCGTCCCGGTGGCGGTGGCGGCGGTTTCCGTGGCGGTCCCGGCGGTGGCGCCGGTGGCGGTGGCGGTTACCGAGGCGGCCCTGGTGGCGGCGCGGGTGCCGGCGGTGGCGGTGGCTACCGTGGCGGTCCCGGCGGCGGTGCTGGTGCTCCCGGTGGCGGTTTCCGTCCGGGTGGTCCGGCCGGTGGCGGCGGTCGTCCGGGTGCGGGCGGTCGTGGCCGTGGCGGCGGCGCCGCGGGTGCCTTCGGGCGTCCGGGTGGTCGGCCGACGCGCGGTCGCAAGTCCAAGAAGCAGCGCAGACAGGAGTTCGACAACCTGTCGGCTCCGACCATGAGCTCGGGTGCTCCCCGGGGTCAGGGTCAGATCGTCCGGCTCTCCCGTGGCGCCTCGCTGTCCGACTTCGCGGACAAGATCAACGCCAACCCGGGTTCGCTGGTCCAGGAGATGTTCAACCTGGGCGAGATGGTGACCGCGACCCAGTCCTGTTCTGACGACACCCTGCACCTGCTGGGTGAGCACCTGGGCTTCGACATCCAGATCGTCAGCCCGGAGGACGAGGACCGCGAGCTGCTCGCGCAGTTCAACATCGACCTCGACGCGGAGGTGGCCGAGGAGCGTCTGGTCAGCCGTGCGCCGGTGGTGACCGTCATGGGTCACGTCGACCACGGTAAGACCAAGCTGCTCGACGCCATCCGTAAGGCGAACGTCGTGGCCGGTGAGGCGGGTGGCATCACCCAGCACATCGGTGCGTACCAGGTCCACGTCCCGCACGAGGGCGAGGACCGGGCGGTCACCTTCATCGACACCCCGGGTCACGAGGCGTTCACCGCCATGCGTGCTCGTGGTGCCCAGGTCACGGACATCGTGATCCTGGTCGTCGCGGCCGACGACGGTGTGATGCCGCAGACGATCGAGGCGTTGAACCACGCCAAGGCGGCCGACGTGCCGATCGTGGTCGCGGTCAACAAGGTCGACAAGCCGGACGCCAACCCGGACAAGGTCCGCCAGCAGCTGACCGAGTACGGCCTGGTCGCCGAGGAGTACGGCGGCGAGACCATGTTCGTCAACGTGGCAGCCAAGCCGGGCATCGGCATCGAGGAACTGCTCGAGGCCGTTCTGCTGACCGCCGACGCGTCGCTGGAGCTGACCGCTCCGATCGACGGGCCGGCTCAGGGTGTGGCCATCGAGGCACACCTGGACAAGGGTCGCGGTGCGGTGGCGACGGTGCTGGTGCAGAAGGGCACCCTGCGGGCGGGCGACTCGATCGTCGCCGGTGGGGCGCACGGCCGGGTCCGGGCCATGCTCGACGAGAACGGCAACCAGCTCACCGAGGCTGGGCCGGCGCGTCCGGTCATGGTGCTGGGTCTGACCGCGCCTCCCGGCGCGGGCGACACGTTCCTCGCCGCGGCGGACGACCGCACGGTGCGGCAGATCGCCGAGCAGCGGCAGGCACGGCGGCGGGCGGCGTCCTTCGCCAACTCCCGTGGTCGGGCCACCCTCGAGACGCTCATGGAGCAGCTCAAGGAGGGCGAGAAGACCTCGCTCAACCTCATCCTCAAGGGCGATGTCTCCGGTTCGGTGGAGGCTCTCGAGGACGCGCTGTTCAACCTCGACATCCCCGAGGAGGTCCAGCTCAAGGTCCTCGACCGGGGCGTGGGCGCGATCACCGAGAGCAACGTCATGCTCGCGAGCGCCTCGTCCGAGCCGGTCACGATCATCGGCTTCAACGTGCGGGCCTCGAACAAGGTCCGTGAGATGGCCGACCGCGAGGGCGTGGAGATCCGGTACTACACCGTCATCTACCAGGCCATCGAGGAGATCGAGGCAGCGCTCAAGGGCCTGCTCAAGCCGGAGTACGAGGAGGCCGAGCTGGGCAGCGCGGAGATCCGCGACGTCTTCCGCTCGTCCAAGATCGGCAACATCTCCGGTTGCATCGTCCGGTCGGGCATCATCCGACGCAACGCGAAGGCTCGCCTGCTTCGGGACGGGGCGGTCGTGGCGGACAACCTCACGATCACCTCGCTCAAGCGGTTCAAGGACGACGCCACCGAGGTCCGCGAGGGCTTCGAGTGCGGTCTGACCCTGGGTGGTTACAACAACGTCCAGGTCGGCGACGTCATCGAGACCTTCGAGATGCGGGAGAAGGTTCGCGCCTGATCCGGCAGTGACACGCTGATCAAGGGGTTTACGCCGAGTGGCGTAAACCCCTTGATCATGCGGGGCGGGTTGGCGGTATCGTCCGGGGCGATGTTCACCGGAACCGCGGTCTTCGACCTGCTGCTGCCGGGCGACTCCCGGTCGCTCAAAGCCAAGAGATCATATGTACGGCCGATCGTGGCGGCGCTGCGCCGCTTCGAGGTGTCGGCCGCCGAGGTGGGTGCGCTCGACCTGCATGGTCGAGCGCAGCTGGCGGTGGCCGTGGTGGCCGCCGAGACGGCGCATGTCCGCGAGGTGCTCGACTCCTGTGAGCGGCTGGTGGCCAATCGCCCCGAGGTCGAGTTGTTGTCGGTTCGACGCCGGCTCTACGGCGTGGACGACGACTGACCATGGTGCCGGCTGTGCCGGGCGACCGGAGCGGCCCCGAAGGTAATGTTCGAGATGTTGGCCGGTCGGCCGGCGGCCTCCGGGCCGCCGGGTCGACCGGAAGCAGGACGCCGTGGAGGTGGCGAGATGTCTGATCCGGCCAAGGTACGCCGGCACGCGGAACGGGTGCGTGAGCTGGTCGCGTCGGTGGTGCGGAGCCAGATCAAGGACCCGCGGCTCGGGATGATCACCATCACCGATGCCCGGATTACCGCTGACCTGCGTGACGCGACGGTCTTCTACACAGTGCTCGGTGACTCGGTGGCCCAGGCGGACACCGCGGCGGCGCTGGAGAGCGCCAAGGGGCTGCTGCGCAGCACTGTCGGCAAGGCCCTCGGGCTGCGCCACTCGCCGACCCTCACGTTCGTCCTCGACGACGTGCAGGACCAGGTCAAGCACATCGACGACCTGCTCGCCGCCGCCCGCAACGCCGATGCCGAGGTGCAGCGGCTCGCCGCCCAGGCGAAGTACGCGGGCGAGGCCCAGCCGTACCGGGTGGACGACGAGACCGATGAGACGGACGAGACCGAGGAGGCCGACGAGGCCACCGACGTCAAGGAGACCCCGCGGGGTGGGGAAACGCGGTGACCAACACCGCCAGCGCCCCGTTCGCCGGGGCAGCCGGGCTCGGCCCCGCCGATGCGGACTGGGCCGCGGCCGAGGCGTTGGTGCGGGCTCTCCCGCCGACCGCCCGGGTGCTGCTGATCTGTCACATCAATCCGGACGGCGACGCGCTGGGCAGCATGCTCGGCTTCGGTCTGGGCCTGCGGCAGTTCGGCGTACGCGACGTGCAGGCGACCTTTCCCGGGCCGCCGGAGCTGCCGGAGCCGTTGCGGGGGCTGCCCGGGCTGGACCTGCTGGTCCCGGCGGACGCCGCCGACCCGGCACCCGATCTGGTGATCTGCTTCGACGCGGCGAGCGAGTCGCGTCTCGGCGAGTTGGCCGGGCGGTTGTCGTCGGCGGGTGCGGCGCTGGTGCTCGACCATCACGCCTCCAACCCCGGTTTCGGCACCGTCAACCTGGTCGACCCGGGTGCGGCGGCCACGTCGGTGGTGGCTGAGCAACTGCTGGCCCGGCTCGGGGTGGTGGTGGATCCGGCCATCGCCGAGTGCCTCTACGTGGCGCTGACCACGGACACCGGCTCGTTCCGGTTCGAGGCGACCACTCCGGCGGTGCATCAGATGGCCGCCCGATTGTTGGCGACCGGCATCTCGCCGGGTGACATCTCCCGGCGGGTCTTCGACACCCGGCCCTTCGGCGCGGTCCGCCTCTTCGGTGAGGTGCTCGGCCGGGCTCGACTGGAGCCGGCCGCCGCCGGTGGTCGGGGCCTGGTCTGGACCTTCGCCACCCTTGACGACCTGGCCCGGCACGACCAGCGGCCGTACGTGCTGGAGGCGCTGATCGACTCCGTGCGCTGCACCGCCGAGGCGGATGTGAGCTGTGTGGTGAAGCAGACCAGGCCCGCCGAGTGGGCGGTGTCGATGCGCAGCAAGGGCGCCGTGGACGTCAGTCGGGTCGCGGTGGCGCTCGGCGGTGGTGGGCACACGTTCGCGGCCGGGTTCACCGGTCGGGGCACGGTCGAGCAGGTGGTCGAGTCGATTCGCGGTCAGCTGGACGCGGCGCTGATCGGCTGACGCCGGCTTCGGCCGCCATCGATCCGTCGGTCTGGAAGATCAGGGTCAGCTCCGGGGAGTGTTGGTCTTCCCGCGTTCCGTGATACCGGGAAGAATTGCGGGATGGAGCAGCCGCACGACCTCACCGTGGAGGCCCCCCGCGCCTGGGACCGGCCCGCCGTCTCCGTTCCCGTCCTCGTCTGCCTGTCGCTCGTCGGTGGCCGGTTCGCGTCCTTCTCCACCGAGGCGAATCTGTTCACCCTCGGGACGGGTGGGGTGCTGATCTGGCTCGGTCTGAGCAACCGGGTGCCCCGCCGGCCGGCGCCGCGCCGGCTGGGCGCGGGGGCGGCCTGGTGGGCGGTGCCGGTGGTGGTCTTCGGGGTCTTCGAGGGCGTGACCTTCGTGCTGGCTGCCGGCGATGACTTCCCCACCTTCTCCCGGTTGGCCGATCCTCTCCTGGAGGATCAACTGACCCGGTCGGCAGCCTGGTTCGCCTGGTTGGCCGCCTTCTGGGGGCTGGTGCGGCGATGATGCGCGCGCTCGCGATCGGCGGCTTCGTCGCCGCCCTGGTCCTCTTCGCGGTGGTCGAGTGGATGGCCCGGCGGGAGGGGTCGCGGATCCCCACCCTCGGCGAGGTCTGCGCCTATGTGATGCGTTACGAGGTCGGTTCGGTGCCGGTGGGCCGGATCGGTCTGTTCGGGTTCTGGTGGTGGCTGGGCTGGCACTTCCTGGCTCGCTGAACCGGGCTGCCGACCGTCCAAATGGCGGGAACCGTAAGCAGTATGTGGACCTGAACGATAACTTGGGAGAGGGCCGGTGCCGCCTGGCGGTGCAGGTCATGGGCGGTGGTGCCACACCCCGTGCCGCCTCCCTCCAGGGTCGGATCGACCCGGGCTCACGCTGCCCAGTCGGCTGCTCCGGTAACCCCGGACCGCCGTGGGGCGCTCAGCAGGACCGCCCGTGAGGGCCGCCGCGTGTCGGCGGCTCACGCCCTGGGAAGAGGAGCGCCACCATGCCGAACAAGCCCAAGCCCGAGACCACCACCGACGACGCCCGCGAGCAGGCCCGCCGCGCGCTGCAGACGTCGATGGACACCCGTCAGTGACTCGTCTCCACCGGTGGTGACGCCGCCGGCACGCCGCGCCGACGACGTCACCGTCCGGCCACCAGTGCGGGGCGAGTCGTTCAGGACAGGAACGTGTCCAGGGCCGCCTCGATGGTGCCGGAGTCCGGCGTCGCGTACGCCCTCATGGTGGTCTTGTCGTACGAGATGAAACTCGGGCACCTGTTCGTCGGGGCGGTCACGGTGCCGCCGTCGCCGATCTTCTCGGCGGTCCTGGCCGCGTAGAAGGTCAGGGTGTAGCGCGACGAGACGTAGTCGACGGTGACCTGCTTCTCCGCCTTGTCCTTGTACTGACACTTCTTCGGGGCGCCCTGGCTGCCCTGGTCGAACTTCAGGCAGCCGACCACCGACACCTTCTGGTAGTCCGCGCCCTTGGCGTAGTAGGACTTGTCCGAGGGGACGTACGTCGACGACCAGGACGTCGGCCGGTCGGGGTTGTTCGAGAACGTGTAGGCCTTGGCGCCGGCCGGGCCGCTGTAGGGCGCCGCGTTCAGGATCGGGCTGCCCTCGCAGACGTTCGCCAGGTCGCTGGAGTAACGGGCGGTCATCGAGTTGTTGTTCGGTGGATCCGCCTGCCCCGGCGTGGGGACCGTCCCCGTGCCCGGCTTGCTGCCGGTGCCCGACGTGGGGGTGGAGGACGTGTCCCGGGCGGGCTCGTCGTCATCGTAGGCGAGCAGGATGCCGATCCCCGCGCCGCAGATGGCGAGTATGACGACCACCGCGCCGGCGACCAGCCCGATGATCAGGCCCTTGTTCGACTTGTCCGGCGCCGGCGCCAGTGGTGTGCCGTAGTACGGCTGGGGTGGTGGCTGTCCGTACGGCGGGTAGCCGCCCGGCTGCGGAGCCGGCGGGCCGCTCCAGGGGGTGACGTTCGGGTCGGGCGGAGGGTAACTGTCGCTCACTGTGATAAGGCCTATCGCTGTCGTGGTGCCCCCCGCGTGGGAGCCTCGGACAGGGTAGTGAGCGCCGCAAACCGGGATGCCGGCGACATGGAGCGCAGCAGGGCCTCGATCCTCGGTGACGTCCGGGGAGCCGGTCGAGTGGTTGGCCCGTAAGTCGCCACCGACCTTGTGCTCCTTACCGCAGCCGTGCCAGGATCGGCGGCGATGAACCACGCCACCACCGCTCACCGCCCCGCCTCGCCTCGGCGGATCGCCGCGCTCGCCCTGCCGGCCCTCGTGGTGCTCGCCGCCGAGCCGCTGTACGTGCTGGTCGATACCGCAGTGGTCGGTCACCTCGGCCGGGTGCCGCTCGCCGCGCTCGCCGTCGGCGGCACGGTCATGACGCTCACCGCCTGGGTCGGCACCGTGGTCGCCTACGGCACCACCGGCCGCGCCGCCCGCCGCTTCGGCGCGGGTGATCGGGCCGCTGCGGTCGCCGAGGGCGTCCAGTCGTCCTGGTTGGCGTTCGGTGTCGGTCTGCTGATCGCTATCGGCATGCAGGTCGGCGGCGGCGCGCTCGCGCGTACCCTCGCCGGTGGTGGTGGCGAGGTCGCCGACGCCGCCGCCCAGTGGTTGCGGATCGCGGCCCTCGGCGCCCCCGGTCTGCTGCTCGCCGCCGCCGGCAACGGCTGGCTGCGCGGCGTGCAGGACACTCGCCGCCCCCTGTACTTCGTGCTCGGCCCCAACCTGCTCTCCGCGCTGCTCTGCCCGCTGCTGGTCTATCCCGGCGGGCTGGGTCTGGTCGGCTCGGCCGTGGCGAACGTCGTCGCGCAGACGCTCTGCGGGGTGCTCTTCGCCGTCGCCCTGGTCGGTGAGCGGGTGTCGCTGCGACCCCAACCTCGCGTGATCCGCCAACAACTGGTGCTCAGCCGGGACCTGCTGATCCGTGGGCTGGCGTTCCAGGCCAGCTTCCTGTCCGCGACCGCCGTCGCCGCCCGCTTCGGCGCCGCCGCCGTGGGTGCCCACCAGATCGCCCTGCAACTCTGGTTCTTCACCGCGCTGGTGCTCGACGCCCTCGCCATCGCCGCGCAGTCCCTGGTCGGGGCCGCGCTCGGCGCCGGCGACGATGCGGGTGCGCGGGCGCTCGCCCGCCGGGTCGGGCTGCTCGGCGGCGTCTGCGGCGTGGGCTTCGCGCTGCTCGTCGCCGCCGGCGCGGGCGTGGTGCCGTCGTGGTTCAGCTCCGATGCGGGGGTACGCGAGCAGGCCATGGTGGCCTGGCCGTGGTTCGTCGTCATGCTGCCGCTGGCCGGGGTGGTGTTCGCCCTCGACGGCGTGCTGATCGGCGCCGGCGACGTGCGTTACCTGCGCAACCTCACCATCGTGGCGGCTCTCGGCGGCTTCCTGCCGGCCATCTGGCTGGCGTACGCGCTCGACCTCGGGCTGGGCGGCACCTGGGCCGGGCTCACAGTGTTCGTGGTGATCCGGCTGGTCGCCCTGCTGCTGCGACTGCGCAACGGCAGGTGGGCGGTGACCGGCGCGGTCCGCTGACCGGTCGCCGGGGCCCGCCGGTCAGCAGCGCACGGTGGTCGGCGCGGGCGTGCCAAGGTCGAAGATGGTGCCCGGGTCACCAGCGGGTATCCGCTTCCCGTGCAGGGCAGCCAACCAGTACTGCTCGCGGACCCAGCCGTCCCGCAGTTGAGCGCAGTCCGCGTTCCAGGTGATGGCCTCCGCTGAACCGAGCCACAGACCTTTGGAGGACGCCTGCACGTCGTCCGGGTGCGGCACCTGCCAGACCACCCGGTCGCGGAGTGCCACCACAGCGGCTCCGGCGGGGGCCCGCGGGTCCACGTTGAACGGGTACGCCCACACGAACTCCGTGGAAACCTCCAACAGTCGGATTCCCTTCTCCTCGGTGGTGGCCCGGTAACTGATCCGGCCGGCGGCTCGCGCGCCGGGCTGCCACTGCGACGGCGACGCCATCCGGGTCGCGTATCGAAGGAAGCTGTTGCTGGTGAAGTCCGGCCGGAGCCGCTCGCGGGCGTCCGGGGCGAGCAGCGCCAGGAACGGCTCGGGATCACCCATCAACATCGAGGTGTCGAGCCGGCTCTTGATCAACGCCTTGCGTACCGACTCCAGTGCGGTCCGCACCTGGGTCGCTGTGAACGGCCCGGTGGCCTTGGCCGCCGGCATCCGCACGCCCTCCTCACCCGGCGCGAAGGAGGCCGCTGGCGACCCGGCAAACAGGTCGCGTGGCTCGCCGACCCTGCTCACCGGCGGGGTGCGACTCGCCGTGGGGCTCGCCGAGGCGGATGCGGAGACACCATCGGCAACTCGACCGACCAACACCAGCCCGCCGACGACCATCAGCACGGTCAGCACCAGGCCGAAGCCGAGCAGTAGCGCCCCGTTGTGCCGGGCCGAGAAGAAGCGGACCCGGTCCCACCCGGTGGGCTGGTGCTCGGTCTGCGGTGCCCGCAGCCAGTCCGGTAGCTGCACCGGGTTGACCTGCGCCACCGCGGCGGGCGGCGGTGGTGGGTCGACCGGGTCCGTCGGTGTGGTGCTCTCCATGGTTCCTCCGTCAGTATTCGCCGCTGGTGGCCAGCGCGAGCAGGTAGTAGGTGCCGGTCACCAGGGCGGTCCCGAGGACGACTGCCACGACGAACGACAGCACGGCGACGAGGTGCGGATGCGACTCGCTCCATCTGCTCCGGCCGCGCCAGTGCCACACCGCCCGGCGGGCGGCCCGGAGCGCCGGCCGGCCCTCGATCAGGTCGTCGACGTAGCGCGCCGGGGTCCGCCGCTTCGGCGTCGGCTGCCGCATCCACTGCGGTAGGTCGACGCGAGCGCGGTGCTCGTGGCCGGGAGGTCGGTCGGAGGTCATCGGCGGTCCTGGTCCCTTGGCGACGGCATCGGGCGGATGATCTTCGCATCCATGACGGTCGGTCGGCTGCCCCACTCGACCTTCCGTCGAAATGGACGCCCCCTCCCGACAGGCCGGCTCAGACCCCGTGAGTGGAGGCTGCGGTCACGACGGGCCTGCCCACGCACTGCGGGGTGGGTGGCATCTGGCAGGCTTGGCCGACGTGAGCACCGATGGTCTGATCGTGGTCGACAAGCCCGGCGGCATGACGTCGCACGACGTGGTGGCGCGCATCCGCCGACTGGCGAAGACCCGACGGGTCGGGCACGGCGGCACCCTCGACCCGATGGCGACCGGCGTGCTGGTGATCGGTGTCGGCCGGGCCACCCGGCTGCTGACCTACGTGATCGGCGCGGGCAAGAGCTACACCGGCACCATCCGGCTCGGCCAGACCACAGTCACCGACGACGCCGAGGGCGACGTGACCGCCACCGTGCCGGCCGGGCAGGTCACCGACGACGCGATCCGGTCGGCGCTGGTCGGGCTGAGCGGCGAGGTCGACCAGGTGCCGAGCGCGGTCAGCGCCATCAAGATCGACGGGCAGCGGGCGTACAAGCGGGTCCGCGACGGGGAGAGCGTCGAGCTGCCGGCGCGGCGGGTCACCATCTCCCGGTTGGAGGTGCTGGCGATCCGTCGCACCGAGCCGGACGTGGTGGACGTGGACGTGGACGTGACCTGCTCCTCCGGCACGTACATCCGGGCCATCGCCCGGGACGCCGGCCTGGCGCTCGGCGTCGGCGGGCACCTCACGGCGCTGCGGCGCACCGCTGTGGGTGGCTTCACCCTCGCCGAGGCGGCGACGCTCGACGAGTTGGAGCAGCGCGCCCCGGACGTGGTGAACCTGCCACTGGACGCGGCGGCCGACCGATTCTTCGCCCGTCGGGAGGCCACGCCGGACGAGGCCCGGGTGCTCGCCCACGGTGGGCCACTGGACCCGACCGGCCTCACCGGGCCGTACGCCGTCTTCGGGCCGGCCGGCGGCCTGATCGCTATCGTCAGCGAACGGGACGGACGGGCCCGCGCGGAGATCGTGCTCGCACCGGCCTGACAGCGCAGCGCAGGTCCGCCGGCCCGCAGCCGGCGGTGTCGACCCGCCGGCCGCCGGGACAGCCGAGACGAACGGCATGCAGCGGTGGCGGGGCTACGACGCGGCGCCCGGCGGGTGGGGACGCTCGGTGGTCACCATCGGCGTCTTCGACGGCGTGCACAAGGGGCACCAGGCGACGATCGGGCACACCGTGGCCCGGGCCCGCGAGTTGGGAGTGCGGTCGGTGGTGGTCACCTTCGACCCGCACCCGGCCGAGGTGGTCCGCCCCGGTTCGCACCCGGCGGTGCTCACCGAGCCGGCCCGTAAGGCCGAGCTGATCGAGGCGCTCGGCGTGGACGTGCTCTGCGTGGTGCCGTTCACCCCGGAGTTCTCCCGGGTACCGGCCGAGCAGTTCGTGCACGACGTCCTGGTCGAGCACCTGCACGCCGCGTTGGTGGTGGTCGGCAGCAACTTCCGCTTCGGGCACCGGGCCGCCGGCGACGTGGCGTTGCTGGAACGGCTCGGTCAGACGTTCGGCTTCGGCGTGGAGGGCGGCCCGCTGGTCGCCGAGGCCGGCACCGTCTTCTCCTCCACCTACATCCGATCCTGCGTGGACGCGGGTGACGTGGGCGCGGCAGCCGCGGCGCTGGGCCGCCCACACCGGGTGGAGGGCGTCGTGGTCCGCGGCGACCAGCGGGGCCGGGAGCTGGGCTTCCCCACCGCCAACCTGCTCTGCCACCGGTACGCGGCGGTGCCCGCCGACGGCGTGTACGCGGCCCGGCTGATCCGCCGCGGTCAGCACGAACCGCTGCTGGCGGCGGTGTCGGTCGGCACCAACCCGACCTTCTCCGGCCGGGAGCGGCGGGTCGAGGCGTACGCGCTGGACTTCTCCGGTGACCTGTACGGCGAGCGGCTGGCCCTGGACTTCGTGGCGCACCTGCGTGGTCAGATCCGGTACGACTCGATCGAGCCGCTGATCGCCCAGATGAATCAGGACGTCGAGCGCACCCGGCGCGTACTGGCCTGATCGTGGCGGGGTGACGGGCCGCCACCGAGGCCCTTCGCCGGGTGTTACCGGCGAGTGCTGGTAGTCTTGCCGGGACGTCGGGTGACCGGCGTGGGGCCTCGCGTGCCTGCTCGACGCCGCGGGTGCGAGGTACCGGTCCGTTCCCGGTCCATCGGGACGACGGACACCCACTTGATCAACCCATCGAAACAGGGAGAACATGGCGCTCGATCAGGAAGCCAAGGCCAGCATCCGCGCGGAGTACGCGACCGCCGAGGGCGACACCGGTTCGCCGGAGGTCCAGGTCGCGGTCCTCACCAAGCGGATCGCCGAGCTGACCGAGCACCTGAAGGTGCACAAGCACGACCACCACAGCCGCCGTGGGCTGCTGCTGCTGGTCGGCCGGCGCCGTCGGTTGCTCAACTACGTCCAGAAGAAGGACATTGCCCGCTACCGGTCGCTCATCGAGCGGCTCGGTCTGCGCCGGTGACGTGACGGGGGAGTGGCCGGACGGCCGCTCCCCCGTACCGCGTCCCACCTGAGGAAACACGGGCCGCGCGACCACCCGAGAGGGAGCCGGTCAGCGTACCGGTCTCCGGTAGTGGCCCCCGGGAACCCCGGCATCATGCCGGCCACCCGGGCGCTTCGATCGAAGACCGGCCGGCTGAGCAGCTCCCCGATGTCGTGGGCCCACGACGCGAAGGAGCACGACAGCACATGACCGAGACCAAACTCGGCACCGAATCCCGCACCGCCGTGATCGACAACGGGTCCTTCGGCACCCGCGAGATCACCTTCTCCACCGGTCGGCTGGCTCGCCAGGCCGCCGGTTCCGTCATCGCCCAGCTGGGCGAGACGGTTGTTCTCTCCGCCACGACCGCCGGTAAGCACCCGAAGGAGCAGTTCGACTTCTTCCCGCTGACCGTCGACGTCGAGGAGCGGATGTACGCCGCGGGCCGCATCCCCGGCTCGTTCTTCCGCCGTGAGGGTCGGCCCAGCGAGGACGCGATCCTCACCTGCCGGCTGATCGACCGGCCGCTGCGCCCGTCCTTCGTCAAGGGCCTGCGCAACGAGGTCCAGGTCGTCGAGACCATCCTCGCGCTCGACCCGCAGCACCCGTACGACGTCGTGGCGATCAACGCCGCCTCGATGTCGACCAAGCTCTCCGGCCTGCCGTTCTCCGGCCCGATCGGGGCGACCCGCGTCGCCCACATCGACGGCCAGTGGGTCGCCTTCCCGACCCTGGAGGAGCTGGCTCGCGCCACCTTCGACATGGTCGTGGCCGGCCGCACGCTCGAGGACGGCGACGTCGCGATCATGATGGTCGAGGCCGAGGCCACCCCGAACGCCGTCGCCCTCATCTCGGCCGGTGCCACCGCCCCGACCGAGGAGGTCGTCGCCAGCGGCCTGGAGGCCGCCAAGCCGGCGATCCGTGAGCTGTGCCGCGCGCAGAGCGAGCTGGCCGAGGTCGCCGCGAAGCCGGTCACCGAGTTCCCGGTCTTCCTGGACTACCAGGACGACGTGTACGACGCCGTCTCCGAGCTGGCCCGCGCCGACGTGGCCGAGGCGATCACCATCGCCGGCAAGGCCGACCGCGAGGAGGCCCTGGACCGGGTCAAGGCCCGGGTCGCCGAAGAGCTGGGCGCTCGGTTCGAGGGTCGGGAGAAGGAGCTCAGCGCTGCCTTCCGGTCGCTGACCAAGTCCGAGGTGCGCAACCGCGTGCTGCGCGAGCAGGTCCGCATGGACGGGCGTGGCCCGCGCGACATCCGTTCGCTGACCGCCGAGGTCGGCGTGCTGCCCCGGGTGCACGGTTCGGCGCTGTTCGAGCGGGGCGAGACCCAGATCCTGGGCGTCACCACGCTGAACATGCTCCGCATGGAGCAGATGGTGGACACGCTGTCCCCCGAGAACCGCAAGCGCTACATGCACAACTACAACTTCCCGCCGTACTCGACCGGTGAGACCGGCCGGGTCGGCTCGCCGAAGCGTCGCGAGATCGGCCACGGCGCCCTCGCCGAGCGCGCGCTGATCCCGGTGCTGCCGTCGCGCGAGGAGTTCCCGTACGCCATCCGGCAGGTGTCGGAGGCGCTCGGCTCCAACGGCTCCACCTCGATGGGTTCGGTCTGCGCGTCGACGCTGGGCCTGCTCTCCGCGGGTGTCCCGCTGAAGGCGCCGGTCGCCGGCATCGCGATGGGGCTCATCTCCGACGAGGTGGACGGCAAGACCCAGTACGTGACGCTGACCGACATCCTCGGTGCCGAGGACGCGTTCGGTGACATGGACTTCAAGGTCGCCGGCACGCCGGAGTTCGTCACCGCGCTCCAGCTCGACACCAAGCTCAACGGCATCCCGTCGGACGTGCTGGCCGCCGCGTTGCAGCAGGCGAACGAGGCCCGGCAGATCATCCTCGGGGTCATGAAGGCGGCGATCGAGGCTCCGGCCGAGATGTCCGACTACGCGCCGCGAGTTACCACCGTCAAGATCCCGGTGGACAAGATCGGCATGGTGATCGGCCCGAAGGGGCAGACCATCAACGCGATCCAGGACGAGACCGGCGCCGAGATCTCCATCGAGGACGACGGCACGATCTACGTCGGCGCCACCAACGGCCCGTCGGCCCAGGCGGCTGTCGACCGGATCAACGGCATCGCCAACCCGACGCTGCCGAAGCAGGGCGAGCGGTTCCTCGGCACGGTGGTCAAGACCGCCGCGTTCGGCGCGTTCGTCTCGCTCCTGCCGGGCCGTGACGGCCTGCTGCACATCTCCAAGGTGGGCGACGGCAAGCGGGTCGAGCGCGTCGAGGACTTCCTCAACGTCGGTGACCGGGTCGAGGTCGAGATCGCGGACATCGACGCCCGCGGCAAGATCTACCTCGACAAGGTCCGCCCGGAGGGCACCGAGGCTCCGGCCGCCGGTGAGGCCGCCGCTGGCGACCGGCCGGCTGGTCGGGACCGGGGCGACCGGGCTCCGCGTGACCGCGGCGACCGTGAGCGTGGCGGCGACCGTGGCGGTCGTGGCCCGGAGCGCGGCGGCGAGGGCGGCAACGGCGGCGGCGGCGAGGGTGGCGAGGGCGGCGAGCGTCCGCGCCGTCGGACCCGGCACAGCTGACCGTCGTACAACGCATCACCCACCCCTCGTCGAACCGGGAGCAAGTCGTGAGTCGGGCCATCAGCGCGCCGTTTCCACCGGATCGACGGGGGGTGGCCCCGTCTCGGGACACCGGGGCGGGCCGCTCCGGCGGCACCGCCCGCGCGGTGACCCGGACGCTCAGCGACGACCCGCTGGGCGGCACGGTACGTCGTACCGTGCTGCCCAGCGGTCTGCGCGTCCTCACCGAGGCGATTCCGGCGATGCGCAGCGTCTCGTTCGGCATCTGGGTGGCGGTCGGCTCGCGTGACGAGACCGGCCCGCAGGCCGGTGCCGCGCACTTCCTCGAGCACCTGCTCTTCAAGGGCACCCACAAGCGCACCGCACTGGAGATCTCCTCGCAGATCGAGGCGGTGGGTGGCGAGACGAACGCCTTCACCACGAAGGAATACACCTGCTACTACGCCCGCGTGCTGGACGAGGACCTGCCGCTGGCGATCGACGTGATGTGCGACCTGGTCGCCGACTCGCTGTTGGAGCCGGCCGACGTCGAGACCGAGCGTGGCGTGATCCTGGAGGAGATCGCCATGCACGACGACGAGCCGGGTGACGAGGTGCACGACCTCTTCGTCCAGGCCGTCTACGGCGATCACCCGCTGGGCCGGCTGATCTCCGGCACCGCGGAGACCGTCACCCCGATGACCCGGCGGCAGATCCAGACCTTCTACCGGGGTCGCTACACCGCGCCGCAGATCGTCATCGCCGCCGCCGGCAACCTCGACCATGCCGCGGTGGTCAAGCTGGTCCGTCAGGCCGTGCGCGGCACCCCGCTGGACAGCGACCCGGCCAGCCCGGCGCCGCACCGCGCGGCGACCCCGGCGGTACGCACCAAGCCGGTGACCACTGTGGTGGAGCCGAAGGAGACCGAGCAGGCACACGTCATCCTCGGTTGCCCCGGGATCGACCGGCTCGACGACCGGCGGTTCGCCCTCGGGGTGCTCAACAACGTGCTCGGCGGCGGCATGTCCAGCCGCCTGTTCCAGGAGATCCGCGAGCAGCGTGGCCTCGCGTACTCGGTCTACTCCTACGCCAGCCAGTACGCCGACACCGGCCTGTTCGCCGTCTACGCCGGGTGCGCGCCGGGCAAGGTCGACGAGGTGCTGGCCCTGACCCGCGCCGAGCTGGCCCGGGTGGCCGCCGACGGGTTGACCGAGGCCGAGGTGGCCCGGGGCAAGGGGATGAGCAAGGGCTCGTTCGTGCTCGGCCTGGAGGACACCGGTTCCCGGATGAGCCGGCTGGCCAAGGGTGAGCTGCTCTACGGCGACCTGATGCCGGTCGACGAGCTGCTCCGCCGGGTCGACGAGGTCACCGTGGAGGACGTGAACGTCCTCGCCGCCGAGCTGCTCAGCCGGCCGATGTCGCTGGCCGTGGTGGGCCCGTTCGGCGCCGGCGACTTCGCGGTCTGAGGTCTGCCGCTCGGCCCGGTCGAGGTGCCCCGGTCTGGCGTCCCGGCCGGTGGAGCACAGCCGATCCGGCCGGAAGGGCCCGTCCCGATTGGGATAGGTTGTGCCCCGTGACTGACGAGCAGGGAAAGACCCCGGCCCAGCAGCTGCGGGTCGGCGTGTTTGGTGCGCGCGGCCGGATGGGCGTCGAGGTCTGCAAGGCGGTCGACGCCGCCGACGATCTCACCCTGACCGCGGCGATCGACCAGGGCGACAGCCGCTCCGCCGTCTCCACCGCCGAGGTGGTCGTCGACTTCACCACCCCGGACGTCGTCATGGACAACCTCCAGTGGTGCATCGAGCAGGGCATCAGCGCTGTGGTCGGCACTACCGGCTTCACCGAGCAGCGGCTGGCGCAGGTGCGCGGCTGGCTGGCCGACAAGCCCGAGGTGGGCGTGGTCATCGCCCCGAACTTCGGTATCGGCGCGGTGCTGATGATGCAGTTCGCCGCGCGGGCCGCCCGACACTTCGAGTCCGTCGAGATCATCGAGCAGCACCACCCGCGCAAGCTGGACGCCCCGAGCGGCACCGCCACCCACACCGCCCGGCAGATCGCCAGGGCCCGCGCCGAGGCCGGTCTCGGCCCGGTCCCGGACGCCACGAAGGACGAGGTGCCGGGTGCGCGCGGCGCCGAGATCGACGGGGTACGCGTGCACGCGGTGCGCGCCACCGGCCTGGTGGCCCACCAGGAGGTGCTGTTCGGCGGCACCGGCGAGACGCTGACCATCCGGCACGACTCGTACGACCGGGTGTCGTTCATGCCGGGTGTGCTGCTGGCCGTCCGCGCGGTGCGCAACCGCCCCGGCCTCACCGTCGGCCTGGACGCCCTGCTCGACTGACCGGCCCCTCTTCCGCGTCCGCCCGCCGACCAGCCCACAACACCGCCCAGCGCAGTATTCCGTTCCGCGCTGACGGAAAGTGCCCAAGATCTACGGGCGCGGGCCGGGTAGCATCCGCCGGATGATCGATGCGGGACACCTGGACCGGGCCGGGCGGCGAGTCACGCTGCGGCCGGTCGACGACGACAACTGGCGGGCGGTGGCCGACGTCGCCCCGCGTGACGGCCAGCGCCGGTTCGTGGCCGCGCTGGGCGCGCGCTATCTGCTGCTCAGCATGCGCTCCGAGGTCTGGAACTCGCTGGCCGTGTACGCCGACGAGACCGTCGTCGGCCACGTCATGTGGGGCGTGGACGACGACGGCTCGCACTGGATCGGCGGAATGCTGATCGACGCTGCCGAGCAGGCCCAGGGCGTTGGCCGGGCCACCGTGCAGACGCTGGCCCCCTGGCTGGCGGCCCGGGCCGGCAACCCCCCGGTCCGCCTGTCGTACCACCCCGACAACACCAGAGCCGCAGCCCTCTACACCTCCCTGGGCTTCCACCCCACCGGTGCCATGGACGACGACGAACTGATCGCCGAACGAACCCCCTGAACCCCGCGATCTTGCACTTTCTGTCGCGACACAAGGCGCATCACCCGCATCTCAACGACCGAAACTGCAAGATCGCCGGGCTGTTGGGTCTGACCCGCGTCGGGGCCGCCACAGCGGTTCACTCGGCCGGTACCTTCTCGGTCGGCACGCCCACGTGCAGGCGCACCTGAGGCACCAGCATGTCGTCGACGTCCAGCGCCCGGGCCGCGCCGTCGGGCTCCCACCCGGTGCTGGTCAGGAACTTGCGGGTCGCCTCGTCACCGTCGAACGCCCAGGCCACCGCCCGACTCATCCCGTCCTCCCGCCACAGGTCGACGGTGGCCGCGAGCAGTCGACTGCCGTGCCCGCGCCGGCCCCACCGCGGCTCCACCAGCAGGTCGGTCACCGCCGCCACGTCCGGGCCGAGCGCGTCGGCCGGCTCACCCGGGGCCAACGCCTCGGCGTCGGCCGGGCCGGAGGCGGCGAACCCCACCAGATACGATTGCTCGGCCTGTTCGACGGCGACCAGCACCCGGTGCGCGCCCGAGGGCGGCTCCAGCACCGCGGCGCTCCACCGCCGGGCGAGGAACGCCTCGTCCAGGTTGTCGAGCACATGCCGAGGCAGGATCCGGCGGTACGCGACCCGCCAGGTCGCGAGTTGGATGCGTGCGATCTCGCCGGCGTCCTCGGGACGCGCCGGGCGGACGTACCCGAGAGCCATGGGACGGAAGCCTACGCAGGGCGAGGGAGACGACGGTGGCGCAGGGTGCCAACAGGACGACCGCGCAGGTCGTCGGGGTGGTGGTGCTCGCCGCGGCGGTCACCGGGTTCCTCGCCGTCGCCGCCGTCCGGCACGGGTTCTTCGACCTGAAGGTCTACTACGGCGCGTTGACCTGGTGGGTGCACGACGGCGGGGAGATCTACGACTACCTCAAGCCGGGCACCCAGTACGGCTTCACCTATCCGCCGTTCGCCGCGCTGGTCATGCTGCCGATGGCGTACCTGCCGTGGACGGCCGCGATCGTGGTGAGCGTGCTCGCCAGCGTGGCCACCACCACCGTGCTGATCTGGTGGCTGGTCGACCCGATCGCCCGCCGCGCCGGCTGGACCCGGTGGTTCGCCCTCGCCGTGGCGCTCTGCCTGGCCGCCGCGTTCGAACCGATGCGGGAGACGGTCAACTTCGGCCAGGTCAACACGCTGCTGCTCTTCCTGGTGGCGGTGGACCTGCTGCGGCTGCTGCCGGCCGGCAACCGGTGGACGGGGGTGGGCATCGGCCTCGCCACGGCGATCAAACTGACCCCTGGCGTGTTCATCGTCTACCTGCTGGTGACCGGGCGGTGGCGGGCGGCGCTCACCGCCAGCGGCACCGCCGCCGGGGTGTCGCTGCTGGCCGCCGCGCTCTTCCCGGACGCCTCGCGGGAGTTCTGGACCGAGGCGCTGTGGAACACCGGACGGGTGGGCGAGTTGGCCTTCGTCTCCAACCAGTCGCTGCGCGGGGTGGTCGCCCGGCTCGACCCGGAGCACCCGAGCACCCTACTGTGGCTGGTGCTGGTGCTCGGCACCCTGGCGCTCTGGGCCTGGCGGTCCCGGGCCGCCGTCGCGGCCGGCGACGAGGCGACCGGCCTGGCGCTGACCGGCGCGGTGATGTGCCTCGTCAGCCCGGTCACCTGGGTGCACCACCTGGTCTGGCTGCTGCCCGCGTTGATCCTGCTGGTCGACAACGCGATGGCCGCGCCGGCCGGCCGCCGACGGCAGGTCCTGCTGCTCGCCGCGACCATCGGGTACGCGTTGCTGATCAGCCGGACCGTCTGGCTCTGGGAGAAGGACTTCACCGGCGTCGACGGCTTCCTGGGCAGCAACGCCTACGTGTGGGTCAGTCTGGCGCTGCTGGCCTTCCTGCCGATCCGCCGGTGGCTGACCCCGAACGGGTCAGCGGTCGAGACGTCCGGCGTACCGCAGCTCGACCAGCCCGACCGGCGGGCCCCCACCGGCCAGCGGCACCTGGTAGGTCGACCGCTCACCGTCCGCTGACAGGCCGGCGCGCTCGCAGAACCGCCGGGCCCGCCGGTTGTCCGCCAGCACCCACGCCCGGTAGCCGGCCCAGCCCCGCTCGGTGAGCCCGTTGCGGGCGGCGTCCAGCAACGCCGCAGCGGTCCCGTCACCCCAGTGGGCCGGCTCCACGTAGAGCGCCACCACCTCGCCGACCGTCGGGTCCAGGTCGTCCCGGTCCTGGTTGCGGCGGTACGGCCCGAAGGTGGTGAAGCCCACGACCAACCCGTCCACCTCGGCGAGCAGGGTGATGAACGGGTGCTCCGGATCGGCGGTGCCGACGTCGCGACGACGCTGCGCCCAGGCCACCACGTTGAGCCGCCCCAGCACCTCGTCGGGCATGAAGCCGGCGTAGCCCGCCTGCCAGCCGTGCACGTGTACCCGGGCGACCGCCTCGGCGTCGTCCGGCTCCTCCCGACGGATGGTCAGCATTGCACCGTTCTATGCCCCGTTGGTCGTCGCGTCCAGCTTCCCGCACCGGCGTCGTACCGATGAATTAAGGTCGCCGACGATGATCGCACCGGAATCGCTCTCGCTCGCCCAGGCCCGCCGCGTGGCGCTCGCCGCCCAGGGCTTCGCCGACCCGGCGCCCACTGGCGTGCCCACCCGCCGGCACCTGCGTCGCGTGCTGGGTCGGGTCGGGCTGATCCAGATGGACTCGGTCAGCGTGCTGCAACGGGCGCACTACCTGCCGCTCTACAGCCGGCTCGGGCCCTACCCGACCACGTTGCTCGACCAGGCCGCCTACCGGCGACCCCGTGAGCTGTTCGAATACTGGGGCCATGAGGCGTCGCTGGTCCCGGTGGAGCTGCACCCGATGCTGCGCTGGCGGATGGCCAGGGCGCACAGCGAATCCTGGGGCGGCATGCGGCGGATCGCCCAGGAGCAGCCGGAGCTGGTCGCCTGGGTCCGGGACGAGGTGGCCGTCCGGGGGCCGCTGACCGCCGCCGAGATCGAGCACGACGCGCCCCGGGAGACCGGCAACTGGGGTTGGAACTGGTCGGCTGTCAAGCGAGCGTTGGAGTTCCTGTTCTGGGCCGGGGAGGTGGCCGCCGCCGAGCGCAGCACCTCCTTCGCCCGCCGCTACGACCTGCCCGAGCGGGTGCTGCCCGCGAGGGTGCTGGCCGCGCCCACCCCGACCGACGCCGAGGCGTACCGGACGCTGGTGGCCCTCGCCGCGCGGTCCCTAGGGGTCGCCGCCGAGCCGGAGCTGCGCGACTACTTCCGGTTACCGCTGGCCGGCGCCCGACAGGCCGTCGCGGAGCTGGCCGAGGCCGGTGAGCTGGTGCCGGTCACCGTGGCGGGCTGGCGACAGCCGGCCTGGCTGCACACGTCCGCCCGGCTGCCCCGCTGGGTTCGGGGCAACACACTGGTCAGCCCCTTCGACCCGCTGATCTGGGAACGGGCCCGCACCGAGCGGCTGTTCGACTTCAGCTACCGGATCGAGATCTACGTCCCGGCGCCACAGCGGGTCTACGGCTATTACGTGTTGCCGTTCCTGCAGGGCGACCGGTTCACCGCCCGGGTCGACCTGAAGGCCGATCGGAAGGCCGGGGTGCTGCTGGTGCCGGCCGCCTGGCTCGAACCCGGCGCCGACCCGGGGGAGACCGCGGTCGCGCTCGCCGCCGAGCTGTACCGCCTCGCCGGCTGGCTCGGCCTGGACGCGGTGGCCCCGCCGGCAGCCGGCGATCTGGCCGGTCCGCTCACCGCCGCGTTGGCCGGCGTGTCCGGTGTACCGTGAGCGCGTGACGAGCGCTCCCGGACCGGTCGACCAGCCGCACCCAGCCCCCGGCGCCGTGTGGACCGCGCCGGCCGACGGTGACACGGCTCCCGGTGGCCTCAATTACGGTGGCGCGGGTCCGGAGGGGTGGCCGTCGACACCGCCGGGTGGCTACCCGGCGCCTGAGCCGGACCGGCTCACCCGGTTCGTGCTGCGGCTCTACGAGCGTTCCCCGCGCTGGGCGGTGCCGCTGGCCGCGGTCGGCTGCGTCGCCGTCGGCATGAGCTACGCGCTGCTCAGCAACCCGACCTACGCCGACCCGGACGCCGCGCCCACCTGTCTGCTCAAGTTGACCACCGGGCTGGACTGCCCGGGCTGTGGTGGCACCCGAGCGCTCTGGTACGTGCTGCACGGCGACCTGCCGGCCGCCGCCCGGCACCACTTCCTGTTCGTCTTCGCGTTGCCGTTCCTCGCGTACCTCTTCGTGGCCTGGGCGGGGAACCAGGCGTTCGGGTGGCGACTGCCCGAGCTGCGGATCAGCTCGAAGGTCATCGGCGGTTTCCTGGCCGCGTGGCTGGCCTTCTCGGTGCTTCGCAACCTGCCCTGGGCGCCGTTCACCTCGCTCTACGT
>NZ_JAGPXY010000246.1 GCF_018070325.1 Micromonospora sp. H61
TGGCCGTCGCGGATGCAGCGGGGGGCATACTGGGCGAACGCGCGCTTGCGGAAGTTCATCGGACTTGCCCGCGTAGCGAGAAGCCACTGCGCTGATAGCGTCGGACGGTGTCGATGTTCCGCAGCCCGCAGGTGATCCTCTTCAGCGAGGACGTCTCCCGCGCCGCCGAGTTCTACGCCGGCCTCGGCTTCACCGAGACCTATCGGATGCGGCCGAGGGCGGAACGGTGTGTCAGCCCTGCTGGTGACGCTCATTGCGCCGAAGGGCCTCTTCGAGTTGGTCCTCGAGAATGATGATCCGGCAGGCCGAGGCCAGGTCGGTGCCCTGGTCGCACATCTCCCGGGCTCTCGCGGCAAGGCGCAGTTGATAGCGGGAGTAGCGGCGGTGCCCGCCAGCGGAGCGCTGCGGGTCGATCAGTTTCGCATCGCCGAGTCGGCGTAGGAAATCCTGCGAGCAGCCGAGGATCTCGGCGGCACGGCCCATCGTGTAGGCGGGGTAGTCCTCATCGTCGAGCATGTCGTCGGGTTGAGCCATGACATCTCCATCACGAGGGCCCCGGTGCTCGGACGCTCCGGGGCGCTAGGGT
>NZ_JAGPXY010000247.1 GCF_018070325.1 Micromonospora sp. H61
GCGACAGGCGGCGCTGGCTTTGCAGAAGGTTCCGCCCCGCGACCTTGTTCGAGACATCATCCTCGCGAAGACGGAGTTGTACAACGCCGACCTCGCGGCGTGGCAGGCGCACGGTGGCGACGACGAACCGCACCGCCGCCGGCTCGCCTCAGAGCGGCGGCGTCTGGAGCAGTTCTGCTACGACTGGCTCGGACTTAGTTGGGCGGCGGTCAAGATCCCGCCAGCCAGCACCGTGTCCAACAGCGGCATGGAGACCGTGCCGGTCGCGTTCGATGCCGTACGGCTCGAAGCCGAGCTTCGACGTCGCGTATTCGGGGAGTCGGTCATCCAGTACGTCGAGGCGGCCAACCCGTCGGCTCCGGACGACTGGTCGAATGTGGTCGTAGCCGGCAGCGACGGCAGCACGTACAAGAGCGTTATGAGCATCGACACGGCACGGGCGTTCGTCGACGACGCCGGCAGTGAAGTCGTCACGTTTAACAACTCAATCGTGTACCTCCACCTGGAGGGGCTCAACAAGCAACGACACCCGACTCCCAGCTACAGCGTTCCGATCACCCGAAGTGCGATCGACAGTCCTACCA
>NZ_JAGPXY010000248.1 GCF_018070325.1 Micromonospora sp. H61
GTCGCGGAGATCAACCGGCTGGACGAGCTGCGGATGCTCGCCGTCGAGCGACGGGCCGAGGCGCTCCTGGCGGTGGGCCGACCGGACGACGCCGCCGCGGACCTACCGGCACACCTGGCCAGCCATCCGCTGCGCGAGGACGCCTGGCGGCTGCTCGCGACGGCCCGGTACCGCGCCGGCCGGCAGGGCGACGCGCTGGCCGCACTGCGGGAGGCCCGTCACGTCCTGGTGACCGAGCTGGGCGTGGACCCGGGGCCCGAGCTGCGACAGTTGGAAGCCGACATCCTGGCCCAGGCACCGCACCTCGCCCCGGCCCTCGGACGGGCCGTCACCTCCGGCCTCGGGGAAACCGTACGACCCGTCCAGGCGGAGCAGCGCCCGTTCGTCGGCCGCGACGCGGAGCTGGAACGGCTGCGGCGAGCCGCCGAGGCCGCGTCCCGCCACCGCCAGCCCACGCTCGCCCTGCTCAGCGGCGACCCGGGTGCCGGCAAGACGGCGCTGGCCGAGGCACTGACCCGTCGACTCGCCGCCGAGGGCTGGACCACGGCGTGGGGACACAGCCCGGAGTACGAGGGC
>NZ_JAGPXY010000035.1 GCF_018070325.1 Micromonospora sp. H61
GGTGGTGGAGTTCGGCTCACCGGCGCAGGTGCTCCCGTCCTGGCAGGCGGAGCTGGCGGTGGGCGCCCTGCGCGGCCTGTCCCTGCGGATGCTGGCGATCGCCGGGGTGGGGGTGGTCGCCGGTGATCTGACCTGGCGGGGGTCGAGCTGGAGCGGCGGCCCACGTCCCCCGGCCGGCTACCTGCTGCTCTCCAACTCGGTCGACTGGATCTGGATGAGCGCGCTGGTGCTCTCGGTGGCCGGTCTGCTGGTGGTCTGGGCGACCGCGCGGGCGCCCCGGCCCGGCCTGGCCCTGGCCCAACGCGCGGTGGGCACCGGTCTGACCGGTGTGCTGGCGCTCGGCATAGTGACCGGCAGCGCCCTCTTCACCTGGTCGCTCAACCTCTGGGACGCGGCGGCGCACTGGCCCCCGATGATCATCGGTGCCGTGTTGGTGGGCGGCGCCTACTTCTCGCTGACCCGCGCGGCGCGCGGCTGGCTGCTGGCCACCGCCCGCTGATCGGCGGCGGATCCGAGCGGGTCAGGCCGGGTTGGGCGGGCTGCCGGGATCGAGGAACCGGCCGACGGTCAGTTGGAACTCACGCCAGCCGGCCCGCTCCCCGGCCAGCGCCCGCCGGCCGGAGTCGGTGAGCTCGTACGTCCGCCGTTCCCGGCCGCTGACAGTGCTCCAGGTGCTCGCCACGTGACCGGCGCGTTCCAGGCGACGGAGCGCCGGATAGATGGTGCCGGTGGGCAGATCCAGACTGCCGTCACTGCGGGCGCGCAGCGCCTCGATGATCGCGTAGCCGTGCAGCGCGCCCTGTTCGAGCACGGCGAGCAGCAGAGCGTCGAGATGGCCGTGCAGTTCCTGGGCCTTCATACGTAGCTACGCTACTTGTCGAACCGCCGCTTCGCCAGCGGTGACGACCAGCAGGTCGGACCAGTGCGCCAACCGGCCACCGGGGTGCGGGCATCGGTCACCCAGGGCTGCCGACTAGGGTATGTGCCCAGAGTCACTCGCCGGTCAGAGACCCCGGTGGGTGGGCAACCCGAAGCACACGGAGGTCAGCGTGGCCCGCCAGTCGCCCCAACGGCCCGACGCCGACGAGCCCGAGCTCGACGACACCACCGGCGCGGCCGAGCCAGACGAGACCGAGACCGACCGCCCGTCGGCGTCGATCGACCGCTCACTCTGGGACGAGCTGCGCATCGACCCAGTGGAGATCGCCCTGCCCGCCGGCACCGGCTTCACGCTCCGGGCGTACCGACCGGCCAGTTCGCTGACTCCGACCGACGTGACCGAGCGCGACCAGGACGACCCGTTCCTCGCCCGCCGCCAGGCGATCGAGGAGGAGGAGGACGACGAGACCGTCGTCATCCTCGACGAGGAGTTGGCCCAGGAGTTCGCCGACGAGGACGACGAGTCGAAGCGCCGCCGGGACGGCGCCGCCACCGACACCGAGACCGACGACGAGTCGGACGAGGCCGTCACGGACGAGGCGGACGACGAGGAGGTGCCGGTCTTCCTCAGCAACCGAGGCAAGCTGCTGCTGTTCAAGACCCCCGAGTCGCTTGTCAGTTTCATCCGATCCGGTGCGCCAAACGATCTGTCCCAACTGGACAGCTGGAATGAATTGTCCGAACGGGTGGAGCCGGCAGACATCGCTCCGCTCGACGAGGACACCTACGAGCTCGACCTGGTCGTGGAGAACCTGCGCGGCGGGCACGACACGTGGGATTCGACCCTGCTGATCGAGGCGGGTGAGGCCGCGCGTGACCTCTCGTACGCATTGCGGCTGCCTGCGGTACTCGACATGCTCTCCGCCGGCTCCAGCCTCGACGACCTGGACGAGGCTCTGCGTGGCACCGCCAACGGTGGGATCGGCGCGTTCATGGCGCGGCGACGGCTGAAGAAGATCGGGGCGCAGACCGCAAGTTTGGGTTGGCGCACCATTGTCGGCAAGATCTCTGCGGTGGTGGACTGGCGCGACTGACCCGTACCGGGGAGCATCAGTTGCTGGCAGAGGAAAGACCTGTCCCGGGAGGAGGACGACGCCGTGGCGCTCGTGCGCGTTTACTGCGGTCTGGCCTCGGCGGATCCGGCTGACCGACCGGCCTCCGCCGGTTCGACGCTGACGTCCGCTGTGGTCGACGACGCAGGCCGTCTGCTGCATGTCTGCGAGATCAGCGATGACGCCGCTGGCTACGCCCAGCTCGTCGCGCTGCTCGTGGAGCGGTCGGGCGGGCCGAGCGGTGCGGCCATCGCCGCCGACAGCGACGACCACACGGTCACCTCGCTGCTGAGCGCCGCGGGGCGACCCCTGGCCATCGCTGACGACGACTCGGTGGACGACTTCGCCGAGCGATTCGCCGATGACGACTCCCTTGAGGAGATGCAGTCGCCTCCGGCCGAACGACGGGCGGTCGGCCTCGCCCGCGCGTTGCAGGCGGGGGCGCTCTCCGCTGTCACCCTGCCGGCACCTCGGGACCTCGCCGGTTACAAGCAGGTGCTCTCCGCGCACGCCGCGCTGGCCAGTGGTCGACACTCCGCCGCCGTGGCGCTGCGCGAGGTTCTGCGTGAGCTCTACCCGGCGGCCCTGCGCGCATACCCGGACCCGGCCGAGCCGGTCTCTCTGGCCGTGCTGGACGCGCTGCCCGAGCCGGGCATGCTCGGCGGCACCGTGGCCCGGGGCCGCGAGGTCTCGGTCGCGGCGGATGCCATCGCCGCGCACCTCGCCGCGGACGGGGTCGCCGATGCCGAGGAGATCAACGAGGCGGTCACCGCCCTGCGGGTCGCCATCTCCGAGACACCCCGACGTGCCGCTGTCAACCGGGCGCTCACGTCCGCGGTGGCCGAGACGGTCCGCCAGGCCGTCGCCTCCGTACGGGCCTGCGACGCCGGTTGTGAGGCGCTGGTCAGCGCGCTCAGCTCACGGGTCACCACTCCTGTCCAGGCACCCGGCCGCCGGGCCGCGGCCCGCCGTGGCGAGTCCGTCGGCGAGTTGACCGGCCTGGCCGGCGCCAACGCCGGGTTGACCGGTCGGGCCGGCACCAACGCCGGGTTGCGGTCGGTTCGACCCACTCCGCCGGCCGCCGACCCGGCACCCGCTGTCGGGCGGCGCAGCCGCCCCGAGCCGGTCCCCGGTAACGCGCCGTTGGCGTCGCCCCGCCCGCTCGGGCCACCGCCGGTCGCCCCCGCGCCGGTCACGCCGCCGCCGGTAGCACCCGCGCCGATGACTCCGGCGGCGATGGCTGGTCCGCCTGCGTCCACGCTGCCCAGTCGCAGCGAGCCGCTCCCCAGCCGGATCGACGGCCCGACCAACCGGCCCGTCTCCTCGCCGCCGCCTCCGCCGCCCGGGATCACCCCGATCGCGCCGGCGCAGCGCGGCATGGTGCCGCCGGCCGAGGCCGGTGAGCCGTTCCGGCCGACGCTGACCACTGCCGCGATCAACAACGCGCGGGCCGAGCGGCAGCGGACCGTCATTCCGCCCCGCCCCAAGACCAACGGCGAGCCCCGGCCGAGCCACCAGCAACGCCCGGTCGACGAGCCACCCACCGGCGGGTTCAGCGCCACCGATCTCAGCATTCCGGTGCCGACCCCCCGGCCGGGTCAGGAGACCGCACCGCCCGGCTCCCGTGCCAACTGGCCGCTGGTCAACAACCCGGAGGACCCGTCCGACAGCTCACCGAACAACCCGGTGGCCTACTCGTACGGCGGCAGCCGCGGTGTCGACGCCCCGACCGACCCGGGTCGGGCCGACGGTCGGGTCACCCCGCCGTGGTTGGCGGACGACCTGCCACCGGAGCCGCCGATGCTGCGGCTGGTGGAGCCGCCGCCGCTGGCCGACCGGGCGCTGCGCGAGGGGCTCAACCCTCCCGCGGACCAGCACCTGGAGACGCCGCCGCTGCGCCTGGTCGACCGCGAGCAGGCCGCTCGCAACGGTCGGGCGGCCGCCCGTACGGAGCGCGCCCCCGAGCACCGGCCGCCGCCCCCGGTCGAGCACCGGCCACCGCCGAGGGAGCACCGGCCGCCGCCGGTCGCCGACGAGGGCGACGGCGATCTGCTGATCTTCGCGCAGGCCAAGTCGGCCTGGTTCGTGGGGCAGCCCGAGGAGTCCGACCTGGACTGGTCGACCACGGCCGACACCGGTTGGCAGGCCGCGGAGCAGGCCGCCCGCCCGGCGGTGGGCGCCGAGACCAACGCCGGGCTGCCGAAGCGCGTGCCGCAGGCCAACCTGGTGCCGGGTTCGCCGCTGCGCGAGGAGCGCCCATTGCGGATAGTGCGTGATGCGGCAAGTCTCGCGGAGAACACGACCGGCTACTTCCGTGGCTGGCGTCGCGGCCAGGAAATCGGCGGTTTCGCTGTGGGTGGTCGGCCCGGTCGCGAGGCGGCCGGCGGTTGGGACTTCAGCCGCGACCACGGTGACCGCGACGACGACCGGGAGTACGAGTACCGCTCGGCGGGCTACCAGTCCTGATCCGTCAGCACATGCGGGAGCGCCCCCAGCCGGCTGGCTGGGGGCGCTCCCGCGTCAGCAGGGCGGTTCCCCGGGTACGCAGAAGCCGCCTCGTGAGGACCATGGGTGAGCTCGTGCCCCGGACAGGGGCGGACAGCTTCCAGGTCACCAGGAGGCGGCTTGGCGGCGCGCCGGCTCGTCCAGGCGACGAGCCAGCGCGGTGGGACTCACCGGGGCGGCTGGCAGCGCCCGGTGGCGGCCGGAGCCACCACCGGGGCGTGGAGCGCCGCGATCAGGCCGGGGCGACGGCGCGCGTACGGCGCATGGTGAGCACGTACTCGACCAGCGAGATCAGCACGTGCTTCGTCGACTCCCGGTTACGGGCGTCACAGGCCACCACCGGCACGTCGCTCGAGATCGCCAAGGCGTCCCGGACGTCCTGCGGGTCGTGGTACTGCATCCCGTCGAAGCAGTTGATCGCCACCAGGTACGGCAGGCGTCGGTGCTCGAAGAAGTCGATCGCCGCGAAGCAGTCGGCCAGCCGGCGAGTGTCCACCAGCACGACCGCACCGATCGCACCCCGCACCAGTTCGTCCCACATGAACCAGAAACGGGTCTGACCCGGCGTACCGAACAGGTACAGGATCAGGTCACGGTCGATCGAGATCCGGCCGAAGTCCATGGCCACCGTGGTCGTCGTCTTGCCCGGCACCTGCCGGGTGTCGTCGACGCCCACGCCAGCGGAGGTCATGATGGCCTCGGTGGTCAGCGGCGTGATCTCCGAGACCGAGCCGACCAGCGTCGTCTTACCGACGCCGAATCCACCGGCGATAACGATCTTCGCCGACGTCACGCGGCCGCTCGGGTTCGGCGGGCGGTGCGACATGTCAGAGCCTGCGAAGTCCACTCAGCACCCTCTCCAGCAGTTCAGTGCCCACCGCGTCGTCGGAGTCGTCCAAAATGGTCGGCTCGTGGACCGCGACCAGGCCGTCCGTCGCCATGTCGGCGATGAGCACCCGGGCCACACCGAGCGGGAGCTGCATCCGCGCCGCGATCTCCGCGAGCGATTGCACGCGACCGTCACACAGCGCGGCGATGTACTGGTGTTCGCGGCCACCACCGTTGCCATTGGCAGCGGTACGGCCGCGCACCGTCGTCTCGACGAGCGCCTCCAGCGCGATGTCGAGCCGGGGACGGGTGCGACCACGGGTCACGGCGTATGGACGGACCAACGCTCCGGTCGGTTCGTCACGATCGGCCATCTCGCCGCTCACCTCCTTCGCACCCGTTACCGGCTCCCACCGGTGAAACCCGTCGTTGTCGTTGTTGCAGTCGTGCCGACCTCACGATCGGCTAGACGTCAGCCCAGCATGCCCGCAGCCGCGCGCGGCTGCGGGGTCAGTGCGTCGCCCACCCGGTCGACCAGCAGCGCCATCTCGTAGCCAACCTGGCCCACGTCGGAGCTGCGGGCTGCCAGCACGGCGAAGGACGAGCCGTCCGAGATGGACATCAGGAACAGGAAGCCATTGTCCATCTCCACGACGGTCTGCAACACCGCGCCTCCCTCGAAGCAGCGTGCTGCCCCCTGGGTCAGGCTGACCAGACCCGACGAGATCGCGGCGAGCTGGTCTGCCCGGTCGCGCGGCAGATCCCGTGACGACGCGAGGAGTAGGCCGTCCGCCGATACGGCGACCGCATGCGCGACGCCGGGCACCCGGTCGGCGAAGTTGGCCAGCAGCCAACCAAGATCCTGCGTAGTTGTCATCCTTCTTGCTCCTTCTGCCCGCTCCCGGCCACCGGGCCTGAGCCAGACTGCGAGGATTGCCCTCCCGGAGTCGCCTCCGGGCTGGTCGGGTTGTCCGAGGTGCTACGCCCTCGCTGCACGCCCCGGTGGTAGGCGGAGAGCAGGCCACGAACCGCCTCCGGGGAGCGCCGCTGGACCGAGGTGGTGGGCTTCTCTACCGCACCGGGTACCAGCTGCGCCATCGGCTTGCGCTTCGGCAGACCGGTCGTGGTGGTCTCGCTCACCGGCGCCGCGCCGGCCGCCGCGGAGGCAGCACGCCAGCCGTCGTCGGCAGCGGTCTGCCAGCCGTTGCTCTGCGGTTGGGGCCGGCGGTTCGGCAGGCTCTCGGCGAGGCTGGGGCGGGTGCCCTCGTTCGCTGTGGAGCCGTTGTCCCGCGGCGCTCCTCCGACCGTCGGAGTGTCTGCCATCGGTGTGTTACCTGTCGTCCCGGGTGGTGTCTTGTGGACTGCCCGACCGGTGGCCTCGACCGTGGCGAACTGCTGGGTCGCGGAGTCGCCGTTCGTCGCTGGCTGGGCGCCGGCCGCGGTCTCCTCGGAGCCCGGGCGACGGGTACGGAACCAGGCCGACTCGAGCTCCCGGAAGATCGGCAGCTCCATCGTCTCATCCGCGTACCGCTGACGGTTCTGCGCCTGCGGCTGCTGCGGCGTTGGCCGAGTCTGCGGCGTTGGCCGAGTCTGCGGAGCCGGGGTCGGCGCAGGAGCCGGAGGCTGGGCTGCGGCCGGCTGCTCGCCCGGTCGCGGCACCCGCGGCAACTCCGTCGTCATGTCCAGCGCGGCGGCGAGCCGCTCGGGCACCGGCGGGGTGGCCGTGTCCCGGTCGCTACCCGGCACTGGCGGCCAGGCCGGCGGCGCCGGGGCGTTGGGTGCCTGCGCGGGCGGGGCGGATCGGGGCGCGAAGCCGCTGAACGACTGGCTGGACGCCGGCGGCGCCGAGTACGGCTGGTTCGAGTACGGCTGCCCGGACGCCGGCGAGGCCGAGACCGGCGCCGCGGACACCGGCGGACCGGCGTACGGCTGCCCGGAGGCCGGAGCGGCGGACACCGGCGCGCCGCCGTACGGCGCACCCGAGTAGGGCTGCCCGGAGTACGGCTGGCCGGATGCCGGCGAGGCGGAGACCGGCGCACCGGAGTAGGGCTGCGCGGAGACCGGCGGCGCCGAGTACGGGTGCGCCTCGGGGCTGCTCGGCAGCTGACGCGGAATGGCCGGCTGCTGGCCGGTGGTCGGGGTCTCGTCCCCGGCCCGGCGCTGCGGCAGCGGGTCGGTGCCCTGGCCGTTGGCCGACCGGGGGGTGAACCCGTCACCGCCGTTCGTCCCGGCCGCGCCGGTCAGGTCGGACCAGGCCGGCATCGACCGGTACGCGCCACCGTTGGCCGGGGCGCCGGCACCGTTGCGCGTGGCGGGGTCGAACGGGCGACCGCCCAGGGTGACCTGGTTTCCGGACTCGCTCGGGCGAGGGCCGTTGCCCAGCGCGGGCAGCGCGCCGAACACCGGTGCGGGCCCACCGGACTGCGGACCACCGAACTGGGGAGCGCCGGCCGCCGGCAGCGCCGGAGGCTGCTGCACCCGACCGGAGAGCGCCCGGGGCACCAGCACCGAGGTGGGCAGGGTCACGTCGGCGACCGTGCCGCGATCGTTGCCGGGGCGGAGTTCGACCCGGACACCGTGCCGGGACGCCAGTCGGGCGACCACGACCAGGCCCATCATCCGGGACACGGCCACGTCGACCTGCGGTGGCGTCGCGAGCCGCTCGTTGAGGTCGTGCAGCTGCTCGGCGCTGATGCCGATACCGCGGTCCTCGACGTACAGCGAGGCGCGGTCGCCGACACGCCGGGCCTCGACCATGACCTGCGAGTCGGGCGGGGAGAACGCGGTGGCGTTGTCGAACAGTTCCGCGACGAGGTGCACCAGGTCGTTGACCGCGTGCGCGGCGACCTCGATGTCGCGGTCGATGACACCGAAATCGATCCGGGTGTAGTGCTCGACCTCGGACTGCGCGGCGCGCAGCACGTCGATGAGGGCGGCCGGCTCACGCTGCACGCGGGTGGAGTCGGCACCGGCGAGCACCAGCAGGTTCTCGTCGTTACGGCGCATCCGGGTGGCCAGGTGGTCCAGCTGGAACAGCTCGGCCAGCCGGTCCGGGTCCTCCTCGCCGCGCTCCAGCCGGTCGAGGTGCCCGATGAGGCGGTCGACCAGGATCTGGGAACGACGGGCGAGGTTGACGAACATGGTCGCGACGGAGGCACGCAGTGCCGCCTGCTCGGCGGCCGTGCGGACGGCTTCCAGGTGGACGGCGTTGAACGCCTCGGTCACCTGGCCGAACTCGTCCTTGCTGCGCACCGGCAGTGGTTCGGCGATCTGGTTGGCCAGCTGCACCGGGGAGAGCTGCCCGACGACCTGCGGGTCGCGCAGACGGGCCACCGCCTGTGGCAGGCCGTACTGGGCCACGGAGAGCGCGCCCTGCCGCAGCTCACGGAGTGAGCGGGCCATCGAGCGGGCCACCAGGTAGGCGAAGAGGATGGCCAGCAGCAGCATGCTGAGCAGTAGGCCGGTCTCCAGGAAGACCTGGCGCTGGACGTCCGAGCGGAGGGTGTCGGCCTGGTTGACCACTTCACTGTCGAGCTTCCGCTCGACGGTGCGGATCAGCTTGGCGTTGGCCGTCATGGCGGCTTCCCACTGGTCCGGGCCGAACGGCGCACCGCGCATGTCGCCGGTGGTGTTGCCGTCGATCCAGCCGGTGTAGTTCTGTGCCTGCCGGCGGTCGCCGCCCGCGACCGTCTGGTCGTGGAACTTCGCGTCGTCCGGGGTGGCGACGGCCTTGAAGCTCTGCAGGGCCTGCTGCTGGCCGGTGTCACTGGCGACGTAGTCCCTGCGCAGTGCCGGGGTCAGGCGCTGTCGGCCCTGAACGCCCAGTGCGCGGTGCACGACGACCCGGCGTACGGCCAGGAACTCCTTCTCCCGGGCGACCGCCGCGGCGGCGCGCATCCGGTCGCTCAGTTGGTTGTCACCGGCGAGCTGCGTGGACGAGTCGCGGATGGCGAGCAGGTCACTGATCAGACCCTCGTACGCCTGCACGGTCTCGGTGAGCGCGAGCTTTCCGTTGAACACCTGGCTGCGGACGCCCGCCAGGTCCTGCAGGTTCTGGTCGATGCTGTCGAGCAGACCCTCGAGGCTGCTCGGCAGGTCCTCGATCTCGGCCCGCTGCTGCCGGTAGGGGGCCGCGTCCTGGTCCACCCGGGAGTTCACCCGGTTGTAGGCCTCCTGGTACTGCGCCGTCGGCTGCGTCCCGTTCGCGCCCAGCAGCAGCACGGCGGCGGTCCGCTCGTCCTGCAGGCTGTCGACCAGGTCACCCGAATAGCTCGACAGATTCGCCAGGTCGCCAGCTCGGTTGGCATTGTTGAGCGTCTCCACGTGGTCGATAAGACCACTGGTGCCCACCACGACCGTGGCGATGGTCGGCACGATCATGATGAGACCGAGCTTGGACCAGATCGGCATGTCCCGGAGCCGGCTGGCCGGCCGGCGCAGCCGCGACAGGAAGGAGCCCGCCGTCTTTGGCCGTTTGCTCACGTCACCGCCCTCGCGATTACAGCTTGAACGCGTTGCCCCGGGCAACGCCCAGCGACCGACCCGGCGGGTCGGACCCCCGAGATTCCATCACGCCGGTCGACAAGAAGAAAGCCCAGGTTGTCCCGGACCGAAGGTGTGATGAGATGTTGATGCGATTTGATAGCAGTCTGTCTGGCCGGAGTAACTGAAGGTAATGGAACATCCGCACCGTGTTGTCCTACTAGCCGGCCCATCGGGGTCCGGAAAGTCGTACATAGCGCAGCAAACCGGCTTGCCGGTGCTGTGCTTGGACGACTTCTACAAAGACGGCGATGACCCTACGTTGCCGAGACGAAACGGCCAGGTGGATTGGGAATCGCCGCACTCCTGGGACGCCCCCAGTGCGGTGGAAATCATTGCCCAACTTGCCCGCGAGGGCCGAGCCGATGTGCCGGTTTATGCGATCGGTGCCGATCGACGGGTAGCCACCCGGCCATTTGATGTCGCCGGATCGCCACTTTTCGTGGCCGAAGGGATCTTCGCCGCCGAGATCGTCGAGGAGTGCCGTCGCCGTGGCCTGCTCGCCGGGGCGTACGCGCTGCGCCGCCCGCGCGGGGCCACCTTCCTGCGCCGACTCGCCCGCGACCTGTCCGAGCAGCGCAAGGCGCCTCGGGTGCTGATTCGGCGCGGGGTGACGCTGCTACGGGCCGAGCCCGCGGTGCTGCGTCGGCAGATGGGCCTCGGCGCGGAGGCGGCCCGGGCCCGGGAGGTGCTGCGCCGGGTGGCCGGGCTGCTCGCCGGCCACCCACATGGTTGAGCTCAGGCCATCAACTTCGCGTACGCCGGCTTGATCACGTCGTCGATGATCCGCAGCCGCTCGTCGAACGGGATGAAGGCGCTCTTCATCGCGTTGATGGTGAACCACTGCAACTCTTTCCAGCCGTAGCCGAACGTCTCCACCAGCAGCGACATCTCCCGCGACATCGAGGTGCCGCTCATCAACCGGTTGTCGGTGTTGACGGTGGCCCGGAAACGCAGGTCGCGCAGCAGGCCGATCGGGTGGTCCGCGATCGAGGCCACCGCGCCGGTCTGCACGTTCGACGAGGGGCACAGCTCCAGGGGGATTCGCTTGTCCCGGACGTACGCGGCCAGCCGGCCGAGTGAGCCGTCGGGCGCGATGTCGTCGACGATCCGCACCCCGTGGCCGAGCCGGTCCGCCCCGCACCACTGGATCGCCTGCCAGATCGACGGCAGACCGAACGCCTCGCCGGCGTGGATGGTGAAGTGGAAGTTCTCCCGTTGCAGGTACTCGAAGGCGTCCAGGTGCCGGGTGGGCGGGAAGCCCGCCTCGGCGCCGGCGATGTCGAAGCCGACCACCCCGGCGTCCCGGTGCCGCACGGCCAGCTCGGCGATCTCCTGGGAACGGGCGGCGTGCCGCATGGCGGTGAGCAGGGTGCCCACCCGGATGGTCAGGCCCGCCTCGACCGCCTGGGCGGTGCCCTCGGCGAACCCGGCCAGCACCGCCTCGACCACCTCGTCCAGGCTGAGGTCCCGTTCCAGGTGCTGCTCCGGGGCGAACCGCACCTCGGCGTAGACCACGCCGTCGGCGGCCAGGTCGAGGGCGCACTCGCGGGCCACCCGACGCAGCGCGGGCGCGGTCTGCATGACCGCCACTGTGTGCGCGAACGTCTCGAGGTAGCGCTCCAGCGAACCGGAGTCCGCCGCGTCCGCGAACCAGCGTCCGAGCGCCTCCGGATCCGTGGTGGGCAGTCCGTGGCCCACCTCGGCAGCCAGGTCGACGATCGTCGCCGGCCTCAGCCCGCCGTCGAGGTGGTCGTGCAGCAGCGCCTTCGGGACCTTGACGATGTCCTCGTACCGGATAGTTGCGACCATGCTCAGACCCTAGTCAGCGGCCTGGCCGGACCGGTACGGGACCGGCCGGGGCGTCACGGCCGCCAGCCGTACACCCGGTGCACGTCGAGCCGGATCACGAGCCGCCCGTCGGCGACCATGGCGGCCCGGTAGTCCGCCCAGTCCGGGTGGTCGCCGCGAATCCGGCGGTAGACCTCGACCAGTTCGTCGACCGTCTCGTCGGTGGTGGCCACTGCCGGTTCGCTGAGCGTCACGGTCCCGTCCGCGACCGCGTACGCGCCGCCGTCCGGCGTGGTCACGTGGAAGCTGGCCCGGGGGTCGCGGCGCAGGTTGCGCACCTTTGCCCGGTCCCCGGTGGTGGAGCAGCGGATCAACCCCGGCTCGGCCAGGTAGTCGAGGTTGGACAGCTGGGGCCGCCCGTCCCGGCGCAGGGTGACCAGCACTCCGCGCCCGCGCTGGCCGAACAGCTCCCACAGTCGGTCGCCCGCGGCGGCGGTCGGCGCGCTCCGCCGCTGGAGAGGATTGGTTGACATGTCATCGAATCTAAGACCAAGTCGATGACATGTCAACGACAGCGTTAGACTCGACGGATGGACGTACCCCGGTGGCTGGACGAACGGGAGGACCGCGCCTGGCGCGGCTACCGCCGGATGCGTCGACTGCTCGACCTGGAGCTGGCCCGGGAGCTGACCCAGGACGCCGGCCTCTCCGAGGCCGACTACGACGTGCTGTCCGACCTCTCCGAGACACCGCAGGGGCGGCTGCGCCTGCGGGAGCTGGCAGACCGCATGCTCTGGTCGCGCAGCCGGCTCTCCCACCACCTGACCCGGATGCAGCAGCGCGGCCTGGTGACCCGAGAGGAGTGCGCCGACGACGCCCGGGGCTCGGTCGTCGTCCTCACCCCCGCCGGTCGGCGGGCCATCGAGTCCGCCGCCCCCGGTCACGTGGCCGCCGTCCGCCGGCACCTGATCGACCTGCTGACCCCCGCGGAGGTCGACGCCCTCGGCGCGCTCACCCACCGGGTGGTCGACCACCTCGGTGGGCGGGCGCCCCAGCCACGCCACGATGCGGAGCTCTGACGTGGACCCCCGCATCCTCGACCGGCTGCGCTGCCCGGTCTGCGGCGAGCCGCTGGCCGAGGCCACCGCCGGCACCTCCAACGCGCTGCGCTGCCCGCGCCGGCACAGCTTCGACATCGCCAGACAGGGGTACGTCAACCTGCTCGCCGGGCGCGCCCCACACGCCGGCGACAGCGCCGAGATGGTCGCCGCCCGGGCGGACGTCCTCACCGCCGGGCACTACGACCTCATCTCGGCCGCCCTCTCCGATGCCGCGACGGAAGCCGCCGGTCGGCCCCGCGCGACGCCCGACCTCGAGGCGTACCCCCTGGTGGTGGATGCCGGCGCCGGCACCGGCCGGTACCTCGGCGCGGTGCTGGCGGCGCTGCCGGACGCCGTGGGTCTGGCCCTGGACGTGTCCAAGCCGGCGCTGCGCCGCGCGGCCCGCGCGCATCCCCGGGCCGCCGCCGCGCTCGCCGACACCTGGCAGCGACTGCCGCTCGCGGACGCCTCGACCGCCGTGCTGCTGAACGTCTTCGCCCCGCGCAACGGCCCGGAGTTCCACCGGGTGCTCGACCCGGCCGGCGTGTTGCTGGTGGTCACGCCCGACACCGACCACCTCGCCGAGCTGGTGGACGTCCTCGACCTGCTGCGGGTGGACCCGGACAAGGCCGACCGGGTGGCCGCCAGCCTGGGCGGGCACTTCACGCCGGTCAGCTCGGCCGTGCACCGGGCCGAGCTGGCGCTGACCCGGCCGGAGGTCGCCACCCTCGTGGGGATGGGCCCCAGCGCCTGGCACACCGACCCGGCCGCGCTCGCCACCCGGCTGGCCGCGCTGCCCGAACCGGCCCGGGTCACAGTGGCGGTCCGGCTCGACGTCCTGCGACCTCGCTGACCTCAGGTGGAGAGGTCGACCTCTTCCCAACCGGGCGGCTCGTCGTGGTACGGCCCGCGCAGAATGACCGCCCACTCCAGCGCCCACCGCCGCTGCCCGATCGCGTTCGCGTCGACCAGGCCGGGCGCCCGCCGGCCGCCGCGCTCGGTCTCCAGGTACGCCCAGTCCAGGCAGTAGTGCA
This sequence comes from Micromonospora sp. H61, assembly GCF_018070325.1. GTDB lineage: Bacteria > Actinomycetota > Actinomycetes > Mycobacteriales > Micromonosporaceae > Micromonospora > Micromonospora salmantinae. The sequence goes on from NZ_JAGPXY010000035.1 coordinate 13,792, forward strand.
GGTCGAGCAGGGCGGCCGCGTCGGCCGGGTGCTGCGGCGCGGTGAGGATCCGGGAGCGCCAGTGCGGGAAGGTCTCCCCCTCGGCGATGTGCGGCAGCCGCTCGACCAGCCGCTCGTCGACGGCCAACGTCGGGTCGAGCTGTTTGCTCAGCCCGAGTACCCAGGCCAGCGCGAAGAGAGCGTCGTGATGCAGCACGAACGACCGGTGGTCGCCCTTGCCGCCCATCACGAACTGCCACTCCGGCGGGGTGACCATGTCGACCAGGTGCGAGCCGAGCAGCCAGCTCATCGCCGCCTGTGGGGGCATCCCGAAACAGCGGGCCAGGATCAGGTGCAGCACCGCGATCCGCGCCTCGATCTCCGCGGTCGGGCGCAGGTCGATGTGGTCACCCGGCTCCCACACGAGGGGAAACTGGGCCGGCGGCAACGGCAGGCCGAGCCGGGACAGCTCGTCCAGGCTCGCCTCGCGCACCTCACGTGGGTCGGGGGCAGCAACGGTCACGGCGGATCTTCCTGTCTGCTCGCGCCGGCTCAAGGCCGGTTGTCCCCCCTTGGCCTGCGACAATAGCGCTCCCAGGTGACCGGCACCACGCCAGGGCGACGCCGGTTCGATCAGCCGATGCGTTCGATGACCAACGACGTCGCCGCCGGGGCCGTCGGCGCGATCCGCACCGCGTTTGCGGCCTCGGTCAGCGCGGCCGGAATCCGCGTCGCATCGTCGGCGCGCAGCTCGTAGAGCGGGTCACCGGCCCGCACCTCGTCACCCGGCCGCTTGTGCAACACCACACCGGCCGGCACGCTGACCGGGTCCTCCTTGCGCGCCCGACCCGCGCCGAGCCGCCACGCCGCAACCCCCATGGCGTACGCGTCGACGGCCGCGACGTACCCGTCACGCTCGGCGCGGACCACCTCCACCTCGGCAGCCGTTGGCAGCGGCGCGTCCGGGTCACCGCCCTGCGCCCGAATCATCGCCCGCCAGGAGTCCATGGCCCGGCCGTCGCGCAGCGCAGCAGCCGGATCGGCGTCCGGCAGACCGGCGGCGTCGAGCATCTCCCGGGCCAGTGCGAGGGTCAGCTCCACCACGTCGGCCGGTCCACCACCGGCCAACACCTCGACCGACTCGGTCACCTCGACCGCGTTGCCGATCGCCAGACCGAGCGGGGTGGACATGTCGGTGAGCAGGGCTACCGTCCGCACCCCGTGCGCACCGCCCAGCTCGACCATGGTGCGCGCCAACTCGCGGGCCTGGTCGACGGACTTCATGAAGGCGCCCGAGCCGACCTTGACGTCGAGGACCAGCGCCCCGGTACCCTCGGCGATCTTCTTGCTCATGATCGAGCTGGCGATCAGCGGGATCGCCTCCACGGTGCCGGTCACGTCGCGCAACGCGTACAGCTTGCGGTCGGCGGGGGCGAGCCCGGCACCGGCCGCGCAGATCACCGCACCGACCTCGTCCAGCTGGGCGATGAACTCGTCGTTGCTCACCGTGGCCCGCCAGCCCGGGATGGACTCCAACTTGTCCAACGTGCCGCCGGTGTGCCCGAGACCCCGGCCGCTCAGCTGCGGCACTGCCGCGCCACACGCCGCCACCAGCGGGGTGAGCGGCAGAGTGATCTTGTCACCGACGCCGCCGGTGGAGTGCTTGTCGACAGTCGGCCGGCGTACCGCCGACAGGTCCAACCGCTCACCGCTGGCGATCATCGCGGCGGTCCACCGAGCGATCTCCGGCCCGGTCATGCCGTTGAGCAGGATCGCCATGGCCAGCGCGGACATCTGCTCGTCGGCGACAACCCCCCGGGTGTACGCGTCGACCACCCAGTCGATCTGCGCGTCCGACAGCACACCCCCGTCCCGCTTGGCCCGAATAACGTCAACAGCAGTAAAAGCACTCACCGTGTGGTTCCTTCTCACGTCGTTGCGTTCAGGGCTGCGCCGCCGTGCAGTGCCCTCATGGTCGCGCTCGAACCATGAAGTAGTCCCCTGGCGCGTTGAGGTGGGCACTACTTCCAGGACAACGCCGTTGCGTTATGCGTTAGGGCTGCGGCCGGCAGGTCAATCCTCTGCTGGAGAACGGACTCGTGGTAGATCAACGTGAGCCGAGCAAGAGGACCGCGCCGATCTTGCAGTTTCTGTTGTTGATATGGGTGGATGCGCCCCTTGCGTCGGGACAGGAAGTGCAAGATCGCGGAGCAGGCAGGGCAGCCCTCGCAGTGGCTCACGGCCCTGAGATGTGATGGCTGCGGCCTTGGGATCAACCAGCAGCCCAGCGCACCGGGATCTCCGCAGGCGGTTCACCCTCGCCGGCCCAGAAGATGGTGCCGGTCGCGTCGACCACCACCACCCGTGGTGTCCGGGCCAGGCCCCAGGTAATCGCCTCGGCCGGCTCGTCCCAGCTCGGCGCCTCCTCCAGCACCCCGGTCTCGGCGCCGACGTCGTCTCCGGCCGACCGCTCCCAGTACGCGGTCCAGACCTGCTGCCCGGCGGACATGTCCGGGTGCACGAAGACGGTGCCGCGCCCCCGCCAGGCGGCCAGTCGCTCCGGCACGACCGGCACCGGCGTCTCCCCGGTGACGGCTTCCAGGTCCTCCACGCCGAAGGCGTGCGGCAGCAGCTCGGCCATCCGCAGCGGGCGGGTCCTGCTCTCGATCAGGCACTCCGGCCCGCCGTGTTCCCAGAGCAGCTGCCGGCAGCGACCACACGGCATCAGCGGCTCACCAGTGGCGTCGACGCAGGAGAGCGCGACGAGCCGACCGCCGCCGGTGGCGTGCAGGCTGGAAACCACTCCGCACTCGGCGCACAGCGTCACCCCGTACGCGGCGTTCTCCACGTTGCAGCCGACCACGATGCGGCCGTCGTCGACCAGCGCGGCCGCGCCGACCGGAAACGTCGAGTACGGCGCGTACGCGTGCCGCATCGCGTCGGTGGCAGCGGCGCGCAGCCGCGCCCAGTCAATGTCGGTCATGCCACCATTCTGCCCAAGTAGCCCAGGTCAGAAGTGGGCAGGGCCGGATGCACGGGCAGCCTTCGGAAACTCGGCCGCGCCACCGCACCCGCTCCGGTGATTTAGTTCGGGTCCCGGCTCCGAACCGCGCGGTGCCGAGGCGCCGCCGGGAAGCATCTCGACGAGACCGCGCACTTCACACGCTGCTAAGGACCGGACTATCTTCGATACGCACTCACGCTGAATAACTTGCCGCACACTTTCGGTGAGCAGCGCTGGGCAACCCCGAGAAGCATGCCGATGAGATTAAGCAGGGAATGAGGAGCCATGGGCAGCGTGATTGCAGGGCGGGTTCATCCTGGCTACCCAGACTGATGGCTCGGTGGTCGCCCACCTTGACCACCAGGTGCGAGCACAGATAGTCAACAGCGCCGATGACCTTGCTACCCTCCAGGCGACGTGGGAGGTGGTCAGAGGCGAGGCCCTCTCCCGCCGGCAGTCACTCGAGCTGATCAAGGAAGCGGCGCAGACATGGACATGACCGGTGCCAGGTGGCACAAGTCAACTCGCTCCGGCTCCAATGGCGGGTCGTGCGTAGAGGTGGCCGACAACCTGCCGGACGTCGTGCTCGTGCGCGACACCAAGGACCGCGATGGCGGCGTCCTTCTCTTCAACCCGCAGACGTGGCAGTCGTTCGTCGGCCTGGCCAAGCAGATCGGGCCGCTCGGCTGACCCTGCAACAGCCGGGAGGAGGCTCGCCAGCCGACGGTCACTGGTGGTCTTCGTTGTCTGCACAGCTGCGTTCACCGTGCGCCACGTTCAGGCGTACCCCTGGGAAGGGCTGGATGGGCGCGAAGCGTGCCCGGCGGGAGGCCCGCCGGGCACGGCTCAGGCGTCAGCCCTTGATGTACGGCTTGCCGTCGGCGGCCGGTGCCCGGACCCGGCCGACCAGCCCGGCGACCGCCAGGATGGTCGCCAGGTACGGCAGCATGGCCAGGAACTGGCTGGGGATCGAGCTGCTGATCGCGCCCAGGTAGGTGGCGAGCTGGTCGGCGAATCCGAAAAAGAGCGCGGCGAGCAGCGCGCCGGTCGGGTTCCACCGGCCGAAGATCAGCGCGGCCAGGGCGATGAAGCCCTTACCACCGATCATGTTCTTGGTGAACGAGTAGAGCGCCAGCGTGTAGGACGCGCCGCCGATGCCGGCGACCACGCCGGCCAGCAGCACGTTGCGGTAGCGGACCCGCAGCACCTTGACGCCGAGCGTGTCGGCGGCGATCGGGTGTTCGCCGACCGAGCGGGTCCGCAGCCCCCACCGGGTGCGGAACAGCCCGATGTGGATCACGAGCACCAGGAGCAGCCCGAGGTAGAGGAAGATGTTGCCGCGGAACAACGCCGGACCGAGCACCGGGATGTCCTTCAGCAGCGGGATCTCCCAGTTGCTGAAGCGGGGCGCGCTGTTGTACTTCGCGGCGTCGGTCTGCATCAGCCGCTCGTAGAGGAAGCCGGTGACGCCGACGGCCAGCAGGTTCAGCACGATGCCCATGACGACCTGGTCGACCAGGTAGCGGATGGCGAAGACGGCCAGCAGCAGCGAGATGAACGCGCCGCCGATGGCGGCGGCGACCAGACCCACCCACACACTGCCGGAGATGCTGCCGAACAGGGCCCCGCTGAACGCGCCCATCAGCAGTTGGCCCTCGATGGCCACGTTGACCACGCCGGACCGTTCGCAGAGCACCCCGGCGAGCGCGCCGAAGATCAGCGGCAGGGCCAGGATGAACGTGCCCCTGATGATGTTGACCAGCGGCATGAAGTTCTGCCCGGCCGGCGCGGCGGAGACCTGCCAGCAGAGGAACGACAGCACGAAGGCGACCAGCCCGACGCCGAGCACGGGAAGGAACCACCGCTTCGGCACCCCGGCGAGCAGCGCCGCGCCGGCGGCGATCGTGATGATCCCGAACAGGATCGCCCCGATCGTGCCGTTGATCTCCAGTGCGGCGCCGGCCGCGTCGTCGCTGAGCGTGAACCGGGCCTGCTGGTCGGTGGCGAGCGCGCCGAAGAGCACCGCGGACAGCAGGCCGAGCGCCAGCAGCGTGAGACCGACCTTCCGGCTGCGGGTCCAGAAGCCCTCGTCGACCGGGGCGACCGCGATGTCGGGGACAGCCATGGTGGACATGAGTTACCAGCCCTTCGCCAGGCTCGTCTGCAACCGGGCGGCACGCGCGGCCCGGAGCTGGAAGATCGCCTTCACCAGGGCCGGTGCGGCGATGAAGATGACGATCAGCGCCTGGAGCACTGTCACCAGCTCCAGCGAGATCCCGGAGTACGACTGCATCCGGTTACCACCGGCCTGCAGCGCACCGAACAGCAGCGCGGCCAGCAGCACCCCCCAGGGCTTCACCCGCCCGAGCAGCGCCACCAGGATGCCGTCGAAGCCGATCTGCGCGACCACCAGCGGGGTCAACGCGCTGGCTGTGGAGCCGAGCACCATGTTCGAGCCGCCGAGGCCGGCCAGGATTCCGGCGAAGACCATGATCAGGATGTACGTCCGGGTGACGCTGATGCCGGCGGTCCGGGCGGCGTCCGGGTTGGCGCCGACCGCGCGCAGCTCGAAGCCGAGCGTCGAGCGGTTGAGCAGCCAGGCGACCGCCCAGGTGGCCAGCACGGCGAGCAGGATGCCGGCGTGCACCCGCAGGTTGTCGCCGAGCAGTCGGGGCAGCTGGGCGGAGGTGTCCACCGCCTTGCTGATCGCGTCGGTGCGGTTCGGGTCCTGCACGCCGTTCTGCACGATCAACCAGGTGAGGAAGTACGTGGCGACGTAGTTGAGCATGATCGTGTTGATCACCTCGTGCGCGCCGGCACGGGCCTTGAGGATGCCGGGGATGAAACCCCAGATCGCTCCACCCAGCGCGCCGGCCAGCACCGCAACCAGCAGGTGCAGGCCGGGCGGCAGCGGCAGCAGGAAGCCGGCCAGCGCCGCCATGATCACGCCGATGGTGGCCTGGCCCTGGGCGCCGATGTTGAACAGGCCGCCCCGGAAGGCCAGCGCCACCGACAGACCGGTGAAGACCAGCGGCGCCGCGTAGGTCAGCGTCTCCGAGATCGGCGCGAGCACTGCCTGCCAGCCGTTGGCGCCGTCCAACCAGCCGGAGAACGCCTCGGGGTCGAAGATCGAGCCCTTGAACAGGTTCGCGTACGCCTCGCTGACGAGCGTCCAGCTGGAGTTGATCGCGTCGGACGGGCGCGAGGTGATGTACGAGTAGGTGGAGAGGACATCGGGATCAGAGATGATCATCAGCACCGCGCCGACCACTATCGCCAGCACCAACGACAAGAGGGTCACAGTGAAGGTGTTTGCCGCCCAGAGGTTGTCCAGGAAGAACCGGCCCAGACTCGGCTTCGGCTCAGGCTCGGGGCCCGGCTTCGCCGCCGAGCGGTCCGGCTCGGTCGCCACCTCGGCGCGTTCGGTGTTGCCGAGCGCGTTCTGCGCGGCCTGCGCCTCGCTCGCCGGCTCCTTGTCCGGGGAGCCCGACTGCGGGTTGGGGTTGGTCATGCCTCGTCCTCGCTCGCGGGGCCTGCATCGCTCGCCGGGCCCCCGTCGGCCGCTGCGGGCTTGTCGGCGGCGGTCGCCGCACCGGGCTTGTCGGCGGCGGGTGCTGCGACGGCGTCGTGGGCCTCGTCCGGGCTGATGCCGGCCATCAGCAGGCCGATCTCCTCACGCGGGGTGTCCGGGCCGACGATGCCGATGATCCGGCCGCGGTACATCACAGCGATCCGGTCAGCCAACCCGATCACCTCGTCGAGTTCGCTGGAGACCACCAGAACGGCGGTGCCGATGTCCCGTTCGCGGATGACCTGGCTGTGGATGAACTCGATCGACCCGACGTCGACGCCACGGGTCGGCTGGGCGGCGATGAAGAGCTTCAGCGGCCGGGACAGCTCCCGGGCCACGATCACCTTCTGCTGATTGCCGCCGGAGAGGGTGCCCACCGCCGCGTCGGCCGATGAGGTGCGAACGTCGAACTGCTCGATCCGCTCCTTCGCGGAGGCGGCGATCGCGTCCGGCTTCAGCGCGAGCCCGGCACCGAACGGCGGCCGGTCGTAGATGTCCAGCACCAGGTTCTCCGCGACGCTGAACTCCTTGATCAGGCCGTCCACGCTGCGGTCCTCGGGCACGTAACCGACGCCCGCCCGGAGCACCTTCTTGGGCTTCCAGCCGTTGATCCGGTCGCCGGCCAGGCTGATCGTGCCGGCGAGCGCCGGGCGCAGGCCCATGATCGCCTCGATCAGCTCGGTCTGACCGTTGCCCTGTACGCCCGCCACGCCGAGCACCTCGCCCGCGCGTACGGTCAGGTCGACGCCGTCGACAGCGCGGATCTGCCGGTCGTCGTCGACGACCAGCCCGGACACCTCCAGCACCGGGTCGCCCGGCGTGGCCGGGGTCTTGTCCACTGTGAGCCGGACGTTGCGCCCGACCATCAACGCGGCCAACTCGTCCCGGCTGGCCTCCGGCGAGGCGGTGCCGACGGTCTTTCCGCGTCGGATCACGGTGATCCGGTCGGCGATGGCCTTGACCTCGCCGAGCTTGTGGGTGATGAAGACGATCGACTTGCCGGCCGCCTTGAGCGACCGCATGACCGTCAGCAACTCCTCGGTCTCCTGAGGGGTGAGCACGGCGGTCGGCTCGTCCAGGATGAGCAGGTCGACGTCGCGGGTGAGCGCCTTGACGATCTCGACGCGTTGCTGGATGCCGACCGGCAGGTCCTCGATCACCGCGTCCGGGTCGACCCGCAGGTTGTAGCGCTCGGACACCTCGGTGACCTCGCGCCGGGCCCGCCGCCGGTCCAGGAAGCCGGCGATGCCGCCCCTGATCTGTTCGGCGCCGAGCATGATGTTTTCGGTGACGGTGAAGACCGGCACCAGCATGAAGTGCTGGTGCACCATGCCGATCCCGGCCCCGATGGCGTCGGACGGGCCCTTCAGCTTGAGCGGCTTGCCATCGACCAGGATCTCGCCCTCGTCGGGCTGGTAGAGCCCGTAGAGCACGTTCATCAGGGTCGACTTGCCCGCGCCGTTCTCGCCGAGGAGGGCGTGAATCTCTCCAGGCTCCACCGTCAGGTCGATGTGATCGTTGGCGACCAGATCACCGAACCGCTTGGTGATGCCGCGCAGTTCGAGTCTCAGCGCAACCTCCTGGAGTGCGAGCGATGGTGCAGCCTAGCTGCCGTCGTACCGGCCGGACCGGACCGGCCGCCGTGGTGCGCGATCGGCCGCTCCGACCCCGCGGGGTGTCCGCAGAGCCAGAGCGGCCGATCGGTTCGTACTGTCCCCCGCCGGCCCTCCGATGATCTCACCGGAGCGGCCGGCCGGTTGTCACTTGGTCGGCTGGGCCTTCGAGGTGACGGTGATGGTGCCGGCGGCGATGTCCGCCTTGATCTTGTCGACCTCGGCCTTCAGCTCGGCCGGAACCTTGCTGTCGAAGTCGTGGTACGGGGCGATCGAGACACCGTTGTTGGCCAGGGTGCCGACGAAGCCCGGCTTGGCCTCCAGCTTCTCGCCACCGGCGGCCTTGACCACGGCCTCCTTGACGGCCTCCGGGATGTTCTTGACGACCGTGGTCACGATCGCCGAGCAGTCCGGAGTGCTCTCGCAGCCGTCGACGTCCACCCAGATGGTGCTGTACTTGCCGCCCGAGGCCTTGGCCGCGGCGGTGGTGCCGAGGCCGGAGCCGCCGGCGACCGGCATGATGATGTCCGCGCCCTGGGCGACCAGCGCGTCGGAGACCTTCTTGCCCTCGTCCTGCTTGTCGAAGGCGTTGGAGAAGGAGCCCTTCTGGGTCTCCTTGTTCCAACCCAGCGCCTGGACGTTCTTGCCCTTGGCGGTGTTGTAGTGCTTCACGCCGTCGACGAAGCCGTCCATGAAGATGGTCACCGGCGGGATCGGCACGGCGCCGTAGGTGCCCACCTTGCCGCTCTTGGTCATCCCCGCAGCCAGGTAACCGGCCTGGAAGGCGGCCTGGGCGGTGTCGAACTGCATCGGGTAGACGTTGGCGTCACCCGGGTTGGCGTCGACGATGCCGAACTGCTGGTTCGGGTTCGCCTTGGCGATCTTTGAGGTGGCGTCGCCCATCAGGCCACCGACCGCCAGGATGAAGTCGCACTTCTGGTTGACGAACTGCGTCAGGTTCGGCTCGTAGTCGGCCTCGGCCTTCGACGCGACGTACTTGATGTCGATGTTGTCGTTGGCGGCCTTGGCCTCCTGCAGACCCTTCCAGGCCGAGGCGTTGAACGACTTGTCGTCGATGCCGCCAACGTCGGTCACCATGCAGGCGCTGAACTTCTTGGCGCCACTGCCGGCGTTGTTGTCATCCTTGGGGGCCTCGCCACAAGCGGCGGCGGTGAGCGCGAGCCCACCCACCGCGAAGATCGAGGCGATCCGCATCCCACGCACCGAGCGCAAGACGTCTCCTTCCCATTGCACACCGCGCCTTGTGCGGTGGCAGCCCATCAGCCGACCTGCGGGTGTGCCGCCGGCTGTCCCACGTTACGGACGGGAGCGTACGCCCGCGTCCACCCACCGGCCGACAATCGTGCACGACTGTTGAGCGCCTGTTACCCGGGTGTAACCCTTGCGTGGGGCAAGTCACTCTTCGTGCTGGTAATCAAGCGCCACGGCGTCCGCAACGTCCGTTTTCTGGAGGCGTTTTCCTCCTCGGACGTTACCGCCAAAAGACCGCGACCGCCGCGTTGACCAGGGTCAGACCGACGATCGCGAGGAAATGACCGCGGTTGACCACGTCCCGCTTCCGGGAGAAGAAGACCATGACGAAGATCAGCAGGGCGATCACCAACTTCGTCACAAGTTTTGCCGGTGCCGGCTCGTCGCCGTCGCGCAGCGGCGCGGCGAGGCCGAGCCCGGTCAGCAACTGGATCACCGCGCCCCACAGCATGGCCGGGTTGATCCGCAGCCGACCGCTGGCGTACTGGGCGATCGAGCCACCGAGCAGCAGGGCGAACCCGATCAGATGGACGTAGAGAAGGATGAGTCTGAGAGCTTCCACGCTCGCCATACTTCCCTATGAACGACGGATTGTAGTAGAGGGAACCGCCGACGAGCGCGGATCAGTCGATCAACCGGCCGCTGCAGGTCGGCTCGTCTCAACCCTTGACGGCTCCCGAGGTCAGCCCGGAGACGATGTAGCGCTGGAGGAACTGGAAGACCAGCACCGTCGGGATCGCGGTCAACAGGGTGCCGGCCGCGAAGATGCCGAAGTTGGTGTTCCGCTCGCCGCCCTGCAACATGCCTCGCATGCCGACCGCGAGGGTCTTGGCGTCCGTGTCGGTGAGGAAGACGCTCGCCATCAGGAACTCGTTGATGGTGTTGATGAAGGCGAGCAGCCCGGTCACCGCGAGGATCGGCGCCACCAACGGCAGCATGATCCGGAAGAAGACCTGGGCGTGTGAGGCGCCGTCCACGGTGGCCGACTCGTCCAGCTCCCGGGGCAGGGTGTCGAAGAAGCCCTTCATCAGCCAGGTGTTCACGCCCAGCGCGCCACCCAGGTAGAGCAGCATCAGACCCCACGGGGTGTTGAAGCCGATGGCCGGCCACAGGTCGGTGATCGTGCCGAAGATCAGGAAGATCGCAACGATCGCCAGGAACTGCGGGAACATCTGGATCAACAGCAGTGACAGCAACCCCACCCGTCGCCCCTGAAACCGCATCCGGGAGAAGGCGTACGCCGCGAGCGCGGAGAGGAAGACCGAGGCGAACGCGGCCCCACCGGCGATGAGCAGCGAGTTCAGAAACCAGTCAGCGAACCCGGTGTGCGCGAACAGATTCCCGAAGTTCTCCAACGACACCCCGCCGGTCGGCACCAACTCGGTGGACGACAGGGTGCCGAGCGGATTGAGCGCCGCCGAGACGACGAACACGAGTGGAAAGAGACTGAACAGCACGCCGAGCAGGCCGACCAGGTGCCGCCAGCCGACCTCGGCGAACCATCGCTTCTTCCGCTTGCCCGCGTTGCGGTCGACCGCCGCCGGGCCGTTCGCGCCGCCCGTGACGGCGGCGCCGGTGAGCATGGTCATGCGTACACCTCCTCCTGTTGGCGGGTCCGCCGGAAGCTGACCGCCGACACCACCGCGACGATGGCGAAGATGAACAGTGAGATGGCCGCGGCGAAGCCGAACTGTGCGGCCTGCCCACCGAACGCCAGCCGGTAGGTGTAGGTGATCAGCAGGTCGGTGGCGCCGTTGCTGGGGTTGTCCGCCGGGAACGGCGCGCCCTCGGTGGTCAGGTAGATCGCGTTGAAGTTGTTGAAGTTGAACGCGAACGACGAGATCAGCAGCGGCGAGAGCGCGACCAGCAGCAGCGGCAGGGTGACCGCCCGGAACGACTGCCAGCGCGACGCCCCGTCGACCGAGGTGGCCTCTGTCAACTCCCGTGGGATGGCCTGTAGCGCGCCGGTGGCCACCAGGAACATGTACGGGTAGCCGAGCCAGAGCTGCACCAGGATCACCGCGGCGCGGGCCGACCAGTCCTGCCCGAACCAGTCGACGCTGAGCCCGAACAGATTGTTGATCAGCCCGAAGTCGGTGTTGAACATGTCCCGCCAGACCAACAGCATCGCGAAGGACGGCATGGCGTACGGCAGGATCAGCAACATCCGGTAGAGGTTGGTGCCCCGCATTCGGGGCGAGTGCAGCGCCAGGGCGATCAGCATGCCGAGGATGAACGTGCCGCCGGTGGAGCCGATGGCGAAGGCGAAGTTCCAGATCAGCGTGGCGAGGAACGGCCCGGAGATCCGCTCGTCGGTGAGCACCCGGGTGAAGTTGGACAGCCCGACGTTCACCTTCCAGCCCTGGGCCAGCCGCTCGCCGTCGGCGGCGACGAACGCGCCGACCTCGCCGTCCGCGGTCCAGGTCTTGCCACTGTCGCTGTCCTTGACGCAGTCGCAGCCGGCCTCGTACGCCCGGACGGCCTTGCCCTCGTACGCCCGGGACAGGCCGGACGAGCGCAGCGCGCCTCCGGCGGTCGGCACCACCAGGTCCGTGATGTCCTTGCTGCGGGCGCTGGCCTGGCCGAAGTTCAGCACGGTGTAGCCGTCGGCCGCGGTGACCTTTCCGCCGGGGCCGACGGTGGCCGCGCCCGGATCGAGCGGACGCAGGCCCCCGGCGTCGCCGACGGAGACCGTGTCGGTTCCTGGCTTGGTGATCAGGAAGACCAGGGCGCCGGTGGCCGGGTCGCCCTTGGTGGCGACCGACAACGGGTACTGGGTGGACCCCGGGACCTGCTTGACCGACGAACTCTGGATCGCGACGATCGCGTCGTCCTTGCTGCCGCGGTGGCCGTCGCCGAAGTTGGTGAAGGCCGTGCTCGCGGTGTAGAGCACCGGCACGACCTGGAAGGCGATCAGGAAGAGCGTGCCGGGGATGAGGTACTTCGCCGGGACGTGCCGGCGGCCCAGGTACAGATAGAACAGTGCGGCGGTGGTCAGCACCAGCACCGCCAGCCCGACCCACTTCTCGGCCGCCACGAGCGGGAAGGCCGCCCAGATCGCGATCCCGGCCACCAGGCCGAGCAGGATCACCTTCGCGGCGAGGCCGGCCGCGGTGATCGGCGCGTGGTTCCGCGCGGTACGGGAGGTGCGCGGGGACCCGGTGCGGACGGGCCCCCGGCCCGGGGCCTGCTGGGCAGGCCCCGGGCCGGACAGCGGTGTGCTCATTACTTGATCGAACCGGCGATCGTCTTGCCGGCCGCGGTAACCGTGCTGGTCGGGTCGGCGCCGCCGATGACGGCGGCCTCGGCCTTGCCGAACGGGTCCCAGATCGCGGCCATGGCCGGGATGGCCGGGAGCACCTGGCCGTTCTTCCCGGCCTCGATGAACTTGGCCAGGTCCGGGTCGCTGCTCTTGACCTGGTCCAGCGCGGCGGTCAGCGCCGGCGGGCGCGGGTCGGCCTGGTAGAGCGCCACGGCCAGGTCCGGCGTGGTGACGTAGTTGGCGACGAACTCCTGGGCGAGAGCCTTGTTCTTGCCCTTGGCCGCCACGTAGAACGACTGGACGCCCACGAACGGCGCGGCCGTCTTGCCGCCGGCGAAGCCGGGAACGGCGGAGACGTCGTACTTGATGCCGGCCTTCTTCACGTCGGCGGTGGCCCAGGGCCCGGAGACCAGGAAGGCGCACTTCTTGCCGGTGAAGGTGGCGGTCGAGTTGGTGTCGGCGATCGAGCGCTTCAGCACGCCCTCGCCCTTCTCGCCGAGCGCGGCGATCTTCTTGAACGCGGCGATCGACTCCGGCTTGCCCACGCCCAGGTCCTTCGGGTCGTAGTCGCCGTTCGCGGTGGTGCCGAAGAGGTAACCGCCGGCCGAGGTGTACAGCGGGTAGATGTGGTACGCGTCGCCCTTCTGGCCGACCTGGAGGCAGAGCGTCTCGGTGACCTTCTTCTGCGCCTTGAGCTGCTTGCCGGTGGCGACCAGGTCCTCGATTGTCTTCGGTGCCTCGGGGGCCAGTTCGGTGTTGCGGATCAGCGCCAGGTTCTCCTGGGCGTAGGGCACGCCGTAGAGCTGGCCGTTGAACGTGACGGCCTTGACGGCGGTCTCGTTGAAGGCGGCCTTCTGCTCGTCGGACAGCTGCACCGGGTCGATGGCGCCGTTCTGGACCAGGTTGCCGATCCAGTCGTGCGCGCCGATCACCACGTCCGGGCCGCCGCCCTGGCTCGACACGGTCACGAAGTTGTTCTGGAGGTCCTCGTTCGGGACGGCCTGGACCTCGACGGTGACGCCGTTCTCCTGGCCGAACTTCTCGGTGAACGGCTTGAGGGCGGCGGTCCGCTTGTCGTCCGCCCAGATCACCAGTTTGCCGCCGGCGGCCTTGGGGGTGTCCTTCGCGGCCGGCTCGTCGCTGTCGCCGCCGCAGCCTGAGGCGGCGAGCGCCAGGGCGAAGAGGGCGACCACACCCGCGGTACGGATGCGCATCGGTGCTCCTGTCGTCATGGCGGGTCGCCGGGGGAAGGGCGGGCCCGCCAGTGGAAACCTCTGGAAGTTCTTGCCAACCGGCGCATGGATGCTGCGCCGCTGCTCTCGCATGTTGCGGGGACGTTAGCAAGACGTTGCAAGTTATGGAAGGGCTTGCAGAGCACTCCGCAAGAACTTGCCGGTGGGCTAAAGTGCCGCCATGCGCGCTCGACTGTCCGACATCGCCCAGCAGGCCGAAGTCAGCGAGGCCACGGTGTCGCGGGTGCTCAACGACCGCCCCGGCGTGGCCCCGGAGACCCGGCAGGCCGTCCTCACCGCCCTCGACGTGCTCGGGTACGAGCGCCCGGCCCGGCTGCGTAAGCGCAGCGCAGGTCTGGTCGGCCTGGTGGTGCCGGAGCTGGACAACCCGATCTTCCCCGCCTTCGCCCAGGTCATCGAGTCCACACTGGCGCAGAGCGGTTTCACCCCGGTGCTCTGCACTCAGACCGCCGGCGGCGTGACCGAGGACGAGTACGTGGAGATGCTGCTGGACCGGCAGGTTTCCGGGATCGTCTTCGTCTCCGGCCTGCACGCCGACACGGCCGCCAACCACGACCGCTACCGGGCGCTGCTCGCCCGGCCGTTGCCGGTCGTGATGATCAACGGGTACGTGCCCGGCATCGGCGCGCCCTTCGTCTCCTGCGACGACCGGGAGGCGGCCGAACTGGCCGTCGCCCACCTGGTCGCGCTCGGGCACCGCCGGATCGGCCTGATCACCGGCCCGGACCGGTTCGTCCCGGTGCAGCGCAAGGTGGCTGGCTGGCGCTCCGCGATGACCCGGCTGGCCGGCGTCGCCGAAGCCGACCTGGGCCCGCTGGCCGAGCTGTCACTGTTCGGGGTGGAGGGTGGCGAAGCGGCGGCCGGCCGCCTGTTGGACCGCGGCGTCACCGGCGTGGTCTGCGGCTCCGACCTGATGGCGCTCGGCGCGATCCGGGCCGCCCGTCAACGCGGCCTCGACGTCCCCGACGACCTCTCCGTGGTCGGCTATGACGACTCCCCACTGATGGCCTTCACCGATCCGCCGCTGACCACCATGCGGCAGCCGGTCACCGCGATGGCGGTGGCCGCCGTCCGCGCCCTGGTGGACGAGATCAACGGGCACGGCGCCCCGCACTCGGAGTACCTGTTCCGCCCGGAGCTGGTGGTGCGCGGCTCCACAGCTGTCGCGCCGACCTCCGCACGCCTCTCTTACGCAAGATCTGCTTGACTCTTGCAGCGCCGGGCCGGCATATTGCTCGAATGATCAGCACCGCCACCCCGCCGCACGCCACCGACGACGACTGGTGGCGCTCCGCGGTCGTCTACCAGGTGTACGTCCGCAGCTTCGCCGACAGCGACGGCGACGGCACCGGCGACCTCCAGGGCATCCGGCAGCGCCTGCCGTACCTGCGCGAGCTCGGGGTGGACGCGCTGTGGCTCACACCCTTCTACACGTCGCCGATGATCGACGGCGGGTACGACGTGGCCGACTACCGGGACGTCGACCCGATGTTCGGCACCCTCGCCGACTTCGACGCGATGATCACCGACGCGCACGCCCACGGCCTGCGGATCATCGTCGACCTGGTGCCCAACCACACCTCCAGCGCGCACCGCTGGTTCACCGCCGCGCTCGCCGCCGGCCCCGGCTCACCGGAGCGGGCCCGTTACCTCTTCGCCGACGGCAAGGGCACCCACGGCGAGTTGCCCCCGAACGACTGGGAGAGCATCTTCGGCGGCCCCGCCTGGACCCGGATCGCTGACGGTCAGTGGTATTTGCACCTGTTCGACCCGTCGCAGCCGGACCTGAACTGGCGTCACCCGGAGGTCCGCACCGAGTTCGAGGACGTGCTGCGGTTCTGGCTGGACCGGGGCGTCGACGGATTCCGCGTCGACGTGGCGCACGGCATGATCAAGGCGGAAGGGCTGCCGGACGTCGGCTTCAGCACGGCGACCACCGGCCAGCGCCAGGTCGAACTGCTCGGCAAGGGCCGGCTGCCGTACTTCGACCAGGACGAGGTGCACGAGATCTACCGGGCCTGGCGGCCCATCCTGGACAGCTACCCGGGTGGCCGGATGGCGGTCGCCGAAGCGTGGGCCGAGACACCACAGCGCCTGGCCCGCTACATCGGTCCGGACGAGTTGCACCAGGCGTTCAGCTTCGACTTCCTCGACGCCACCTGGTCGGCCGACTCGTTCCGCAAGGTGATCGACACCGCGTTGGCCGAGGCGACAGTGGTCGGGGCGCCGACCACCTGGGTGCTGTCCAACCACGACAAGCAGCGGCACGTCACCCGGTACGGCGACGGCGTCGAAGGGCTGCGCCGAGCCCGGGCCGCCAGCCTGCTGATGCTCGCCCTGCCCGGCTGCGCCTACCTCTACCAGGGCGAGGAACTGGGCCTGCCGGAGGTCCTCGACCTCCCCGACGAGCTGCGCCAGGATCCGGCGTTCCTGCGCACCGGCGAGAGCCGCGACGGCTGCCGGGTGCCCATCCCGTGGAGCGGCGAGCTGGCCCCGTACGGCTTCGGACCGGCCGGCAGTGAGCTGAGCTGGCTACCCGCCCCGGCGCTCTGGCAGGCGCTGTCCGTCGCGGCGCAGACCGGCGTGTCCGGCTCGACCCTGGAGCTGTACCGGACCGCGCTGCGGATCCGCCACGTTCATCCCGCGCTCGCCCTCGACGCCGACGGGTTGACCTGGCGGGAGAGCGAGCCGGGCGTGCTGGCCTTCTCCCGCTCAGCCGGCGCCTCAGTGCTGACCTGCGTGGTCAACTTCAGCGGCGCGCCGGTCCTGATCGACGGGTACGGTCAGCCGCTCGTCGCCAGCGACGAGCTCACCGAACAGGGCTCCGGCCAGCTGCTGCCAATTGACGCGGCAGTCTGGTTGGAACGGCGCTGAACGGGTAACTCGTTCTCGACCTGGTCGTTCGTCGTGCCCCGCGCCGGCGGGCGACTGGGCTACCGGCCCCTTGTGGTGGGGGGTGAGGTGCCACCGGCGCCGCGCGGAGTCCGCTCCGCGTGGCGCCGGTGTCCGTGTGCCGCCGGTGGTTAGACCCGCAGATGTCACGGGTACCGCATTGGGCACCATTACTACGGAGGTGACCCCATGGTGGTACGGATCGCCCAGTGCACGCTCGACGTCGAGGACCTGGACCTGATGGTCTCGTTCTGGTCCGCGGCGCTCGGCTACGAGGTCGAGAAGGGCGACGACGGCAGCGCCAAGCTCTGGCCGCCGGGGCAGCCGTCCGCCGCCGCGCCCACCGTGTGGTTGCAGGGCTCGGGCACCGCCAAGCGGGGCAAGAACCGGCTGCACCTCGACCTGGTCGCGGACACGGACCCCCAGTCCGAGGTACGGCGGCTGGTGGGCCTCGGCGCGCGGCAGGTCGACGTCGGGCAGACCGGAGCCGAACAGTTCACGGTGCTCGCCGATCCCGAGGGCAACGAGTTCTGCGTACTGGACCGCGCGCCGACCCGCTGACGTCTCACTTCGCGGTGAGCAACGCCGCGATCCGGGTGAAGCCGGCGCGTACCTCGGCCTCGTCCGGCGCTTCGGCGGGCTCACCGTGGCCGGCCTCGTCGGCTGCCGCGTCCAACTCCTCGTCGATCACGTCCTCGAAGTCCCCGTACAGGTCGGCCCCCTCCACCTGACGGGCCTCGTCCTCGGCGGCGACCTGCGCGGCGGCGATCTCACTGCGGATCTCGTCGGCGGACAGCGCCGGCAGCAACGGCTCCACCACGGCCATCAGCTGCTCCTCGGCCACCACCGCCTCGGCCAGGGCCAACGCGTGCGGTCGCTCGTACGGCCCGCAGACCACCGGCTCCCACTCGTCGAGATCGCCGAGCGGACCGAAAGTGATGATCCATGGCAGGCCGAGGAGCGGTGAGTCCGCCGGCAGGTCCAGTGTCATGAGTGCGCCCACCGGCTCATCATGGTCCGCGAACGCGAGCGACGACGCCGTTCTGCTCAGTTATCGCCCGTCCGACGGTCGATCGGCGGCCGGTCAGCCGGGGCGGACCGCGTCCAGGGCGGCGCGGACCAGGGCGAGCGCGGTGGCCGGCGGCACGCCGAGCCGGGCGGCCTCCGCCGCGTAGCCGGCCGCCGCCCGCTGCAACCGGTCGACGGCGTCGTTCCGCCCGGGGGCGACGAAGGTGCCGTTGCGCCCCCGGGTCTTCAACAGCCCGGCCGCCTCCAACTCCCGATAGGCGCGGGCCACCGTGTTCGCGGCCAACCGCAGGTCGGCGGCGAGCTGCCGGACGGTGGGCAGTCGGCTGCCCACCGGCAACCGGCCGTCGCCGATCAGCTCGGCAAGCTGCACGCGCACCTGCTCGTACGGGGGCACCGACGAATC
The DNA here is from genome assembly GCF_018070325.1 of Micromonospora sp. H61. Lineage (GTDB taxonomy): Bacteria > Actinomycetota > Actinomycetes > Mycobacteriales > Micromonosporaceae > Micromonospora > Micromonospora salmantinae. Next base: position 32,070 of record NZ_JAGPXY010000035.1, read on the forward strand.
CGGGTCGACCGAGATCAGCACCTGCGCGCCTTCCGTCATCAGCCCGCACCGCCCGGCGCACCGGGGTCGATGCCCTCGTCGACATCCTTCGGTGGGGCGGGGGTTTCCGCCAGGTCCACCACTCGGCCGTTGGTGCTGGTCGCCAGGAGCGCCGCGCCGAACAGCACCAACTGGTTGAGCAGGTAGAGGTACAGCAGCAGACCAACGGCGCCGGCCACCACGGTGTACGCCGGGTTCCGCTCGGTCCGCACCACGTAGTATCGCCCGACGGTGTTCAGCAGCGTGATGCCGACAGCCACCAGTACCACCACCGGGCGCAGCCGGGACCGGCTCATCCGCAGCCGGGGCACTGCCAGCAGCAACGCGGTGGCGAGCACTGTGTTGACCAGCACGCTGAGCACCGCGCTGATGGTGGTCAGACCCACCGACCCGGTGCTGCGCAGCAGGAAACGCAGCAGCGACTCCAACGCGTCCACCGCCGCGACCGAGACGCCGAGCAGCACGAAGATGCCGATCATCACGCCCAGGTCGACGAGCCGCCGCACCACCAGATTGCCCGGCTGCTGGTTGAGCTGGTACATCAACCGCTGCGAGGACCGGATGGCCTCGACCCAACCGATCCCGGTGAAGACCAGGATGACCAGGCCGACCACACCGACAGTGCCGCTGGAGTTGGCGATCTGCTCGGCGTCCAGGAACGGCAGATTCTCCTTGAGGAAGTCGGCCGCCGCCGCGCTGACCTCGTCGTTGTCCTCCAGGATCGCCCCGAAGATGGAGAACGCGACAAGGGCGAGGGCGAACACGGCGAAGAAGCCGTAGTAGGCGATGGCGGCGGCCAATCGGCCGGCCAGCACCTCGCCGTACAGCACCCCGGCCCGCCACACGTGATCGAAGAGCCCCGACCGGTGGCGCGCGGCGCTCACCCAGCGGTCGATGCCCGCCTCGATCTGGCCGATCACGTTCACGCGATCATCCTCGCCGATCTCCCACCGCTGTAGTGGCAACCGGCTCCCGATGCTCGCCGGCCGGCGCGTCGCAGATGCTTCAGGTGCTGACGGTTCGGTTGCCGGCGCTTCAGTTGCCGAGGCAGAAGTCCCGACGCGGCTGCCACCTGGCCTGCCCGCTGTGCGAGAAGAGGGTGAACCCGTCGACCTCGAACATCGCGGAGAAGTCGGCCAGATCCTCGTACACCTTGTCCAGGGCCTCCGGTGCGACGTCCTGAGCCACTGTGACGTGCGGATGGTACGGGAACCGGAGTTCGCGGTGCAGGCCCGGCGCCGCGGCGATGGCCGCGGCCAGCAGCTCGCACTCACTGATCCCGGCGGCCACCGCGACGAACACCACCTGGGTGACCGGACGGAACGTGCCGGTGCCCCGCAGGTGCAGCGTGAACGGCAGGTGCGCGGCGGCTACGGCGGCCAGGTGCCGCTCGACCGCCGGCAGGTTGGCCGTCCGGATCTCAGTGGGCCCGAGCAACGTCACGTGCGCGGGCACCGCCAGCGGATCACCGGCCTCGACCCGCCGCCGGGTGAGCAGGGCACCCCACGGCTCGGGGATGTCCACCGCGATGCCGATCTGGATGGTGTCGCCGGCCGGCGGCACCCCGCCACTGCGATCCACGCTTCGCGCCGCCCCTCCGACCACCGAGCCGTCCACCTGTACCGCGGAGCTACTCGCCGCGCACGGGCGGGAAGAACCCGACCCGCTCGTACGCGGACCGCAGGGTCGTCGCGGCCACCGCACGGGCCTTCTCCGCGCCGGCCGCGAGCAGCTTGTCCAGCTGCGCCGGATCGTCGAGGTAGGCGCGGGTGCGCTCCTGGATCGGCCGGACGAAGTCCGTCACCACCTCGGCCAGCTCCTTCTTCAGATCGCCGTAGCCACGGCCCGCGTACGCGGCCACCAGCTCGTCGATGCCGCGGCCGCTGAGCGCCGAGTAGATGGTCAACAGGTTGGACACACCCGGCTTGGTCTCGGCGTCGAAGACGATCTCCCGACCGGTGTCGGTCACCGCCGAACGGATCTTCTTCGCGGACCGGGCCGGATCGTCGAGCAGGTCGATGATGCCGGCCGGCGAGGACGACGACTTCGACATCTTCGCGGTCGGGTCCTGCAGGTCGGTGATCTTCGCAGTGTCCTTGACGATGTGCGGAGCGGGCACCGTGAACGTCGCGCCGAACAGCGAGTTGAATCGCTGCGCCAGATCCCGGGAGAGCTCCAGGTGCTGGCGCTGGTCCTCGCCGACCGGGACCGCGTTGGCCTGGTAGAGCAGGATGTCGGCGGCCTGGAGGACCGGATAGGTGAACAGCCCGACGCTGGCCCGCTCGTTACCCTGCTTCTGCGACTTGTCCTTGAACTGGGTCATCCGGCTGGCCTCGCCGAAGCCCGTGATGCAGCCGAGCACCCAGGCCAGCTGCGGGTGCTCGGGCACCTGCGACTGGACGAACAGGGTGCTGCGTTCCGGGTCGAGCCCGACCGCGAAGAGCTGGGCGGCGGCCACCCGGGTCCGCTGGCGCAGCAGCGCCGGATCGTGCCCCGCGGTGATGGCGTGCAGGTCCACCACGCAGTAGAACGCGTCGTGGGTGTCCTGTAGCGCCACCCAGTGCCGCACCGCGCCGAGATAGTTGCCGAGGTGGAACGAGTCGGCTGTCGGCTGGATGCCGGAGAAGACGCGGGGCCGGGCGGGAACGTCGGACATGGCGATAATTCTGTCAGCAAGCAACCCGGTCCGTCATGACGGGCCGGCGGGTCGGCTCCGGCCCGCCGGTGCCGGGGTGCTGACCTCGCGTGGTTCGCCCGCGCCGACCCGGCGAGTCGGCCCGACCGCGACCCGGCGGCGCTGCCCCGCCACCACCTCCCGGGCCGGCTCGGGGCCGCCCGCCGGGACCGACCCGGACTCGCGGCGCCGCTCGGTGCTCTGCTCGGTGGTGCGGGCGGCGGAGACGGCGAGTCGGGCCACTCGGCGGCCGTCCAACGTGAGCACCCGCAGCAGCCAGCCGGCCGGCAGCTCGGCCGGATCGGGTGCGCCGACCTCGGCGGGCTCATCCGGCACCGGCACCTCGTCGCCGGTGACCGGGAGCCGGCCCAGCGCGGCCATGACGAACCCGCCCACCGTCTCGTACGGTCCGGCGGGTAGTGCCACCCCGGTCCGCTCCGCGAAGTCAGCGAGGTTGAGGCGGCCGTCCACCACGGCGGGCAGGCCGGCGTGCACCGGGTCCGGGGTGGCGTCGTACTCGTCGTGGATCTCGCCGATCAACTCCTCGATGAGGTCCTCCAGGGTGATGATCCCGGCCGTGCCGCCGTACTCGTCGACCACCACCGCGAGGTGCTGGCCCTCCCGGCGCATCTCGGTCAGCGCGGCGAGCACCCGTTTGCTGCCCGGGAGCCGCTTCACCTCGCGGGCCAACTCGCCGACGGTGACGCACGGGTCGGTGTCCGGGCGCAGCAGTACGTCACGGAGGTGCACGAAGCCGACCACGTCGTCGTGCGTGCCGTCGGTGACCGGATAACGGGTGTGCGTTTCGGCGCGGACCAGTCGGGCGGCTTCGACGATTGTCAGCCGCGCCGGGAGGAAGACCACCTCGGTACGCGGCATCATCACCTCGCGGATCAGACTGGCACCGGCCACCAGGACCTCGTCGATGATCCGCCGCTCGTCCGGGTCGAGCACCGTGTTCGCCGCGACCAGGTCCCGCAGATCGGCCTCGGAGATGTGCTCCCGGCCGGCCGTCGGACCGGTCCCGAGCAGATCGGTGACGAGTCGGGTGGCGCCATCCGCGGCGCGCACCAGCACCCGGGCGACGGCCCGGGCGAGCGGGCCAGGGTCGCGGCGGGGATGTGCCCGCGCGTGTCGCCGGAGCCCGGTACGGGCCGCTTCCCGCATGACAGAGATGGTAGACACCGTGGGCCCACCACGCCGGGGATCACGCGGAGCGGCGGAGAGATGTTCGGCTCTGTTTAATCATGAGAGATTATGATGGAATGGGCTTGACGGTGGCGACGGCGAGAGCGCCGGCCACCGCCCTAGTGTGATCACCGAGGGCCACGTCCCGGGCGGGCCAGGCAGGAGGCAACGACGTGAAACTGCTCGTCACCGGGGGCGCCGGCTTCATCGGGAGCGTGGTGACCCGGATGCTGCTCGACGCCGGTCACCAGGTGGTCATCCTGGACGACCTGCGCACCGGCCACCGCGAAGCCCTCGCCCCGGACGCCACCCACGTGGAGGCGTCAATCCACGACGCCGCCCAGGTCATCACCGCGGACGCCGGGTTCGACGGGGTGCTGCACTTCGCCGCCCTGATCGCCGCCGGCGAGTCGATGGTCAAGCCGGAGCTGTACTGGCAGAACAACACCATCGGCACGCTCGCCCTGATCGACGCGGTCCGGGCCGCCGGGGTGCCCCGGATGGTCTTCTCCTCCACCGCCGCCGTCTACGGCAACCCCACCGAGCTGCCCATCACCGAGAACGCGGTAAAGGCACCCACCAACACGTACGGCGCCACCAAACTCGCCGTCGACATGGCACTCACCTCCGAGGCGATCGCGCACGGGCTGGCCGCCGTGTCGCTGCGCTATTTCAACGTGGCCGGCGCCCACCTCGACGGCGACATCACGCTCGGCGAGCGGCACGACCCGGAGACGCACCTGATCCCGATCGCGCTGGACGTCGCCGCCGGCCGGCGGGAGAAGCTCCAACTCTTCGGGGACGACTACCCCACTGTGGACGGCACCTGCGTCCGCGACTACATCCACGTCGCCGACCTGGCCCGCGCGCATCTGCTGGCGCTTGACGCGGCCACCGGCGGCCAGCACCGGATCTACAACCTGGGCAACGGCAACGGCTTCACCAACCGGCAGGTCGTCGACGTGGTCCGCGAGGTCACCGGGCACCAGCTGCCCGTCGAGGTCGCGCCGCGCCGGGAGGGCGACCCGGCCGAGTTGGTGGCGTCGTCCGCACTGGCCCGCGACGAGTTGGGCTGGGTGCCGCAGAAGCCGACCCTGCACGACATGGTCGGGGATGCCTGGGCGTTCTACCGCACGCACATCCTGGGCCAGTCATGACCCACCCGAGCAGTGACGTCGCCGAGCGGGCCGCGGCCGGCTTCTCCGCGCAGTTCGGTGCCGAGGCTGCCGGCCGGTGGGCAGCCCCGGGCCGGGTCAACCTGATCGGTGAGCACACCGACTACAACGAAGGCTTCGTGCTGCCGTTCGCCCTGCCGATGCGCACCGTCGTAGCGGCCGACCGGCAGGACGGGGAGCACTGGACGGTCTGGTCCGAGCTGTCCGGCGAGGCGATCACCTTCGGCGCGGACGACGTCGCCGAGGCGGGTCGAGTCACCGGCTGGGGCGCGTACGTCGCGGGTGTGGTCTGGGCGTTGCGCGAGGCCGGTCACCCGGTGCCGGGCGCCCGGCTGGCGATCGCCTCCGACGTGCCGCTGGGCGCCGGGCTCTCCTCCTCGGCCGCGCTGGAGTCGGCAGTGCTGGCTGCCCTGCTCGACCTCGGCGGGCTGAAGCTCGCCCCGGAACTGCAGCCGCGGCTGGCGCAACGGGCGGAGAACGTCTACGTGGGCGCGCCGACCGGCATCATGGACCAGTCGGCCGCGATCCGTTGCCGCGCTGGGCACGCCCTCTTCCTGGACTGCCGCGACGAGTCGGTCGAGCACATCCCGTTCGACCTGGACGCCGACGGGCTGGCTGTGCTGGTCATCGACAGCCGGGCGCCGCACCGCCACGCCGACGGGGAGTACGCGGCCCGCCGTCGCTCCTGCGAGGCCGGGGCCAGCGCGCTCGGCGTTGCCGCCCTGCGCGACGTGGGCGTCGACCAGCTCGACGTCGCACTGGCGCGGCTCGACGACGAGGAGACCCGGCGACGGGTCCGGCACGTGGTGACCGAGGACCAGCGTGTCCTGGACACTGTGGCACTGCTGCGCGCCGCCCGGGTCCGCGACATCGGCCCGCTGCTGACCGCCTCCCACGTCTCGATGCGCGACGACTTCGAGATCACCGTGCCGGAGATCGACACCGCGGTCGAGGCAGCGTTGGCGGCCGGTGCGCTGGGCGCGCGGATGACCGGCGGCGGCTTCGGCGGCTGTGTGCTCGCGCTGATCGAGGCCGGAAGTGCCGACGCGGTAGCGGCCGCCGTGACCGACGCGTACGCGCAACGAGGTTTCACCGCCCCCGGCACCGTGACGGTCCTCCCCTCCCCCGGCGCCACCCGCCTGCTGCCCTAACCCCACCCGAGCCGGTGCGGGGTGAGTTAGGGCTGTTCGGCGGGAGAGGCCCCTGCCGCGCCGATCTTGCAGTTTCCGTTGTCGACATGGGTTGGTGTGCCCCTTATGCCGGGGCAGAAAGTGCAAGATCGCGGGGCAGGGGTTAGGTGGCTTCGACGATCATGGCGGCGCCTACCGTGCGGTTGGTCGCCTCGTCGATGATGACGAAGCCGCCGGTGGTGCGGTTACGGCGGTACTCGTCGGCCAGCAGCGGCACCGTCGTGCGCAGTCGCACCCGGCCGATCTCGTTGAGCCGCAGTTCGTCGGCGGACTCGTCCCGGTGCAGGGAGTTGATGTCCAGCCGGTAGTGCAGCCCGCGCACGATCGCCCGGGCCGACCGGGTGGTGTGCTTGATCGCGTACCGGCCGCCGACCCGCAGCGGGGCCGTCTCGTCCATCCAGCAGACCATCGCCTCGATGTCCTGGGCCACCGCCGGCGCGTTGTTCGGCCGGCAGATCAGGTCACCCCGCGAGATGTCGATCTCGTCGGCCAGTCGTACCGTCACCGACATCGGCGGGAACGCCTCCGGGACCGGCCCGTCGGCGGTCTCCACGGCGGCGATCCGGCTGGTGAAGCCGGAGGGCAGCACCATCACCTCGTCGCCCGGCTTCAGCACGCCGGAGGCGACCTGGCCGGCGTAGCCGCGGTAGTCGGTGACAGTGGTGGACTGCGGACGGATCACGTACTGCACCGGGAACCGGACGTCGACCAGGTTGCGGTCGCTGGCGATGTGCACCCGCTCCAGGTGGTGCAGCAGCGACGGGCCCTCGTACCACTGCATGTTGTCCGACCGGGTGACGATGTTGTCGCCGCGCAACGCGGAGACCGGCACCACTGTCAGGTCCGGTACGTCGAGCTTCGCCGCGAACGCTGTGAACTCGTCGGCGATCCGCTCGTAGACCTCCTGCGACCAGTCGACCAGGTCCATCTTGTTGACACAGAGGACCAGGTGCGGCACCCGCAGCAGGGAGCAGAGGAACGCGTGCCGACGGGACTGCTCGACGAGGCCCTTGCGCGCGTCCACCAGGATCAGCGCCAGGTCCGCTGTCGATGCGCCGGTGACCATGTTGCGGGTGTACTGGGTGTGGCCCGGGGTGTCGGCGATGATGAACTTGCGCCGGGGGGTGGCGAAGTACCGGTACGCCACGTCGATGGTGATGCCCTGCTCCCGCTCGGCCCGCAGACCGTCGGTGAGCAACGCCAGGTTGGTGTATTCGTCACCGCGGGCCGCGCTGACCGCCTCCACGGCGGCCAACTGGTCGGTGAAGAGCGACTTGGTGTCGTAGAGCAGCCGCCCGATCAGGGTCGACTTCCCGTCGTCCACGCTGCCGGCGGTGGCGAACCGCAGCAGGTCCATCGGCCGGGCCTCCGGCCCGGCCCCGGTAACAGCCCGTGCCTCCGCGCTCGCGGCGGCCACGATCTCGGTGCTCATCAGAAGTAGCCCTCCCGCTTGCGGTCCTCCATGGCGGCCTCGCTGACCCGATCGTCACCACGGGTGGCGCCGCGCTCGGTGATCCGGGTGGCCGCCACCTCCTCGATGACCTTCTCCACGGTGTCCGCCTCGGAACGGACCGCGGCGGTGCAGGAGGCGTCGCCGACGGTGCGGTAGCGCACCTGCGCCTTGAACCGCTCCTCACCCGCGCGGGGGCGGAAGAACTCGTTGACGGCGTAGAACATGCCGTCCCGCTCGATCACCTCACGCTCGTGCGCGTAGTAGATCGACGGCAGCGGGATGCGTTCCCGGGCGATGTAGTGCCACACGTCCAGCTCGGTCCAGTTGGACAGCGGGAAGACTCGGATCGACTCGCCCGGGTGGTGCCGGCCGTTGTAGAGCGACCACAGCTCCGGCCGCTGGTTCTTCGGGTCCCACTGACCGAACTCGTCGCGGAAGCTGAACACCCGCTCTTTCGCCCGGGCCTTCTCCTCGTCCCGGCGGGCGCCTCCGAACAGCGCGTCGAAGCGGTGCTTCTCCACCGCGTCCAGCAGGACCGGTGTCTGGATCCGGTTGCGCATGCCGTCACCGGACTCCCGGACCATGCCGCTGGCCAGGGCCTCCGGCACGCTCGCCACCACGAGTTGCAACCCCAGCTCGGCGACCCGTTGGTCGCGGTATTCCAGGACCTCGGGGAAGTTGTGCCCGGTGTCGACGTGCATCACCGGGAAGGGGACGTTGGCCGGGGCGAACGCCTTCTGCGCGAGCCGCAGCATGACGATCGAGTCCTTGCCACCGGAGAAGAGCATCACCGGGCGTTCCATCTCGGCGACCACCTCGCGCATCACGAAGATGCTCTCCGCTTCCAAGGCGTCCAGGTGGGAGACCTGGTACGCCGCGGGGGTGGTCATGACAGCGACTCGATTCGCTCGCTCATCCGATTTCCAGACCTTTCCGGTCGGGCATGTCAAGAAAGTTTGCTCAGGCTACCCGGAATGTTTCTGCAGCGCTGCAAGCAACCGGGTGGCGAGATCCTTGCGGCAGACCAGGAGGTCGGGCAGCCGCGGATCCGCCTCGTTGTATTTCAGCGCAGAACCGTCGATCCGGGAAGCGTGCAGTCCGGTGGCCGTCGCCACAGCGATCGGGGCCGCCGAGTCCCACTCGTACTGCCCACCTGCGTGGATGTACGCGTCCACCTCGCCGGTGACCACTGCGGCGATTTTCGCTCCGGCCGAGCCCATCGGCACCAGGTGCGCCCCGACGTCCTCGGCCAGATCGGTCAGGAAGACCGGCGGTCGGCTCCGGCTCGCGGCCAGGCGGATCTTCCGCTCGCCGGCTGTCGCCGCCTCCACAGTCATCGGCGGGTACGCCGGCGGGTAGTCAGTGCCCAGCACCCGGTGCTGCGCCGGCAGCCCCACCGCCCCGGCGACCAGCCCGTGCGGGCTCGGCGCGTTGCGCGCCCAGAGCGCCACGTGCACAGCCCAGTCCGAGCGGCCCTCCTCGGAGAACTCCCGGGTGCCGTCCAACGGGTCGACGATCCACACCCGGTCCGCGTTCAGCCGTGACACCGCTCCGGTGTTCACCTCCGCGGCCCAGGCCAACCGCGACCCCTCGTCCTCCTCGGAGAGCACCGCGTCACCCGGACGCCACTTTGCCAACTCCGTGCGGATCAGGTCGTGCGACACCTTGTCCCCGGCCGACTTCAGCGCACCGGCGTCGGCGAAACCCATCTCCGTGCGCAGGTCGAGCAGCGCCTGCCCGGCCCGGGACGCCAACCATCGGGCAAACGCGCCATCGATCATCGGAGGACTGCTCATCTGTCCGCTCCCGTCGCCTCGCCACGCTGCCCGCACGGGCCGATCCGCCGCGACTCGCGTCGCCGGTCGCGGCACGCTGAAAGGCGCAGACTACCGGCCCGCCGTTTCCGATTCGGCTACGCCCCGCCCGGCTCAGCCGCCGTGGTAGAGGTTCTGGGTCGGCTCCACGCCCTTGATGATCACCGACTCCACCACGTCGGCGGCCCGGTCCACCAGGAAATCCAACTCCTTGCGCTCGGCCGCGCCAAAATCCGACAGCACATAGTCCGCCGGATCCTGCCGCCCCGGCGGTCGGCCGACGCCGAACCGCACCCGGGCGTAGTCCTTGGTCCCCAACGACTTCGACATCGAACGCAGGCCGTTGTGCCCGCCCTCGCCGCCGCCGAACTTGACCCGCACCTGGCCGAAGCCGATGTCCAGCTCGTCATGCACCGCGATCACCTGTGTCGTCGGCACCTTGTAGAACTGTGCCAACGCCGCGACCGGCCCGCCGGAGAGGTTCATGTACGTCAGTGGTTTGACCAGCACCAGCTTCGGCCCACCGAACCCCAGCCGCGCCTCGGCCACCTCGGCCACCGCTCGCTTGTGCCGGCCGAAACGCGCACTCACCCGCCCGGCCAGCAGCTCGGCCACCATGAACCCGACGTTGTGCCGGTTGCCGGCGTACTCCCGACCCGGGTTGCCCAGGCCGACCACCAGCCACGGCCCCGTCTCGTCCGTCACGACCCGTCCCTTCCGACGCCCATCCCACCGACTCCCGATATGCCGACAGGCGCCCCCGAACATCCGGGGACGCCTGTCGCACAGTACGAACCGATCAGGCCTCGGTGCGCGCCTCGGTCGTCTCGGCGCCCTCGGCCGGGGCGGCGTCCGCGCCCTCGGAGCCCTCGGTGGTCTCGCCGACCTCGGCCTCGGCCTCGTCGGTGGCAACCTCGACCTCGGGCAGCGTCGCCTCGAGCTGCTCGGCGGTCGGGGCGGCGGTGATCGACGCGACGGTCAGCTCCGAGTCGACGGCCAGCTCGACGCCGGTCGGCAGCTCGACATCGCCGGCGGTCACCAGGGTGCCCGCCTCCAGGCCCTCGATCGACGCCTCGAGGTGGTCCGGATCCTTGGTGGCGTCCGCGGTCACCGAGAGGGTGTCGTGGTCGTGCACGATCAGGGTGTCCCGGGCGGCCTCGCCGGTCAGCTGGACCGGGACCTCGACGGTGACCTTCTCGCCCCGGCGGACCAGGATCAGGTCGACGTGCTCGAAGGTGTCGCGGATCGGGTCACGCTGGATCGCCTTCGGCAGCGCCAGCACCTGGGTGCCGTCGGCGATGTCGATCGCGAAGAGCTGGTTGGCACCGCCCTTGCGGATCGCGGCGGCGAACTCCCGCGACGGCAGCGCGATGTGCTTGGGCTTCTCGCCGTGGCCGTACAGCACGGCGGGCACCTTGCCGGCCCGGCGGGTACGGCGGGCACCACCCTTGCCGAACTCGGTACGGGGCTCGGCGCTGATCTTTACCTCGGACACGGGGAAACTCCTGATGCTTTTCGCTGCGGCGGCTTGTCGTCTAACGGTGCTGGGGCGAGGGGCTCGCTGGGGCTCATGCGTCATGAACGACTGCCCGGAGCACCGCGTCGATGACGGTGCCTCCGTGCGGCGCTTTTCAGCGGCCCGCCGGGCACCCTCGCCGTGGCAACCGCACCAGTCTACCCGAGCTGTTTCCAGGGTTTCCGGCAGTCCCCGATCACGGCTCAAGACCGGCGCGTCGGTGGTGCTCCCACCAGCGTGCCGGCCCCGTTTCCACCAGTTTGCCAGCCCCGCGCCCGCCAGCGTGTCGACTGGCGGAAACGGGGCTCAGGGTCAGCTCAGGCCACCGAAGAGGGTGGTCACCGAGCCGTCGTCGAAGACCTCCCGGATCGCCCGCGCCAGCAGCGGCGCGATCGACAGCACTGTGAGCTTGTCCAACTGCTTCTCCGGCGGGAGCGGCAGGGTGTTCGTCACCACGATCTCGCTGATCGAGCTGTTCTTCAGCCGCTCGGTGGCGGGGTCGGACAGCAGCGCGTGGGTGGACGCGACCACGATCTCCGCCGCGCCCGACTCCTTGAGGATGTCGGCGGCCTTGGCGATGGTGCCACCGGTGTCGATCATGTCGTCGACGATCAGGCAGACCCGGCCCTCCACCTCGCCGACCACCCGGTTGGCCACGACCTGGTTCGGCTTCATCGGGTCACGGGTCTTGTGGATGAACGCCAGGGGGCAGCCGCCCAACCGGTCGGTCCACCGCTCGGCCACCCGCACCCGGCCCGAATCCGGTGCCACCACTGTCATCGGCCGGCCGGCGTACTTGTGCTCCACGTACTCGGCCAGGATGTCCATCGCGAAGAGGTGGTCCACCGGGCCGTCGAAGAAGCCCTGGATCTGCGCGGTGTGCAGGTCGACGGTGAGGATGCGGTTCGCGCCGGCGGTCTTCAACAGGTCGGCGACCAGTCGGGCGGAGATCGGCTCCCGACCACGGTGCTTCTTGTCCTGGCGGGCGTACGGGTAGAACGGCAGCACCACTGTGATCCGCTTGGCCGACCCCCGCTTCAGCGCGTCCACCATGATCAGGGTCTCCATGACCCAGGTGTTCACCCCGTGCGTGACGGACTGCACCACGAAGGCGTCCGAACCACGTACCGAGTCCTTGAACCGTACGAAGATCTCGCCGTTGGCGAACTCGTACGCGTCGGCCGGCGTCGGCGCGACGCCGAGCACCTCGCCGATCTCCTTGGCCAACTCCGGAAAGCCACGTCCGGAAAAGAGCATCAGGCTTTTGCGGTTTTCGGCGACGATGCTGCCCATGGGCCCGTCTGCTCCCGTTATGTCGGCGGTACCCGACCCGGTGTTGGTGGGTCAGGGACTATTCGGTTGCAGTATCTCCCGCGCCGGATGCGCCGCCCACCGTCTCGGTCGCCCCGTGGATTGCCTCACTGTGGCTTGCGGCACCAGTCGTCCCGGACGCACCCTTGGCGTCGCCGCCAGGCTGCGCATCCTTCGCGTCGCGGGCCCGCTGCGCCGCCTCCGCCGCGGCAGTGCCGGCGCGCCGCTTGACCACCCAGCCCTCGATGTTGCGCTGGCGCGCCCGGGCGACGCCCATCGCCCCGGCAGGCACGTCGTCGATGATCACCGAACCGGCCGCCGTGTACGCCCCGTCACCCACCTCGACCGGTGCCACGAACATGTTGTCCGCACCGGTCCGCGCGTGGCTGCCGATCACAGTGCGGTGCTTGTTGACCCCGTCGTAGTTCACGAAGACCGACGCGGCGCCGATGTTCGTCTGCTCGCCGATCGTCGCGTCGCCGACGTACGTCAGGTGCGGCACCTTCGCGCCGGCGCCGATCTGCGAGTTCTTCACCTCGACGAACGTGCCGACCTTCGCCTTCTCGGCCAGCTGGGCGGCCGGCCGCAGGTACGCGTAGGGCCCGACGGTCGCGCCCGCGCCCACCTCGGCACCGACGGCGTGGCTGCGGACCACCGACGCGGCGGGGCCGACGATCGTGTCGATCAGGGTGACGTCCGGCCCGATCAGCGCGCCCGAGCCGACCACGGTGCCGCCGCGCAACTGGGTGTTCTGGTCGACCACCGCGTCCCGGTCCAGCGCGACAGTCACGTCGATCCAGGTGGTGGCGGGGTCGAGCAGGCTCACCCCGGTGCGCATCCACGCCTCGTTGATCCGGTCGCGCAGCAGCCGACGCAGCGTGGACAGCTCCACCCGGTCGTTGCAGCCCAACGTCTCGACGTGGTCCACGGCGACGTGCACCGCCACCGGCTCACCGGCGGAACGGAGCAGACCGAACACGTCGGTCAGGTACTCCTCGCCCTGGTCGTTGTCGGTGGAGAGCTTGCCCAGCGCCTCGCGCAGCCGCACCGCGTCGAACGCGTAGATGCCGGCGTTGATCTCCCGGATCGCGCGCTGCGTCGGGTCGGCGTCGCGCTCCTCGACGATCTGCTGCAGGCGGCCGTCGACGTCCCGCACGATCCGCCCGAGGCCGGTCGGGTCGGGCACCTCGGCGGCCAGCACGGTGGCCGCCGCGGCGGCCTCCTCGTGCGCGGTCACCAGCGCGCCCACCGTCTCCGGCCGCAGCAGGGGAACGTCACCGTTGATCACCACGACGGTGCCGGCACCGTCCGGTACGGCCTCCAGCGCGATCCGTACGGCATGCCCGGTGCCGAGCTGCTCGGCCTGGAGCACCGGAGTGGCGTCCGGGGCGACCTCGGACAGGTGCGCCCGCACCTGGTCGGCGCCGTGCCCCACCACGACGACTGTGCGGTCCGCGCCCAACGGGGCGGCGGCGCTCAGCACGTGACCGAGGAGCGTCCGACCGAGCAGGGGGTGCAGCACCTTTGGCAGTGTCGACTTCATCCGCTTGCCCTCACCGGCGGCAAGTACGACGACGGTACGGAGGTGGGGCTGGGGCACGACGTGGCTCCCGTCGGGACGGCGGACACTCTCGCGGCCATGCTAGCCGCGGGGCCCGGCGCGTTCCCCTCTTACCCCCACCAGATCCTAAAACGGACGTAGGTGGGCAGCTCGGCCGCCAGGGTTCGAACCTGAAATACGGGTACCAAAGACCCGGGTGTTGCCAATTACACCACGGCCGATCAGCGACGCGAGGACGTCGCAGGAGGGATGGACATCCCGCCGCTACACCTTAGCGCCCCGGCCGTCGGATGCCAGCGCTCATCCCGTCTCACGGCGGGCGGTCGATGCCGTCGACCTTCTGGGGATGGTCGGCCCGCAGCTCGACCGCCCGGCTTCCCGGGTCGGTCAGGTACCCGCCGCCGGGCCGACTGACCTGCGACTTCGAGCAGTTACGCGAAGGCGATTCGAAACTTCCCCGTGCGATCTACGGTGCCGTAAGTTACGGTGACGTAGGCGTAGCTTCGTGATCGTTACCATCCCCCTGCGAGGTCCCATGTCCACTGCTCTGCTCGATTCCAACACCGCCGGACCCGGCCCCAAACCACTCACCGACGGCAGCCAGTCCCCCGGCATCCTGGCCGCCCTCTGGGCCTTCGTGGTGATCCCCTTCGTCGCCCTGCTGGTCGCCGTACCGGTGGCGTGGGGCGGCTGGCTGGGCTGGACCGACGTGATCATCGGCCTGGTCTGGTACGTCGTCTCCGGGCTCGGCATCACCGTCGGCTTCCACCGCTACTTCACGCACGGCTCGTTCAAGGCCAAGCGGTGGCTGCGGGTGACTCTGGCGGTCGCGGGTTCGCTGGCGGTGCAGGGCGAGATCATTCAGTGGGTCGCCGACCACCGGCGCCACCACGCGTTCTCCGACCTGGAGGGCGACCCGCACTCGCCGTGGCGCTTCGGCACCAGCTTCTGGGCGTTGACCCGGGGCCTGTTCCACGCACACGTGGGCTGGCTCTTCCGCCGGGAGCTGTCCAACCGCGGCCGTTTCGCACCGGACCTCATCGCCGACCGGGACATCAGCCGGGTCGACCGGCTCTTCCCCGCGCTGGTGGCCATCTCGCTGCTCGGCCCGGCGCTGATCGGCGGCCTGGTGACCTGGTCCTGGCAGGGCGCACTGACCGCGTTCTTCTGGGCCGGGCTGGTCCGGATCGGCCTTCTGCACCACGTCACCTGGGCGATCAACTCGGTGTGCCACGTCTACGGTGAGCGTCCGTTCGCGATGCGCCAGGGCGACCGCGCGTCGAACTTCTGGCCGCTGGCGATCCTGTCGTTCGGCGAGAGCTGGCACAACCTGCACCACGCCGACCCGACCAGCGCCCGGCACGGCGTGTTGCGCGGTCAGGTGGACATCTCCGCCCGGGTGATCTGGTTGTTCGAGAAGACCGGCGCGGCAACGCAGGTGCGCTGGCCAAAGCCCGAGCGCCTCGCCGCCAAGCTGGTGAAGCCGGTCGCACCCCACTGAAACCGGGCGGTGCACGACGATGCCGCCTGGCAGGATGGCCGGGTGACCGAGCCATGCGGGGGGACCAGGCGGCTCGGCGGACGGGAAGCCGAGCCCGAGCCGGGTACGGTCGAACGGCGCGTCAGGGCGGTCGGACCGCCCGACAGTGAGGCGACGACGTGAACGGGCACAGCGGAGGAACCATTCCACGGCAGGGCGTCACCGAGCGCCAGCGAGGCGGCGACATGCCCGAGGCCAGCGACGAGGCGGCGGCAGCTGTCGGCGGCCGACGGGCGACGCCGACGGCGGCACCGAAAGCCAAAGCTCCCTCCCGGGTCCGCATGTCGGCGGCCCAACGCCGGGAGCAGTTGATCGCGACCGGCCGGCAACTCTTCGCCGAGCGCGGTTTCGACGCCACCTCCATCGAGGAGGTGGCGGCCCGCGCCAAGGTCTCCAAGCCGGTGGTGTACGAGCACTTCGGTGGCAAGGAAGGGCTCTACGCGGTGGTGGTGGACCGCGAGGTCCGGGCCCTGTTGGACCGGATCACCACGGCGTTGACCGCCGGGCACCCGCGGGAGCTGCTCGAGCAGGCGGCGTTGGCCCTGCTGACCTACATCGAGGAGGAGGCGAGCGGTTTCCGGGTGCTGGTCCGCGAGTCGCCGCTGATGTCCGGCACGGCCACCTTCAGCAGCGTCATGAACGACGTGGCGCACCAGGTCGAGCACATCCTGGGCGCCGAGTACAAGAGCCGCGGGTACGACCCGAAGCTCGCCGAGCTGTACTCGCAGGCGCTGGTCGGCATGGTGGCGTTGACCGGTCGCTGGTGGTTGGAGGTGCGTAAGCCGCGCAAGGAGACGGTGGCGGCGCACCTCGTCAACCTGGCCTGGAACGGGTTGTCGCACCTGGAGGCGAAGCCGACGCTGATCACCGCGCGGCGCAACTGACCCCGATCAGCGGCGGTGCACGTCGGCCACCGGGTGCTTGCGGTGTTCCAACTCCGCCTCGGCGGATTCCGGTGGACCGACCTTGTCGTAGAGGCCGGTGCCGAGCAGGATCAGGCCGAACAGCATCGACACCACCACTGTCGACATCGAGAAGTTGAGAAAGTTCGCTCCGGTCTGCAGCACCGACATCATCAGGATGCTGGTCACCAGGAACACCACGCCCGCGGTGAGGTTCATGTAGTGGCCGAGGTTGGTACGCCGCGAGGCCCCGATGATCAGGACGATCCCGAAGATCACCGAGGCGAGCGAGAAGGCCAGGTTGGTCCGGAGCCCGAGGGCCCAGGTGCTGGTGCGGGCGAAGAGCGGGTCCCCGATCGTCTCGGCGACGCCCCAGACGCCGAAGACCAGGATGTAGACGCCGATCAGCCCGGAGAGGACCCGGTAGAGCGGCCGTGCCGGATGGTTGACCGGAAAATGCGGCATGCCCAGACCCCCTGATGCGACCGTTTCAGGGGAATTGTCGCCCAGGCAAGCACTAACTGTCCGCAGAACCCCAAAGCCGAAGGGGTCCGCCGACAGGCTGGACCGAGTCAGGTTTTCGCCGGAGCCCGAGCAAGCCTGACCGCCCGGAGCAGCTCGGGCTCCGGCGAAAACCCACGGCCGCGACCAAAGGGATTCAGAGAACGAGACGAGCCTTCTGGAACGCCTCCGCCTCGTCCTCCGTGCCGACCTTGCCGTACATGCCGACCATGAGCAGCACCAGCGCGGCCGTCATCACCACGACCACTGTGGTGATGCTGAAGTTGAAGATGTTGGCGTCGGTCCGGATGAACGCGAGACCGGCCAGGCTGACCACCATGAGGGTGTACGCCAGCCACTGGTTGATCGCCACGTCGATGTTGCGGCCGAGCGCGGTGCCGACCAGCACGATGATCCCGAGCAGCACGCTGAGCAGCGAGAAGCCGAGGTTGGTGCCCTGACCGAGGACCCGGGTGTCGTCCTGGGCGAGGATCTCGTTGCCGGTGCTCGCGATGATGCCGAGCACACCGAAGACGACCAGGTACAGACCGGTCAGCCCGCCGATCGCCCGGTAGATCGGCCGCGCGGGGTGGTTGACGGGGGTGTGTGCCATGTCTGTGTCTCCAACGCCGTGGGGTAGGTGTCGCCGACGATTGTCTCGCATGTGGTGGTGTGACGCCGCACACGGGGCCCAGGCCGGCGCGCCCGGCCGGTCAGCTCTCGGGCAGGTCCTCGGCGAGGGTCATCCAGCTCTCCTCGATCCGCTCCCGTTCGGCGCGCAGATCCTTGAGCTGGGTGTCCAACTCGGCGACCCGGGCGTAGTCGGTGGCGTCCGCCGCGAGCTGATCGAGCAGCGTGGTCTCGCGCTGGTCGAGCTTGCTGAGCTGCCGCTCCAGCCGGGTCAGCTCCTTGCGGGCCTGACGGACCTCGGCGGCGGACATGCCACCTCCCGAGGGGGTGCCGGGCGCGGAGGTCGAGGTGACGCCCACCCGAGGAGAGCCGGCCCGCTCGGCGGTCCGCGCGAGGTATTCGTCCACACCGCCCGGCAGGTGCACCAGTCGACCGTCGCCGAACATCCCGTACGCCGTGTCGGTGACCCGCTCGATCAGGTACCGGTCATGGCTGGCCACGATGATCGTGCCGGGCCACGAGTCGAGCAGGTCCTCCAGCGAGGCGAGGGTGTCCGTGTCCAGGTCGTTGGTGGGCTCGTCGAAGAGCAGCACGTTGGGCTCGCCGGCCAGCAGCCGCAGCATCTGCAACCGGCGGCGTTCCCCACCGGAGAGGTCACTGACCGGGGTCCAGAGGCGGCGGTCGTCGAAGCCGAACACCTCGGCGAGCTGCGCGGCGGAGACCTCCCGGTCGCCGAGCTGAACCCGGCGGGCGACCTCCTCCACCGCCTCCAGCACCCGCAGGTGCCCGGGCAGCTCGGTGAGCTCCTGGGAGAGGAACGCCGGCCGCACTGTGGAGCCGGTGCCGAGGCGACCGCCATCGGGGCGGGTGATGCCGGCGAGCATCCGCAGCAGCGTGGTCTTGCCAGCGCCGTTGGCACCGAGGATGGCGATCCGGTCGCCGGGGCCGACCAGCCAGGTGACGTCGCGGAGGATCTCCTTCGGGCCGGCGTGCAGCTCGACGTTCTCCAGGTCGTACACCTGCTTGCCCAGCCGGGAGGTGGCCATGCGCTGCAACGACATGGTGTCGCGGGCCGGCGGCACGTCGGCGATCAACGCGTTCGCGGCGTCGATGCGGAACTGCGGCTTGGAGGTCCGCGCGGGCGGGCCACGGCGCAGCCAGGCGATCTCCTTGCGGAGCAGGTTCTGCCGGCGGGCCTCGGTGGCGGCGGCGACCCGCTCGCGCTCGGCGCGGGCGAGGGTCCAGGCGGCGAAGCCACCCTCGTAGGCGCGGACGGTCTGGTCGGCGACCTCCCAGGTGTTGGTGCAGACCGCGTCCAGGAACCACCGGTCGTGGGTGACCACGACCAGGGCGCCCTTACGGCCGACCAGGTGCCGGGCCAGCCAGTCGACCCCGCCGACGTCCAGGTGGTTGGTGGGCTCGTCGAGGATGAGCAGGTCGGAGTCGCGCACGAGCAGCGCGGCGAGCGCCACCCGGCGACGTTCGCCACCGGACATCGGGCCGACCGGCTGGTCGAGGCCGAGGTGCGGCATGCCGAGGCCGTCGAGGATGCCTCGCACCCCGGCGTCGCCAGCCCACTCGTGCTCGGCGCCCATGCCCTCGGCGAGCCAGGCGGTGCCGAGCACCACGTCCCGGACGGTGGCCTCGGGAGCGAGGGTGAGCTGCTGCGGCAGCCACAGCACACGCAGGTCACGGCGGTGGGTCACCCGACCGTCGTCGGGGTCCTCCTGCTTGGTGAGCAGTCGCAACAGGGTGGACTTGCCGGCACCGTTGAGGCCGACCACGCCGATCCGGTCGGCGTCGTCCAGGCCGAGCGAGACGTCCGTGAGCAGCCGCCCGGCGGCGCCGTACCCCTTGGACACCCGGTCCAGATTGACGATGTTCGCCACGTTCCACCCTTCATGATCAAGGCGTCCCGATGCCGGCGGGCACCTGGACGCCTGTCCCAAGGGTACGCGGAAGCCCCGAACGCCCGCGCCGCGCGCCAGCAGCTCCGGTGGAACGCGTCGTCAGCCGACGCGGGCGCCGGCTACCGGACCGTGCGCGACGCGCGCCTCCCGGCAGACGCCCGCTGCGGTCAACTCGGCGGCGATGCGCTCCGCGTCGGCCGCGTTGGTGGCGAGAAACACGCAGGTCGGGCCCGAGCCGGAGACGATGCCGGTGAGCGCGCCGGCCGCCTCGCCGGCCTTCAGGGTGTCGGCCAGCGCCGGGCGCATGGCCAGCGCGGCGTCCTGGAGGTCGTTGCCGAGCGTGCGGGCGAGCACCCGGGGGTCACGCTGGCGCAGCGCGCCCAGCAGCGCGTCGGTGCTGCCCAGCGGGGCACCGGCTGCGCCGGTGTCGCGCAGCCGATCCAGCTCCCGGTACGCGGTCGGGGTGGAGAGACCGGCGTCGGCGATCGCCACCACCCAGTGCCAGGAGGTGGGGCGGGCCAGCACGGGGCTGATCGCCTCACCCCGGCCGGTGCCCAGCGCGGTGCCACCGTAGATCAGGAACGGCACGTCGGAGCCGAGGTCGGCGGCGATGCCGGCCAGCTCGTCGCGGGACAGCCCGGTGCCCCAGAGCGCGTCGCAGGCCACCAGCGCGGCGGCTGCGTCGGCGCTGCCACCGGCCAACCCACCGGCGAGCGGGATCTGCTTGCGCAGGTGCAGTCGGGCGTGCGGCAGCACCCCCGCGTACCCGGCGAGGGCGTGCGCGGCGCGGATCACCAGGTTGGTGTCGTCCAGGGCCAGCTCGCCGGTGCCCTCACCCTCCATGGTCAGCGCGAGGGTGTCGCCCCGACGGGCCGTCAGCTCGTCGTAGATCGAGATGGCGTGGTAGACCGTGTTCAGCTCGTGGTAGCCGTCCCGGCGCAGTGGGCCCACCCCGAGGTGCAGGTTGACCTTCGCGGGCACCCGAACCCGCACCGGGCCGATGGCCCCGCGTGGCTCGTCGTCGTCCGGTCGCCAGGCCTCGGTCACGGGGTGATGTCCCGCATGCGCAGGCGGATGTCGAACGGCTTGGCCACGATCAGCTCCTCAGCGTCCTGGGCGGGCACCGCGTCAGCCTACTTCGCGGCCGGCGTACCGACCGGAGCCGACGCGGCGATGGCGGCGAACTGCTCGACGGTCAGTGACTCCCCCCGGGCGCCGGGGTCGACGCCGGCGGCGGTGAGCGCCGCGGCGGCCCGGTCCGCGCCACCGGCCCAGCCGGCCAGCGCGGCGCGCAGCGTCTTGCGCCGCTGCGCGAACGCCGCGTCCACCACTGCGAAGACCCGCTGCCGCGGTACGTCGGTGCGGGGCGGCTCGTGGCAGGTGAAGGAGACCAGGCCGGAGTCGACGTTGGGCACCGGCCAGAACACGTTCGGCGGCACCTTGCCGGCGCCCCGGGCCTGGGCGTACCAGGCGAGCTTCACCGACGGAATGCCGTACACCTTGGAGCCGGGGCCGGCGACGAGCCGGTCGGCGACCTCCTTCTGCACCATCACCAGACCGTGTCGCAGGGTGGGCAGCACGGCGAGCAGGTGCAGCACCACGGGCACTGCGACGTTGTAGGGCAGGTTCGCCACCAGCGCTGTCGGTGCCGGGTCGGCCAGTTCGGCGGCGGCGATGCGCAGCGCGTCCGCGCGGTGCACTGTGAGCCGGGCGGCGTCGGCCCCGGCGTGCCGCGCGACGGTCTCCGGTAGCGCTCCGGCGAGCACCGGGTCGATCTCCACGGCGTGCACGTGCCCGGCGACCGGCAGCAGCCCCAGGGTCAGCGAGCCGAGCCCGGGCCCCACCTCCAGGGCCACGTCGTCGGGGGTGAGGCCGGCGGCGGTCACGATCCGGCGCACTGTGTTCGGGTCGTGCACGAAGTTCTGGCCCAGCTTCTTGGTGGGCGCGACGCCCAGCCGGGCGGCGAGTTCCCGGATCTCCGCCGGGCCGAGGAGACCGGTCATGGCTGGCAGCGTAGCGACGGGGTCGGTGCCGACCGTCGGGCCGGGCTCACCATGGGCCGAACGCCCGGTCGCCGGTGGCGGAGATGGCCGCGCACAGCTCGTCCAGGTCGCTGCCGGTGGTCGCGGCGAGCGCGCGAACGGTGAGCGGGATCAGGTACGAGGCGTTCGGCCGGCCGCGGTACGGCATCGGGGTGAGGTACGGGGCGTCGGTCTCCACCAGTATCTGATCCACCGGGGTGAGCGCGGCGGCCTCGCGCAGCGCCGTCGCGCTGCCGAAGGTGACGGTGCCGGCGAAGCTCAGCAGGTAGCCGCGGCGGACGCACTCGCGGGCGAAGTCGGCGTCGCCGGAGAAGCAGTGCAGCACCACCCGGTCGGGAGCACCCTCGTCGTCGAGGATCCGCAGCACGTCGGCGTGCGCGTCGCGGTCGTGGATGACCAGCGTCTTGCCGTACCGCTTGGCGATGGCGATGTGCGCCCGGAAACTCTGCTCCTGCGCGGCACGCCCCTCGTCGCCGGTCCGGAAGAAGTCCATTCCGGTCTCGCCGATCCCCCGGACCCGATCGCGGGCGGCGAGTGACTCGATCTCCCGCAACGCCTCGTCGAGGTCGCTGAGCCGGGGTGCCTCGTTGGGGTGCAACGCCACGGTGGCCAGCACGGCGGGGTACCGGTCGGCGGTGTCCGCGCCCCACCGGGAGGAGGCGACGTCCACGCCCACCTGGACCAGCCGGTCCACGCCGACCTTCGTGGCCAACGCGATGGCCACGGCAACCGGGTCGTCGGCCGGCCCGCCGCCGGGCACGCCGGCCTCGCTGACCGTGATGTCCAGGTGGGTGTGGCTGTCCAGTACCGCCCGGGGCAACGACTCGGGGGCGGGCGGAAACTCTCCGGCCCGCCGGGCGGCACGCTCGCGACGGGATTCAGTGGGCTCGCTCATCAGCGACAGCATCACACACCGGGCCTGTCCATCTGCCCGCCACCCGACGTTCACCCCGGCTACGCCGCGCGACTCTACGGTCGCTCACGAGCGGACGCGACAGCGTGCGGACCCCATCCCACCGAGCAGCGAGGCGACGGCATGAGCGTCACCCCCCAGGCCGGTGGCAGCGCCGGCGAACGGACCGGACTGCACGTGGCGTTCGGCGGCGGCCTGTACCCGGCCGAGGAGATCGCCCGAGGCGCCGCGTACGAGTTGTTCAGCGCCGACGAGGTGGCCGGCTTCGAGTGGGCACCCCGCCCGGGTAGCGCCCTGCCGTGGCACCGGTTCGTGCACGTCACCGAGGTGACCGCTGTGCACGGGGCCACCGAGCCGGCCGACGAGCCGGAGACGCCGCTGCTGATGCCCGCTCACCGCGAGCGGGGTTGGGCGTACCTGCACCAGCTCAGCCAGCAGCCGGCGGCGGCGGACGACCCGATGCTGGCGGCGGCGCGCGCAACGGCGGTGGTCCGGCGGGGCACCCGGATGATGAAGGTGCTCTCGGCCCAGCAGCTCGCCGGCTACGTACGGGGTTGGCTGCCGCACGGCTTCTGCTACCGCGAGCACGATGTGGCGCACCTGCGTACGCCGGCGACGACGACGGTGCTACGTACCGATGGTGACGCTGGCCGGGACGGCCCGGACGTGGCGTACGCGCTGCGCTGGCGCGCGTCCGACCCGGGCGACTACGACGTGCCGGTGGGCCCGGCACACAGCGGCCTGACCGCGCTGGCCTCCCGGGACCGGCTCGGCGCCCCGGTGCTCGGCACCGGCTTCGTGCCCAGCAACGGTCAGCTCGTCCCGGAGTTCATCACCCGGGACTTCGCCGACCTGCCGATGCCGGCGAACGCCGCTCTCATCGCGTACCCGGCGGAGGGGGTGGAGGTGGTGCTGTACACCTACCAGGCCGAGCAGCGCGGGTGGCTGCGGATGGTGGGCCCGCAGTGGCGGCACCTGCTGGCCGCGGTGCCGGGCCTCTCACCGGACCAGGAGTACGTGCCGAACGCCGACACTCCCCGCTCCACCCAGCTGGTCGGCATGTACGGCGACAGCGAGTACGAGGCGGTCGCCGACCTACCCGGTGGGTTCCGGGTGCTGGCGATGACCCGCGCGGCCCGTTACCCGGTGGACGCGGTGGCCCGCCGGCTCCGGTTCGCCCAGTGGCGGGGGGCGCCGTGCCTGGTGCTGCGGGAGGAGGCCGGCTGGCTGCGGGTGCGCCTGCGCTACCCGAACCCGGACACCGTGGTCACGACCGGCGCGCAGTGTCAGGAACGCGGCGTCTACGAGGCCTGGGCGCCGGGCGCCGAGGTGACCGACGACCAGGTGATGGACACCCGGTACGCGATGTGACGGCGCGCGGCGGCGGGGCACCCGCCGCCGCGCGTCGTGCGTTCAGTCGGCGAGCCGGGCCAGTTCCTCGTCGACGATCGACGGGTCGAGCTTGCGGAACACCGGCTTCGGCGCGGCCAGTGGGCGACCCGCCTCGATCGACACCGACTCCCAGCGCGCGCCGACGGTGTAGTCCCCGGTGAGCACCGGGTACGCCGGGCCGCCGTCCAGGTCGTCGACCTGCTCGATCACCGGCATCGGCGCGTGCACACCGGTGCCCCCGAGCAGCTCGTGCACCTGCTGCGCGGAGTGCGGCAGGAACGGGGTGAGCAGCGTGTTGGCATCGCTGATCACCTGAAGGGCGACGTGCAGGACGGTGCCCATCCGGGGCTTGTCCGCCTCGTCCTTGAGCTTCCAGGGCGCCTGCTCGGAGAGGTACCTGTTGGCCTCGGCGACCACCTTCATGGCCTCACCGATCGCCTGCTTCTGCCGGTGCCGGCCGATCAGGTCGCCGACAGTGGTGAACCCGCTCCGGGCGACGGCGAGCAGCGCCTCGTCGGCCTCGGTGAGCCCGGCCGGGTCGACCGGCGGGATCGCCCCGAAGTTCTTCGCGGCCATCGAGACGCACCGGTTGACCAGGTTGCCCCAACCGGCGACCAACTCGTCGTTGTTGCGGCGCAGGAACTCGGCCCAGGTGAAGTCGGTGTCGTTGCTCTCCGGGCCGGCGGCGGCGATGAAGTAGCGCAGCGCGTCGGCGTCGTAGCGCTCCAGGAAGTCGCGAACGTAGATGACCACCTTGCGGGACGAGGAGAACTTGCGCCCCTCCATGGTCAGGTACTCGCTCGAGACCACCTCGGTGGGCAGGTTGAGCCGACCCAGCTCGCCCGGCTCACCGTCGCGGGAGCCCTCGCCGGAGTAGCCGGAGAGCAGCGCCGGCCAGATCACCGAGTGGAAGACGATGTTGTCCTTGCCCATGAAGTAGTAGGACTGGGCGTCCTTCCCCGCGCCGTCGGCGGACCAGTACTTGCGCCACGCGTCCGGGTCGCCGGAACGACGGGCCCACTCGATCGAGGCGGACAGGTAGCCGATCACGGCGTCGAACCACACGTAGATCCGCTTGTCCGACCTGTCGCGCCAGCCGTCGAGCGGGATCGGTACGCCCCACTCCAGGTCACGGGTGATCGCCCGGGGCTGGAGGTCGTCGAGCAGGTTGCGGGAGAACCGCAGCACGTTGGGCCGCCACCCCTCACGGGTGTCCAGCCACTGCCGCAGCACCTCGGCCAGGGCCGGCAGGTCCAGGAAGAAGTGCTCGGTCTCGACGAACTTCGGAGTCTCCCCGTTGATCCGCGACTTCGGGTTGATCAGGTCGATCGGGTCCAGCTGGTTGCCGCAGTTGTCGCACTGGTCGCCGCGGGCGCTGTCGTACCCGCAGATCGGGCAGGTGCCCTCGATGTAGCGGTCGGGAAGAGTGCGCCCGGTGGACGGGGAGATAGCGCCCATGGTGGTCTTCGGCACGATGTAACCGTTGCGGTACATCCCCTCGAACAACTCCTGCACCACCGCGTAGTGGTTGCGGGTGGTGGTGCGGGTGAACAGGTCGTAGGAGAGACCGAGGCCGTGCAGGTCCTCGACGATCACCCTGTTGTACCGGTCGGCCAGCTCGCGCGGGGTCACCCCGTCGGCGTCGGCCTGCACCTGGATCGGGGTGCCGTGCTCGTCGGTGCCGGAGACCATGAGCACGTCGTGGCCGGCCATCCGCATGTACCGGGCGAAGACGTCGGAGGGAACGCCGAAACCGGAGACGTGGCCGATGTGGCGGGGGCCGTTGGCGTACGGCCAGGCCACTGCCGCGAGAACGTGACTCATGAGCAGTGAGCCTAGTGACCCGTCCGGGGCGTTCGCGAACCAATGGGGGGTGACCGACCGCCGGACCGGACCGACCACCTCGCCCGTTGGTCCGATTTGTCGCCGACACGCGGCTCAGCTGCCCGTTTCACCTCCTGGCGCGGTGTGCAATGAACGTCGTGACGGGCAGAGGAGCGGCGCGGGACCACGAGGACCGTCCCACCGGGTCGGCGGTCGGCGACGACCCGGGGCCCGAGCCCGCCGCGTCCCGGGTCGCCGGGGTCGCGCCGCAGCCCCGGTTCGTGCCCAGCGCCGACCCGGGTGCACAGCGGCCCACCCCGGCGGGGAGGTCCGCCGCCCCGGCCCGCCCCGCGCCGGCGGCGCCGTCACCCACACCGACTCGTCCGACCCCGGGGGCACCCGTACCCAGCCCGGTCCGGCCCGGCTCGTCGGGCCCGCCGGCCGGCTCGGCACCGGCCGGCGCGGAGCCCGTCGAGGTGGAGCCGACGACCGGCGCGCCGGTGGACGCGGTGCCGCGTCGGGTGCCGGTCCGACAGCAGGGCCGCCGGCAGCGCGACAGTGGGCCCGACGGCGACCCGCCGGACGACGACGGCGCTTTCTGGGCACCGATCGAGCAGGTGCACTGGGACGGCACCCCGGTCCGTAAGGACGCGGCACCCGCGCGGCTTCGCGGCTTCCGGCTGGCGCGGCGCCGGGCACCAAGCCGCACACCCCCGCCGCCGGATCCGCTGCCCGGGCTCGCCGCGCTGGTGGTGCTGAGCCTGGTCGCGGCCTTCTTCGCCTGGGTCAGCGCCGGCCCGTTCTGGCTCGCGGTCGGGCACGCCCGGACGGGCACCGTGGTGATCGACGACTGCTCCGGCGGCGGACTCACCCTGCGGTGCCGGGGGATCTTCACGGCCGAGGACGGTCGGTTCATCGCCCATGGTGTCCGGGTCAGCGGCGTGCCCGTAGAGGGGAGCCCGGCCGGCACCGCGCTGCCGGCGCGGATGACCGGCCCGGACAGCGGTACCGCGTACGCGGACG
>NZ_JAGPXY010000249.1 GCF_018070325.1 Micromonospora sp. H61
GGCCACGATCTCGCCCACCAGCATCCGCGGGTCCAGTGACGCGGCCGGGTCCTGGAAGACGATCGACACCGCGCCGCGATGGGGGCGCAGTCGCCGTCGGGACAGGTGGGTGACGTCAGTGCCCGCGATCCGGACCGTTCCCGCTGTCGGTTCGACGAGCCGCACCACGCATCGGCCCACTGTCGACTTCCCGGAACCGCTCTCCCCCACCAGGGCCGTGACCCGGCCGCGCGGGATGGTCAGGGACACCCCGTCCACGGCACGCACCGGACCGAAGTGCATCACCAGGTCCGCGATCTCCAGGGCGTTCGGCTGCGGCGTCATCGGTTCGCCTCCTGAGCTGCCGTCGGTGCCGTTGGGCAGGGGTGCCAACAGGCCGCGACGTGGTCGGTGCCGCCGACGTCCTCCAACGGCGGGGCGGCCGCCCGGCACCGCTGATCAGCGGCCGGGCACCGATCCGCGAAGGTGCAGGCGTCGGGTTGGCTGGCAGGACGGGCACCAGCCCGGGGATCTCGGTCAACCGGTCGGTCCCGGCGTGCCGGCCCGG
>NZ_JAGPXY010000036.1 GCF_018070325.1 Micromonospora sp. H61
CACCCGGCTCCCGCCCCGCGAGCACCGCCTGGCGCCCCGGAGCAAGACCGACAGGTACTCGACGCACCTGCAGGTCGCCATCGACGCCAGCAGCCGCCTGGTCCGGCCCGGGCGACCCGCCGGCCACCCGGACCACCGTCGCGACGACGTGGTCGGGGACCGGCATGTGCAGGCCGCGCGCCAGGTCGGTCGCGCTGTCGTCGCCGGCCAGCAGCATCACCGTCAGCAGCCGCACCTGGGCGGCGGTCGCCAGCGTGCGCCGCTGCCCCTCGATCCAGCCCCGGGTGTACGCGCCCTGGGCGGCCAGTCCCGCGGGAGCCAGCCAGGCGAGCGTGTGCATCGTCGCGGCGATGTCGTTCGGGCCGGCCGCCTCGTACACCTCGCGCAGCGTCAGCCGGGTGTGCACGAGCAGCACCTGCCGCTGCGCGGTCAGGGTGAGTCCCTTCTCGCCGCGCTGGCGGCCCATCGCGGCCATCAGGTCCAGATCCTGCACGTGGAACGGCGCGCTGTCCGCCGCGAGGTCGACTGTGCGCTGACGTAGGAAGACCGCGAAATCGAGCATCTCCGACCGCACCTGCGGCATGGCCGCGAGGTTGCGGTATTCCAGCAGTTCCTCCTGGTAGGCGTCCACCGCCCGGTGGGCGTTGTCGGCCACTCGCTGCCGCCAGAGGCTGAACAGACCGCCCATGCCGGTCAACGGTAATCGATGCGTTCCGGCCACGCCGCCCGGTTGACGCGGACCGGACAGCCTTGCGGACATTCGCAAGAACCGGGGTACGCCGGCGACCCGGTTCTCGCTCTGTCACGAAGACCCGGCCACCGGCACCCTGGAACGCTTCGCCATGGACGTCGGACGACGGCCCGGCCTACTCGGGCGCGACCAGGCACGCGCCCCGGCATCCGCAGATCGCACAGCAATCGAGAGGTGGTTCTGGTTATGACATGGCGTAGTCGGCCCTCCGCCGGAGCACGATCCGGCATTCTCCGCGCATCCAGTCTGCTGTTGGCCGCGACGGCGATGCTCGCCGCGTTCATGGCCGCACCGTCCGCGGCGGTCGCGGCACCCGCGCCGAGCGGCGACGCGGCTGTCGCCGCCATCGGAGCCGAGCGGGCATCGGCGAGCTCCGCCGGCACGTTGAGCGTCACGACGTCGACGGCGGCCGCCGCCTCACCGGCGAAGGGCGGCGGTTTCTCGGTGATGTCGGGCTCCTGCCCGTATGCCGGGCAGTACGTCGACCCGTGGCTGATCGTGTTCCAGGGCTGCACCCTCACCGGCCAGCCGACGACCGCGGTCAGCGCCCGGTGCTCCAACGGGGCCACCCTGGGCCCCGTGCACGTGCCGCCCGGCGTCTACGACATCTATGTCGACTGCTACCCGGCGTTCTTCAGCTCGCTCGCGTTCATCTGATCGGCCCACCCGGCACGGATCCCGTTGCGGGATCCGTGCCGGCGGTGCCGGTCTCAGGGCAGCGCGTCCAGGTGCGGGCCGACCGTGTTGGCGAAGCGGTTGCCGTTCGTCACGTCCCAGTTGACCGACCAGATCATCGCGCCGCAGGACCGACAACGGTCGGCCGCGTCCGTCGACCGCGAGGTGGGTCTTCGTGCTCGGCCCGCCCGCGGGATCGACCGATGCCCTAAAGGGCCGGGTGGACTCGGCCTGCGTGTTGGGGCTCAGCACATTGTCCAGTCCTCGACAGCCAGGACCAGTTCTTCAGCGCGGGCAGCCGAGATGCTGTGCCGTTCGGCGATATCCGCGAGCACTGCTTCTTCGCTGACGTCGACGTTGTCCTCGGTTGCCTGGTTGAACTCGGCGTTGAGCACATAGGCCTGCTCCGTCGGCACCTGGCACTCATCAGGCTGCGACAGCTTGTCGCGAACGACGGCCTGATGCAGCCGGTAGCCCCGCCAGGACGCGGGGTCGCCATCGGCGGCGTCCGTCCAGCGCCCCTCGGGCGCCCATTCGAACACCGCGTAGCTGGGCACCACCTCACGTCGGTCGTACGTGACAACGATTGACAACGCCTGCCACCCCTGCCCGCGATGGCTCTCCACGACGTGCGTCGCCACGTCGACGACCTGCTGACTGTCGACGGGAAAGACGCGTAATTCAACCCGCAGGACTAGACGGCGAGCGCCGGATCCAGAGCTGACGTCCCGACGCTCGAAGGCGTCGTAGGCAGGTAGGCGTTTTCCGGGCGTCGGTGGGCGAGTCGGCTGTGCGGGGGGCGTGGCAGGTTGGCTAGGTAGAGCGGTGGTGCGAGCCGGCTCAGGTGTTCGGGTAGTTGGTGACGGCGTCGGTCCGGCGGCAGAGACGGTCGGAGCGGATTGAGAAGGTGACGCCTCGCCGATGATCAAACCGACAGCGGCAAGAGCGCCCACACCGACACAGCACATGAAGAGTCCACCAACGACTACCACTGACAGGACGATTCCCACCCTCACGCCCGCCCGAAGCTGGGCCCCCGGGACCACCGGCTGCACCGAGGGCCGCCCAGCAGACGGCGACGCGTCGACTCCGGGCGGGTGCTGAGCGGATGGCTCCGACGAATCGGGTGTCTGCTGCACGGCGTCTCCAGTGAGAGGGCGTATGACCATTGTCGTGACCGCCGCAGCCACTTACGCTCCGCCGAACAGTGAGACAGTCAACCCAGCCGAACGACTCACTGGTCGTCGAACGTCTACCACGATAAGGCTCCACCATCTCGAAACCTGCGACTTCTACAGCTGCCGGTGCCGCGCCTCCAGGCTCCTCCGTATCGGCTACCGTGACCGCGGGGTGTGTTGCCAGGCCAGCCCTCGTGGGAACGAGGCGATTTGAACCCACGAGAACCTCATGTAGAGCCTCGTTCAAGGCTTGTCACAACCCCTTGTTACCGACCGCAGCGGGGAGGGTAAACGGGGGCAGGCCGACAGCCCGCCAGAATCCCGCCGCACCCCATTCCCCCACCATGGGACCTACGGTCAACAAGAACGACCCATCGCGGCCCGCCTACCGTAGCGGTGGGGCGGCACGATCTATCGCCCCACGATCGTCGATGCGCTTCCCAACGTCGGCAAGACCTGGAACAGCGTAGGGTCGGCGTGCAGTGAAGGACTTCGCGCCCGCCGCGGGTCTTCCGTCACCTGCACGCCGCGAT
Organism: Micromonospora sp. H61; assembly: GCF_018070325.1. GTDB lineage: Bacteria > Actinomycetota > Actinomycetes > Mycobacteriales > Micromonosporaceae > Micromonospora > Micromonospora salmantinae. The sequence goes on from NZ_JAGPXY010000036.1 coordinate 3,138, forward strand.
CAGGCGAGTACCACGCTGCACGTTCACCGACCTGCTCTAGGAGGTTGATCATGTCCAAGGACTCGACGAGCAAGGCGAACGTCAAGAAGAAGGGCAAGACGATCAAGGAGAAGCAGACTGCGAAGCGCCTGAAGCGCGACGAGCAGAACGGGCAATCCTCAAACATCGTGCCCACCGGGCGCTGACGCCGGCAGCGTCGCTCAATTCTCCGAACGCGGCGATGAAGGTGGGGCCTGACAATCGTCGGGTCCCCACCTGCCGCTGCCGCCGTAGAGCTGCGGGCCAGTCGCAGAATCCAGAGGATCCGGCGGGCGCGCCGGGACGCCATCCGAGGACCAGCAGACCAGCGATGATGAGCTACGCCCAGTTCCGAGATAAGAGCCGCAGGCAACACCGCTGCGGTGGAGCTGGCTGACGCAGCGAGCACGAGGTCCCCAACGCCCACCGACGCCGCTCCCGCTCGCGTTGGGCACCTCAAGAATCCGCTGCGGCCTGGTGCTGCGGCGCGAGCATTCTGCCGATCATCTTCCCGTCACAGGCGGATACGAACAGCCCGATCATGAGACCGACATCAGGCTGGGCCACCACCACCGGACCAGCGCCACGCCGCGGCCGCACCCTGGTGGTCCCCGGCGCCGCCGTCGGCGAGACCGTTGACCTCCGCGGGCTACCTGGCCACGATCATTCGTACCACCACCGCGTACGCCGACAGACCGCACCGAATCGCCTACCCGTCAGCTGGACATGCGACGCTCAAGGGCCGCGACCAACGGGCCATGCCGCGTGGCCCCCGGCCAGTACCGCCAAAGCCCGCACAATTCCTGGCATGACAGCACGACATCCCCCAACCCCACACCCCTTGTGCCCGGAGGAACGCAGACCATGGACCACGCATCTCAGCTCATCCAGGAGCGGAGTGCCCCGCCGGCCACGCTGGTGATCTTCGGCGCCTCCGGTGACCTGACCCGACGGAAGCTACTGCCCGCAATCGAGAGCCTGGCTCGGCACGAGCGGCTCCCGGACCAGTTCGCGCTGGTCGGCGTCGCGCGCACGTCGATGACCGACGAACAGTTCGCCGAGAGCGCCCTGGGCGAACGCACCCTCGCCAGCAAGCGCCAACTCCAGGGCGGCGTGCGGTACGTGGCCGGTGGCTACGACGACCCGGAGACCTACAAGCGGCTCGTGGAGACCCTCGACGAGTTGGACGCACAGCGGGGCACGTCCGGCAACCGTCTCTTCTACCTGTCCACCCCGGCCGGGGCCTTCGAGCCGGTGATCAACGGACTGGCCGGTGTCGGGCTCAACCAGCCACGCGAGGGCTCCTTCTCCCGCCTGGTCATCGAGAAGCCGTACGGGCGCGACCTGGTCACGGCCCGCGAGCTCGACGGCGTTGTACACAGCGCGTTCGACGAGCACCAGGTCTTTCGCATCGATCACTACCTGGGCAAGGACACCGTCCAGAATGTGCTGGCGCTGCGCTTCGCGAACTCGATCTTCCAACCCATCTGGGATCGCTCCTGGGTCGACCACGTGCAGATCACCGTCGCCGAGACCCTCGGCGTCGGCAGCCGCGGCGGCTTCTACGAGGAAGCCGGCGCGATGCGGGACATCGTGCAGAACCACGTGCTTCAGGTTCTCGCGCTGGCATTGATGGAGCCACCGGCCTCCTTCGAGGCTGAGGGCCTGCGCAACGAGAAGGTGAAGCTGCTGCAGGCGATCCGGCTCCCCACCGACCGGGACATCGCCGAGGCCGCGGTCCGGGGACAGTACACCCGGGGCGGCACCCGTGAGGAGCTGATGGCCGGCTACCGCGAGGAGGCCGGCGTCGACCCCCTGTCGCGGACCGAGACCTACGCCGCGATGCGGCTCAACGTCGACAACTGGCGCTGGGCCGGGGTGCCGTTCTACGTACGCACCGGCAAGCGCCTGCCGGCCCGGCTCACCGAGGTGGCACTGCAGTTCCAGCGGCCGCCGCACCTGCCGATCCCGACCGACCAGCTCACCGGCCTCGATGCTGACGCGCTGATCCTGCGGATCCAGCCCAACGAGGGCATCTCGCTGCGCTTCGGTGCCAAAGTGCCGGGCCACTCCTTCCGGGTCCGCACCGCCACGATGGAGTTCTCCTACGACCAGACGTTCGTCGAGGAGTCCCCGGAGGCGTACGAGCGTCTGCTCCTGGACGCGCTGATCGGTGACGCGTCGCTGTTCATCCGCAGCGACGAGGTGCAGCAGTGCTGGCGGATCGTCGACCCGATCATCGACAACTGGGAGAAGGACAACTCGCCGATCCCCACCTACGAGGCCGCCTCCTGGGGCCCGACCGACGCCGATCGGCTCATCGGCCGGCACGGCCGCAAGTGGCGCAACTCCGCGTGATGCTGCCACAACGAGTGTGACCGCGCTGCTGAGCCCGATCGCTTGGTCTCACCATCGACGCGCAGCGTGGTCCACTCAGTGGGCGGGTCATCGAAGCCATGGCCGGGCAGCTCGGCGAGGAGTTCCCGAAATCAAGGACCGAGGTTAGTCGACAGATCTACGGACCTGACTCGGTCGTCCTTAGGATCCGGTTCTGCGTCTGGCCGTCCCGACGCTCAGGCTGGGAACTCGCGCGCAGGTAGCTGAGGACGGCCAGGGTCTTGGGGTGTTCCGGGCCGAGCACCCGGGTCCAGCCGGCGTGCACGTGCCGGAACGCCGTCTGCGCCTCCACGTAACGGCCCTGGTCGGCCAGCACCCTGGCGAGGGCGCTGTGGGTGCTGAGGGCGTCGGGATGGTTCGCGCCGAGCAGCCGCGTGCGGGTGGCCAGCAGGTCACGCAGTTCCGCCTCGGCCGCGCTGAATTGGCCCCACCTGAGCAGCACCACCGCAATGCTGTGGCGGGTACTCAGCGTCTCGCGGTGCTCGGCTCCCAGGGTCCGCGCCCGGATGGCCAGCACGGCACGGAACTCCGCAACAGCCTCGTCGTGTCGTCCCTGCTCGTCCACCGCGATGGCGAGGTTGCTGCGAACGATCAGGGTGCTGGGATGCTCGACGCCGAGCGACCGGGTGTGGGCAGCGAGCACCTCGCGCAGTTCCGCCTCCGCCTCGCTGTGCCGCCCCTGCACGCTGAGCACGACGGCGAGGCTGTTGCGCACCTTCACGGTGTCCGGATGCGCCGCGCCCGACAATCGCGTCCACTCGGCAAGCAGTTCGCGGAACTCCGCCTCCGCCGCGTCGTAGTTCCCCTGCTTTTCCAACACCACCGCGAGGTTGCCGCGAACGGCCAGGGTCTGGGGATGTGCCGCACCAAACAGCCCGGTACGGATCGCCAGCAGCCTGCGGAAGACGGCCTCGGCCTCACCGAGGCGTCCCTGCTCGCGCAGCACGACCGCGAGATTGTTGCAGGTGGTGAGGGTGTCGTCGTGTTCCAAGCCGAGCACCCGGGTCTGCGCGGCAAGCAGCTCGCGGAACTCCGCCTCCGCCTGGTCGTAGCGGCCCTGCCCGTTCAGCACGACTGCCAGGCTCAGCCGGGTGTTCAGGGTGTCGCGGTGCTCGGGGCCGAGGCGTTGCATTCGTGCGGCCAGAACCGCACGGAGCTGGGCTTCCGCCTCGTCACGACCCGCCTGCATGTCCAGCACCACGCCCAACCGGTTGCGGGTGTCCAGGGTGTCGGGATGCTCGGAGCCGAGCAGCCGCGACCGCGCGTCGAGGACCCCGCGCAACTCCACCTCGGCTTCGCCGAACCGGCCCTGCTCGCGTAGCGCGGCCGCGAGGCGTTGCCGAACGGCCTGGGTGTCGAGATCGTCCGGGTCCACGTCGGGGTGCGAGACGTACCGCCGCAGGAGCGCAACGTCGCAGAGGGCCAACCGGCTGGTCCGCGCATCCTGCGGGATGGCCTCATTCAACTGCCGCAGCTGTGTCGGGCTGAACCGATCCGCGTGCCGGTCCAGGCAGGACGCGATCGCCTCGTCGACCGGTAGCTCCGCGGTGGCAACGACCCTGATCGCGGCGGCGATCATTCGTGGCGGGTCGCGGTCGAGTACCGCACCGAGCGCCACGATGGCGTCTGGGCTGTGTGCCGCGGCTCTGGCCAGGGTGCCCAGGGCGCGTTGGGTTCGAACCTCGTCCCCGGCGGTGGCGTTGGCCAACGCCTGGGCGAACATCGGGCTGTGGGCGACGGCGCTGACCGCGTAGCGTTCCAGCAATACCGCCGGCAGCCGCGGAGACAGCCAGTCCGGCACTTGCTGCGGGTAGAGCCCTCGGAGCCAGTCGGCCAGCTGGCCCGCCCGCTCGGGGCCGATACCACCTGCTGGGGACCATATCCGGCTGAGCAGTCTGCGGGCGGCATCCTCATTGGCGGCACCGACCAGCACGGCGAGCAGCAGCGCCTGCTCAAGGACGATGCTGGGCAGGTCTTGGAGGTGCGCCTGCCGGGCGGACTCCTGCCAACGCCGCCGCTCGGCGGTGAAGATGTTGGCCACTACGGTGGCGGTGTCGACCGTGCCACCGACATCGGTTCGCGCGGCGAGCGCGGCAGCGGCGTGCAGCAGCGTGATCGACGGAGGCGGGTCACTCGGCTTCAACGTCACGGAGGGAACCGACGCCGACTCCTTCGAGAAGCACAGCAGGGCACGCGTGAACGCTTGCTGCTGGCTCTTCGCGTCGCCCACGATCGCCGGTACCGTCACCTGCGGCCGGTACGGCAGTCCCGCCACCACTCGGGCCGGCTGGCGGGCGCGCACGGCGGCCCACCACGGGTGGTTCACCCTACTGACAACAACCAACCGGATGTCGCTGTCGACGGCCTCAGCCCACGCCTCCAGGGTCGCGGGAAGGTCGTCGCAGGTGTCGGCGTCGTCGACCACGAGCACCACTCGTCGCCGCAGCGCTGCCGCCGCGGACACCGCCGCCGCACCCCTGCCGGGCACCGCCCATGCGCACGGGAGCGCGAGCCGCTCAGCCACCTCGACCAGCAGCCGGCTCTTGCCGGCGCCAGGTGCTCCGTCGACGTAGAGCACGGACGCGCGGGCCGGTGAGTCGGCGAGGGCCCACCGCACCACCTGGCGGGCCGCCGGGTCGTGCAGCACGCTGAAGGGCACGGCCCGCCGGCCCGGTAGCAGCATCGTCAGCAAGCCGACATCGTCACCTTCCTGCCAAGGGTGGCTGCCAGGCGCCGCAGTGGTGGCCGCTCGCCAGGCGTCCTCACGGGCGCGCTGGTCAGTGCGCTGCTGCCACCACACCCCGCCGTAGAGGCCCGCGGCACCGGACGCCACGCCCAGACCGGCCGCGAAGTACCAGGTGACGAAGTTGGCTAGTGCCGCAGTCATCCCGGCAGTTAGCAACAGGGCGGCGCCTGCGACGCTGGCAGCACGTATCCGGAGCCGATTCGCCCAGCGGCCATCCGCCACGGTCGCCTCCTTTCCCGGTGACGTCCATGGTCACTGTGCGTTGCAGACCATCTTCGCCGGATCGTTTGATCGGTTGGAATCGAGCATCCCTATCGCTACAAGTGGGCGGGGACGCCGATTGGGGAGAACGGTCCGGCGGTTGTTCAGCTGACCTAAAAGTTGTTACCGTCGGCCGTCATCCCGACCTTGTCATTAACCGCCAGAAGTGACGCTGAGCTGCACAGACCCGTCGGCAGTCGTCCGCGGCCGGAATGCTGCCCGCACCCGGCAGCACTCGATCAGCAACAAGTCTGGACCGCCCGCACGGTTGCGCGGCTGCGACCTGCTCGCGGGGTGTGAACGGGGAGGCCGCCGGCCGCCACCAAGAGGCGCGCGGCCGCTTCGCCATCTGCAGACCCACCCGAGCAGCCTGAGCAACAAGGTCTGGCATCCTTACCCTCGCTGCAGGAAAGCCAACACTATTCGACTGCTCGTGAACTCCGATATGTCCATAAGTCTCCAGCCCTGCATCGCCAGCAACTCAGCGGCAGCAATGGCGTGTGTCACCTTCTGTACGCCGATACCTCGATCCGACATCACTGCCAGGTAGCGATGGGGATAGCCGCGCAGGTCGACCCGGTGCTCCAGGACACCAGAGGCACTGACCATACGGGAATGGACGATCTGCTCGGGACTTTCGTACGCCGACATGGTCACCACGGTAGAAGCCCGAGCAGGGACGATGGTTGGTCGCGGCTGTGGCTATCCTCTACGTGATGGCAACGTTACCCCGAGCCCTGGGGCGGGCGGCCGCGGTTCTGACGGTCCTCGCTGCTGCAGCCGCCTGCGACGGCACCGTGGACGGTGGTCCGGTCAAGACCGAAGGGCCTCCTCCGGGGACCGCCACTCCCGCCGTGACTCAATCGCTGGTACCTGCTCGCAGCTTCAACGCGACTGGTCTGCGTCTGTGCGAGCACCGCGAGATGCTTCCGCTCGCCGCACTGTCCCTCACAGTGCGGCGAGAAGATCCCACTCCGCCGCTAACGGCGCCGGGGGCTGCCTGTCTGTTCGAAATGGAGACGGCGGACGGCCACGAGGCAAATTTTCGGGTCGAGGCATCGACACCGGCGTCAGCCGAAGAGGCGGTGCAGCTGTACGGCACCGCCCGCCAAGGCGCCAGCATGCGGCGTGAGGGCGGGCTGGAAGGAATCGGCGACGAGGCGGAGGCATACACCCGGCAATCACAGCCCGGATTCAAGTATGCGGAGCACATGGCACAGGCTCGGGAGAACAACCTGGTCGTGCAGGTCTGGCTCGCCGTCGGCGGTGACGAGTTCGTCCCCACGAAGCTTCTGGCCCAGGCGACGGTGAAGGCGCTCCGACGCACACTCGCCCTGGTGCCGACCGCCTGATGCTGCCTGACTACATCATCCAGTGACCATCTGCGGCCACTTGCCACCCGGAAGCTTCGAGCGATCGGTGATCTGTCCCGCGACGTCGCGCATCATTCCTGCGGCGTCAAACTGACGCTGCGCGACCGTGAGCAAGTGGTTGAATGTTCCCTCCACAATGTCGCCAACCGATTCCGCCAGCAGATCCATCGCCCAGGGTATGGTGACCACGCCTGCCACGTCCGCCAGCCCCTGAGCGATTCTGCCGAGCACATCCGTGACGACTTGCGCAAGCCCGATGGCGTAGTCGACGTTGGCTGTGACGACATCGAACAGCCACTTGCTGATGAACTCGGCCCTGCTCGTCACTTCGTCCACGGCTGCCCGCTGGATCGCTGCCCCGGCGTTGTAGGCGTTCGCCGCATCCCCCATCCACTTGGCAAAGTTCCTGTTGTCCGGCTGGACGGTCGCGACCGAGAGATCCGAAATCGGCCGCTTCACCTCGGCGAGCCAGCCGAAGCTGGCCTGTATCAGGGACAGCACCGGAACTTGATGCTCCAAGGCGTACTCCACCTTGCCGATGAGCTGCTCAAGGGCAGCCCGGAGGGTTCCCAGATCCCGCTTGACCATGAAGATCGCCGCTGGTCCGAGCAGCCAGGCCGACTGCTTCACCTCCCCGACAAGCTCGTTGAATTTCGCGATCAGAAGATCCACTGCGGGCTCGATCACCTCGAACGCACCGATGAACATACCGCGCTGCACAAGAATCGATTGCTCTAGTTCTTCCGTAGGTGTCACTAGCAGTGCCCTCCCCCGACGATCTACGACCCAGGCCTATGCCCGATAGATGGCGTTCAAGTCGAGGTCGACGACGGCATCCGCCCGGTCATATGCATTGGCCACCCTGTCAAGCGCCCCAGCAATCTGCTCGAACTCCACGACCGCTCCGGAAATCACATCCAGCATGAACGAGTGGAAGCTGTCGTATGACGTGGAGTGGATGGCCATGTTGGCGTCGCCGATGAAGAAAGCCGTCGGAGCAAGCTCAAGCTGACTCGCCGCCTGCCGCACGTCCGCCATCCGGTCCGACAGCCTGCGCCATCTGACCCCCTCGTCTCGGAGAGCCTCGGTGAGGACCTCGATATCAGGCATGGCCACCCTCCGTCCCTGCATCAGCGCGCAGCCCGGCTTGCTCGAATGCGCCAAGAGCATCGGTGCGCATTCGGTCCGCATCCGCCCTGGCGATCCGTGCGACCTCACCGGTGATACCGATAAGCCCGTTTCCCAGGAGTCGCAACGTCACGTAGCCGTGCGGACCTGACACCGCACGTTCCTCCCGGTCCGCGGAGCTTTCCCGCTCGCTCAGTCGACGGAACTCAGCTCCGATGGCGTCGAGTCGCGCCCACCGGACTCGACGCCACTCGTCATCACCAAGCTCGGGCTCCGGCAGGGTCAAGAAAGTTGGTGACCTGTCAGCCGAACCAGGCATCCTGCGCGCCGCAGCCAGCGCACCGGCCTCAACCGACTTCCGCACGGCGTCGGTGTAAGCCTCAAACAGCGCCAACGCAAATTCGCTGACTGCGAGGCGCTCACGCCAACGACGGCTGATGTCGAGGCTCGTGACCCGCCCGCGGGCGTCGACGACGATCCACACGGAGTCGGACTGGTCCGCGCCCTGATGCTGAGAATCTTCGTGGGGCCCATCGCCTGGCTGGTGGGGCAGCTGTTGGACACGCCCCCGCAGATCCTCCAGATCCCCCAGAAAATCCAGGCTCACCAGCGTCAACCGATCCCCAGAGCTCGTGCGTTTCCGCATCGCGCCCCCCAACGTGTCAGGCAGATGTTCCCCGCTGCTGCTGGCTTGTGTGAAGACAGGACCACCGTACGTGAACCATGAAACCGTTGGGGGGCAAGCCCCTCCCCGAGACCGCAATCCGACGCTGAGGTCACCTCGGTTCCATTAAGGACCACACGCCGCTGTTCGGCTCGTTCGGCTGGCACCCTTGGCCTGATGACCTCTGGAGGACACAATGCCTCCCGTGAACAGGCAGAACCTAACGACGGAAAAGGTACACACGTGGCCTCGCGCCTTGGCCGTGGCCGCGCTCCTAACCTCCACTCTTACCGCTGGTTGGTCGCACCTCGCGCTGGGCAACGTTTCAGGCGTTTGGGTGGGGTGGCTTCCGGCCGTTATCACAGCGATCCCCCTGTTCACTGTGCGTCGTAAACCGTTCGAATACGCCTGCCTGGCAGCTGGAGTCCTGGTGCTTTGCCTGGCGGTCGTGGGCGCATCCCTCGTGATGCTCGTCCCGGCCGCCCTGATTTTCTTGGCTGCGGTTGCGGATCCGGGGCGGGCGCCGCGGCGGGCACGTGCGTCGGTGCTCGTCGGCGTGTTGCTGGCAATCGTTGCAGGCGTGGCGCTGGCCGGGCGAATCTACCCGGCGCTGACGTCCCCGCCAGTTGGGTTCATTGTCCACACCAGTTCCGAGTTCACGGTGACCGAGCCGACGTTCGAACGCGTCGTCCAACCTGCCGCTACCGGCTATGGCGTGGAAGGTGGCGTACGCGTCGACGCGGCGGACGACGATGAAGGCCCCACCATCACCATCCAATTCCGCTCCAACCTTCCCGCAGACGGGCAGGAGCGGCTCCGGCGACACCTGGCGGAGGTGCCAGGTGTGACAAAGGTCTGCTCGTGGTACCGAGACAACCACCTACGCTCCCGGTGCTAGCTACGGCCAACGCACACGCTTGTGACTCGCACTGGGCCCGGGTTGTCTGGGACTCCGCAAACGCCGTAGGGCTCAGGAGCAACAACGACGTAGCCGACCAACGTCACGTCGCTGATCTCCTCGTCGGGCAGTCGCCAGACCGTCCAGCCTCCCCGGACGGGGACAAGGTGAAGCGCCCGGACGAACGACCTTGGCCCCGTCCGGGGAAGCTGGTAGCCCTTGTGGTGCCCGATGAGGTGATCCGCCCCGGCTGATCTCTGAGGAGGGTCGTGGTTCGGGGCGGAGCCCCGTGGTCTTCTCATCGTCTCGCCTTCCAAGCGTGGCCGACCGACCCGGCCGATGCCGGCCGGACGTCGCCAGCAGGCTGGGGCCGGGCCGGCGTGGCCCGCTTGCGGACCGCCTTGATACAGCAAGAGGAGGATATGGCGATCAACCGCACCGGTCGCTGAAGCTTGACTGACGGTCAAGCAGCGCCAGGCCAACTCCAACTGACTGATCTTGGTCCCCAAAACGGCGAAAGGGACGATCCGATTTCCGGATCAGCCCTCTGGCCTGCGTCGGGACGGCCGGATTCGAACCGACGACCCCTTGTTACCGTCTGTAACCATCAGGGCCTTGTCATTGATTATCAGAAATGGGCACTGAACTGCACAGACACGAACAAGCAGTGGTCACGTCTTATCACTGGTTGTCAACCTCAGCCGGGGGTTTTCGGGGGGTAAATGGGGGGCCTACCCAGGACGCGGCCAGGTCTTAACGCACCCGCTTCCTCTGCCGCCGGAGGCCTGCGCGTCTCACGGTGTGCGTACTGACCGAACCTGCGGCAGCCCATCCTCGGCCAGTTCGACCGTCACCGAAACCTCATGCGACGGTGGCCTGCAACCGACGCGGATGCTCATCCGGTGCGGCGGTAATGTCGGCGCCGAGCACGGCGGTGGCCGCCTTGCTGGTGCGCTGCGCGAACGACACGGCGACCTGGCAGTTGTCCCGGATCTTTGTGGGGATCGCGTCCCCGGTGGCCTTCTGCGTGGCGAGGACGACCTGGATGCCGACGTTGCGGCCCTTGCGGATCAGCTCCTCCACCAGCCGGGCGGTCTGCCGGGCCAGCGCGTCCAGACGCTTGGACTCGGCATCGGTGCCCTTGGTCTCGTTGAGGAACGTGTGCGCCTCATCGATCACCACGACCACCAGCGGCCAGGCCGGCGAGGGGCCGAGGTGCCACAGGTTCTTCACCCCGAGCACCGCCCGGATCGCCGGCTGGCGAGCCACCATCAGCTCCCGCACCCGCGCCAGGTGATCGCGCACCAGCTCCGGCTCGTCTTTGGCGTGCAGCCAGGCACGAGCGAACAGGTCGTCGTAGTCCGGACCGCCCTTGCCGTCGATGAGCACGAACTACACCGCCGGACTCGGTGCGAGTTGGCAGTCCGGGCATTGATGAACGAGGTCTTGCCGTAGCCGGTCAGCCCGGCGACCACTGCCCCGGAGACTCCAGCGCTTCGGATGGTCGCGAACGGCCGTCGGCGTCGATCCCGGCTACCCATACCGCCGGAGCAGCCGGCGGCGTCGCCTGGCAGGTCCACTGTGTTTGGTTGGTGAGTGGGTCGGTCAGCAGTGCCCGCAGCCGTACCAGCCCGGGACGGACCTGTTCGGCCCGCACCAGCGGCACGCGCCACAGGTGCGGACTGCCTTCCGGTCGGTCAACGGAGAGTCAGACCGCGCCAGGCCGGTTCACCCGTACATCAGGCGGCGGGCGCTCATCGTCCCGTGGGGGCCTCACTCGCTGCATTCTTCGCCGTTCAGATGCCCCGAACTCTAAGAAGTTTTTCCTAGCGTCCGCCAAGCTAACTTTGTTCGGGGCCCCCCGTAACTCGCTCGCATCGTGATCATCTTGGCCGTCATCATCCCAACCGCAGACCGGACAGACTTCATGCCAGCCACGAGATAGGAGAGTCAGATAACCACAGCATGGACATGCATGCCGCACACCAGGCTTTTCGTCGATTCGGACATTCCTAAACTGAGACATGTCACCACCAGGCCCGTTCACCACGAGCTTTACCTCTCCAGACCCGGTTGGCGCCCCCAATATGCGGCCGGGCCACCATGTGCGTCTGTGATGTCAAAATAGTTAATAATCTTTCCGGTTCTGCGATCCTTGACACCGAATTCGTTCGTCTCCGGGTCCCACCGGTAGACCTTGCCCTCAATCATGGCATCCTTTTCCCGGACGCTTGAGCGGCATGGACCACACATCAAGTCCTTGGAACCTTGATCGTAGTCCCCCTTGGTGTAGTGCCCGAGATTCTCACCATGATCGATATAATGCCGATCTAGGCTGGCCGGGCTGGTCCAGTCGCAGTTGTGTACCAGTACCGGGGTGTTGCCGGCGAGAACATAGTACGTGTGGATGTCGGAAATGGTGAGGTTGTGCATGTACTGGGCGCCAGTGTAGTTACGGACGCTCGCGATTCGCACCTCACCCCCAGCACTCGAGCGCAGCCGCTCACCCGCCACAAGCTCAGCAGCGTCGACCCAGTAGCCACGGGAGACGGACCAGATCGGGTGCTCCCACGTGGTCTCGACATCAGCCATCGCACCAGTGGGCAGCAGCACGACGAGAGTCGTGAGCTGCGAGTCGCGATTCAAATGCACATGAGTCACCGCTTTGGCTGCAGTAACACCAGTGTGGGGGTCGGTCGCCTGCACCAGGTCACCGGCCTGGACTTCACCAATCTTCTCTGTCGTACCATCCGCCATGAGTACCGGCGTGTCCCGACTAAAGCTGTTGCCAACCTTGCACGCCTCGACCACGTCATCGGCTGCCTTCGAGGCACCAGAAAGAAGATCGGCACCTTCGCCGACAAGTTTTGCGGCCTTGCCCACCGGAATTGCTCCGGCGAGATCGAGAACCAGCCCGACGTAGTCGCCGTTGTCAAGTTTTTCCTTGGCGAGAGCAAGGGAGTACGGAATCCCGATGCCAGGAATCCAGCTCATCCACTCGTAGAACTTGAGCTTCGATTCCTTGGCCCGGGCGTCCCGCATAGCGCACTCGCCCTCGACCTCACACATGAAGGCGGCAAGCGACTCCTGGAGTTCAGCCGGAGTGAAGTCGGAAATGTGACACCTGTAATAGCGGTAGCCGCCGAAGCCGCCGTACGTGTCGCAGTCACCGATGTAGCGAACCGTGAAATTGATGTAGGCTTTTCGCCGCTTCTTGACTTCCTCATCACGATCCGGTTGGCCGGCTTTCGAGCCACCGCCACCACCACCACCACCACCGGAACCCGAGCCTCCGTCGTTCCGCTTTACGTCGTCCGGACTTGCCCGACCGGCCCAGACGTCATCCTGGATCAGCCCGGTCGGGTCGCTGAACGTGATCGGCGAGTTGCCGGCGTACGCGTAGCCGTGCCACTGCTGCGGTTGGCTCTGGTCCATCAACGGGTCGACCGACACGAACCTGCCGAGCGTCGGGTCGTACTCCCGTGCCCCGATGTGGGTCAGCCCGGTCGAGTCGATGTCGCCACCGACGAAGCCCTTGCCGTTGGGCCAGGCCGCCTGGTCCCCGCGCGGTGCGCCGTACGGGGTCTGGCGGCGGGTCGTGACCGCCTGGGTCGCCGCGTTCACGCTGATCTGCTGGGTGCCCTGATGGTCGCTGAACAGCCACTGCAGTCCACCGCCGCCCGAACGGCTGGCGATCGACTTGCCGGCGAAGGAGTAGTAGCGGATGGCGGTGTTCTGCGCGGCGCCGAGGTCTCGCCGGATCTCCATTCCGGGCAGGTAGAGGGTGGTGCCGGTGGCGTCCCGGCGGAGGATCCGCTGGCCCTCGGCGTTGTAGACGTGACTGGCCAGGGTGGCGCCGCTTTCGGTGACGCTGGTCAGTCGACCCTCGGCATCCCAGGCCAACGTCTGGTCGGCGGCCACACCCGGCCGGGTGACGGTCTCGCCGGTGGCGTTGTAGCCGTACGACTTGGTCACCGGCGCCTGTCCGGGTGCCTCGGTCCGGACGGACGTCACCGTGTGTGGCCGTACGGAGTTCGCGCCGCTGGCGGGCACCGTGTACGTGTTCGTGGTGTTGCCCGTCGAGCCGTGGCTGGTCTGGGTCAGCCGGTTGCCGATCCGGTCGAACGTCCAGTCGGTCCAGTAGGGGTCGGGTCCGCCCAGGTTCCCCGCCGACGGATCGGTAGCGCACTCCACGCCGGCGCGGGGTGTCCAGGCCGAGGTCAGGCGGCGCAGCCCGTCGTACCGGAAGCACTGGCTCTCGGCCTGCCCGACCCCCGGCTTGTCGACGAGCTGCAGGATGTTGCCGGCGGCGTCGTAGGAGTAGGTGCGGTCGGAGATGGTGCCGGCCGAGGTCTCCGGCTTGATCGTCGTCTGTCGGATCCGGCGGGTGTCCGTCTCGTAGACGTTGTTGTCCTCGACGTACGTCCCACCGGCGGTTTTCCGGGTCAGGACGGTGGGCTCGCCGTACACGGTGTACTGCTGCCCGACGACGTACGACCCGACCGTCGGCAGGTTCGTGGTCAGCGTCTGCGGCAGTCCGGTCGTACCGTCGTAGCCGGTGCTCACCGTCTCCTCGGCGAGGCCCCCGGCACCGGGGTACGTGATCGAGACTCGTGTTCCGTCGGTAGGGGCGAACCCGTACGAGTAGGTCCACTCCTGTCCCAGTCCGGTCACCGTGCTCGGGATGACGTACTGGTCTCCGACCACCTGGTAACGGGTGTTGAAGTTGATCGCCCGCCAGGTGTACGCGTTGGTCGAGCCGGCCGGCTCGTACCGGGTCGACTGGGTCAGTTGTCCGCGTACGGTGACGCCGGTGAAGAGCTGGTCGTACTTCCACTCGGCCCGCAGCTTGCCCGGTGAGACCGCATCGTCGTACTGGCCGGTCCGGCGGCCCATCGCGTCGTAGGTGTAGACGAGCACCTCACCACGGGCGTCAACGCTCTTCTCCAGGTCGCCGTAGAGGGTGTAGGTCGAGAAGCTGGTGCCCTTGTCCGGGTCGCGGGACTCGATCTGTCGACCCCTGATGTCGTACTTGTAGGTCCACTCGTTGCCGGCCGGGTCGGTGATCTTCGTGAGCTGGTTCTTCCGGTTGTACGTGTACCTGACCGCGTCGTACGCGCCAGCGACGCCCGCCGCAGTGGTGTGCTGGCGTACCTCGACGTCGCGGCCCTTGAGGTCGAGGAACTTGGTGGTGGGGACGTCACCGGGGGCCGGGGTGCGGGCGATGCTGTCACCCCGGTAGGACGTGCTGGTCCGCCACTTCTCCACCAGGTTCGTCACACCGTCCCCGGCGAGCGAGACCTCCGCGATCGGGCGGCTGGCGTCGTCGTACTCGGTGCGGGCGACCGCCGGTACCGACCACTCGGGCTCCCACCACAGGGTCCCCGAGGCCGTGCCCGGCTCGGCGTGCGCCCCGTACGCGGCGGCGGTCCGCCCCCAACGGTCGTAGATGGTGTCGGTGACGAGACGACCGCCGCCGATCCCGGAGGACTGGGTCTGCCGGGGCCGCAACATCGCGTCGTAGATCTGGTACGTCGTCTGGTAGTTGCCGGCGGAGTTCAGGGTCTCGGTCTTGACCGACGAGTAGTCGGACCGGGTTGGTGAATAGGTGTACACGTAGCGGGCGGACGGCTTCTGCGGGTTGTCCGCCTTCGGCCAGCCCACCTTCCAGACCTGGGTCGTCCGTCCCAGGCCGTCCAGGGTCACCTCGGCCACGCGGGAGTTCACGTCGGTGGTCTTCCAGGCCGTCCCCCAGTACGGCGAGACCTCCTCGTGACTCGTCCAGTTGAACCCGCTCTTGATGGTCTTGCTGACCCTGGTCACCGGCCCGCCCGCGGCCGGCGTGTACGCGGTCGCGGTGGTCACCGACCGTGCGTCGGTCGTGGTGACCGCCCGTCCGAATGCGTCGTAGGTAGCCTGGCCCTCCGTCTGGAAAACCGTGCCGGTCGTGGCCGTCCAGTCGCGCAGTTGTTCGGTCCGGGAGATGGAGCCGTAGGTCGGCGCGGTGTCCGCGCTGGCCGCACCGTCATAGCTGTAACGGGCGTCGGCAACGACGTCGTCGGCGCTGACCGGTGCCGTCCCACAGGGCAGGGCGTTCGTGGTGATCCGCTTCAACAGCCCGGTCTGGTTCCTGCCCAGGTTGCGGTTGTAGGTCTGGGTGACACACTGCTCGTCACCGACCACGTTGACGTCGCCGTCGTCCTGGGTCCAGTCGAGGGTGCCGTGGGTGTCGTCGAACGCCGACGTGGTGCGGGTGACCCGCCAGCCGGCCGCACCGTCCACGCCGAGCGCGGTCGCGGAATAGGTCAGCCGGGTGTTCGTGAAGCGGGCCGTGACCAGGTCATTGTTGATCGTGCGACTGGCGGTCGGCGGGGACTGCCAGGGCACGTTCACGGTTCTGCTGACCGGCTTGTCGAGGTCGCCGTTGTAGACGGTCTCCTCACGCACCGACCCGGTGCAGTCCTCGTCGTGAACGGTCTCGTTGCCCAGCGAGGCGCCGACGGTGACCTGTCTGGTGCCGCCCGTGGGACTGGAGCGGTCACCGTGCATTCCGCGCAGATACTTGGTGACGGTCAGGGTCTTCCGG
Organism: Micromonospora sp. H61; assembly: GCF_018070325.1. Lineage (GTDB taxonomy): Bacteria > Actinomycetota > Actinomycetes > Mycobacteriales > Micromonosporaceae > Micromonospora > Micromonospora salmantinae. The sequence goes on from NZ_JAGPXY010000036.1 coordinate 19,209, forward strand.
CCCTCGGTGTCGCCGACCCGGGTGGTGACCTCCGAATAGCCCCGGAACTGGTTCCAGGTCTTGTACTTCGGCTTGATCAGACCGTCGTCGTCCGAGTAGTGCCAGGCCGGGTTGCCGCCGTACGAGTAGGTGGTGAACTTCGGCGGTGCCTGGTGTCCACCGGCGAGTTGCACGTCCGACTCGGACACGTGGCGTACCACGTACTTGTGCCACCACTCCGTCAGCAGCGCGTCCTCGGCACCGTTGGGGTCGGGTCCGATGACCGGATAGCAGAGCTTGGTGTTGGTGTGCGCTGCACTCGGAACGTTGTCCTTGTGGCATTCCGGCAGGCTGTAGGTGACCTGGATCTTGGCGCCCGTCTCGGCGACGATGTTGGCGATCCGCTGCCAGTTGTTCGTCGTGTTCGAGTCGGTGAGGACCCGGTTCGGCATCGCGGTCGGCTCGAACGTGATCGGCGGCAGGGTGACGGCCGTGCCGACGTGACCGGTGTGCGCGATGGACGAGAGCCACAACCCCGCGTTGGTGCCGTCGCCGGGTGACGGGAACGTGTGGGTGAGGGTCCAGGAGTCGACGTCCTGCCAGTCCGGGGTCGCCTTCGTCGTGTCCCAGACCCGGGTCGTGACCTTCGCGAGTCGTTTCGTGGTCCAGAAGGTCGGGGAGAAGTTGTCGCCGCACTCCGACCCGGTGCACTCCTGGTCCCATGGCACGTCCGGCCAGTTCCTCGCGTTGTGGGTGCCGCAGCTCGACGTGACACACCGGTCGGCCGGGGTGAACAGGACCTGGGCGATCGGGGTGATCGACCGGTCGCTGGCGCCGCGGTCCCAGGTGCCGTAGTCGATCCGGCGGATCATCCCGCCCCGCACGTAGGAGACGTCGGACGCCGCGGTCAGGTTCTGCGCGTACTTGTTGTCCTCCCTGTCGTACCAGTACGACATCGTGTTGCCGCGCGGGTCGACGACGTAGTCGAGGTTCCATCGCCAGGCCTGGGTGCAGTCCGAGTCGAGAAATTCGCTGGCGTGGCAGGGCTCGTTGTCGTGGTTGCCGAACACGGGTGCGGTCCAGGTCGAGTTGGTGCCGCTGCTCTGGCCGGGCAGGCTGTTCAACCCGAAGTAGTACTGGACCCCGTCGGTGGTGGTGACCCGCCAGTGCTCGCCGTTGTTGTCGCCGTTCGTGGCGTTCGCCAGCTTCTCGACCTTCGCGCCCTGCTCGCTGCGCGAATGCCAGCCCTTGCCGTTCTGGAACACCAGTTCCGTACCGGTGCCGTTCAGGGTCATGGTGGCGTTGTCGGAGCGCCAGCAGAGATCGCCGGTCTTCTTCTCGTTGTTCGCGCCGGGGGTCTTGTCGTCGCTGCACGACACATAGCTGCGCTCGATGTAGCCGGGCCAGTAGTCGAAACCCTCGCCGACGAACGACGGCTGGTTGTTCGTGGCGGCCGACCGTCCGTCGACGCTCGCCGACGAATAGGCCAACGAGACCGTCGGACTGGGACCATTCAGCCCCGGCGGGGTCCGCATCGGGTACGCCCAGGAGAACCCGCCGGTGGAGCCGCCGCCGGTCCAGGTGGCCGACGCTGACAGCGAGGTGGCGGTGAAGTCGCCCGCCGACCCCTTGGCGTCGGCGGCCAGCGCGACCACGCTGCCGCCGGCCGTCGACACGTCAGCCGACACACGACCGGTCACGGTGTCGTTCCGGGAAGGCAGTGGGCTGGCCTGGCAGCCCGCAGCCTCCGGTGTGCTCAGGGCACAGGGCGGTAGCTGCCACAGCCGCAGACGGTCAGCCCAGCTACCTCCGTACGCGTGGCGGAATTCGTTGTAGTCGACGGACAGGTTGGCCTTCGCCGGCCCGGCAGTCCGTTGCGCACCGCTCACCTGCAGGACCACGCCGTCCCGCCAGGTCGGTGCGACCGCGTCGCGACCGACGATCTCGACCGTGACGTCGGTCGGGTCCCCGCTCGCGGAGCCAGCGGCCCGGTTCACCCAGACCGGAAGCTGACCGACCCGTACGCCTGGTGTGCCCGACGTGTCCGCGCGCCCGGTCCCGAGCGAGGCCGCCGCCCGGCCCGCCCTGGGCCACACCGGCGCCGGGGCGGGCTTGCCCGCCGGGGTCGGTGTGGGCCAGGCGATCCCGCGTACCTCCCCGCCGTGCTTGTCCACCGGGTCGGCCTGCGACCGCAGGCGCTCCGGGGCGGCGAGCGCGCCCGCCGTCGGCGGCGATGCCACCAGCATCGACCCCGCGACCACCGCGGTGACGATGGCGGCGAGCACCTGACGAGGTCGACCCGGTGGCTTGGCACCCGAGCCTCGTTGACGCGGACCGTTCACTGGATCCTCCGGAATAAGGGGTCGACGAGGTCGGATGTGTGGGACCGGAGCCGGTCAACGGTCCGGCGGTTGACCGGCGCTCAGGGCTGGAGCTCTGCCTGTGCCTGGGACTTGTGCAGTTCGGAAACCGCGGTGTCGGTCAGGGCGCCCTGGTAGACCAGCAGGTCGTCCAGGCCGCCCTGGAAGTAGTCGACGAGGCGGGGCTGCTCGCCGGGGCCCGTGAACAACGCCGCCCCCACCGTCAGCGGCCCCGTCGCGCGGAACACCCCCGCGCAGGGCACGGACCGCTCCAGGACGCCGTTGACGTACAGCCGGATCTCAGTGGCCTGGGCGTCGTAGACGCCGACCAGGTGGGTCCAGGTGCCGATGTCGTCCTCGGTCAGCAGCCGGTTTCCCTCGGCATGGACGCGCACCGGCGTGACGTCGTCGTCCGCACCGCCCACGGTGAACCGCCAGCGGTGCTCGCTCGCGCCGCTGGCAAGGCGGTACTCCCGCAGGGAGAGGTAGAAGGCTGACTCCTTGGTGCCCCGCTGCCCGGCCGCGGTGAAGGTACGGGGCTCGAACTGGTCCGGGCGTACCCAGACCGAGACGGTGAACGAGTCGTCGGTACGCAGCACCGGGGTGTCCTGCCACTGCGGCGGGCTGCCCTCGGCGGCCAGGTTCCGCTGCGACCAGCCGTACTCCAACGTGGACAGGCCGAAGTACGGGTCGGCCGGGTCCTCCACGAAGTGGCGCTTGTCGAGCATCAGGCCGCTGTCGCGGTAGCCGGCGTCGACAGTCGCGCCCTGGGTCAGACTCAACCGCCGGCCCCACGTCGCCCCGTCCGGTGCCTCGCAGGTGGACGGGATGCCGACCTGGTAACAGGGCCTGGCGGCGTTCATGTCCCAGCGCCCGACCTCGATCGGGGCGAGGATGCCGGGTTCGTCGAAGCCACCGGAGTACTCGTCGGTGGCGAGTTGGCCGGTGAAGTCGTGGTCGACAAGCACCCGGTTGAACACCTGCACGTCGGCGATGTTGCCGGTCCACCAGTTCGACGGGAGACCCGCGGAGAAGCCTCGACCGACCACGAACTTACCGCTGGTGGGCCAGGGCGCCGCGACGTAGTCGGTCTCGGCCACCCGGACGCCGTTGACGTAGAGGCGCAGCTTGCCGGCGGTCCTGTCGTAGACACCGGCCAGGTGGGTCCAGCGTGCCGCCTCGGCCGCGGTGAACGGGGTCGGGGCGATCGCCACCCGGCTCGCGCTGGTCTGCGCCGAGGTGTCCTTCATGACGAACGACCAGTGCGGGACCTGCGGGGTGCCCTGCCGGCGTACGCCGAACTCGAACCGGGCGGCGTCGGTGGCGTCCTGGGTGAGCACCTTCATGTCGCTGGTCGGCAGGGCACCCGGCCTGACCCAGGCGGCCACGCTGAACGAGTTGGTGGTGTCGAGCACGGGAGCCGCGGTGGCGGCCTGCGAGGTGGTGCCGTTGAACGCGGCGCTGCCGCCGCCGAGCAGCCGGGCGTCGGCGGCCCAGCTGACGTTCGTCGGGGCCAGCGGGGTGTCACCGGCGACCGCGCCCTGCTGGTCGGCGAGCGCCTGGCCCTGGGTGACACCCGGGTAGGTTTCCAGCCCCCAGCGGGCGATTGCCGGGGCGGGACGGTCGACGACGAACTCGACGCTGCCGTACCCCTCGTTGCGGGTGGCGTCGACGGCCGAGACGTACAGCGTGTTCTGGCCGTACTTCGGGGGTCGCAGCGTCACGGTGGCGCTCTTCGGGGTGCCGGTGGCGGTCACCACCGTGGTCGGGCCGGTCCAGCCGTACTTGAACGACGTGGCGTCGGTGGCGGTCGACTCGATCCGGAAGGTGACCGGTTCACCAGGCCCGCCCGGCGAGCCCTGGAGCGTGACCGTGACCGGGGGAACTGTGGTGTCGGCGGTGAACTGGCACCACGGCGACCAGCCGCTCCACCGCGAGTACGGTGCCGGGTCGACGGCGGTGACCCGGTACGCGTACGTCTTGCCGGTGACGACGGCCACGGCGGCGGTGGTGGCCCGGCCGTTCGCGGGTGCGGACGCGGTCGGCGGCCGGGTCAGCCGGGTCGGGTACGCGTCGGTGACGGTGCCGATGCCGGCAGCCGGCACCTCGATCCACTCGTAGGTGCCGGTCAGGCTCTGGGTGGTGTCGGCGTCCGGATAGACGGCGGAGAACTTCGGGGCCAGCGTGCCGATCGGCAGTACGCCGTCGGGCAGGCAGGCGACACCGGCGACCTGGAGACCGTTCGGCTTGCCCGGAATGGAGTCGTAGTCGACGATCAGCTTGGCGTCGTTCGGGAAGAACTTCTTCCACCGGCCCTGGGTGGACTCGCCGTCACCGCCGCTGTCCCGGGCGGCGAAGCCGACAGTGATCGCGGTGCCGCCCGCGCTGGCGACGGCCTGGACCTTCGAGGTCACCACGCCGGACTCGAAGTTCATGATCATGTCGGGTTGGATGACACCACAGCCACCCGCCTCGTTCGCGTGCCCCGGCGCACCGTCCATGATCGCGTTGAGCTTCATCTTCGACCAGGTCGCCTGCATGGCATGGTCGATCGCCGGCACGTGGTACATGTAGGCCCAACTGTCGTCACACGACCATGAGTGGTCCAGCTTCATCTGCACGTACGCGCTCTCGATGTGCTTCCCCTTCATGGCGGTAAGGGGGAACTGGAAGAACGACCGGTAGAGCTGCCCCTGGCAGGGCCCTTCCGGGCTCAGCCCGACCCGGGCCACGCTGACGTCGGAGTTGGAGCAGCCGTTGTTGGTCGCGTACGCCCAGCGGTTCTGCTTCACCGACCAGGCCGGGTCGATGAAGACCGGGAAGTCGCCCTCGTCTGCGCCGAGCATGGCCGGGTCCGGGGTCAGCAGCAGGTCACCAGTGGCGTCGACGGCGGTTTCCACCAGTACGGTCCGCGCGGTCGCCGCCGGTCCGTCGACCGAGGAGCGCTCGGCGGACGCCGACGCCACACCGGCCCGGCCGGCGATCGTCGTCTGACCCGCGGAGTTCCACATCGTCGCCGGTGTGGCCGTGGCGAAAGCCGTGGCGCCGACGTCGGCCCGCAACGACCCGTCCGGCAACCGGACCGCCCGCGCGTCGCCGCCCAGGTCGAATCGGATCTGACGCAGCGCCGGGTTGGCCGCCGCCGTGGCCGTCTTCACCACCAGCACGTGGGTGAAGCCGGTCCGGGTCGCCTGGACCGCGAGGTCGACGCCGGGCAACACCTCGGGGTACGTCGCGGTGTCGCCGGTGAGCACCGGCGCGGGCAGCGCGGCCGGCCAGCCCACCGTGAGGGTCTTCCCATCCCTGGTCAGGGTCGCCAGCGGAGCCGACCCGCCGCCGGAGAACGCCACCTCCGCCGCCGACGCCGCCGGCCGTACCCGTCCGTCCGAGCCCCGGGCCAGGTCGAGGTCGACGTCCACCCAGGTGCCGTCCGCGCGGCGGGTCCACTGCGGAACCACCCCCGACTCGAACCTGAGCCGACCGTCCGGTTGCGCCGTGACCTGCGCGTACTCGGAGCGGGACGAGCCGACCACCACCGGCCCGGCACAGTCCTTCGCCACGGCCAGTGCCTGCGCCGGGGAGGCGGCCTCCGCCACGCAGGGGGCAGCGGCGGGTGCCGCGGCGGCCGGCCGTTCGGCCAGCACCGGCAACCCCGCCACCGGCATCAGCAGCGCGGTGGCGGCCGCGAGCCAGCGCAGCCGTGCCAATCCGGGCCACCCGTTGGAGCGGCTGCGGCTGGGCAGCCCGCTCGCCTTCGCTGGGCCGGCGGCGACGTGACCAACATGGACAGACATGGCAGCTCCAACCGACCAGGCCAGGCCTGGTCGTCGCTAGGGAGGATCGGGATCTCGTGAGGTGCGCGATGGTCGCGGGGAGCGGCCTGGCAACTGAGCCGCCGTCGGGACCGACGGAACTGGGGCTAGCGCGCGGGTCGGTGGTGACCGCTCGGCGAGCGCGCGTCAGCTTCCGACGCGGATCGGCGGCGTGCAGGGCGTTGACACGTACGGGATCAGCTCGGGCACAACCCGGAGCGCCGTACGCGGAGACGGACGTTCGGCCGGCGCAGTGGGCGTCAGCGGCCTGGATCGTCCAGTAGGCAGTCGTCTCCGGTGGACAGTGGACCGAGAGACATCCGTTGGATACATCATTCACCCCCGTGAATTGATGTGGCCAACGGTATGGGACGTAGGTAAGAGGGGTCAATCCCGATGGCGTGACGAGGAGTGACGGAGGTACGACAGCTCGACCGAGCAGCGGACGGCCGGCACGCCGGGTGGGGTCAGGTTCGCCAGGCGAGCGCCGCGCGGCGTACCCAACGCCACCCCTGCCACCTCACCGGTCCGGACGCCTGCCTCAGCAGGGTCGACGTCCGCCCCTTCCCATAAGCGACGATTACAGCGAAAGGGTGGGCACCCAACCCGTTCTGGCCGCTCATCCTCGGCAAACGAGATCGAGCGACGTTGCCCCGCCGGCGCGCAGGCGGTCCAGCTCAGAGGCCAGCGGCGGAGAACACCCATACCCCTCCGCAACGGCACCAGATCGACAGCTACGCCTCAGCTCGGATCCGATCTTGCCTGAGCCGTTGCTGAGCGGCGACCAGGTTTCCGATCACAGCTGGGTGCGCAGGACGTCGTATGCCCAGGCGGCGAGGGTGGTGGGTGTCGTGGTTCGTATGGTGCGCGGTTGTTCGGGGACGAAATCGTCGCGCAGACCGCTGGACATGCCGATCACGGCGTCGGTGAGCCCTGCCGTCATCCCGCTGGCACGCAGGTTCTCGCGCATGGTTTCGTCGGAGATTCGCTCGACGGTGCACGGTTGCCCGGTGGCCGCGCTGACGATCTCGGCCGCTTGTGCCCAGGTGAGGTCCGTCGGTCCGTGTACGGCTTGCACGACGCGGCCGGACCATGCCGGCGACAGCAGCCGGGTGACAGCGACCTCGGCGATGTCGCGTGGAGCTACCCACGCCATTGGCTGATCGACGGGCAGGATGATCGGGATTCGTCCACCGCGGATCGCGTCGAGCTGAAGCAGGAGGTTTGTGAAGAAGAATCCGCAGCGTAGGTGTGCGACGGTGGTGCCGGTGGCGTCCAGGGCGACCTCGGTCGCGGCGAGGCCGTCTATCTCTCCGGCCCCGTGCCGGCGCTCGGCACCGACGCTGCTCTGGAACACGGTCCGGCGGAGCTGGTTCTCGGTGACCGCGCGAACCACGGCGGTGGTGGCCCGGGCATAGTCGCCGAGCGGGTCCTCGCTGTCTGTGGTCGGGTCGACCCAGTAGAGGGCGTCCGCGCCCCGAGTCGCGGCGACCACGCCGTCCGCGTCGTACAGGTCGACTGCCGCCACGTCGGCTTCGGCTCGCACTGACGGCGGCAGCCGGTCCGGGTGGCGGGCGAGCACCAGCGGCCGCACGCCGGCTCGGATCAGCATGGCAACCACGTGGCGTCCGACGTTGCCGTTCGGAGTGGTGACGGCGATCTGCACAGGGCCCTCCTCAGCGTCGGTAGCCGCTGACCACGCTACAGAGGTTGAACGATTGAGGCTTGATTGATCATGGCGGTTCCGGGTCGAGCGTCATTCCGGTCTGGGCGAGGATGCCGGCGACCGCGCCAGGCACCGCACCGGCTCGCGCGGGTGGTGGCTTGGCCGCGCGAGTCCGGCGCGCACTGGGCTACGCGGTCAGGCGTCGCCGATCGACGACAGTGGGATGCCGAACACCGTGCGCTGCCCGTCGTACTCGGTGAGTGTCCACATCCGCTTGCCCTGCGGCTGGTAGGTCAGGTCCTCGGGTCCTCCCGCCGCGACGCTGGTGTACTGCCGCGAGGTGCCCACGGTAGCGCGGTGGATCCAGGCGGGCTTGCGATCGAACTCGCTGCTGGTCAGCACGAACTCGTCTCCGTGTGTGATCGCGCCGTTGACGTTCGCCCGTGACGTCACGTACACCGCATCGGAGCTGACCAGGCCATCGGACGCCGCGAGTTTGCCCTTACCGTCGAGGTTCCACCGGACGATCCGCGCGTCGGCGGGTTTCGGCGAGTGGACCCCCTCGCGGTCCTCCTTGTACTCCGCGGTAACGAGCGAGTTCGGCGAACTGCTGCGGTCGAGGCTGATCGAGGAAATGCGCAGCGGCAACCGCGTCGGGTCCGGTTGCGGCGTGTAGTAGCCGACCTGCGGGACCGCGTAGCGGTAGTCTGCCGCGTACGCCTTCCCGCCGACCATCCCGATCCGCTTGTGCGAACGGTCGGGAATCGTGCGCCAGATGTTGTGCAGGTCGAACAGGCGGATCGCATTGGTGTCGGCGACGTAGAGCCGATAGCCGACCCAGGTGACACCGCCGACGTGCGACACCGCGGCGTGGAAACTGCCCTTGCGGTCGGGAACGACAAGCAGGACGTGACGGTACTCGGGCTTGTCCGGGTCGTCGTAGTTGACGAACGTGATCCGGCTGCCCCGGTTGGTGCCGTCGAGGCCCTCGGCGTCGTACCAGGTCGCCGCGATGACGCGGTGCTCGCCGAACCGGCCGTCATCGTCGGCGTCCCAGGACCCGGTGAGCCCCTGCGGGATCCACGTGGTGCCTTCGTTGTCCTCGTCGTTCCAACAGAACTGCACGGAGTCGGGGGTCGGCGGCTTGCCGCACGAGGCCTTCGCACTATGGTTCACGTCGCGAATGACATCGGCCAGATGCACGTTCGGGATCTTGCCGTTGAGGTCCGCGACCGACTTCGCGAAGGTCTCCGAACGGTCCTCCAGCGTGTAGGTCAGAGTCGACGGAGTGATTTCGGTCGGCTGGAACTCCAGCACGTTCGTGGTAGCTGCGTGGTGGTTCATGAGACCCTCCCTTGAGGGACGGTCGCCGGCCGGACGGCCGCAACGGGAAGGACGGATCGGCTCGCGGGCCGGTGAGTCCCACGGATTCGGCCGCCGCCGGCGACAACTTGCCAATCAGTTCACCGTCTCCTGCTACGACGTTCGATGCGGTACGCGATCGTCGCGACGAGGAGGATGGCGATGATCGAAATAATCCATCCTGCTCGGTCCATGGATCCACCTCCTTCGCAGGCCGTTTCCGGCACGCCTCAGCCCTAACCGTTACCCGAGGCTGACGGCATCATGCATCGGTGGCCGTGGTTCCTCGCTCGGCGACTCGTCGGCCGCGGTCGGACGCGAGAGTGTCGAGCGAGCGGTGACGATTGACCAAGCCCGTCAGCTGTAGAACGAAGCCGTCGCCGGGTCCCCTCGGGCGAAGCGCGCCATCCTGGTCGAGGAGCCCTCGGACGAGCTTGTCGTCATGCGGGCCTACCTCGACGCGCACGGCAAGATGCCGATCGCCGACGGCGCTTCTACGGCTCTGAGAACGCCCGCCGAACAGCCCTACCCGCCTGGCTACATCACTACAATCACCACCGACCCACACCGCCACCAGCGGCCGGCCACCCATCACCAGGTTGACCAACGCCCCTGGGCAGTACACCTAGAGCCGCTATCGGTTGCTCGCGTGTGCACCGAGCGGTACGTGCGCTGGCTTCAGGACGTGCGGCGCTTCCAGCCTCGACCGTGTCACCTTCGGCACGGACGTCTCGGCGTCGCTGAAGCGCAGCTACACCGGCCTCATCGATCTCGGCTCGCCGTCCGAGGTGTGCGTCACCGCGACCGAGGCCAACGTCCGGCCGCCTTCCGGTCGCTGATCACCCGTGGCTACGTAGCGTGTCGCGGCACACGGACTGAAGGTGTTGGACGGCGTTTCACTCGAACTCACAACGGCGCCGTGCCGACAATCCCGGGTCAGGATCGTCGGCACGGCGCCGTTGTGAGTTCGGACGAGTCCGTCCGAGGACAGCTAGTCTCGGACGGACTCACGGAGGTCCTCCCGCTACTGACCGTAAGCTTTCGCGGTCCAGCCGAGCGAACCGAGGGAGCCACCCTTGATGTCCGTGCCGACTCCGTCCGTCTTCAGGGCGTCGAAGTGCACGGAGGCCGAACCGGCGGCGGTGATCCCGAGCAGCGGCCGGCCGTTGGGGTGCGCGTCACAGTAGCCCGTGCTGAGGCTGGTGAAGGGTCCCCAGCCGCTCGACCGCAGTACCTTCGAGGTGATCGTTGTCGGGGTGGCCCGGTTGACTCGCCACTCCTTGAGCTCCCCGTTGGCCTTGGTACCGATCAGCACGTCCACGGCGGCGCTGCCCGTTCCGCCGCTGCGCTCGTAGGTCAGTGTGTTGACCGTGTCCCAGCCGGTGGTGGTCAGCCTCACCGGCGCGGAGAGCGTGAACACGTCGTCCACGTAGGTCTCCGTGTAGCGGTAGAGCGAAGTGCCCGCCACGCGGTAGAGGTACGGCGACGCCGATGCGAGGATGCGGGTATCGGAGAACCCGTTCTTGAAGCGGCTGGCGGTGATCGCCGTGACTCTCCAGGTGCCGTCGACCAACTCGCCCTGGCGGCTCACCTTGTAGAGCCAGCCGTCGGTCGGATGGGCGGCGTACTCGGTGCTGCGGAAGCTGGTGTCGTCACCAGAGGCACCGATCTGCTGATGCGCCGACGGCACCCAGCCAAGGTTGTCGTTGGCGTAGGCCTTGGTGCTGGTCGTCCTGTCGGAGTACACGTAGCTGAGACGCTGTCCATCGGAACGGTACGCCGCCGTGGAGACGCTACAGTCCGCGGGAACGTCACTGAGCGCCGCAGCCGCCGGCCCGGCGGGCACGACGACTCCAGCCACGGCGAGACCGGTCGCGACAACGCTCAGCGCCGTCGCGGCGGCCACGATGGATTTACGCATGAGGCAAGATCCTCCAGTAGTACGACTGTGGGGCGAGGGTCGCCGCGCGCGGGGTGTGGATAAACGGTCCCGCTTGGGCGTCGTGCGTTGCCGCGCATCCAGGGCGCACGGGGGTGCTCCCCGATGGGCCGGTCTGGACAGCAGAACGGTACGGTGTGGCCCGTACAATCGCCGTACAACTGGCGTATAGACCACCCACTCGCCCCCCGTCATCCGAGTGCGGGGCACCTGGTGACAGCGCCGACATTACGTCGACCGGCTCGACCGCCGGCACAGGGTTCGAGCGCCGTTCCCGATGCGGTTGGTGGGAAGTTACCTCTGGCGGCTTGATCGCCAGCAAGGTTTCGGGCATCGCCGCATTGCTACGGTGACCCTCGTGCAGGACGCGACCGAAGCGAAGCTCGACGACTGGCGCGAGCGGCTCGAGCCGATGCTTGCGGGACTCCAGGATTTCGTCGTCGGACCCGACGAGTCCCTCGATAATTCCGTCGAATCCCTACGCGACCTCGAACACACACTGCTCGCCGAGACACCGGCCGGGCAGCCGCCAGGCGAGGGACTGGCCGAAGCAGCCGGCGGCTACCTTGGGGAAGTATTGCTCACCATCGGCGGAGGCGCCTGGACCTGGGACCCGGACTCCGACCTCCCCGTCACCGACCTCGGCGTCGGCGAAACGGCCGAGCCCATGCGGCTCGTCCTTGACGCCCTTGTACACCGCACCGGGACGGTGTGGTCGGCCACGTACGAACGTATCCGAGCGCTAGCGGCCACGCGCCGGAACGAGGATCGCGTCTGGGAACCGCGCCGTACCGATCAGCCGGCGTTACACACGGAGACCTTGGATGCCGCACCCACCGATCCATGGCTCACACACTGGCTGACCATCCGTGAACAAGGATTCCCCGAGTGGTCCGCCGCCACCGGCCGAGCCGACGATCTGGACTTCAGCCCGGAGTCATTGCTGGCACTGGAGCAGATCGTACGACGCCGGATCCCGGCCAAGGACGCCCTGCGCGAACCGGCGGACGACGACTTCGTCCAGGGGGCGATCTGGTACGTCGGCGAGATCGCCCGGCGCCACCGCGACGCACACTGGCGTTACACCCCCGACCCCACCGGCACCAGCAAGAACCCGTACGTGGGCAGACCATTCGTCGAACAAGACGACCACGGGAACGACGCGATACCCCTGCTCGAACTGGAGGCCGCCGTCTTGTCCGACGAGACCGGCGTACTCCTGGACCGGTTCGAGGTGTTCGATTAGCAGCAGGGAGTCGTCGGCTGTCCCTGGTCCTGGTCTTCGGGAGTTGATCGGTGGACAGTGGAGCGACCTGTCATCGCGTTGGCGGAGGGAACTGCTGGGCGAGCCATCGCTTCGACGCCGCCGGTACGGTACCGACACGGATTGCGTGCGAGGTCATCAGGAGCCGACTTGGTCTGGGCGGGGCACTGTCCCCGGCGCCTTGAACAGTGACAGACAGCGTGAGGCCCGGCTACCGAAACGACATTGGTCGATGCCTTGACTCTATGCGCCGCCCTGCTCATGATTTACTGCGGCGGTTCAACAGTGAGGGTCAATGTGATGACGCAGGTAGAGCCACCGGCGGGAGGCCCCACATCAGCCGTCACTCTCAGCGAGCTTGGACAAACTGGCCGACTCGCGCGCGCCGGTCGAGGCACGAGGAACTGGCTGACACGTGGGGTCCATCGGCGGGAACTGAGCATCGCGAGCCTCGGTTCAGTGCTCCTCGCTGTCGCGATGATCTGGCTGATTCCGCCATACGCGGTTCGCGTGCTGACTGCCGGCGCCAAGACTGTGCCGATCGCCGACCCGGCCCACACCATCGTCGGTGACGTGGGTGACCCGACGGCCCAAGCATGGCTGGTGGGATGGGGTGGCCACGCACTCACCCACGGTCTGCGTGGCCTGTGGGATACCAACGCTTTCTATCCCGACACGTACGGCCTAGCCCTGAACGACAGCCTGCTCGGCTATGCCCCGGCAGGGCTGATAGGCAACGGTGTAGTCGGCGCCGTGCTGCGCTACAACATCCTGTTCGTGCTGGCTTTCGCGCTCGCCTTCCTCGGCGGCTACGCGCTCCTGCGCCAACTTGGCGCGAATAAGGTCGCCGCCGCGGTAGCCGGGGCCGCCCTCGCCTATGCGCCCTGGCGCTACGGCCACGACGGTCATCTGAATATCCTCTCCACCGGTGGTATCACTCTGGCCCTGGCGATGCTGGCGCGCGGCCACGGACTCTCGTTCACCCGCGGCTACCTTGCCGAACGAGTCCGGCCGGGATGGGCGTTCGCCGGCTGGCTCGTCGCGGCCTGGCAGGTCAGCCTAGGCTTCGGCGTCGGGCTGGGATTCGTATACGTCCTCGCCGCCCTCTGTCTGATCACACTGACAGCCTGGCTGATCCACCGCCCACGCCTCAGCCTCCGGCTGATCGTCGCTGATCTGATCGGCGGGCTGGTCTTCACCGCGGTGACCGGATACTTCGCGTACGCGTACCAACACGTGCGCGAGCTCAACCCACATGTCACCCGGGACTGGGACTACGTCGCGCACTTCTCCCCGACACTGCGCGGACTTCTCGTGGCGCCGCAGTCCTCACTGCCCTGGGGCACCCTGCACAACGACGCCCGCACCGCTCTTGGTGGCGTACCGACTGAGAAAGTGCTGCTATGCGGGTATGCACTGTATCTACTGGCCTTCGCCGGCCTGTTCCTATCCCGCTGGTCACTGGTGCAACGGCTTCTGCTGCTGTTTGGGGCGGTCGTCGGAGTGTTGTTCGCGCTGGGCACGAACGGGCCGATCTACCGCCTGCTCTATCTTTATGTGCCCGGGTTCGATGGATCCCGTACACCAGGCCGGTTGATCTTGTGGCCCACTCTCTGCCTGGCCATCCTCGCGGCCGGCCTGGTTACCCAGCTGGCCGAGGTGGCTCGCAGGGGCGCCGAGCCGAAATGGTCGGTGGAAGCGGCACGGCTACTGACCGTTCCGTTGCTGGTCCTCGTGCTAGCTGAGGGCCTACCTGACCTGAACCACCCCCAAACCCCAGCCAAACCGGCCGCGATGGCGCTAGCCTCCGCGCACGCTCCCATCATGGTATTGCCGTCCAACGACGGTATCGACCTCAACGTCCTACTTTGGTCGACCGACGGTTTTCCCACCATGGTCAACGGTGCGGCCAGCTACACCACACCCAACCGTCAGGCGATCCGCGACGTTATGGCGACCTTCCCCAGCGAGCCGGCCTTGGATCGGTTGCACCAGCTCGGCATCCGCAGCGTCGTCCTGCTGCGCGACCGGGTCCAAGGTACCCCGTACGAACCACTGCTTGACATCCCCGACGTACCCGGCATCACCCGCCATGACGTCGGGCCAGACGTGGTTTACACCATCGACACCAACACCAAGAACCCCTAACGAAACGATGTTGGGCGTGTCCTCAGGACACGAGGATCGTTCTGTCTGAACGTGAGGAGGGGTGAGCAGCCGACCCCACCGGATCTACGCCGACCGGCGCTACGACTACGACTGCTAGGCATATTTCAGGTCTGACAGGATCAACGTCCTGTCCAACGGACCAAACCCAGGTCAAGACGGAAATCTACGCAGTCCCGTCTGTAATGGGCTCGTTCGGGTATGCACGGCTGGCCAGCGCTTCGCTCCGAGGTCTGTCCCAGCCTGCGAGGTAAGAATGCCGGAATCATCGCCGTGCCGTGCACGGGGTGGGTGCCACACGCCGGGTGACGTCGTTGAGTTGCGGGTGCACGGCGTGTTGGGTGCCGGCGCGGATGACATCCTGGATCGGCCGCACGTGCAGCGGGTCGCCGGCGACAGCAAGGGCGGCTTCTACCGGCCCCGCCGAGGTTATGGTGACTCCCGAGGCGCCTGCGGCGTGGTGTTGGAGACATACCGGTGGAGCGATCTGCGGAGCGGAGCCGCCGCAAGGACGCTGTCGCTGGTGTTGCTGTTGCCGTTCATGGCATGCAACGCGGCGGCATGGATGCGGCCGCGGGCGAAGGTCAGCGGCGGTGTGGTCTGGGTAGGTTGCAGGCTGGTCGGCCTGAGCCTCACGGCCCTGTACGTCTTGTCTTTCGTCGGTGTGGCGTTGGACCTGCTCGCCTGCAAGTGCATGTCCCTGGGTAGTTGTCTCGGGGGCCGGACCTGGCTGTCCTGGCTCGGCGGTCAACCGGTCGGATTGCGCATTGCGCTGCTAGCGCTGGTGCCCGTCGCCGCGATCTGGGTGTTGTGGCTGGTGGGCTCCCGGTGCGGTCGCTGGTATGACAACTTCATCCCTCCTACGGGTGAGCCGGCCGACACACCACTGGGCGCGATCGGGACACCCAACGCCACGCCGGGAGTGGTGCGACTTCGCTCCATCCATGTGGCGACCGGCCTCGCTGTGCTCGATCTCAGTCTGGTTGCGGCGTTGTGGGCTGCGCGTGGACCGAGCCTTCTCAACGTCCTGCTCACGGTCTGCGCCGTGCTCGTCCTTGTCGCCAGTGTCGTGCTGCTGTGCGTACCTTCGGTGATCGACTCCGTAGCCGGCACCCCGGTGGTCGATGGGGTGGTCCGTGCCCTGCGGTCGACTGCCGTGGTGGTGACGATCGCCGTCATCGGACGGGTCGCGTTCGATCGCAGCGAGTGGCCCGCCGGAAACGGACTGCCCGGTCATGACGTCGCGGTCGTCCTGCTCTTCGGGACGCAGGGCGTCCTGCTGGCGCTGCTCGGGATCGCGGCACTGGTGGGCCGGGAGGGCAGCCTTGGGAGGCTGCGCTGGTCGGGTGCGCCGCTGTTCGCGTGTCTGGCGGTGGGACTGGCGGTCGGCTTCGCCACCGAGTTCAACTACCGCGTATCGGATTACCTCGACCGCGACCTGCCCACCCCCGACGTGCTGCCCACCAGCCCTGTTCTGCCGTACAAGTGGACGATGTTCGGCTTCTTCGTGTCGGTCATTGGCGCAGCGGTCGCGGGTGCGGTGATGGTGCTGTTCACGCGGAGGCATCGACGGCGGGCAGCGGACGGCATCGTCGCGCGTGACTTTCCTGAGGCGGATGCGAGGACGGCCCGACGGCGGACACAGGTGCGCGACGCAATCGCCCGGGCGCAATTCACGGAACGACTGTGCCCGCTCGGGCTGACCTACTGCTGCCTCGTCGCGCTGAGCCTGGCTTTCACAGCTCTGGCCCTCGACGAGCTGCAGCCGAGTCTCGCCGTGGAGAACCTGGTCAACCTGCCGTCCGATTTCGTCAGTGCGGGCACCCAGTTGGGCAGCTACCTGATGGCGTTGCTGTTCGTCGGTCTGTTCTTCGGAGGGCTGTTCGCCTACCGTATGACCACTTTTCGTCGCTACATCGGGATGCTCTGGGACCTCGGGATGTTCTGGCCGCGTGCCGCTCACCCCTTCGCCCCACCGTGTTACGCCGAGCGCGCCGTGCCCGAACTCGCCTGCCGTATCAGCATGCTGGTCCGGCAAGGGAGGTACGTGTTGGTAGCGGCGCACAGCCACGGGTCGGTACTCGCTCTGGCGAGCGTCCTGCAACTAGAGCCGTCCGTGCTCTCCAGGGTTGCCCTGCTGACGCACGGTTCCCCGCTCAGACGCTTCTACAGCACCCTGTTCCCAGCGTACGTGGGCAGGGATGTGCTGAGTGAGGCCGGCCGCCGGTTGGGCTGGCGCTGGGTGAACTTGTGGCGTGACACCGATCCCATCGGCGGCTGGATCTTCACGTCCGGACGCGGGGATGACGACGCCCTGCGACAACGGTCCGAGGTGGACCGCCGGCTTCGGGATCCGCAGGATCTCGATGCCCGAGGCCGTGACACGGTTTGGCCCGCGATGTGCGGTCATCAGCCGTGCGTGACGGACGACCGATACGAGGCGGCGGTCTGCGAGCTGTCCGAGCGGCTCCGGACCGGCTGAGGTGGTGTCGCCGTCGCCGAACCTCGGCGCTGCGGCGTGTGGTTCCACCGGCCTGCGGTGCCCGAAGGGAGCCGCGCTGTGCCGGTCGCCGATCGAGCGGACGAGGTCGCACGAGACGGCGTCCGAGGTTGTCGTAAAGAGCCGGCCGCTGCCCCGTGGGCGCCTCGATCCCGGGTGCGCCGAGCCGCGGTGGCGGTGCGCACCCGAGATTCGCGTGGCACGGCAACGAGCACGCACAGGAAGTTCCCCGAGACTGCCACTATTGTTGTCGTGGCGACGACGGAATGGATTACGCCAAGGACGCCCGATTGGAGTGGCTCCCTCGTCAGGATTCCACGCTGAGACGCGAATGCGAGGTCTGCCTCGATTCAGCGCCAGCAACGGCCTGGTTCTCGGAACAGGGTGGTGATCGGCGATGGGCGAGGCATGGTCGGTTCCGCCGGCGCCCCGCCCCGGACCCGGCCGCGTCGACATGAGCGGTTGCAAGCGCGGGACCGGAATGCCCGACATCAGCCGTGAAGATCGAGGCTAATACTCCAACGTCACTTGGCCTGTCTCCGCTGGTAGTGGGACCGTCGGGCTCGGGCTCGGGCTTGGGATGTTCGTCGTCCTGTTCAAGAGACGCTGGCGCATCGAGCACCACTGAATGAGTGCCGCTGTAGATGACGTTAAGTCGTTCGGTGACAGGTCTCCTTGAAGCGCGTACGCAGCCGGTCCGGTAGTGGCGCCGTGTCATCACCGCATGTGACGCGGTGTCACTGGTCGCGGCCGGTTGCTGACGCACACTGGGTGGTGACCGCGGGATCGCCGCGTTTCACCGAGACGACGCGGTGACGGCTGCGCCCGCACAACTTGGCGACGTCCAGCGACGCGTTGTCCACCAAGTCCTGATAACGGGTCGGCCACCGGAGGCCGGTGAAACCAAGTGATGCATCAACTTGAACGAACCACCGTGGCTTGAGATCCACGCTGAAGACACCTGGAGGAGACATGGCGGTAAGAGTGAGTGATGTGCCCGAGGCCAAGCGATACGAGGCCCGCGTCGACGGAGAGTCCAAGGTCGCGGGGGTCGCGCAGTACATCCGCACCACGGAACTCGTCGCGTTCGTACACACCGAGGTCTCGCCGGAGTACGAGGGAAGGGGAGTCGGGTCAGCACTGGCCCGCACCGCCCTCGACGAGGCGCGCGCCGCGAACCTGCTGGTCCTGGCCACCTGCCCATTTATCGCGGGGTGGATCGCCAGGCACCCCGAGTATCAGAACCTGGTGTACCAGGCCTACAGCAGGGTCAGTGACTGAACCGCCGAGCATCGCGACGACGGAGGCCGCTATGAGCAGCGGAGCCAACAAGAAGGCGTACGAGGGCAATAAGATCACTGTCACGTTCGAGGCGAGGCGTTGCTTGCACGCCGCCGAGTGCGTCCGCGGCTTGCCGGAGGTCTTCGACACGGGCCAGCGCCCGTGGATTCGGCCCGACGGTGCCGAGGCCGAGCGCGTGGCCGAAGTGGTGCGGCGCTGCCCCTCGGGGGCACTGCAGTACGAGCTCGTGGACGGCGGGGCCGAGACACGGACCGGCCCACGTAGATCACGCCCCACTCCGTCGGACAGTTGATCGTGCACGGAGAGCTGAGCGTCGACACGCCGGAAGGCCCACGCGCCGAGACCAGGGCCTTCCTGTGTGCCTGCCCGGCAGAGCCGTCTTCAACCGTACTGCGACCACGCGGGTCACCCCTGCGGTCAGACACCGCATGGCTGACCCGCTACTCCATACGTACGTGCTGCAGGACTAGCGCAGCCCGTGGTGTGGGCAGCCCACGAGAGGCTCGTCGACCCAAATCCTTAGGGCGCCGACCGGGGACGGCCCGCGCGAGGTAGCGCTGCCCGTCCCGGCGTAGGTGCACCTGGCGGGCACCGCCGACGAGGTCCTGCTCAGGCTGCGCCATGCCTGGCGCGGGACAACTACCACGCCGGTGACGGCGTCGGCCAACCTCAGCTATCCGGCACACCAGACCCACGCCGAGCGCTTCCGCACAAGAAAGGAGACACGCGTGACCTCCCCGCCTTCCGCACCGGATGCCGACGCCGAGCCCACCCGTCCTCCACGACGGCGCTGGCTCCGGATCGTCTCCGGCGTCCTCGTGACCGTCGTGGCCGCCGTCAGCGTCGGCGTCGCCGCTCTTCAGCTCGGCCTGCCCTGGCAGATGGGCGAGGGCGACCGCAACCACGTCTACGACGGCGACGCCGGTTCGCAGCGCTACCAGGTCCACCTTCCTCCCCACCACGACGGGACGGCCCGACTGCCGGTCGTCATGGCGATCCACGGCTGCGGCATGACCGGCTACGGGTGGAACTCCATGAAGTCCACGACCCAGTTCAACCGCCTGGCCGACCGGGAGGGCTTCATCGTCGCCTATCCCACGCAACTGATCTCCCGTAACGTGATCGCCTGCTGGAACTCCACCGACCCCCGGGAGCAGCACCGAGACAGCGGCGAACCCGCGCTGCTCGCCGGTGTCGCCCGCCAGGTGGTCGAGAAGTACGACGCGGATCCGGATCGGGTGCACGTGGCCGGCGCCTCGTCGGGCGCGGGGACCGCCGTCATCCTCGCAGCGACCTACCCCGACGTCTTCGCCACGGCGACCTCGGTCGCCGGCGGCGAGTACGGACTCAACCAGGTCGACCCGGACAACCCGGACTCGACGTCGCCACTGGACACGGCACGTCAAGCCTGGGCCCAGATGGGTGAGCGGGCCCGGCGCGTGCCGCTGCTAGTCATCCAGGGCGAGCAGGACGAGGTCGTGCCGCCCCTGGTCGCCACCCGACTCGTCGCACACTGGACCGCCGTGGGCGACCTCGTCGACGACGGACTACCCAACAACAGCCTCGACCCGACCGAGGAGACCGTGTCCGTGCCGGCCGAGGCGGGCCGGCATGCGTACACGCATTCGACGATCACAGCACCGGACGGCTCGCCGATCGTCGAGGCGTACCGCGTCCAGAACATGGGGCACGCTTGGCCCGGCCCGGACGGCGACGGCCGCTACACCGATCACGCAGGCCCCGACGCCAGCCAGATCGTATGGGAGTTCGCCGAGCGGCACCCGATGCGATGAGGATCGCGGCGGCCCGGCCGGGCCTATCGAGGAACGGTCGTCTCCTGGGCCAGGTCGACCTGCCGCACCTTGAGTTTGGTGGCGATGCGCATCAGGGCGCGTCGGTCGGCGGGGGTGAGGGGTCGAGCACGTACCGCTGCACCGAGCGCACATGGGCCGGCGCGGCCGCGACAACAACGTCGTAGCCTGCGTCGGTGAGGGCGGTGATCGTGTAGCGACGGTCCGCCGGGTCGGGAAATCGTGTGACCCAACCTCGTTGCTCGAACCGATTGACAAGGTTGGAGAGGCGGGACAGCGAGCCGTTGGCCAGGTAGGCGAGCTCGCTCATCCGCACGCGCCGGTCGGGTGCCTCCGACATGTGGCTGAGGGTCTCCTCTGCTCGACCTCGGACCGCAGGAGCTGACCACATACATGGAGAACCTGATGCCGACGCAGCAACCCACGCCGTACCTGCCACTGCGCGGCCTGCCCCTCGCCGACGACTACCCCGACTGGCTGCGCAGCCGCCTTCCCGGTGCGCTCGTCGAATCGGCGCCGGCCGTCACCCCCTACCCCCACCTGGCCGACCCTGCCTGGTTCGCGGGGCGGCTGGTCGCCTTCGACGAAGCTGTTGTCCGGTAACGGAGCACGAGGGTCGTCACCGCCGGTCTATCC
This sequence comes from Micromonospora sp. H61, assembly GCF_018070325.1. GTDB lineage: Bacteria > Actinomycetota > Actinomycetes > Mycobacteriales > Micromonosporaceae > Micromonospora > Micromonospora salmantinae. Next base: position 40,006 of record NZ_JAGPXY010000036.1, read on the forward strand.
TCTTCCCAAGGTCAGGCCAGCGACGGGAAGACAACCCACCCGTGTCCCTGACCGACATCGAGGTGTGAGATGCCGTACCTGAGTCCGGTCGCAGTGCAGCGCGTCGAGGGCCTCGTCGTCGCGGCTCTCGCCGTCGTCGTGACCGTCACCGCCGGGTACCCGTGGTGGTCGCTGCTTGCCCTCTTCCTCGTCTTCGACCTGTCCATGCTCGGCTACCTGCGCGGGCCACGCCTCGGGGCCTTCTGCTACAACCTGGCGCACTCCTACACGCTGCCGGCTGCGCTGGGCGCGGTAGCCGTGGCCGCGGCCGGGTTCGGCGACCGGATCGGTTGGCTCGGAGTTCTGGCCCTTGCCTGGGTGTTCCACATCGCCGTCGATCGCGGCCTCGGTTACGGCCTCAAGACGGCCGAAGGATTCGAGCACACCCACCTCGGCTTGATCGGCAAGGCCCGAGGGCCTGACCCGCTTTGACGGACATCCAGGATCAGAAGCCTGATGGGTTCCCGGAGGAAGTTGTCGGCGCGGCGTGATAATTCAGCCGGCGTTGACAGATGTCTGCCGTCTAGAACCAGGCAGCGCTGGTCGCCTCCGACTGCGACCAGCTCAGCTGACCCAGGAGTGGTGCCACTAACATGCCGCGCGGCATGCCCTGGAATCCCTGGTTAACCTCGCTCGACTACATCTCGGAGACGGCCACGGCGACGCGCTCTTGGCTCCTCAGCGACCATTTCCTGGCTGCCTCATCCCCAGGTGGCAACCACAGCGATGCCCTACCGGCGACCAAGGGACAGCCGCAGGCATCACTTACCGCGCAATCAAGAACCAGAATGCCGCTTCATCCAGGACGCAGATGAAGCGGCAGGTCAGAGCGTTTTAAGCGCGCACATCGACGGCCAAGACTCACGCGATTACCGCCAACAAAGATCATCCGTTACCGGATGTTACCGCCGTTACCTGAGAAGATCTTCATCTGCCCAGGTCAATCGGTCGGGACGGCCGGATTCGAACCGACGACCCCTTGACCCCCAGTCAAGTGCGCTACCAAGCTGCGCCACGTCCCGCCTCCGCGTGGTTTCCCCCGCGGCAGCCGGTACAGCTTAGCGCAGCAGCTGCGGCCCGTCCGCACAGGCCCCACCGACATCGCGACGCAACCGAACCACCCCACAGGGAGCCACCACACAACCCCTAGAGCGTCCTAGGAGGGTGGGGTTGGATAGGGAAATGCCGGATGGGCGGGGGCGCCCATCCGGCATTTGGCAGAACTGAACCGCGTCAGCCGTGCGCCTTGCCTCGACCGCCGGGGCCGAGCTTCTTGCGCGGGCGGACCGAGATCTCGATCGGGCTGCCCTCGTACCCGAATTCCTCGCGGAGCTTGCGCTCGACGAAGCGCTGGTAGCCGGCGTCCAGCGGGCCGGTGGTGAAGAGCACGAACCGTGGCGGTGCCACACCGGCCTGCGTGGCGAACAGGATCCGCGGCGCCCGCCCACCACGTACCGGGTGGGGGGTGGCCTGCACCAGCGCGGTCAGCCACTGGTTGAGGTGCGCGGTCGGCACACGGGTTTCCCAGCTGGCCAGCGCCTTGTTCAGGGCCGGTGCCAGCTTGTCCACGGCGCGGCCGGTCATCGCCGACAGGTTCAGCCGGATCGCCCAGGGGATGCGGCGCAACTCCCGGTCGATCTCCTTGTCCAGGTAGTACCGACGGTCGGCGTCGACCAGGTCCCACTTGTTGAACGCGATGACCAGCGCCCGACCGGACTCGGTCACCATCGACAGGATTCGCTGGTCCTGCTCGCTGATCGGTTCGCTGGAGTCCAGCAGCACCACGGCCACCTCGGCGGCCTCGATCGCGCCGGCGGTCCGCAGGCTGGCGTAGTACTCGGTGCCGCTGGCCTTGCCGACCCGCTTGCGCAGCCCGGCCGTGTCGACCAGTTGCCAGGTCTGACCGCCGATCTCGACCAGGCTGTCCACCGGGTCCACAGTGGTGCCCGCCACCGAGTCGACGACCGCCCGCTCCTCGCCGGAGAACCGGTTGAGCAGGCTGGACTTGCCGACGTTCGGCCGCCCGACCAACGCCACCCGGCGCGGTCCGCGCGGACGGTTCTCCACGATCGCCGGTGCCTCCGGCAGCGCGGCGAGAATGGCGTCCAGCAGGTCGCCGGAGCCGCGTCCGTGCAGCGCGGACACCGGGAACGGCTCACCGAGGCCGAGCGACCACAGCGACGTGGCCTCCATCTCGATGGAGTTGTTGTCGGCTTTGTTGGCCACCAGGATCACCGGCTTGGCGCTGCGCCGCAGCATCTTCACCGCTGCCTCGTCCACGTCGGTGGAGCCCACCATCGCGTCGACCACGAAGAGCACCACGTCGGCGGTGACGACCGCCGTCTCGGCCTGCGCCGCGATGGCCGCGGCCCGGTCCTTCGCGTCCGGTTCCCAGCCGCCGGTGTCCACCACGGTGAACGCCCGGCCGTTCCACTGCGCGTCGTACGGAACCCGGTCGCGGGTCACGCCAGGGACGTCCTCGACGACCGCCTGCCGGCGGCCGATGATTCGGTTGACCAGCGTGGACTTGCCCACGTTGGGGCGACCGACCACGGCCACCACCGGCTGCGGGCCGCTCGGTTCCTCGACGACGACGTCGGGCTCCCGCAGCTCGACCCACCCACCACCATCGCTACTCATGCCGTTCCTCCGCTTCGCTCCGGAGCGTCATGAGACACAACCCCGATGATTCGCTCGCTCATGCCACGCCCCGCTCGGTGAGCAGGTCGCGCAGCCGCGCCACGACCTCGTCGATGCCCAACTCGGTGGTGTCCAGCACCACCGCGTCGGGCGCCTGCGCCAGCGGGTTGACCTTGCGGGTCGAGTCGAGATGGTCCCGCCGGGCCAGATCGGCGGCCGTGGCCGCCACGTCGGCGGCGTCCTCGGCGCTGCGCCGGGCGGCACGGGCCGCCTCGGAGGCGGTCAGGAAGACCTTCAGGTCGGCGTCCGGCGCCACGACCGAGCCGATGTCACGACCCTCGACCACCATCCGACCGGCATTGGCGATCATTTCGCGTTGGCGGGCGACCAGCAGCTCGCGGACCGCCGGCATCGCGGCGACGGCGGAGACCGCCCCGGTCACCTCCGGGCCGCGGATATCGGCGTCCACGCCGACCCCGTCGATGGTCACGGCGTACCCCTGCGGGTGGGTGCCGATGCGCAGGTTGACCTCGCCGGCGACCTTGGCCACCGACGCGGCGTCGGTGAGATCCACGCCGGAGCGCAGCACGGCCCACGTGATCGCCCGGTACATCGCCCCGGTGTCCAGGTAGCGCGCACCGATGCTCGCGGCGAGCCGCCGCGACACGGTGGACTTACCCGAACCGGACGGCCCGTCCACAGCGACCACACATCGCCCGGTCCGTACGTTTTCCTCCACCGTGTCCTCCTCAGCCCGTACCTCACGGATCGCCCGGTGATCTGGCGCCGCAAGCGGTTGTCAATCGTCATCAATCATGCCCGGGTGCGCTAACGAACCCGCGCGCGACGCCGCCGGAGGCGACCCACGCCACCCGGGCGGCCGCGTCCGGCCATCGGTAGAGCCTACCGGCTGCCGTACCCCGAACTCGGGGGTCAGTCACCCACCACGTTGAACAGGGCGGCGACCTCGGCGTTGGTCAACCGACGGATCCGCCCGGTCCGCAGGTCACCGAGCCGGATCGGCCCGATCGAGGTACGCACCAGCCGGGTGACCGGGTGACCGACCTCATCCATCAGCCGCCGGACGATGTGCTTGCGCCCCTCGTGCAGGCTCAGCTCCACCTGGGCGGATTTACCGAGAGTGTCCACCACCTTGAACGAGTCGACCTTGACCGGCCCGTCCTCCAGCTCGACACCGGCCAGCAGCCGCTTGCTCAGGTTGCGCGGGATCGGCCCGACCACCTCGGCGAGGTACGTCTTGAGCACCTGGTACGAGGGGTGCATGAGCTTGTGCGCGAGGGTGCCGTCGTTGGTGAGCAGCAGCAGGCCCTCACTGTCCGCGTCGAGCCGCCCGACGTGGTAGACCCGCTGCTCCAGCCGGGCACCGATGAAGTCGGCCAGCTCGTTGCGTCCCTTTTCGTCCGCCATGGTGGTAACCACCCCACGCGGCTTGTTCATCGCCACGTAGACCAGGCGAATGTCGACCTGGAGGCGCTCACCGTCCACGTGGATCACGGAGGTGGCCGGGTCGACCTTGTCGCCGAGCTTGGCGACCCGCCCGTCCACCGTGACCCGGCGGCGGAAGATCAGGTCTTCGCAGGCACGCCGGGAACCCACGCCGGCGGCGGCGAGCACCTTCTGCAGGCGCTCAGCCCCCTCGTAGACGGGCGCGTCGGCTTTGGGGGAACGGTTATCGGGTCGCATCAGCAAGCTCTTCTACGTCGTCGGGCAGGAAGGGTGCGAGGGGCGGCAGCTCGTCGACGGTGTTCAGCCCGAGCTTCTCCAGGAACAACGTGGTGGTCCGGTAGAGGAACGCCCCGCTGTCCGTTTCGGTGCCGCACTCCTCGATGAGGCCACGGGTGACCAGCGTACGGATGACCCCGTCGCAGTTCACACCCCGGATGGCTGAGATTCGCGAACGGGTCACCGGCTGCTTGTACGCAACCACGGCGAGCGTCTCCAGCGCCGCCTGGGTCAGCCGCACGGACTGCCCGTCCAACACGAACCGCTCAACGTACGTAGCGTATTCCGGCCGGGTGTACAGCCGCCACCCGCCGGCCGCCCGGCGCAGCTCGAACCCGTGCCCGGCCGCCGTGTAACCGGCGGCGATCTCGTCGAGCATCGGCCCGACCCGTTCGGCGGGCTGCTCCAGCACCTGCGCCAGCACCAACTCGCTGACCGGCTCGTCGACGACCAGCAGGATCGCCTCCAACGCGCCGCGCAGCTCGGGATCGGACAACTCGGGCGCAGGCTCCGGCGCGACAGTCGCCCGCCGCCGCCCCGCCAGCTGTCGCCGGGGTACGCCCCCAGCGCCACCCGACTCCCCCACCGTGGCGTCCGTCACCCCGCCGAGGTCCGGCCCCGCCGAACCCACTTCGTCCGCAGCCGCCTCAACGCGATCTGGCTCACCCGGGCCCACCTCGTCCGTGGGGGTGTCGGCGGCGGGCGGGCGGGGGCGGTCCCACGGGGGGACCCAGGCGGCGGCCTGGTCGGCCAGCGAGTCCCGACGTTGCTCGTCACTCATCCCGCGCACCCTCCGTCGTTCCCGTCCCGTCCGGCCCGCCGGCCTCCCCCGCCGGCACAAGGTCAGCCCCTGCCGGCGCAGGCCCAGTCCCCGCAGGTTCTGCCCCCGCCGGCACAAGGTCAGCCCCCGCCAGCGCAGGCTCAGGCTCCGGCGACTCCGGGTCGGCCGGGGTGCCGGCGTACTCGTCGACGTGCAGCTCGGTGTCACCGTCGACCGGGCCGGTCCAGCGCACTGTCAACTCCTCCAGGGCCTGCTCCTGCACGAACGACACCAGGCCCTCCCGGTACAGCTCCAGCAGCGCGAGGAACCGGGCCACCACCTCCAGGGTGGCCTCGCAGTCCGCGCAGAGCAGCGAGAACGTGGCGGTGCCGGCCCGGCGCAGCCGGGCGGCGAGGATCGCCGCGTGTTCCCGGACACTGACCCGGACCATGTGCACGTGGGCGATGGACACCTCCGGCACCGGCTTCGGGGTCATCGCCTTCACGGCCAGCTTCAGCAGCCGCTGGGGGCCGATGCCGAGCACCAGGTCGGGCAGCGCCTCGGCGTAGCGGGCCTCCAGGCTGACGGCACGCGGATAGCGTCGGCCGCCGACGGCCTCCAGTTCGGCGATGTGCGCCGCCGCCTCCTTGTACGCCTTGTACTGCAACAGCCGGGCGAAGAGCAGGTCCCGTGCCTCCAGCAGGGCGAGGTCGGCCTCGTCCTCCACCTCGGCGGCGGGCAGCAGCCGGGCCGCCTTCAGGTCGAGCAGGGTCGCGGCGATGAGCAGGAACTCGCTGGCCTCGTCCAGGTCCCAGTTGTCGCCCATCGCCCTGATGTAGGCGATGAACTCGTCGGTGACCGTGTGCAGGGCCACCTCGGTGACGTCGAGTTTGTGCTTGCCGATCAGTTGCAGCAGCAGGTCGAACGGGCCGGTGAAGTTGGCCAGCCGCACCGTGAACCCGGTGGCAGCCGGGTCAGCGGGCTGCACACCGTCGACCACTGCCGCTTCGGCGGTCTCGGGTGGGTCGAGGGGTGGCGCGGTCACCGGACGACCGTAGTCCACGAGTCGGGCACCGGGCGTTCCGGCTACCGCTCCGACTGGGCGGCGATCACCTCGCGGGCCAGCTGACGGTAGTTACGTGCCCCGGAGGAGGCCGGGTCCATCGTCGTGATGGGGGCACCGGCCACGGTGGACTCGGGGAACTTCACCGTCTTGGTGATGACCGTCTGGTAGACCTTGTCGCCGAACGCCTCCACCACCCGCTGGAGGACCTGGCGGCAGTGCGTGGTGCGGCTGTCGTACATGGTGGCGAGGATGCCTTCGAGCTCCAGGTCGAAGTTGAGCCGCTCGCGCACCTTGTCGATGGTGTCCAGCAGCAGTGCCACACCGCGCAGGCTGAAGAACTCGCATTCCAGCGGGATGAGCACACCGTGCGCGACGGTCAGCGCGTTGATCGCCAGCAGGCCGAGTGACGGCTGGCAGTCGATCAGGATGTAGTCGTACTCCTTGCGGACCGTGCGCAGGACCCGGGCCAGGGCCATCTCCCGCGCGACCTCGTTGACGAGCTGGATCTCGGCGGCGGAGAGGTCGATGTTGGCCGGCAGCAGGTGCAGCCCCGCGACGTCGGTCTTGATGACGACGTCCTCGGCGAGGATGTCGTCCTGCATGAGCAGGTTGTAGATGGACAGGTCGAGGTTGTGCGGGTTGACGCCCAGCCCTACCGAGAGCGCGCCCTGCGGGTCGAAGTCGACCAGCAGCACCTTGCGGCCATATTCCGCGAGCGCGGCGCCCAGGTTGATGGTGGTGGTGGTCTTACCGACGCCACCCTTCTGGTTGGCCATCGCGATGATGCGCGCGGGGCCGTGCCGATCGGTGGGCATCGGCTCCGGGATGGGCTTGCGCATCGTGTAGGCAGCCGGGTCCGCAGGACCCAGGTCCGCGCCGAGCGTGGCCTGCTGCTCGCGGAGCTCCGACGTCCAGGTCTCGGCACGGTCACCGTTGCCAGCCATGTGCTCGTTGCCCCCTCCCGACGACCCACCCGGCGTCGGAGCCGTCCGACGTCCTTCGCGGCGCCGCTGCGCACCCCGGTCGTGTCGCTCCAGGAGGTCCGCGCCGATGCCGACTGTACGCCACCGACCAGCAGGGGGTTCGGCACCGGCCCGGCGTGTCGGCGTCGACCGCGACCGGTTCAGCCCTGGGCGCGCGGATGCGCGGTGGCGTACACCTCGCGCAACCGCTCCACGGTGACCAACGTGTAGACCTGGGTGGTGGTCACCGAGGCGTGGCCGAGCAGCTCCTGGACCACCCGGACGTCGGCGCCGCCGTCGAGCAGATGGGTGGCGTAGGAGTGTCGCAGGGTGTGTGGGGAGACCGCGGCCGGCCCGTCGACGGGCAGCCCGGCCCGGTCGGCGGCGCGGCGCAGGATGCCCCAGGCGCCCTGGCGGGACAGCGCGCCGCCGCGGGCGTTGAGGAACACCGCCGGGGTGCCCCGGCCGCCGGCGGCCAGCCCGGGACGGGCCCGGACCAGGTAGGCGCGGACGGCGTCGACGGCGTACCCGCCGATGGGCACCAGCCGCACCCGGCCGCCCTTGCCGCGCAGCAGCACCGTGCCGTCGTCGGTGTCGAGGTCGTCCACGGCGGCGCCGACCGCTTCGGAGATGCGCGCGCCGGTGCCGTACAGGAACTCCAGCAGCGCCCGGTCGCGCAGCGCGAGGGGCGCGTCGTCGCCGGTCGCGGTGATCGGGCCGGCGGTTTCCAGCAGCCGGACCACGTCGTCGACAGGTAGCGCCCGGGGCAGCCGCCGGGGCGGCGTGGGCGGGCGGACGTCGCGGCTCGGATCGGCGCCGGCCAGGCCTTCGCGCAGCGCGAAGCGGTGCAGGCCCCGTACCGCGCTGGCCGCGCGGGCGGCGGAGGAGACGGCGAGGGGCGGGTGCGCGTCGTCGCCGGCGCGCAGCCGCGCCAGGTGCGACTCGACGAGGCCGGCACCGACCGACGCGAGTTCGGTGACGCCGGCATGGGCCAGGGTGGCGAGATAGCGGTCCAGATCCCGACGGTACGAGGAGAGCGTGTTCGCGGAGAGGCCACGTTCGACGGTCAGGTGGTCGAGGTAACCGCGAACGGCACGGCGCAGCGCCGGCGTGGGTGCTGTGCCCACGCCGGCGGTGTCCGTGCCGCCGGTCAGCCCGCCACCGTTCAGGCCAGCGCGTCGGCCAGCGGGAGCACGTCCATGCCGTGCGCCTCGGCGACGGGGCCGTAGGTGACCTGTCCGGCGTGGGTGTTGAGGCCCAGCGCGAGCGCCGGGTCGTTGCGCAGCGCCTCGCGCCAGCCCTGGTTGGCCAGCTCCAGGGCGTACGGCAGGGTGACGTTGGTCAGGGCGTAGGTGCTGGTGTTCGGCACTGCGCCGGGCATGTTCGCGACGCAGTAGAAGATCGACTCGTGCACCTTGTAGACCGGGTCGGCGTGCGTGGTGGGGCGCGAGTCCTCGAAGCAGCCGCCCTGGTCGATGGCGATGTCGACAAGCACGCTGCCCGGCTTCATCCGGGAGACCAGCTCGTTGGAGATCAGCGTCGGGGCCTTCGTGCCGGGCACCAGCACCGCGCCGATGACCAGGTCGGCGTCGAGCACGGCGCGCTCGACCTCGTAGGCGTTGGAGGCGACGGTCTGCAGGTGGCCCCGGTAGATGGCGTCGGCCTGCCGTAGCCGGGCGACGTTCTTGTCCAGCAGCAGCACCTCGGACTGCAGGCCCAGTGCGATGGCGGCGGCGTTCATGCCGGAGACGCCGGCGCCGATGACAACGGTCTTGGCCGCGTACACGCCGGAGACACCGCCGGGCAGCACACCGCGCCCACCACCGGTGCGCATCATGTAGAAGGCGCCCATCTGCGGGGCGAGCCGGCCGGCCACCTCGGACATCGGGGCGAGCAGCGGCAGCGACCGGTCGGGCAGCTCGACGGTCTCGTACGCGATGCCGGTGACCCGGCGGTCGATCAGCGCGTCGGTGCACTCCTTGGAGGCGGCCAGGTGCAGGTAGGTGAAGAGCACCTGCCCCTCGCGCATCCGGTGGTACTCCTCGGCGATCGGCTCCTTGACCTTGAGCACCAGCTCGGCGGTCTCCCACACCTCGTCGGCGGTGGCGAGGATCGTCGCGCCGGCGGCGGCGAACTCCTCGTCGGTGATGCTGGAGCCAACCCCGGCGCCGGACTCGACGAAGACCTGGTGGCCGCTGCGGGTGAACTCGTTGACACCCGCTGGCGTGATCGCCACGCGGTACTCGTGGTTCTTGACCTCGCGTGGGATTCCGACCTTCACGATGCAGACACCTCTCTTCGGGGCTGCTCTCCCCCGACTGCTCGGTGCCACGACGGCCCCTTTGCCATCGCGGTACACCGGTCCTGCGGCGGCAGTCTAGGCGCGCCCGGCGCTGCCGCGAGCCAGCACAGTGACACCCGGTGCCCGGGTGTCCTGACGAAGTGTCAGGGCGCCGCCGGGATTCGGCGGACGAGCGTCACCTCAGCCGACAGGACAGTGTTTCACCATTATCGTCCCATCTGCCGGGCGGCGGTGCGGACAGCCGGCGAGTGGATCACTAATGTGTCCGCCCATGACCACTCCTCCTTACCAGCCCGGTTACCCCCAGCCGGGGTACCCACAGGGCGTCTCCGACAAGAGCAAGATCGTCGCGGGCATCCTCGGCATCCTGCTCGGCACCTTCGGTGCCGGTCGGTTCTACACCGGACACACCAAGATCGCCGTTCTCCAGCTCGTCGTGAGCCTGGTGACCTGCGGCGTCGGCGCTCTCTGGGGCGTCGTCGACGGCATCCTCATCCTGGTCAACGGCGGCACGGACGCCCAGGGCCGTCCGCTGCGCGACTCCTAGACCAACCAGCGAGAGGGGCCCCGCGGCTGACCGCGGGGCCCCTCTCGTGCGTACTCCCCCACCGGGCTGGACCGGCGACGACGCTCAGCGCGGCAGCGGCGCGTCCGACCGACGCAGCTGCGCGAAGCCGGTGTCCCGGGCGCGGGCCGCGGCCAGCAGCCCGGCCACCGCGGACGCGTTGGTGATCTCACCGGCCAGGACCATGGCGACCGCCTCGTCCAGGTCGATCCGGACGACCTGGAGGTCGGCCTCCTCGTCGTGGCGCTCGTGCCGCTCGTCGGCCGGCACGTCGGCGAGGTCGCGGGCCAGGAACACCCGGACGATCTCGTTGGTGAACCCCGGCGAGCTGTGCAGGTCGACAAGCACGTCGACCTGCCCGGCGGTGAGGTCGGCCTCCTCGGCCAGCTCCCGCAACGCGGCCACCGGCAACTCCTCACCGGAGACGTCCATCAGACCGGCCGGCAGCTCCCACAGGTGCCGCCCGACCGGGTGCCGGTACTGCCGGATCAGCACCACCTGGCCGGCGTCGTCGAGCGCCACCACTGCCACCGCCCCGACGTGCCGGACGAGGTCCCGCAGCCCGGTCCCACCACCCGGCATGGTCACCTCCTCGGTGACCACGTCGAAGATCCGCCCCCGGTACCGCTCCTCCCGGGAACGCACCTCGTAACGGTGCTCCAGGTTGCTCACGAGGTGGACGACGCCTTCGTCGCGGCGCCGTTGCGGGCGGCCTTACGCGTCGTCGGGGCCTCCGCCGCGTCCAGGTCGACCGGCAGTTGGTCGGCCTGCGAGTACGCCACAGCGGCCTTGACGAACGAGGCGAACAGCGGGTGCGGGCGGGTCGGGCGGCTCTTCAACTCGGGGTGCGCCTGGGTGGCCACGAAGAACGGGTGCAGGCTCCGGTCCAGTTCGATGAACTCGACCAGCCGGCCGTCCGGCGAGGTGCCGGAGATGTGCAGGCCCGCCTTGGTCAGCGCGTCCCGGTAGGCGTTGTTCACCTCGTACCGGTGCCGGTGCCGCTCGCTGATCTCGGTGCTGCCGTACGCCTCGGCGACGATCGAGCCCTCGGTCAACGTCGCCGGGTACGCGCCCAGCCGCATGGTGCCGCCCAGGTCGCCGCGACCGGCGACGATGTCCTCCTGGTCGGCCATCGTGGCGATGACCGGGTGGGCCGCCTGCTCGTCGAACTCCAACGAGTTGGCGCCGTCCAGGTCGGCCAGGTGCCGGGCCACCTCGATGGTCATGCACTGCAGGCCGAGGCAGAGGCCGAGCAGCGGGATGCCGGCCTCGCGGGCGTACCGGGCGGTGCCGATCTTGCCCTCGATGCCGCGGACGCCGAAGCCGCCGGGGATGAGGATGCCGTCCACGCCGGCCAACGCCGCGGCGGCGCCGGCCGCGGTGACGCACTCGTCGCTGGGCACCCAGCGCAGCTGCACCCGGGCCCGGTGGCCGAAGCCCGCCGCCCGGATCGCCTCACTCACCGACAGGTACGCGTCGGGCAGGTCGACGTACTTGCCGACCACAGCGACGGTGACGGTGTGCCGGGGACGGTGCACCCGCTCCAGCAGGTCGTCCCAGCTGGCCCAGTCCACGTCCCGGAAGGAGAGGCCCAGCCGGCGCACCACGTACGCGTCGAGCCCTTCCCGGTGCAGCACCTTCGGGATGTCGTAGATGCTCGGGGCGTCCGGGGCGGCGACAACCGCCTCGGCGTCCACGTCGCAGTAGAGCGACAGCTTCTCCTTGAGCTTCACCGGGATCTCCCGGTCACAGCGGAGCACTATCGCGTCCGGCTGGATACCGATGTTGCGCAGCTGCGCCACCGAGTGCTGCGTCGGCTTGGTCTTCAGCTCACCCGAGGGCGCCAGGTACGGCACCAACGAGACGTGCAGGTAGAAGCAGTTGTCGCGGCCCAGGTCGTGGCGGACCTGACGGATCGCCTCCAAAAACGGCAGCGACTCGATGTCGCCGACAGTGCCACCGACCTCGGTGATCACCACGTCGGGGACCTGGCCGTCCTCGTCCGGATCGGCCATCGCCAGGATCCGCGACTTGATCTCGTTGGTGATGTGCGGGATGACCTGGACGGTGTCGCCCAGGTATTCGCCGCGCCGCTCCTTGGCGATCACGTCCGAGTAGATCTGACCGGTGGTGACGTTCGCCTTGCCGGACAGCGCCCGGTCGAGGAACCGCTCGTAGTGCCCGACGTCGAGGTCGGTCTCGGCGCCGTCCTCGGTGACGAAGACCTCACCGTGCTGGAACGGGTTCATCGTCCCCGGGTCGACGTTCAGGTAGGGGTCGAGCTTCTGCATCACCACGCGCAACCCGCGCGCGGTCAGCAGGTTGCCGAGGCTGGAGGCGGTGAGGCCCTTACCCAGCGAGGAGGCAACGCCCCCGGTGACGAAAATGTGCCTGGTCGTCCGTGCTGATGGGGCCAAGGCCTGCTCCCGTGTCGTCTGTCGCGGTCATGCAGACCGCCGTGCTTGATCAGCAAAGTGATCACGCGATCCACGGGATTCGACGGTAACACCTCCCGGGCGGGTACCCGCAGGCCGCACCCCGGCTGCGACACCTCCGGGCCATCCGGGCGAGGCCCGCCGCTCAGGACGCGGCAACCTCCGTCGATGACCGGGAGACCTGCCGGGGCGCTACGGGCACCGTCGGCTCGGCGTCCGGCGTCGAGCCGCTCGCTGTCGGCCCGGCCGGTTCGTCGGCGTCCCCGCCTCGCTCGCCCGCAGTGTCCGACGCCGGTCGGGCGACCTTCGCCGGGGCGCTCGGGGGCGGGCCGGTGATCGGGCGGGGGTGCACGGCACCCAGTGGCCCACCGCCGCCGGTCGGACCGTCACCCCCACCGACCGGGCCGACCCCGCCGGACCCCGAGTCGTCGTCGGCGCCGTTGGCGCGGGAGCGGCCCGCTGCCGGGCGGGTCCGGTCCGCGGCGTGCCCGAGCACCCGTAGCGACGCCAGGGCGGCCATCGGCACCACCAGGGCGGCGGCAGCGCCCATCACGTCCAGGGCCGCGCCGTCGAGCACACCACCGAGCACCGCGGCGACCACAGTGCCGGCGAGCGCGGCCCGGACCGCCGGGTAGATGCCGAACAGCCGCATCAGCCCACCCCAGGGCTGCAACAGGGCGAACCACACCAGCAACCCGCCGGCCAGCGCCAGCACCGTCAGCGGGCTGTTGACCAACGTCTCGAAGTTCTCCGTGCTGGACCGGTGCACGGCGAACCCGCCGGTGCCGTCACCGAGCGCGGAGAGGAACCGACCGAGGCTGCCCCGCTCCGCCGCAGGACGCCGCAGGTCCACCACCGCGAACCCGATACCGACCGCAAGCGCGGCCATGGTGGCCCAGGCCAGCCGGCTGATCGTCAACCAGCCGCCGGCGCTGATCACGGCGGCGACGCTCACCCCGGCGGTGAGCGCGATCGCGCCGACCGGGTCGGCGCCCAGGTACGGGCTGCCGACCACCACCACGGCGAGGCCACCCACCGCCACCATCACCGCCGGCCGCCAGCCCCGATGCACCCGTTGGGCGAACCAGCCGCCGGTGACCAGCGCACCGGCGAGGAACACTCCCAGCCCCACGATGCTCAGCCCGGCGTACCGGCCGCCCTGCAACGCGGAGTAGCCGACCACGCTGTTGAGCTGGAGGCGGGCCCCGGTGAGCACGTCCAGCCCGACCACGAGCGTGGTGAGGCCGGCCACCGCTCCGAGCGGCCCGAGGGTGTTCGCGTACCCGGGGGCGAACCGCACCGCCGCGGTGCCGGCGGCCACCAACAGCGCCGTCACCCCGGCGAAGATCCACCCGGGGTGCTCACCGCGCCACCAGGGCACCGCGTCGGCCAGCAGCGCCGCCGGCACTGTCAACGCCGCGGCGACCAACAGCAGCTCCATCACCGCCACGATCCGCCCGGAGACGGGCGTCGGACCGGCCGGGCCGGCGTGCGGACGGGCCCGGCGCAGCAGCGGCAGCATCGCGAACGCCAGCAGCACCTGCACCCCGGCGAGCAACGTGAAGAACGCCCCGGACACGGAGCGCTGGGCGGCCGCCTCCCGGTCGGCGTTCGCCGGCGCGTTGATGGCCTCGGTCAGGTCGGCGGGACGGCCGCCGGTGCTGATCGCCGGACGGCCGAGGAAGAGCCGCTCCGGCATGGGCCGACCCAACGCGGCGAGGGCGGTCGGCGCGAGGTCGACAAGTTGCAGGTACCCGTCCCGGCCGGTGCTGGCCGAGGTGAGCCACCCCCGCTCCCAGCCCGGCCCGTCGGCGACCGCCACGTGCAGCCGGGCCGGCTGGGTGGTGTCAGAGATCCCCGCGACCAGCACCAACGACCGTGGGGGTCGCGCCGCCAGCACCCGGGCCAGTTCGGCGTCCGCCGCGCGGGCCTCCTCGGCGCGGGTGGCCGGGTCGGCCCCCTTGACGGTGCCGAGGTCGACGATGCTCAGCACACACGCGCCGAGCAGCGGCCGCGGGTCGGCCGGCAACCCCGAGGCGTACCGGTCGACGCGGCCGAACGGTCGGGCGGCGGCCACTGCCGCGCCCGGGCCCACGGCGACGGAGCACCGCACCGACTCGGACAACGAGCCCGGCATGGCGCCCCAGGGCAGCCGCTGCTGGTTGTACTGGACCACGCTCTCCTGGTCGGGCAGGTTCGCGCCGATGCCGTCCGGTTGTTCCACAGTCACTGCCGCCGACGGGCAACCGTCGACCGACCGGCTGCCGTTCCACGCGGCGAAGCTACCCGCGCCCAGTGTCAACCAGCCGTCCACCGGGCAGGTGGGCCGGTGCGCGGAACGCACCGACAGTGAGCCGATCGAGCCGTCCTGGGCCATCCGCCACAGCGTCGGAGTGCTCTGCGGATCCACGTCCTCCCAGCGCAGCCCGGCGATCCCGGCGAGCACCACGAAATCGGCGGTGCGTTGCGGGGTGCCCTGGGGTGGGCGGGCGGCGAGCGCGGTGACGCCCAGCGCCACCACGAGCACTGTCAACAGGGCGGGGGCGAGTCGGCGCAGCATCACCGGTGTCCCGTTCTCGGGGCGTCGGAGCCCGGGGCGGCCGCCGGACCGCCGGGATTCCCGGCCAGCTCGGCGTAGAGGGCGGCAAGCGTGGCGACGGTGTCCGCCTCGGTCGGCCACGTCGCCGCCCGTTCGGCGCCACGCCGGCCCAACTCCGCCCGCGCCGCCGGGTCGTCCAGCAACGCGCGTACGGCCGCGTCGACAGCGTCCACGTCACCGGCGGGGACCAGCGTGGCGGCGTCGCCGACCAGGTCCGGGAGCCCGCCGACAGCGGTGGCCACCAGTGGCACGCCGGCGCGCAGCGCCTCCTGGGCGAAGAGTTGCCGCGCCTCCCAGTCGCTGGTCACCACCGCCAAGTCGGCGCCGGCGAGCAGGTCGGCCACGTCGGTGCGGTGCCCCAACAGGGTCACCGGGGCGCGGGCGGCGGAGGTCCGCGCGGCGAGCGGCAGATACGCCGGCCCGCTGCCCGCGATCACCACGACCGGCGGCGGGGTACGCGTACGCCAGCGGGCCGCCGCGTCGATCAGCACGTCGTAGCGCTTCTGCGGGTGCAACCGACCGACCGAGACGATCAACGGCTGGTCCGGGCGGACGCCGAACTCGGCGCGTACCGCCGCCGGGCGTCGACGCGGCGCGGGCAGTGTCGGCGCGGCGACCGGGGCGAGCCGGGCGTCGGCGGCGCCCACCTCGGCGGCCCGTCGCACCAGATCCGCGGAGGCGCCGAGCGCCACCCGCACGCCCCGGGCGACCACCCGTTCGACGAGCCGGGACACCCCGCCCCGCAGTCCCCCGGCGAGCACCGCGTTGTGCCAGGTGACGATCAGCGGGGCGGCCGGACGGGCCAGCACGGCGACCAACCCGGCCCGCAGGCCGTGCGCGTGCACCACGTCGACGTGAGCGGCGGCGAGCGCCCGGCGCAGCGCGAGCACCGCCCGCCCGTCGGCCGGAGTCGGGCTGGCCGGGATCTCCACCGGCTCGAACCGCGCACCCACACCGGTGAAGTCGAACTGCTCCTGAGTGGCGGCAGGCCCGCAGACCAGAACGGTGGCGCCGCCCGCGACGAGGCCACGGGCCACCGAACGGACATGCTGGCCCACCCCGCCGGTGCTGGACGCGAGCACCAACGCGACGGTGCCCGACCAGCCGGCAGGCAGAGCTGGCTCAGTCATCGCGTCGCCGTCTCCTTCCCGTCGCCCCGCTCCGCGGAGCCCGCGCCCGGTGTCGGCGCACCGCCGGACGGCCCCCGCCGGCCCAGACGCCGCAGCACCCCGGCGAGCAGTGGCTGTACGTCCCGCCGGTCGACGAACCAGACCACGGCGAGGAACACAACCCCAACCAGAACCCCGGACAGCATGCCCTGACCGAACGCCGCCGCCGTCGTCGGGGTGCCGCCGTCCGACTGGTCGAGCCAACGGCTGAGGCCCAGCCCGGCGAGCCCGGCGAGCACACCGGCGAGGCCACCTGCCGCCCCGGCCCGTGCGGCTCCCGCGAGGGCGGGACGGCCGGCGCTGCGCAGCACCGCCACGAGCAGCAGGGCGCCGAGCACCAGCATCCCCACCGAGTTCGCGGACGTCACAGCGAGCACCCGGTCGGCGGTGGGCAGCAGCACCGTCAACGGCAGCGCCACGGCCGGAACGACCAGCCAGCCGAGGGTGATCGCCACCGTCGCCGACCGGGTGTCGCCGCGCGCGTACAGCGCCCGGGACAGCACCGCGAACAAGCCGTAGCCGAGCAGACCCGGCGCGAACCCGCTGATGGCCGCCGCGGTCGACGCCGGATTGTCCGGGTAGAAGAGGGCGGCGATCGGCTGCGCGGTGCCGATCAACGCCGCGACGCCCAGGCAGCTGAAGAGCAGCACGCCCCGCACCGCGCCGGAGAGGGTCCGTCGATAACCGTCCTCGTCGCCGGCGGCGCTGGCGGTGGCCAGCGTGGGATAGGACGCCACCGCCAACGGCACGGCGAGGACCGCCCACGGCAGCAGGTAGATCGCCTGGGCCAGGTTGAACACCTGGGGGGAACCGGTGGGTCCTCCAGAGACCCGGTTGAGGACCACCAGGAGCGCGACCTGCTGCGCGGCCACCGTCACCGCGCCGGCCGTGGCGAGCCCGCCGATCCGCGCCCGCGCGTCGGCGGTGAAGGCGTACCCGAACCGGGGCCGGAGCCGCAGCCGTCGCAGCGGGATCAGCAGCGAGAGCGACAGCACGACCACGCCCAGGGTGGTGCCGCCGGAGAGGAGCAGTTCGCCGCTGCGGCCGACCTGGGCCACGGACACCCCCCGCCCCTGAGCGGCCCCGAAGGCCACGTAGACGACGACCACGGTCAGGCTGGACAGCAACGGCGCGATGACCGGCCAGGCGAAGCGTCGGTGTGCCTGCAGGACGCCGGTGAGCACGATGCCGATCCCGTACAGCGGCAACTGCGGGGCGAACACACGCAGCATCCGGGCGCCGGCGGCGAGTTCCGCCGCCGATCGTCCCTCGCTGATCAGCGAGATGATCGGGTCGGCGAACAGGGCGACGAGAACGGCGAGGGGAACCAGCAGGCTCACCGTCCAGGTGAGCAGGGCGCCGGTGGTCGCCGCCACCGTCCGCCGGTCCTCCGCCGCGACCGCCCCGGCCAGCAGTGGCACGACCAGGCTGGCCAACGCCCCGCCCGCGACGATCTCGAAGACGATGTTCGGCACCGTGTTGGCGATGACGTACATGCCGCCGAGGTCGCTCTGTTCGACCACCCAGGTGAACACGGCGGTGCGGCCGAAGCCGGCGAGTCGGCTGGCCACGGTGAGGACGGCGATGAGCGCGGCTGCCCCGGCCAGCCGGCCGGCGCCGGCGAGGGGTGCCGGTCTGGTCACGTCAGTCGGCGCGTCGGCCCAGTGCGTCGAGTTCGCGGAGCCCCGGGGTCCGCTGGATCACCGCGGTGAAGCTGACCTTCTCGCTGGCGGCGGTGAGCCCGGCCAGGACGGCGAGCAGACCGGCCCGGCCGAGCGGGCCGGTACGGGCGGCGAGCGCGACGCCGAGCACCGCCCCGAGCGCGTTCGCGCCACTGTCGCCGAGCATCACGTCCTCGGCCAGGTCGTCGCGGAGCAGGCCGGCGGCGGCGCCGGCCGCGCCCGCGGCGATCCCGCCCTGCGGGCCGCCGGTCAGCGGCGCCGCGAGCAGCAGCCCGGACTTGAGGGCGCGGCCCGGCCGCAGGTCGAGCAGGTTGAGCAGGTTTGCCGTGCCGGCGATCACGCCGGCACCGAGCAGCACGTCCACACCCCGGCCGAACGCACGATGCCGCTGCCGGCGCGGGTGCGCGGCGACCCGGGGGTCGGCGGCGAGCAGCGCGGCGGCGCCCAGCCCGGCGGCGCCCACCCCGACGACCTTGACCAGACCGGCGGTGACCCGCCCCTCGCGCAGCGCGGCGAGGTGCCCGGCGAAGCCCTTGGCGGCCTTCTGCTCCGGCCGCGCGCCGACCACGTCGTCGTACAGGGCGACGCCGCCGGCGCCGCGACCGGCGAGCAGGGCGGCCCCACCGGCGGCTCCGGCGGTGGCACC
>NZ_JAGPXY010000250.1 GCF_018070325.1 Micromonospora sp. H61
TCCGTGCAGGTGGCCGACTTTGAGTCCGACCCTGACCGCGCCGGCCCTTGGCTGGAGCGGCTGGCTTCCGCTCGGCGATCGGGCCGCCCGCCTGCAAGTGCCAGGAGGCCCGGGGCTGTACCAGGTGAGGCGGATCGGTGACAGCTCCCTCGCCTACGTAGGGCAGACCGGTGAGCTGCGACGCCGACTCGGTCAGCTATGCGTTCTCTATCGCGATGAGATGCCGTACAACGACCCCCACACGGCTGCTCCCTGCCTCTGGGTCATGCGCACCGTCGGCGACGCCAGTTTCGAGTTCTCCATCGCGGAGTTCGCCGGGGACGTCAGGGAACGCAAGCTGGCGGAGTGTGTGGTGCTTTCCCAGCACCGAGCGCGATTCGGTCGCTCGCCGACGGCGAACTTTGGACGCATGCCGGACGGGTGGGTCAAGTCCACGGGTAACAACGCGGCGCTCGTAACGGCAGGCCGCCGGGCGCGTGGTTACCAGGACGCTCGCGCTTCCCGGCCTGCCGAGCAGGGC
>NZ_JAGPXY010000251.1 GCF_018070325.1 Micromonospora sp. H61
GCCGCGCAGGGCGAGCAGGTGGGCGAGGCCGGTGGCGAGCAGCACCGGCCGGGCACCGAGCCGGCCCAGGAGTCGGCCGACCAGCGGCGCGGTGACCGCCAACCCGATCCCGCAGCCGGCGCTGGCCACGCCGGCGGTGGCGAAGCTGCCGGTGTTCTCGTGACCGAGCAGTACGACGAGCAGCTGCCGCAGTGCGACAGGTAGCTGCGCCACTGTCATCAACACGATGAGCAGCACCGCCCGTCGGGGTACATTCACAACTTATGAATCTACCCGAGGACGGCTCGCCCAACCTGCTCGGCGCACTCGCCCTGCTCGTCGGCTCGCGGATGCGGTCGTCGGTCAGCGCGTCCGTCGGTGCCGGTGGCGCGCTCGCCGAGGCGCTCGTCGTCCTCAAGGACCAGCCGGGGGTGACCGCCGAGTGGTTGGGCCAGGTGCTGGGGCTGACCCAGCCCGGCGTCGCGCACCTGGTCCGGCGGCTCCGGGAGCAGGGCTGGGAGGAGCGGCGTCCCGGCAC
>NZ_JAGPXY010000252.1 GCF_018070325.1 Micromonospora sp. H61
TCTGAGTAGTCCGTCGCGTCCAGCCCCGCCGATCTTGCAGTTTCTGTCGCCGAAAAGCGTGTGATGCCCTTTTCGCCGGGACAGTAAGTGCAAGATCGCGGCATGGGGGGCGTCGTGGCTGCGAACCGGTCCTCGTACCGCATGCCAGTCTGCCTCCACGTCCGGTCCGCTTCGCTCTGCCTACAGGCCAAGCGGGACGGGTTGGGTTGGTACTCCGTCAGCGATCAGTGCGGTCAACGGCGTGGCGAGGTCCCGTGGCGAGAACAGTTCCGGACCGTGGTGTTGCCTGATCTCTGACAGCGACCACCAACGCCAGCCGATGACGTGCTCGGCGGCGAGTTCCTCGTCGCTCATCGCACCGCGCGGCGCGAACGACGCGGTCCGGACGAGGAAGTAGTCGTTCACGACGCCATCGTGGCCGGGTGCGAACCCGGCGGAGACTATTTCCTGGCGCCAGACCTGAGGCGGGTCGACATCGAGAGCAAGACCGACCTCGTCGCGCAACTCTCGC
>NZ_JAGPXY010000037.1 GCF_018070325.1 Micromonospora sp. H61
GGGCTTTCTGGCCTGAGGGTGGGGAGGGCGGGGGCGGCGCGGCGGGGGTGCCGGGGTTTGTGCACTCGGACTTCGCGCCGGTGGTGGTGGCCGTCGCGGAACGGTGTCTGCGACTGGCGTACGGGCCGGCGGGAGTGCCCGCCGGGGTGCGGACGGGGATCGTGCTGGTCAGCGCCAGCGGTGACCTCGCCAGCGCGCAGCACGTACGGGCCACCGTCGAGACCGGCGGGCGGATCGGCCCGCTGTTCTTCTTCCAGTCCGTGCCCAACAGCGTCGCCGGGCACCTCGCGGCTCGCTGGGACCTACGCGGCCCGGTGGTCTGCCTCAGCCCGACCGGCGACCCGTACACCGACGGCGTCGCCGAGGCCGACCTGCTGCGCGACGACGGCGACGCCGACGAGGTGTTGCTGATCCTGATCGAACAGGCACCCGACGGGCCGACCGAGGCGGTCGCGGTGCTGCTGGGGGGAGGAGCACGACCATGAGGACACGAGGACTGCGCGGCGCACTGGCCGCCGACACCGAGCTGGGTGCGGGCAACGTCCTGGCCCGGGTGCTGGCGCACGACGCCGACCCGGACGGGCCCGGCCTGACCTTCGACACCGCAGTCGACGGGCACCCCGCCGAGACGCCACTGACGCTGGGGCGGCTCGACGAGCGGGTCGCCGCCCGCGCCGCCTGGCTGCACGAACAGGGGGTACGCCCCCGCGACCCGGTCGCGGTCTGGGCCACCGCCGCCGCCGACATGGTGCTCAGTTACCTGGCGCTGGCCCGGCTCGGGGCGATCCCGGCGCTGATGAACGGCAAACTCCGCCCGGAGATCGCCGCCGAGTACATCCGCCGCCTGCGGGGCGTCGGTGTGCTGGCCGACGACGCGCACACCGCATTGCTGGCCGGGCACGACCTGGGCGTACCGCTGCTCGGCACCCCCGCGCAGGCAGGCACGGGCGACCCGGCCACGGCCCCGGCGCACTACCGGCACCACCCGGACGACCCGATCGTGATCACCCACACCTCCGGGACGACCGGGGTGCCCAAGGCGGTGCTGCACTCGCACGCCAGCCTCTTCGCGGCCACCCGGCACCTGCTCACCATGCCGCAGGCGCAGGGCACCACCCGGATCCTCAACGCGCTGCCCGCACCGCACACCGCCACGGTGCTGATGGTCAACCAGGCGCTGGGCAACCGCGCGCAGATGTTCCTGCTCTCCGAGCAGGGCGGCGAGCGGGTGCTGGACGCCATCCAACGCTGGCGCCCCGACGGGGTGTTCGGTTTCTCGGTCACCTGGGCGGAGCTGGCCCGCTTCGACCTGTCCGGGTACGACCTGGCCTCGGTGCGGCTGTGGTTCAACACCGGCGACGCCTCGCACGAGCCGCACATCCGCCGCCTGGTCGCTGTCGGTTGGCACGACACCGTCACCCGCGACGGGGTGGCGAAGGTGCCCGGCTCGGTCTTCATCGACGGGTTGGGCTCCAGCGAGATGGGGCACTCGATGTTCCACATCACCCACCGCGCCGACACCGACCGGTACGGCCGCTGCATCGGCCGCCCGTACCGGTTCGCCAAGGTCGCGGTGCTCGACGCCGACGGCGAGCCGGTGCCGGTCGGCGAGGTGGGTTTCCTGGGCATCGACTCGCCGTCGCTGTTCCGGGGCTACTGGAACGACTCGGTCACCACCTACCGCTTCCGCCAGCGCGGCTGGTACCTCACCGGTGACCTGGTCCGCGCCGACACCGACGGCCGCTACTACCACCTGGACCGGGCGGTGGACTCGGTCGACGCCGGTGACGGGCGGCGCTTCTACACCGCGCTGTCCGAGGAGCGCATCCTCGCCGCCTGCCCGGACGTCACCGACTGCACTGTGGTGATCGTCGCCGAGGCCGGCGCTGTCGTCACCGACGTGCTGCTGGAGTTGGCCGCCGGCGCCGACGAGGACGAGGACCGCACCGAGCGGGTCCGCGCCGCCCTCGGCCCGGACGTCGGCGCCACGCTGCGCCGGGTCGTGCCGGTGCGCTCCGCCGACATCCCGGTCACCGTGACCGGCAAGGTCCGCAAGGTGGTCCTGCGCGAGCGCTACCTCACCGAGGCCACGTCATGAGCGAGCGAACCGGAGCGGCGGCGTGACCGCGTTGATAACGGGGATGGGTCTGTTCACACCGGTCGGGCGGGGTGTCGAGGAAACCTTCGACGCGCTGACCACCGGCCGGTCCGGGCTGACCCGCCCGCCCGAGGGGCACCCGGCGAGCAGGTCGCTGGACGTGGCCGGTCTGCTGCCCGACATCGACCCACGTACCGTCGTGTCCGGGCCGGAGGCCCGGGTGCTGGACCGGATCGTCGTCCTCGCCCTGCTCGCCGCCGTCGACGCTCTCACCGATGCCGGCATAGAGGTGGGCCGCGACGTCGACCCCGACCGGATCGGTGTGATCGTCGGTGGGGTCGGCGGGATGGCCACCCTGGAGTCGCAGGTGCTGGCCCGGGCGGCCCGGGGTCGGGCGGCGGTCAGCCCGTACCTGCTCACCGGGATCCTGCCGAACATGCCGGCGGCGCGGATCGCCATCGCGCACGGCATCCGAGGCTACAGCTCGTCGGTGGGCACGGCTTGCGCCTCCGGCGCCCAGGCGGTCGCCGACGGGGCGCGGCTCATCGCGACCGGAGAGGTCGACGTGGTGCTCTGTGGGGCGAGCGAGGCTCCGCTCTTCCCGACCTTCGCCGACACCTTCGGCAACGCGCGGGCGTTGGCGCGCGCCGGCACCGACCCGGGGCGGGCGAGTCGGCCGTTCGACACCTCCCGCAGCGGGTTCGTCCTGTCCGAGGGTGCCGCGCTGCTGGTGCTCGAACGCGCCGAGCACGCCGCGGCGCGCGGCGTCGCCGGGTATGCCGAGGTGGCCGGGCACGGCGCGACGACGGACGCGTACCACCCGACGGCCCCCCGCCCGGACGGCGCCGGCGCGGCGGCGTGCATCCGCCGGGCGCTGCGCAGCGCCGGTGTGCCGGCGGCGGCGGTCGGTTACGTCAACGCGCACGGCACCGGCACGAAGCTCGGTGACATCGCGGAGGCCACCGCGCTGGCCGACGTCTTCGGCGTCGGCGGTGTGCCGGTCAGCTCCACCAAGGCGCTCAGCGGTCACCTGCTCGGTGCCTCCGGGGTGCTGGAGGCG
Organism: Micromonospora sp. H61; assembly: GCF_018070325.1. Lineage (GTDB taxonomy): Bacteria > Actinomycetota > Actinomycetes > Mycobacteriales > Micromonosporaceae > Micromonospora > Micromonospora salmantinae. The sequence goes on from NZ_JAGPXY010000037.1 coordinate 3,159, forward strand.
GCGGCCACCGCGTTGGCGCTCGGTCGGGGGCTGCTGCCGCCGACGTACCACCTCGACGACCCGGATCCGGCCTGCCCGGCGGACCACGTCCGTGGCACGCCCCGCAAGGCGGACCTGGAGTACGCGGTCACCAACTCGTTCGGGTTCGGCGGCCAGAACGTGAGCCTGCTGCTGGCCCGGGTCGCCGAGCCGAGGGGGTGATCGAGGCGGCATTCCGGGCGGGTTGTGCCCGGACGGGGCAACGCAGGGGAATCGGGTGGGAAGGGTTTCAGGGGACATGGACATCCGTGGTATCGATCACATCGAACTCTACGTGGGGGACGCCCGACAGGCGGCCTTCTACTTCAGCACCGCCGTCGGCTTCGAGATCTGTGGCCAGGGTGGTCCGGAGACCGGGCTGGCGGGGCAGCGCTCGCTGCTGCTCTGCCACGGCGACATCCGGTTGCTGCTCACCTCCGGGCTGAGCGCCGAGCATCCGGCGTCGCGGTACGTGCAACGCCACGGTGACGGCATCGGGGTCGTCGCGGTCGAGGTCGACGACGTGCCGGCCGCGTACGCCGAGCTGGTGGCCCGGGGCGCGACCGGGGTGACGCCGCCGACCACCCGCACCGGCGCGGACGCCGAGGTGGTGATCGCCGAGGTGGACGGTTTCGCCGACGTGCGGCACCGGCTGGTGCAGCGCCGGGGCGAGGGGGGCGAGTTCCTGCCCGGCGCCATCACCGCGGCGGCGTCCACGACGGACGGTCATCCGCCGGTGCTCGCCGAGATCGACCACCTGGCGGTCTGCGTGCCGCCCGGCCAGCTCGACGAGACGGTCCGGCACTTCGAGGCGCTGTTCGGCTTCGCGCAGATCTTCGAGGAGCACATCGAGGTCGACGGACAGGGAATGAACTCCAAGGTGGTGCAGAGCCCGTCCGGGCGGGTCACAGTGGTGTTGCTCGAACCGGACCGCACCCGGCGGCCCGGGCAGATCGACGCGTTCCTCGACCAGCACGCCGGTGGGGGAGTGCAGCACCTGGGGCTGCGCACCGACGACATCGTCGGCGCGGTCGAGGCGCTGGGCCGGCGCGGGGTGCGCTTCGCCGGCACCCCCGCCAGCTACTACGACGCCCTGGAGGCGCGGGTCGGTCGGATCGACGCCCCACTGCACCGGCTGCGCGAGCTGGGTGTGCTCGTCGACTCCGACCACGACGGCCAGCTGTTGCAGATCTTCGCCGAGTCGATGCACGTGCGTCGCACGCTCTTCCTGGAGCTGATCGAGCGACGCGGCGCGCGCGGCTTCGGCAGCGGCAACATCAAGGCGCTCTACGAGGCCAAGGAGCGGGAACTGGCCGCCGTGGCGGCCACACCACAGGGGGTGGGGGCATGACCGTCACGGAGTACGAGCCGACGTTGACCGCCGAGGAGCGGGCGCTGCTGCCGTCCGACGACGACGTGCGGCACTACGCCGAGCACGGCTGGTACCTGTCGAAAAAGGTGCTCACCGACGACGAGGTGGACGCCCTCGCCGCCGCCACGCAGCGCTACTACGACGGGGAGCGGGACCGGCGGCTGCCGGTACGCCCACCGAAGCTGGCCTACTGGGAGCCATCGAAGGGCCCGGTGCAGCGGCACAACGACTACGTCCACCACGAACACGACGGGCTCGGCGCGATCCTGCGCAAGCCGCTGCTCGGCGCGGTCGCCGCCCGGCTCGCCCAGGCCGACGAGATCCGGGTCTTCCAGTCCACTCTGATCTACAAGCCGCCGATCTCCGGCGAACCGAGCAACATAGTGCCCTGGCACTTCGACAAGCACTACTGGGCGTCCTCGTCGTCGGAGAAGATGCTCACCGCGTTCATCCCCTTCCACGACTGCGGGGAGGAGATGGGCACCATCACCATGGTCGACGGTTCGCACCGGTGGAAGGAAATCGGCGCGGACGACACGGTGGTGCGCCACTTCGCCGACCGGGAGCGCAGCCAGCTGGAGGAGATGCTGGCCGAGAACGCCGCGTACAACGGCGCGGAGATCCGCAAGATCCCGATGGTGATCCCCAAGGGACACGTGAGCTTCCACCACTGCCGCACCTACCACGGCAGCGGCCCCAACGTCAGCGGTCGCCCCCGACAGGCGATCTCGCTGCACCTGCAGGACGGCGACAACGCCTGGCGGGAGTATCCGCTCTCCGACGGCACGCTCGCCGCGTACAACCACGACGTGCTGGTCCGCCGCACCCACGACGGGCGGCCGGACTACGCGGACCCGGACTACTGCCCGATCATCTGGCGCCACCGCGCCCAGCAGGGAGGCTGACATGTCACGGTACGACTGGGGTAAGACGCACCCGGGCATCGAGCGGTTGGAGCGGGCGGTGACCGACAGGCGCGACGCCGTGGTCAAACACCCGCTCTACGCCAACCTCGACACCCACGAGGCGCTGGTCACCTTCATGCGGCACCACGTCTTCGCGGTCTGGGACTTCATGTCCCTGCTGAAGTCGCTGCAACGACAGCTGACCTGCGTCAGCGTGCCGTGGATCCCGACCGGCCCGACCGGCAGCCGCCGCCTCATCAACGACATCGTCATGGTCGAGGAGAGCGACGAGCTGGGCGGCGGCTACATCAGCCACTTCGAGCTGTACGTGCAGGGCATGGCCGAGGCCGGCGCGGACACCACGGCGGTGAACGCGCTCATCGACCTGCTGCGCGCCGGCCGGCCGGTCACCGAGGCGCTCGCCGAGGCCGGGGTGCCGGCCGCGTCGGCGAGGTTCGCCGCGACCACCTGGCAGATCATCGAGTCCACCCCGGTGCACTGCCAGGCGGCGGCCTTCGCGTTCGGCCGGGAGGACCTGATCCCGGACATGTTCACCCAGGTCGTCTCGGTCAACGAGCACAGCAACCGGCTGCACACGTTCGTCGACTACCTGGAGCGGCACATCGAGGTCGACGGCGAGCAGCACACCCCGATGGCCATGCAGATGCTCGCCGACCTGTGCGGCGACGACGACACCAAGTGGCAGGAGTGCGCCGACACGGTCAACACCGCCCTCGCCGCCAGGGCCCGGCTCTGGGACGACATCCTGGCCGCCATCAAGGGGCCCGCGTGACCGACGCCGACCCGGTCCGGCTCTACCGCACGGTCCGGCTGATCCGCCGGTTCGAGGAACGGGCGGTGGAGCTGGTCCACGGCGGGCAGATCGTCGGCGGCATCCACCCGTACCTCGGTCAGGAGGGGATCGCCGCCGGCGTCTGCGCCGCGCTGGGCGCCGACGACGTGCTCGCCGGCACCCATCGGGGGCACGGGCACGTCCTGGCCCGCGGGGCCGACCCGGCCCGGATGCTCGCCGAGTTGTGCGGCCGGGTCACCGGCCTCAACGCCGGCCGGGGCGGTTCGATGCACGCCGCCGACCTGAGTATCGGCGTGCTCGGCGCCAACGCGATCGTCGGCGCCTCCGGGGCGATCATCACGGGCGCGGTCTGGGCCCACCGCCGCCGGGGCCGCGACACCGTCGGGGTGAGCTTCTTCGGCGACGGCGCGGTCAACGAGGGGATGCTGCTGGAGGCGTTCAACCTGGCCGCGCTCTGGCGGGTGCCGGTGCTGTTCGTCTGCGAGAACAACGGTTACGCCACCACCATGCCGGTCGCCGGCGCGGTGGCCGGCAGCATCGCCGGGCGGGCCGCCGCGTTCGACATCCCGGCCGTGCGCGTCGACGGCCAGGACCCCGAGACGGTACGCGTCGCCGCGTGCGCCGCCGTCGACCGGATGCGCGCCGGCGGCGGCCCCGAGCTGATCGAGGCCCGGACCTACCGCTTCGACGTCCACCACACCTTCGAACACGCGGTACGCCTCGACGACTATCGCCCACCCGACGAGGTGACCCGTGGTCGGGTCCGTGACCCGGTGCGCATCCAGGGTGAACGCCTCGCCGACGCCGATCGCGCCGCCGTGGACGCCGAGGTCGAGGCGACCCTCGACGCGGCGGTGCGGTTCGCCCTGGACAGCCCGGAACCCGACCCGGCCGAGGCGTTGACCTACCTGTACGCCAGCGGCCTGACCGCCCGCACCGGAGGTGGCTGAGGTGCCCCGACTGTCGTACCGCCGGGCGCTGACCCGGGCCCTCGCTGACGAGTTGGCCCGCGACGAGGCGGTGTTCCTGCTCGGCGAGGACGTTCGGGTCGGGGCGTCGCTGGTGACCACCGGGCTGGCCAAGCGGTTCGGCGCCGAACGGGTCCGCGACACCCCCCTGTCGGAGCAGGCGTTCACCAGCTTCGCGACCGGTGCGGCGCTGGCCGGGCTGCGGCCGGTGGTCGAGTTCCAGATCCCGTCGCTGCTGTTCCTGGTCTTCGAGCAGATCGTCAACCACGCGCACAAGTTCCCGTTGATGACCGGCGGGCAGTGCAGTGTCCCCGTCACCTACCTGGTGCCCGGCTCCGGCTCGCGTACCGGGTGGGCCGGGCAGCACTCCGACCACCCGTACAGCCTCTTCGCCCACGTCGGCGTGGTCACCGTCGTGCCGGCCACCCCGGCCGACGCGTACGGGCTGCTGGTCACCGCGATCCGCCACGACGACCCGGTGGTGGTGTTCGCGCCGGCCGGCGCGATGGACGTGCGCGACGACGTCGACGACCTGACGCCGGTGCCGCTGGGCCGGGGCCGGATCCACCGCTTCGGCGACGACGTGACGGTGGTCGCGATCGGGCACCTGGTGCACGACGCGCTCGCCGTCGCCGAGGAGTTGGCCGACCAGGTCTCGGTGGAGGTGTTCGACCCGCGCACCCTGTACCCGTTCGACATCGACGGTCTCACCGAGTCGGTGGCCCGCACCGGACGCCTCGTGGTGCTCGACGACGGCAACCGTTCCTGCGGAATGGCCGCCGAGATCATCGCGAGCGTGGTGGAGCGGGTCCGGTTGCTCGCGCCGCCGCGCCGGGTCACCCGCCCGGACGGGGCGGTGCTGCCGTTCGCCCCGGCACTGGACCGGGCCGTCCAACCCGGCCGGGACCAGCTCGCCACCGCCATCCACCTGACCCTGAAGGACGGATCATGATCGACCCGAACTATCCGTGGCCGGCGGCCGACCGGGCCTGGACCGACCTTCCGGAGCCGGGCCGTCGGGCCATGGTGGCCAGTGGGGCGGCGGCCTGGGAGCAGCTCTTCCACGGCCGGGCCACCTACAACAAGCAGTGGCGGTTGGCCCGACCCCCGGTGCTCACCGCCGACGCCTGGCGGGAACTCAACGAGGTCTGCGACCGGCTCGCCCAGCTCATCCTCGACGCCTGCCGTCGGCGGGCCGGCACCGCCGGTGAGCTGCGCCGGCTGCTCGGCGTACCGGCGGGGGAGACCCGGCTGCTGGACGAGGCCGAGCCGCTGACCGAGGCGCTGCTGGCCGCGTACCGCCCGGACGTGATCTTCTCCGCCGGGGTGCCGAAGTTCGTCGAGTACAACATCGACAGCAGCCTCGGCGGTGGGTTCGACGCCGACACCGTCATCCAGCGGTACGAGGGCCTCTACCGGGAGCACGGCATCCTCGACGACCTGCCGGTGCGGGCCGCGCCGTCGCTGCTGGACCAGCGGTTCGTGGCGATCCGCGAGGAGCTGCGGCTGCCCGAGGGCGCCCGGGTGGCGCTGCTGATGGACTTCGACGGCGACTACCCGGGCCTCGACGACCCGCAGACGTTCATCCGGATCCTCGACCCCCTCGCCGTACGGGCCCGGGACTTCGGCATCGACCTGGTCATCGCCCCGGTCGCCACCGCCACAGTGGACGCCGACAACCGTCTGGTCGTCGACGGCGCCCCGGTCGACGCGCTGTTCCGGTTGTTCGTGCCCAACCGGGTCACCCCGACCGCCGGTCTGGACGCGGTGGCCGTGGCCCTCGCCGCCGGCACCCTGCCGATGTTCGTGTCGGCGGCGGCCTGGCTGCTCGGCAACAAGACCACGTTCGGTTGGTTGTGGGAGGACGTGGCCGGGCTGCCCGCCGACGACCAGGCACTGATCCGCCGGCACGTGCCGTACACGGTGCCGTTGACCGCCGCGGTGCTCGACCGGGCCATCGCCGAGCAGGCCACGTTGGTGGCGAAGCCGGCCGACGGTTCGGCCGGGCACGGTGTGCTGCTCGGCCCGGAGTTGAGCGCGGCGGACTGGGCCGACGGTGTGCGGGCCGCCGTCGACCAGGGCGGCGCCATCCTCCAGGAGTACCTGCCGACCGACCGGGTGTCGATGGACTTCGTCCAGATCGAGACGGGTGAGACGGTCACCGCCGACGTCCCGTACTCCCTGGCCCCGTACCTGTTCGGTCGGCACGCCTCCGGCGGCCTGGCGAGGGTCGGCTACCCCGGCTGTGACGGCATCCTCAACCTGGCCCACGGCGTCCTCCTAACCGGAATCCTCCTAACCGACTAACCGCGCCGGAGGGGATGGCGGGTGGACAGGGCGCGGAGGGTTTCGGCGGTGGCCACGGCGTCGCTGCGGGCGCTGCCGTGGCGGCCGTCGGTGCTGTAGAGGGTGGGGTCGGCCGTCAGGGGATGGTCGGTCAGGTGCACGTGGATGGTGTTCAGGCGCTCGGCCAGGCTTGCCGTGTGGGCCGACAGGCGGCGCATTCGGTCGCCCAGGCCGGGCCGCAGGTGCGCGGGCACCGCCGGGCTGTGCGAGACGTCGAACATGCCAACTGTGATCACGTCGGCGCCCACGTCGCGCAGCCCGATGATCATCGCGGTCAGCTCGGCGTCCACCGCCTCCGCGTCGTACGCCGGGTGGAAGGCGTCGTTGCCCCCGCAGACGACCAGCGCCAGGTCCGGTGCGAACGCCAGCGCCGGGGCGAGCTGGGTGGCCCGCACCTGGTGCGCGCGCAGCCCGCGTCGACCCAGATTCCGGTACGCCAACTCGGGGCGCACGGCGGTCAGCTCGGCGGCGACCCGGTCGACCCACTGTACGTCCGGGTAGCCCGGTGTCGGCTCACACATGCCCTCCACGACGCTGTCGCCGAGCGCCACGAACCGCCGCCACGGGTGCCCGTTCAGCAGCTCGGCGGCCTCCCCGGGGCGCAGACAGTACGGGTCCGTCGATTCGGCGAGCGTCGATGGCATGCCGGCACGCTAGCCGACCGCCGGGCTGCCCGGCCAGGCTCAGCCGGTCAGGCTGACCTCGGCCAGGTAGACACAGGTCCGCCCCTCGTGCGACGAGTAGTAGCTCACCCAGAGCAGGTCGTCGTGCCAGACCAGGCCGGGGTAGCTGGTGTCGCCGCCGGACGGCAGCGCGACCAGCTCGGTCAGCTCGCCCCGGTCCGGGTCGACGACGCAGATCGCGGTGCGGACCTCGCCGTCGTGCAGCCGCACCCCGGCCAGCAGCAGCCCGTCGGGCAGCCGGAGCAGCGTCGGCCCGCCCACCTGGACACCGAGATCCGTCCAGGTCCAGTCCCGGTACGGCGGCACGGCCCGGCCGAGCTGCGCGCTCGCGGTGCCCGCGTCCCGCCGCAGCAGGCAGAGGGCGGTGCCGTCCGGGGCGAAGACCAGACCGGACTCGTTGGGGTACCCGTCCTCGAACAGCATCGGCACCCACTGCCGCAGGTCCACCCCGTCCGTGCTCCGGTAGAGCCGGGCGAACCTCGGCTCCCGGGTGGCGTAGCCGACGCCGTACATCGCGTCGTCGTGCCAGGCCGCCCGCCACACCCAGACGCCCGGCTCGCCCACCTGGGTCGGACCGCCCCAGGCGTGCCCGTCGGTGGAGAGCCAGGTCACCGTCTGGAACGTCTTGGTGACCGCGCCGGTGGCGGCCGCCGCCAGCAGTTGCAGCCGCCCGTCGGGTCGTGCCACGAAGCGCGGATCGCGCAGGTCGGTGCCGGCCTGCGCGATGACCGTCGCGGAGGTCCAGGACCGACCGTCCGTCGACGTCAGAACCCGGATCACGCCGTCGTCACTGAGGTGGGTGCGGGCCTCCCGGAAGGCGCAGAACCAACGTCCGGAGTACCGGACCAGGTCGGTGAACGCGCTGTGCGGCGCGCTGTCGCCGATCCGGCGTACGGCGGTGACCTCGGCGGTGCGGCGGCGGGTGGGTGACGTCATACGCGGCGACCTCCAGGTGCGGTGACGACGGTCGACGCTAGCCGTCCCCGGTCGACGCCCGCGCGGCCAGCAGCCGAACGTCCGACGAACAACGCGCGCGCTTTACCGGGTGGTGACGGGGGTGGGCCGCGCCGGCGTCTCCGGGCCGGAGGCCCTGCTCAGCAGCGGGTACGCGGTGACCACCAGGCACGCCGCCGCCATGGTCAGCAGGGCCGGGGTGAATCCCAGAGCGTCCACCGACCAGCCGCCGAGCAGCGCGCCGACCGGCAACCCGACGAACGCCAACGAACCGGCGATGCCGATCACCCGGGTCTGCAACTCCGGTGGCACCCGCTCGTAGAGCGCCACGCCGAGCAGCGGGTTGACCGCCGCGATGCCGATTCCGGACAGGAACGTCACCACGAGCACCACCGGCAGCTCGTCGCTGATCGCCAGCGCCACCAGCCGGGGCGTGCCGGCGACCAGCGCGCCGACCAGGAACGTCAGCCGCCGGGGCAGCCGGGGCCCGAGCGCGGTGAACACCAGGTTGCCCAGCAGCGCGCCCGCCGAGAACGCCGCCAGCACCAGGCCGAGACCGCTCGGGCCGGGCAGCTCCCGGGCGACCCAGACCGGGATGTAGACGGCCACGCTCGCGTTGGCCACCATGTTCAGCGCCGAGATGACGGCGAGCATGCCGAGCAGCGGCCGGTCCCGGCCCAGGTAACTGAAGCCACCCCGCAGGGCGCGCAGGTAACCTTCCGGCTGGGTGGGTTGCGTCGGGACGGCCGGCGGGCGGACCAGGACACCGATGAGCAGCGCGCAGACCCCGAAGCTGGCCGCGTCGATGAGGATCGCCTCGGTCACCCCGAAGACAGCGATCAGCAGGCCGCCCACTGCGGCGCCGAACAGTGTCACCACCCGGCTGAGCCCGTCGTACGCGGAGGTCAGCCGGATCAGCGGCACTCCGGCGGCCTCCGCGACCGGGCGGAACATCACGTGCTTCACCCGGTCCCCGATGCCCCGCAGCGCGCCGGCCACCGCGACGAGCGCCACCAGCGGGACGAAGCCCAACCACGGGGTCAGCGCCACGACGACCATCACCACCGCGCTGCCCGCGTCGCAGAGGATCGAGGTACGGCGCAGGCCGATCCGGTCCGCCCACGGCGTGCCCAACGCGCTGGACAGCAGGTAGGGCAGGGTCTCGGCGAACGCGACAAGACCCATCTTGGTGGGGCTGCCGGTGGTGACCAGCACCAGCCACGGAATGGTCACCACCGAGATGCGGGTGCCCAGGTTGGAGATCAGGTCCGCGCTGACCAGGACGACCAGTTGTCGGCGGGGGGTCACGCCCCGACCGCCGCCGCCCGACGGGCCGCGTACCGCGCGCGCAGCGCCCGCTTGTCCACCTTCATCGACCGGTTCACCGGCAGCCGGTCGAGGAACTCCACAGCGGCCGGCGCCCACATCTCGTTGAGTTCGGCGGTCACCAGGTCGATCAGTTCCGCCCCGGTGACCGTCGCGCCCGGCCCGAGCACCACGTACGCGTACGGCACCTCGCCGACCGTCTCGTCCGGCACGCCGATCACGGCGGCGGCCCGTACCTGGGAGTGCCCGACCAGCACGTCCTCGATGGGACGGCAGAAGATCGCCCAGTTCCGGCGATGCGTGACGATCATGTCGTGGGCCCGGTCGACGAGGTAGAGGTAGCCGTCGTCGTCGAGGTGGCCGATGTCGCGGGTTCGCACCCACCCGTCGACGAGCGTCTGCGCGGTCAGCTCGGGCTGACCGTGGTAGCCGGCGAAGCTCAGTCGGGTCCGCACCCACACCTCGCCGTCGCGGCCGGTCGGCAGCACCGCGCCGTCGTCGTCGCGGATCTCGATGCGGACGTCGCCGTAGGGCCGCCCGCAGGAGCGCAACCGCTCCGGGTGCTCCGGATCGTCGGTCAGCCCGGGCAGCGCGGTGATCACGACCGCCTCGCTGAGGCCGTACACGATGCGCAGCACCGGACCGAACCGCGCGATGGCCTGGCGCAGCCGGGCGGGCGCGGCGGGCCCGGCGCCCACGTTGAACATGAACATGGCGGAGAAGTCCGCGCCCACCAGCGCCGGGTGGTCCAACACCTCGTAGAGCATCGGCGGGGTGACGAAGGTCGAGTTGATCCGCTCCCGTTGCACGGTGTCCACGAAGGCCACCGGGTCCCAGTCGTCGCGCAGGAACAGCACCCCGCCGGTGAACAGGTTGAACAGTGTGGTGATCTGCCCGCTGGCCAGCCACATCGGCGAGTGGGACAGGTGTCGCAGCAACGGGAACCCGGCGGCGCGGAAGTCGGCGGCCAGGGCGAGGATCTGGGCGTAGAAGCTCTCCCGGTGGTGCACCAGCTTGGGGCTGCCGGTGGTGCCACTGGTCTGCAGGAACGACTCGGGCGCCGGCACGGGCGCCGGCAGCTCCGCCACGTCGGTGTCGGCGGTGAGGTCAGGGCCGGCGCCACCCGCGCCCAGACAGCAGACCGGTGTGCCGGGCAGCGCGACGGCCAGCTCCGGGCCCAGGCTGGCCCCGTCCCGGGCGTCGTAGACCAGGGCGTCCGGGCGAGCCAACCGGATGAACTCGTCGACCTCCCGGCGCGCGGTCACCGGGGCGACCCACATCGTCCGGCAGCCGAGCAGGTGCAGGGCCAGTTGCAGCAGTGGACCCTCCACCGTGTTCGCCACGGTCACCAACACCGCCGACCCCGGCCGTACGCCATGCCGGGTCAACGTCGCGGCCATCGCCCGGACCCGCGCGGCGGCCTCGGCGTAGGTGAGTCGCCGATCGGCGCCGACCAACGCCTCCCGGTCGCCGAATTCGGCGAAGAGGTCCAACACCCTGTGCACGTAGGTAGTGGTGTGCCCGGGTCCGTCAGTCATCCGGCAGCCCCCATCCGAGAAAGCGGCGGTCCCCGGGCAGCTCCCGGTGACGACGCGACGGTGGCGCGCTCGGGCGACCGCTCCGCCGCCGCCTGGAAGCCTAGGCGGGAAACGGCTGGTCGAAACCGTGCCGACGGGCGGTCCGAGCGTCCCGCCGGACATTTGATCGCGTCGATCAGGTTGATTGACGCCTGTCAGCGGCGGCGGCTAGGTTTCTGGACCATCGTCCAGGCGGGCGCCGTCAGCGGACGGCCCTGGGCTGCCACACGATGGAGGTTCCATGGCAACGGCAACCCCGAAGAGATGGCATGTCATCGCCGCTGCGGCCGCGCTGTTGATCGCCGGCGCACCCGCCGTCGTCGCCAGCGCCGGTCCGTCCGGCACCGCCGCCAGCCGACCCGACCGCGCCGAGTGGGCGGGCAGCTGGGCCACCGCTGTCACCCGGGGCAACTCGGTCGGGTTGACCAACACCGGCCTCAACGACCAGAGCGTCCGGATGATCGTGCACGTCTCCGTGGGCGGCCCGGCACTGCGGGTCCGCCTGAGCAACCTCTACGGCGAGCAGGCGGTCAAGGTAGGACGCGCCACAGTGGCCCGGCCGAACACCGCGACCCCCGACGACCTCTCCGACATCGACGCCGCCTCGGTACGCCCGCTGACCTTCACCGGTGCCACCACGGCGACCATGAACCGGGGCGCCGAACTGCTCAGCGACCCGTTGGCCTTCCCGGTCGCTGACGACAGCGACCTGGTGGTCACAGTGCACTTCCCGACGCCGACCGGCCCGACCACGTTCCACGGGCAGTCCCAGCAGGCCAACTTCATCGGTGCCGGGGATCTGACCGGGGTGGCCGAGGGCACCGGGTTCACCACCCGTCCGACCTGCTGCTGGTTCTTCCTCTCCGGCGTCGACGTGCAGCGCAAGGGCAGCCCCGGCGCGCTGGTAGTGCTCAGCGACTCCATCGGCGACGGCAACGGCAGCACCGTAAACGCCAACCGGCGCTGGCCCGACCTGCTCTCCGACCGGCTGCTCGCCGACCGGCCGGACCGGCGCACCCCGGGCGTGCTCAACCTGAGCCTGGCCGGCAACCGGCTCAACCACGAGGGCACCGAGCCGGGCGACGGCAACTACCCGGGCTACTACCAGCTCGGCCCGAACGCGGCGGCCCGGCTCAACGAGGACGTGTTCGGCCAGACCGGGGTGCGTACCGTCGTCACCCACCTGGGCATCAACGACATCTGGATGTCGAACGACTCACCCGAGGCGATCATCGGCACGCTGCGGCAGATCAACCAGCAGCTCCAGCAGCGCGGGCTGACCAGCCTGGTGGCCACGCTGACGCCGTACGAGGGGCACGGCGCGCCGGGCGTGTGGACGCCGCAGAAGGAGGCCACCCGCCAGGCGGTGAACGCGTACCTGCGCGGCAGTCGGGAGTTCGACGGGCTGCTCGACTTCGACCGGGTGCTGCGCGACCCGGCACGGCCCAGCCAACTGCTGCCCGCGTACGACTCGGGGGACCACATCCACCCGAACGACGCCGGCAACCAGGCACTGGCAAACGCCGTGCCGCTGCGGCTGCTCGACCTGTGACATGGGCCGGGGGCGGCGGGTGATCCCCGCTGCCCCCGGTCACCGACATCGGCGGGGGGAGGAGTTGGCCGTGGACGTGGACGAGATACTCACCGGCCTGTACAGCGAGGAGGGCAGACAGGACCCGTACCCGTGGTACGCGGACCTGCACCGGCTCGGCCCGATCAGCGCGCTGCCGGCCCGCGCCGAGCACCGGACGGTGACCGCCGTCGCGGTCGGCTACGACCTGGTCGACGGGCTGCTGCGCGATCCGGAGTGGACGAAGCAGCCGCCGCCGGGCTGGGAGGAGCAGGAGATCCTGCGGACTTTCCAGACCTCGATGATGTTCGTCAACCCGCCCGATCACACCCGGATGCGGCACGTCTTCTCCCGCACCTTCACGCCGCGCCGGCTCGGCGCGCTGGAACCGGTGATCCTGCGGGTGGTGGACGAGCTGCTGGACCGGATGGCGGACGCCGGGGAGGGCGTCGTCGACTTCGTGGCCGACTTCGCGTACCCGATTCCGGCGCTGGTGATGGCCGAGTTCATCGGCATCCCGGCAGCGGAGTTGCAGTGGTACCGCGAACGGGTGGAGTGGATCGACGAGTTCCTGGACGTGGCGGGGAAGACCCCGCAGCGGCTGGCCGCGGCCAACACCGCCGCGCGGGAGTTGCGGGCCTTCTACCGGGAGCTGCTCGGGCACCGCCGCCGGGTGCCCGGCGACGACCTGCTCAGCGCGTTGGTCGAGGCCCTCGACTCCGGGGAGGTGGAGCTGACCGAGGAGGAACTGGTCAGCAACCTGATCGTGCTGTTCAACGCCAGCTTCGTCACCACCGTCTACATGTTCAGCAACGGACTGCCGTTGCTGCTGGCCCACCCGCAGACCGTCGCGGCGCTGCCCACCGACGCCACGCTGGCGCAGGGCTGCGTCGACGAGGTGCTGCGGTTGGCGAGCCCCGTGCACTTCCTGGCCCGCGCCGCGCCGACCGACACCGTGCTGCACGGCGTGCCGGTCGCCACTGACGACAACGTGCTCATCATGATCGGGGCCGCCAACCGCGACCCGGCCCGCTTCCCGGCACCGGACACCTTCGACCCGACCCGTTGCGGCCCGCCGTCGCTGGCCTTCGGGGTGGGCCCGCACTTCTGCCTCGGCGCGGCGGTGTCGCGGCTGGAGGGCCGCCTCGCGCTGCCCCGGCTGTTCGCCCGGTTCCCCGCGCTGACGGTCACCGAGACGCCGGCGTACAGCGGCAGCCTGTTTCTACGCGGCATCGACACGTTGCTGGTCAACACCGGTGGATAGGAGCGAGATGGCAGTGCACCCGGAGGTGGCGGCCTACCGGGCGGCCCGTGCCGCGGCCGGCACCCCGCCGCTGTACGCACAGACCCTCTCCGAGGCGCGCGCCGCGGACCTGGCCGCGATCCGCGCCGGCAGCGGCGCGGTCGAGCCGGTGACCGAGGTACGCGACGAGCGGATCCCCGGGCCCGCCGGTGAGCTGCGGCTGCGGGTGTACCGGCCGACCGGGTCGGGTCCGCTGCCCACCCTGCTGTACTTCTTCGGCGGCGGCTGGACGCTCGGCAGCATCGACACCGCCGACGGCATCTGCCGGCGGCTGGCCAACGCCGTGCCCTGTCAGGTGATCACCGTCGGCTACCGCCTCGCCCCGGAGCACCCCTTCCCGGCTGCGGTGCACGACTGCCACGCCGCCACCTCGTGGATCGCCCGGCACGCCGACGAGCTGGGAGTGGACCCGACCCGGCTGGCGGTGGGAGGCGACAGCGCCGGCGGGAACCTGGCCGCCGCGGTCACCCTGCTCAGCCGTACGGACGGGCCGCCGCTCGCCGCGCAGTTGCTGGTCTATCCGAACACCGACCAGAGCGGCGAACCGGCCGGGGACGACGACCCGGCGCTGTTCAACAGCCGTTCGGTCGCCTGGTACCGGACGCACTACCTGGCCGATCCGGCGTACGCGAAGGATCCGCTGGCCTCGCCGCTGCTCGCCGACGACCTGTCCGGGTTGCCGCCGGCGCTGGTGGTCACCGCCGAACTGGATCCCCTGTGCGCCGAGGGGCAGCGGTACGCCGAGCGGCTGCGCGACGCTGGTGTGTCCACCCGGCTGGAGCACTACCCGAGCATGATCCACGGGTTCTTCGCCATGCCGGGCACCTTCACCGACGGTCGGCGCGCGCAGGAAAGCGCCGCGGCCTTCCTCCGCGAGCGCTTCGGACTGCCGGCCGGGCCGGGCGGGGTGGATGAGCCGGCCGAGCCGGATGCCGCGACGGGTCCGGGGCCGGGCGATGGGTGAGCGGGTGTTTGCCGACCTGCCGGCCGTGTCGCTCGCCGACTACGCCGAGCGGGCCCGGGCCGTGCTGCCGCCGGACGTGTGGGACTACCTGGCCGGCGGCAGCGCGTCCGAGGTGACCCTCGCCGCGAACCGTCGCGCGCTGGACCGGGTCGCGGTGCTGCCCCGGGTGCTGCGCGGGGTGGACACCGTCGACCTCGGCACCCACCTGCTCGGCCGGCGGTACGCCATGCCGGTCGGGGTGGCGCCGATGGCGTACCAGCGGTTGGTGCACCCGGACGGAGAACTGGGTCTGGCGGCGGCGGCCGGCGCGGCAGGGATCCCGTACCTTGCCAGCACGCTGGGCAGCACCCCCATCGAACAGGTCACCGGGGTGGGCGCGGACGTCTGGTTCCAGCTCTACTGGCTGCGCGACCGGGCGCTCGTCCGCGACCTGCTGGACCGGGTCGTCGCGGCCGGGTGCCGGGCGCTGGTGGTCACCGTGGACGTCCCGGTGCTCGGCCGACGTCCCCGGGACCTGCGCAACGCGTTCCGGCTGCCGACCGAGGTGGTCGCCGCGAACCTCCCCGACGGTCGCGACGCGCTGGCGCACGCCGGTGCGCCCGGGGTGTCCGCGATCGCCGCGCACACCGCCGCGTCGTTCGCGCCGGCGCTGCGCTGGGCGGACCTGGCGTGGCTGCGCGAGCAGGTCGACCTGCCGCTGGTGGTCAAGGGGCTGCTGGACCCGCGCGACGCGACCGAGGCGGTACGGGTCGGCGCGGACGCGGTGGTCGTCTCCAACCACGGCGGGCGGCAACTGGACGGCTCACCGGCGAGCGTCACCATGCTGCCGCAGGTCGTCGACGTGGTCGGGGACGACTGCCAGGTGCTGCTGGACAGCGGCATCCGGTGCGGCACCGACGTGCTGCGGGCGCTGGCGTTGGGTGCGGCCGGGGTGCTGGTCGGCCGGCCGCTGCTCTGGGCCCTCGCAGCCGGTGGCGAACCGGCCGCCCGGGACGCGTTGGGGCTGCTCGTGGCCGAGTTGACCGACGCGCTCATCCTGGCCGGCTGCGCCGACGTGGTGGCGGCCGGCGAGCTGCGCACCCTCGGGGTCGGCTGAGCGATGGCCGCCGGCGAACCGGTCGACCTGAGCGTCGCCGACCTGCACCCCGCGCTGGGCGATCCGGCGCTGACCTCGATGAACTTCCTCAACGAGGTGTCCGAGCGCTACCCGGCGGCGGTGTCCCTCGCGGCCGGCCGGCCGTACGAGGAGTTCTTCGACCTCGCGGCGGTGCACCGGCACCTGGACACCTTCCACCGGCACCTCGTCGACGACCTGGGGCACCGACCCGAGCAGGCCCGGCGGCTGCTGCTGCAGTACGGCCGGACCAAGGGCATCGTGCACCACCTGATCGCCCGCAACCTCGCGGTCGATGAGGGGATCACCGTCGACCCGGAGGACGTGGTGGTGACCGTCGGCTGCCAGGAGGCGATGTTCCTGGTGTTGCGGGCGCTGCGGGCCGGGCCGACGGACGTGCTGCTCGCGGTCGCCCCGACGTACGTCGGGCTGACCGGGGCGGCCCGGCTGGTGGACCTGCCGGTGTGGCCGGTCGCGAGTGGGTCGGCCGGGGTCGACCTGGCCGACCTGGCCGCCCAGGTGCGCCGGGCGCGGGCGGCGGGGCTGCGGCCGCGCGCCTGCTACCTGATGCCGGACTTCGCCAACCCCTCCGGGGTCAGCATCGACGCCGCACACCGGCAACGGCTGCTGGACCTGGCCGGGCAGGAGGATCTGCTGCTGCTGGAGGACAACCCGTACGGTCTGTTCCACAGCGACGACGGGCCGCGCCCGCCCACCCTGAAGGCGTTGGACACCGGGCGGCGGGTCGTCTACCTCGGCTCGTTCGCCAAGACCGTGCTCCCTGGCGCACGGGTCGGGTACGTCGTCGCCGACCAGCGGGTTGCCGGCCCGGACGGGCGGGTCGGCCCGTTCGCCGACCAACTCGCCATGATCAAGAGCATGGTCACTGTGAACACGTCGCCGATCGCGCAGGCGGTGATCGGTGGCCGGCTGCTGGAGCACGGATGCAGCCTGGTGGCCGCGAACACCCGGGAGCGGTCCGCGTACACCCGGAATCTGCGCCACCTGGTGGCCGGCCTCACCCGGCGCTTTCCGGCTCAGCCGGACCGGCCCGCGGTGCGGTGGACGGTGCCGGCCGGCGGGTTCTTCGTGGTGGTGACCGTGCCGTTCCCGGTCGACGACGCGCTGCTGGACCGCTCGGGGCGCGACTACGGGGTGCTGTGGACGCCGATGGCGCACTTCTACGACGACAGCGTGCCGGTCCACGCGTTGCGGTTGTCGGTCAGCGCTGTCACACCGGAGCAGATCGACGTCGGGCTGGACCGCCTCGCGGCGCTGATCACCGACGAGTTGACTCGCCGGGCGGGTTGACACACCGCGTTCATCGGATGGCAATGCGCGACGACCCGCGTGCCGCCGTCCTGGTTGGACGGTCATAATAAGCCGCATGGTTGCCTGGGAGTACGCCCTGCTCGTCCGTCGCTATCAGGGACAGGGCCGCAATTTTCACGTCTCGTTCGTCTGGTACGCGCCGGACGGGTCACGCAAGGACATCACCGCCTACGGCGACACCGCCATCGCGCACCTCAACCGCGCGGGCCGGGAGGGGTGGGAGTTGGTCTCCGCCGCGGAGGACGTCAACAACGTCCAGGGCAGCACCGAAGTCCACCGCTACCACCTGAAGCGCCCGATGGACTGAGGCCCCCGCGTCGATCATGGGGTTGTGGTGGTGGACGAAAGTCGTGCACCAGCCCGGATCGGGCACCACAACTCCATGATCGACGCGGTCGAGGGCTAGCTCAGGTCGATGCCGGGGTAGAGGGGGTACGTGGCCAGCAGGTCGGTGGCCTGGCGGGCCACCTTGTCGGCCAGGCCGGCGTCCAGGTTGTACTTCGCCTTCGACGGGGTGCCGTCGGCGTTGGCGCCGGCGGTGGTCTGGGTCAGCACGGTGTGGATCAGCTCGGCGGTCTGGTCCATCTCGGCGGTGCCCAGGCCCCGGGTGGTCAGCGCCGGGGTGCCGATCCGGATGCCGGACGTGTACCAGGCGCCGTTCGGGTCCTGCGGGACCGAGTTGCGGTTGGTGACGATGCCCGAGTCGAGCAGGGCCTGCTCGGCCTGCCGGCCGGTGAGCCCGTAGCCGGACACGTCGATCAGCACCAGGTGGTTGTCGGTGCCGCCGGTGACCAGCGTTGCGCCCCGGCTCAGCAGCCCCTCGGCGAGCGCCTTCGCGTTGTCGACGATCCGCTGGGCGTAGTCGGCGAAGTCGGGCCGGCGGGCCTCGGCGAGCGCGACCGCCTTGGCGGCCATCACGTGCGGCAGCGGGCCGCCGAGCACCATCGGGCAGCCCCGGTCGACCTGGTCGGCCAACTCCGGCTGGCAGAGCACCATGCCGCCGCGCGGGCCGCGCAACGACTTGTGCGTGGTGGTCGTGACGATGTGCGCGTGCGGCACCGGGTCGAAGTCGCCGGTGAACACCTTGCCGGCCACCAGGCCCGCGAAGTGCGCCATGTCGACCATGAAGGTGGCGCCGACCGAGTCGGCGATCTCGCGCAGGATTCGGAAGTTCACCTTCCGGGGGTACGCCGAGTAGCCGCCCACCAGGATCAGCGGCTTGAACTCGCGGGCGGCCTCGGCCACCCGGTCGTAGTCGATCAGGCCGGTCGCCGGGTCGGTGCCGTAGCTGCGCTGGTCGAACATCTTGCCGGAGATGTTCGGCCGGAAACCGTGGGTGAGGTGGCCGCCGGCGTCCAGCGACATGCCGAGCATCCGCTGGTTGCCCAGCTCGCGGCGCAGCGCGAACCAGTCGGCCTCGGTGAGGTCGTTGACCTGGCGGACCTGGGCCTTCTTCAGGGCGGGGGACTCCACCCGGTCGGCCAGCACCGCCCAGAAGGCGACCAGGTTGGCATCGATGCCCGAGTGCGGCTGCACGTACGCGTGCGCGGCGCCGAACAGCTCCCGGGCGTGCTCGGCGGCGAGCGCCTCGACGGTGTCGACGTTCTGGCAGCCGGCGTAGAAGCGGCGGCCGACGGTGCCCTCGGCGTACTTGTCACTGAACCAGTTGCCCATGGCCAGCAGGGTCGCCGGGGAGGCGTAGTTTTCGCTGGCGATCAGCTTGAGCGACTCCCGCTGGTCGGTCAGCTCGGCGCCGATGGCGTCGGCGACCCGCGGCTCGACAGCCCGGATCACCTCAAGGGCACTCCGGAATGCGGTGGACTCGGCGTTGCGGGACATGCGACCTCCAACAGACGTGCGGGAAGGCCCAGGCGCTCGGCAAACGTCCACGTGACGAGGCCGCTCCCCGATGGTTCTCCATCCCCACGCGCCAGTAACGGCCCGGGAGGATCCTACCGGGCCGGAGCCGGCCGTTCGGGCCACCCTCCGGGAGGCGACCCCGCCGACGTGATTGGGCGGTGCGTCGCGGGGCACACGGTAGGAGACCACCGCACCGTCACGGGTGCGGCCAGGGTTCGCACAGAAGGAGTCGAGAACATGACCACACCCACCTCCGACCGGCCGCTCGCCCTGGTGACCGGCGCCTCCAGCGGGATCGGGTACGAGCTGGCGGCGCAGTTCGTCGAGCACGGCTTCGACCTGGTGATCGCGGCCGAGGACGACGGCATCGAGCTGGCCGCGCAGAAGCTGCGCCGCGACGGCGGCCCGCAGATCTGGTCGGTCCGCGTCGACCTGGCCCGCGAGCAGGGCGTGTCGGAACTGGTGGCGGCCGTCACCGCGACCGGACGGCCGCTGGACGCGCTGGCGCTCAACGCCGGCCGGGGCGCCGGTGGCGCCTTCGTCGGCGGCACCGACCTCGCTGACGAGTTGGAGATCGTCGACCTCAACGTGCGCTCGACGGTGCACCTGGCGAAGCGGCTGCTGCCCGGGATGGTCGAGCGGGGCGCGGGCCGGGTCCTCTTCACCTCGTCGATCGCCTCCACCATGCCGGGGCCGTTCCAGGCGGTCTACAACGCGTCGAAGTCGTTCGTGCAGTCCTTCGCCGAGGCGCTGCGCAACGAGTTGAAGGACACCGGCGTCACGGTGACCTCGCTAATGCCCGGGCCGACCGACACGGAGTTCTTCGACCGCGCCGACATGGAGGACACCCGGGTGGGCTCGGGCAGGAAGGACGACCCGGCGAAGGTCGCCGAGCAGGGCTTCGAGGCGATGATGAGGGGTGATCAGACGATCACCGCCGGCTCGCTGATGAACAAGGTGCAGACCGCCGCCGGCAAGATCATTCCGGACAAGCTCAAGTCCGAGCAGCACCGCCGGATGGCCGAGCCGGGCTCGGGCAGCTGACCCGTGGCGCGCGACGAAGGGCCCGGCATCGTGCCGGGCCCTTCGGTGTGAGCGGGTGCCTCAGGCCGTCACCGCGTCGAGCGCCTTCTTGATCGCCTTCGGTGCGGTGGGGGTACGCGGCGCGTCCGCGCGCAAGGCGATCATCTTCTCGCCGATCTCCTGGAGCTGCTTGCGGCCCAGCGCGTCGCGGACCTTGGGGAACCACTCCTGCTCTTCCTCCTCGACGTGGTGGGTGACGTTCTCGATCAGCACTGTCGTCTTGGCGTTGAACCGCTCGTCGTCGGCGTCCATGCTGGCCAGCTCGGCGCAGAGCACATCGGCGACGTGGTGTTCCTCGTACGACTCGAGGATGTCGTCCTCCAGGTCGGGCAGCAGCCGCCGGACCTCCGGGTACATCACCTCGTTCTCCAGATAGGTGTGCACGGTCAGTGCCTCCAGGATCTGGTCCACCAGCTTCTGCCGCTGGCTCGCCGGCCCCTCCTCGGCGTCCTGGAAGGCAGTGAACAGGCGGCGCATTTCCTTGTGGTCCTCTTTGAGCAGGACGATGGCATCGGTCGACACCGGTATGACCTCCCTGACGAGTCTCGGCTGGTGGGGTTCCGGTACCCCGACATCGAATGCGGAAACAGGTGAAACCGCCTCAGACCATCGCCAGGGTGCGGGGGATCTCGTCGAGCAACTCCCGAGCCAGAAAGCCGATCCGGCCGTAGCGGGGGATCAGCCGCTGGCCGCTCACCGAGTGCGCGAACGAGCCCCAGCAGGCCGCCTGCGCCGGGTCGGCGCCCCGGGACAGCAGCCCCGCCAGCAACCCGGCGAGCACGTCCCCGCTGCCGGAGGTGCCCAGCCCGGCGTCGCCGCTCTCCTCCCGCCAACCCCGCCCGTCCGGAGCGGCCACGTGCCCGTACAGCGACACGACAGCCTCGTACCGCGCGGCCAACTCGGCCGCCTCGGCGTCCAGGTCGTCGCCCGGCTCCCGCCCGAGCAGGTGCCCGGCCTCGGTGACGTTGGGGGTGAGCACCACGGGCCGACCCGAGCCGACCAGCAGGTCCGGTGCGTGGCTGAGCGCACCGAGGGCGTACGCGTCGAGCACCAGCGATGTGTCGGGACGGGCCGCCTCCAGAACCAGGCCCAGCAGGCGGTTGGTCTCGTCGATCGCCTTCAAGCCGGGGCCGATCGCCACCACGTCGGCCTGCGCGACCAGGTCGCCGAGCTGCCCGTCGCGGTCGGCGGCCACCGCGCCGTCGGAGGTCTCCGGCAACCCGACCACCAGCGCCTCGGGCACCTGGATGCTCAGCGCGGCGGCGGTGGACTCGGCGGCGGCCAACTGGAGCACCCCGGCACCGGCGCGCAGCGCGGCCACCCCGGCGAGCAGCACCGCGCCCGGCGTGAAGCGGGAACCGCCGACCACCAGCACGGTGCCCCGGCTCTCCTTTCCACCGACCGGAACCGGCAGCGCCCAGTCCCGCAGCAACGCCGGGGTGATCACCTTCACCTCAGACCGGCTCGGCATGGATCTCGTCCTCCCTGGTCGGCTGGGCGCCCTGCTGACGCAGGTGCGCGACATCGTTGAAGGCGGTGAGGGCCAGGCGGTCCTCGCCGTCCGCCGACCACTCGGTGATCGAACAGTTGGCGATCACGTCCTGCCGGGTGAGCGCCATCAGCTCGTCCTCGGTCAACCCCTCCAGCAGATAGCGAAGCAGGAAGACCAGCGCGTCGTGGCCGAAGAGCAGCACCCGGCAACCCTCGTGGTCGCGGCGCAGGTCGCCCAGCAGCGTCCGCAGCCGCAGCGCCACGTCCGTCCAGGACTCCCCACCCGGCGGCCGGTAGTAGAACTTGCCCAACCGCTCCCGGCGCTCGGCCTCGTCCGGGTACCGCCGGCGCATCCCGTGCCCGGTCAGTCCGTCGAGGATGCCCAGCTCCCGGTCGCGCAGCCGCTCGTCGCGGTGCACGGGAATGTCGGTGCCGGCCAGCGCCAGCCGCGAGGTCTGCACCGCCCGCAGGTACGGCGACACCACAGCCACGTCCGGTCGCCCCGCGTCCGGCAGCTCGGCCAGCCAACGGCCGGTCGCCCGAGCCTGCTCCTCTCCGGTCGGGGAGAGTGGCACGTCGGCGTCGCGGTGGGTGAGGTCGATCAGCTCCGCGCCCGACGCCTCGGCGTGCGTCGCCGCGACGTTCGCGGTGCTCTCGCCGTGCCGGACGATCCACAGGGTTGCCAGTTCCGCCATGCGGCCCCCCTACCCGGCACGAGCGTTTGGTAATCGGAGCGCCGTCCGCCGCCTAGCGGCGGCTCTGCCAGGGGCGCAGCCCTGCCTGGGGTGTCGACTCGTCGCGCCGGCGGAAGAGGTACGTGAAGGACTGGGCGGCCAGGGCCAGGAGTACCGCTCCCGTCCAGGCCCAGGGGACCATCGGAGCGGAGTGGCGTACCGCGAGGACGCCCAGCACCGGCGCGGCGGCGACGAAGAGGGACAGTGCGGTCGTGCTGACGCTCTGTCGAAAGCGCGCCGAGATGGCGAAGGCCGACCGGTCGTAGACGAGCAGTGCGGCGCCGAAGAGGGCCGCGGCCGCCAGGGCCACGCCCACCGAGGAGGTGATCCTCGCGAAGGTGACCGGTAGGGCGATGAGGAAGGGGAAGACACCGCCGAACTCCGACAGCACGTTGCCCCACTTGGTGTACCGGCCGAAGCTGTTGGTTCGCAGCCGCGCCAGCTCACCGGAGGTGTTGGCATAGATGATCAGCGACGCGGTGGTGGCCAGGGCCGAGCACATCAGCAGCACCCGTACCCCGTCGGGATAGGCCGGGGAGGCGAACGACAGGCCGAGCACGAACGCGATCGAGGCCAGGATGCCGCTGGAGAAGGCGATCCCGGCGGCGCTCTCGTCGGACTGCAGGGCCGCGAAGTCCTCCTTCTCGAACCGGGACAGCTCCAGGGCCGGCCCGGCGGGCAGGTTCACCAGTCCCGTGATGACGTTCTGCTCGCCGGCCAGCAGGGTGGCGATCTGTGCCGACGCGGCAACCGGGATCAGATAGCGCTCGTCGGCGTCGACGTACTCCACCCGTGACTTGTGCTGGCAGTAGTAGCGGTCGCGTCCAGGGCCGAAGTAGTCCGGCACGATGGTGCGCACGACGAACCCGCGGGACAGCAGCAACCCGAGCATGGCCAGGTTCTCCGGGCTGGTCACCGTGGAGATGGTCGGGTGGGGCTGCGCCCCGACCGCCCGTGCCCGCGCCACGAAGTCGTCGAGAAGTGCCGCACCCACACCGGTGCGCCGCTGGTCCGGGTGCACTCCGAGCCCACTCAGGTAGAGGTGATGGGCGCTCGGCAATTCGTACTGGAGGAAGCCGACGATCTCCGTGCCGGCGCGGACCACCCGGACGTGCCCGCCCGCGACGCCGTTCTCGATCTCGCTCGGCGCCGCTGGCTCGTGCGCCGGGTCGTCGGGCGGGAAACAGAGCGCGTCGAGGGCGAGCAGGGCGGGGATGTCCTCGATCTTCGCGTCGTCGATCCGTACGGCGGGTGCCCCACCCGATCTGGTCTTCTGCTGGCGCACGACGCCATCCTGCCCGACCGGGTCAAGAAGTGCGATCGACGCCAGTCGGTGCCTGCTGATCACCTGACCACCGCGTACCCTCGGTGCGTGGCCACGACGGCGGAGGAGATTCAGGTGGGGGAGCGGCTGGTCCGCGTCTCCAGCCCCGACAAGCCGTATTTTCCCGAGCGTGGGCTGACCAAGCTGGACGTGGTCCGCTACTTCCTGGCGGTGGGCGACGGCATCCTGCGGGCGCTGCGCGATCGGCCGACCATGCTGGAACGCTGGCCGCGCGGTGTCTTCGAGGGCGCGACGATCGCCACCCGGCAGACCAACAAGGGCGACGCGTTCTACCAGAAGCGGCTGCCGGCGGGAGCGCCCGAGTGGGTGCGGACCGCGCACATCACCTTCCCCAGTGGGCGTACCGCCGACGAAGTCGCGCCGAGCGAGTTGGCGGTCGTCATCTGGGCGGCCAACCTGGGCACCCTGCGGTTTCACCCGTGGCCGGTCACCGCCGCCGACGTGGAACGCCCCGACCAGCTACGCATCGACCTGGATCCGATGCCCGGCGTCGGCTTCGAGCAGGTGGTGCCGGTGGCGCACGAGGTGCGGGCGTTCCTCGCCGAGCTGGGCATGACCGGCTACCCGAAGACCACCGGCGGTCGAGGGCTGCACGTCTACCTGTCGATCGAGCCGCGGTGGAGCTTCGGTGAGTGCCGTCGGGCGGTGCTCGCGCTGGGCCGGGAGATGCAGCGTCGGCTGCCGGACCTGGTCACCACCACCTGGTGGCGCGAGCAGCGGGACCGGCCGGTCTTCGTCGACTACAACCAGATGGCCCGCGACCACACGGTGACCTCGGCGTACTCGATCCGGCCGACGCCGGCCGCGCTGGTCTCCGCGCCGCTGGACTGGTCGGAGCTGGACCAGGTCCGTCCGGAGGACTTCGACGTGCTCAGCATGCCGGCCCGGTTCGCCGAGCGCGGCGACCCGCACGCCGGCCTGGACGGTGACCGGCACTCGCTGGAACCGCTGCTGGAGTTGGCCGACCGCGACGGGCTGGAGGCCCCGCCGGAGCGCTGAGCCCGCCGCTCACGCCCAGGGGCTGCCGGCCCCGTCGAACTCCTCGAAGACCAGCCAGGTGCGGGTGGACAGCACCCCGGGAATGCTCTGCACCCGGCCCAGCACCACGTCGCGCAGCGCGGCGTTGTCCGGGGCGCGCACCAGCGCGAGCACGTCGTGGTCACCGCCGAGCAGCGCGGCGTGCTCGATGTAGCGCACCCGGGCCAGCTCGGCCGACACCTCCCGCCAGGTGTTCTGCTCGATGGTCAGGGCGATGTACGCCGAGGTGCCCAGCCCGGCCGCCTCGGGCGCCACCTGGGCCCGGAACCCGGTGATCACCCCGTCGCGGAGCAACCGCTCCACCCGCGCGTACGCGTTGGTGCGGGAGATGTGGATCCGTTCGGCGAGGGTGCGCACCGACGTCCGACCGTCGCGGACCAGCTCGTCGAGGATCCGCCGGTCGACCTCGTCCAGGGCTCGGGCCGATCGTCCCGATCCCGTACCCCGGCTCGCTTCGTCGGCGGTCTCCTGGCTCACTGCTGGGCCCTCCGCATGCCAACCGTCCCGCCTTCCGTGTCGATCTTGAGTCAATCATCCACAAGCGGAAGCATAGGCTCACCACACGTCCCAGGAGGTTCCGCCGTGACGACCACTCCCCAGGCGGTCCGCAGGGCATCCCCGCGCGCCCGTCGAACGGTCACCCCGCCCGACCCGGCGCGCTCGTTGCTGCCAGACGCCGAGCCGGTCCGCCTGCTCGCCGAGAGCGGCACGCCGCTGCCCGCCCGCGCCGACTACCCCGAACCACCCGCCGAGGTGCTGCGCGAGCTGTACCGCCGGATGGTGCTCGGCCGCCGCTTCGATACCCAGGCGACCGCGCTGACCAAGCAGGGCCGGCTCGCCGTCTACCCGTCCTCGCGGGGCCAGGAGGCGTGCCAGGTCGGCGCGGTCCTCGCGGTCCGCGACACCGACTGGGTCTTCCCCACGTACCGCGAATCGATGGCGCTGGTTGCCCGAGGCATCGACCCGGTCGAGGTGCTCACCCTGCTGCGCGGCGACTGGCACTGCGGCTACGACCCGACCGAGGTGCACACCGCACCGCAGTGCACCCCCCTCGCCACCCAGTGCGTGCACGCCGCCGGGCTGGCGTACGGCGAGGCGTACCAGGGTCGCGACACAGTGGCGCTGGCCTTCATCGGCGACGGCGCCACCAGCGAGGGCGACTTCCACGAGGGGATCAACTTCGCCGCCGTGTTCAAGGCGCCGGTGGTCTACTTCGTCCAGAACAACAAGTACGCCATCAGCGTCCCGCTGTCGCGGCAGACCGCCGCGCCGTCGCTGGCCTACAAGGGCGTCGGCTACGGCGTACCCAGCGAGCAGGTCGACGGCAACGACCCGGTCGCGGTGCTCGCCGTGCTCACCCGCGCGGTCGCCCACGCCCGCGCCGGCAAGGGACCGTTCCTGGTCGAGGCCCACACCTACCGGATGGAGCCGCACACCAACGCCGACGACGCCACTCGCTACCGCGACGGCGCCGAGGTCGACGCCTGGCGGGACCGGGACCCGGTCGCCCGGCTGGAGACCTACCTGCGCGCCCGCGGTGTGCTCGACGACGCGGCGGTCGCCGAGATCGCCGAGCAGGCCGAGGCGTACGCGGCGGACCTGCGGACCCGGATGAACGAGCAGCCCACCGTCGACCCGCTGAGCCTCTTCGACCACGTCTACGCCGAGCCCACCCCGCAGCTGATCGAACAGCGTGAGCAGGTCCGCGCCGAGCTGGCCGCCGCCCACGCCGAGGAGGGTGACGCCTGATGGCCACCACCATGGCGAAGGCGCTCAACACCGCGCTCGCCGACGCGCTCGCCGCCGACGACCGGGTCGTCGTCTTCGGTGAGGACGTCGGCGCGCTCGGCGGCGTCTTCCGGATCACCGACGGCCTCCAGGCCCGCTTCGGCGAGAACCGCTGCTTCGACACCCCCCTCGCCGAGGCCGGCATCGTCGGCTTCGCCGTCGGCATGGCCATGTCCGGCCTGCGCCCGGTGGTCGAGATGCAGTTCGACGCGTTCGCGTACCCGGCGTTCGAGCAGATCGCCTCGCACGTGGCGAAGCTGCGCAACCGCACCCGGGGCGCGCTGAGCGTGCCGATCGTCATCCGCGTGCCGTACGCGGGCGGGATCGGCGGAGTCGAGCACCACTGCGACTCGTCCGAGGCGTACTACGCGCACACGCCCGGGCTGAAGGTGGTCACCCCGGCGACTGTCGACGACGCGTACTCGCTGCTGCGCGAGGCGATCGAGGACCCCGACCCGGTGATCTTCATGGAGCCCAAGAAGCTCTACTTCGCCAGCGCCGAGGCGTCTCTGCCGACCCGCAACGAGCCGTTCGGTCGGGCCGTCGTGCGCCGGCCCGGACGCGACGCCACCCTGGTGGCGTACGGGCCGGCGGTGCCGGTCGCGCTGGAGGCCGCCGAGGCCGCCCGGGAGGAGGGGTGGGACCTGGAGGTCGTCGACGTGCGCACCATCGTGCCGTTCGACGACGAGACCATCACCGCCTCGGTCCGGCGTACCGGCCGGTGCGTGGTGATCCAGGAGGCCCCCGGCTTCGCGGGCGTCGGCGCGGAGATCGCCGCCCGGGTGCAGGAGCGCTGCTTCCACGCGCTGCACGCCCCGGTGCTGCGGGTCGCCGGACTGGACATCCCGTACCCGGCGCCGATGCTGGAGCACACCCACCTGCCCGGCGTGGACCGGGTGCTCGACGCGGTGGCCCGCCTCCAGTGGGACGACCAGCCGGACGCGCGTTGGGCGGCGGCATGACCATCGTCGAACGGACGCAGGTCTTCCTCCTGCCCGACCTGGGCGAGGGGCTGAGCGAGGCCGAGATCGTCGAGTGGCGGGTCGCCGTAGGTGACGTGGTCACCGTCGACCAGAGCGTGGTCGAGGTGGAGACCGCCAAGGCCGTCGTCGACGTGCCCTGCCCGTACGCCGGACGGGTGGTCACCCTGCACGGCGCGGCCGGCGAGGTACGCCCGGTCGGCCAGCCGTTGATCACCATTGCGCCGCTGGACGGGGGCGACGAGCCCGCCGGGCACGCCACCTACCGCGAGGAGGAGCGCGCCGGCTCCGGCAACGTGCTGATCGGGTACGGCACCGGGCACGGCAGCACCACCCGTCGTCGGCGTCGCCCCCGCCTGGCGGTGGCCCCCGAACCGGCTGACGCCGGCCCGACCGGCGCGGCTGCCGCGTCCGGCGAACCGGCACCGCCTACTGCCGCCCTGGTCATCTCGCCGATCGTGCGGCGGCTGGCCCGGGAGCACGGCGTCGACCTCGACACGGTGCGAGGCACCGGACCCGGGGGTGTGATCCGCCGCGCCGACGTGCAGGCCGCGCTGACCGCGCCCGCCGCCCGGCTCGCCGCCGTGCCGGACCCGCAGGTCGGGTCGGCCCCGGCCGGGGACGGCGACGTCATCGTCCCGCTGACCGGCGTCCGCAAGGTGATCGCCGACAAACTTTCCCGCAGCCGGCGGGAGATCCCGGAGGTGACCATCTGGGTCGACGTGGACGCCACCGGGCTGCTGGAGACCCGCGCCGCGATCAACGCCGCGACGCCCGACGCGCCGGTGAGCATCCTGGCCCTGCTGGCCCGGATCTGCCTCAGCGGACTGCGCCGGTTCCCGCAGCTCAACGCCCGGGTCGACACCGAGGCGCAGCGCATCGTCCAGTCCGCCGGGGTGCACCTCGGCATCGCCGCGCAGACCGACCGGGGGCTCCTGGTGCCGGTGCTGCGCGACGCCCAGCGGCTCACCACCGCCGAGCTGGCCGCCGAACTGGCGGCGACCACCGCCGCCGCCCGGGCCGGCAGCCTGCCCCCGGCCCGGCTGACCGGTGGCACCTTCACGCTGAACAACTACGGGGTGTTCGGCGTCGACGGCTCCACGCCGATCATCAACCACCCCGAAGCGGCCCTGCTCGGGGTCGGGCGGATCGTGGACAAGCCGTGGGTGGTCGACGGGCAGCTCGCCGTCCGCAAGGTGACGCAGCTCAGCCTCACCTTCGACCACCGGGTCTGCGACGGCGGGGTGGCCGGCGGTTTCCTGCGGCACGTCGCCGACTGCGTGGAGCGACCGGCGCTGCTGATCGCCGCCGTCTGACGCGTACCCCCTCGGCCCCGACGCTGCTGATGCGGCGCCGGGGCCGGCGCACGTCCGGGGTCGCCGGCGGTGCCATCGAGGCCGGGGTTTCCCGGCGGTGCCATCGGGCCGGGTTTCCCGGCGGCCTCACCGGGAAGTCGGCCCCGCCGGAGCGCACCGAACGCGTCGAAGGGAGCCCGCCCGTGGCCGTGGCGAACGAGCTGCTACTGAACTCGGTCCGGGTACGACGGCCCGCCTCGGCCGGCGCGCCGCTGTACTGCGACGCGCTGGAGTACGGGCTCTCCGGTGACGGCGCGACAAACGACCAGCCGGCGCTGGCCGCCCTCGTGGACCGCCTCGGCGCCGGGTACGCCTCGGACGGACGGGCCCGGGTCATCTACTGCCCGCCGGGCATCTACTCGATCCGGGACGCGGGCACTGTGTGGCGCAGCGGCGTGTCGCTGATCGGGGCCGGCCCGGCGGCGACCCGGTTCATGCTCAGCAACGAGGGCAACCGGGCCGACCCCACGCCGTTGGCCTTCTGGACCACGGTGCAGCACGGCGCCGACCGGGATCGGCACATCGCCGACTGCACCTTCTCCGACTTCCAGATCGACGGCTCCGGCGTCGCCATGGCCGAGTACAACTACCTGGCCAAGGGCCTCGGCCTCCAGTACGTGGTGCGGGGCGTCTTCCGCAACCTCTACATCCACCACACCGCCGCCACCGGGCTGGGCTGCGACTTCCTCCAGGACTCCCTGATCGACGGCGTGGTGGTGGTCGGCTGTGGCCGACTGGACAACGGCGAGCAGATGGGCGGCGCCGGCATCGGGATCGGCATCGGCGGCTGGGGAGCGGTGGAACGGCTGACCATCGCCAACTGCACCGCCCTGGCCAACGGCACCAACGGCATCTTCCTGGAACTGCAGAAGGACTACTGGGCGCCGCCGCGCGGCTACCGCATCATCGGTTGCCACAGCCAGGGCAACCGCTTCGGCATCTCCGACTGGGGCGCCGACGGCCTGATCGTCTCCGCCTGCACCATGACCGGAAACCTGGAGACCGGGTTCGACGTGTCCGCGCAGGGCACCTCGTCGGTGGCCGGCCGGGGCGGGCTGCTCACCGACTGCGTCATCGACGGCAACATGTGCGACGGGGTCAGCGTCGGCAACAGCCCCGGCCCGTACACCGTCCGGGGCAACCGGATCAGCGGCAACGGCCGGCACGGCTATCACTCGCACGACCTGGGGCGCGGCTACCGGGGCTCGATCCGGGACGTGGTGATCGAGAGCAACGAGTTCTGGGGCAACGGCCTCGACGCGATCCGGATCGACCACCAGATGACCGACGCGGTGCTGCTCAACAACCGGATCCGCAACAAC
This sequence comes from Micromonospora sp. H61, assembly GCF_018070325.1. Lineage (GTDB taxonomy): Bacteria > Actinomycetota > Actinomycetes > Mycobacteriales > Micromonosporaceae > Micromonospora > Micromonospora salmantinae. The sequence goes on from NZ_JAGPXY010000037.1 coordinate 33,401, forward strand.
GGACGGCAGTACGGCGAGGGCACCGGCGGTACCGGCGACGCCGTCCGCTACAGCGAGCGGTGCCTGGTGGACCGGTCGGCCAACTGGCCGCACGACGGGCACCGGGGCAAGGTACTGCGGGTCGGGAAGGCCGTGGCCATGGTGGCCTCCAACACCGGCGACGAACTCACCCTCGCCCCGGTCCGCCCGGACGCGTTCAGCGCGTGGAGCGGGGACGTGCCACCGCCGGGGTGCGGATACGAACTGGCCGCCGCACCGAAGGTGCGGGCCGGCATCACCGTCGACGCGCCGTTCGACTCGGCCACCATCCGGGGTAACCGGGTCTGGGACAACCACGACGACCCGACCCAGACGCACGGGCTGTGGATCACCGAGCGGGGCAGTTGCGTGGACTGCCGGGTCGAGGACAACGACCTGGCCGGCAACGCCGACGAGGGGATGCGACTGGACACCCCGCCGGTGGGCGGACGGTGGCGGGACAACCACGTGGACAGCGACTGGAGCTGACCGGCCGCCGGCCGCCGTCCGGAGGCCCCGCCGATGGCGCCGGCGAGATCTTGGAGCTGAACGACATGCGGCGGCGGCCGGAAGGATCCGGCCGCCGCCACTGTCGTGGTTGAGCTGATCAGCCGGCCAGACCGGCCACCGGGGTCGGGTCCAGCACCACCGTCGCCGAACCGGACTGAGCGGGTACGCCCGGGTCGGTCGGCGCGTCGGTGTACTCCGCGACGAACACCGCGGTCAGATTGTCCGCGCCGCTGTGCCCACCGTCCAGGAAGGTGGGGATGGACCCTGAGCAACCCGTCGAGGTGGAGAGCGGGTGCCCGTGCTCATCGTGCCCGAGCACGTAGGTGACCTTCACCCGGGAGCAGTCCACCGGCAGGTCGTCGGTGACCTTCACCTCGTACGCGACCGTCTGCCCAAACTGGAACGGCTGCCCGGCCTCCGGGGTGATGAACTCGACGATCGGCGCGGTCGGCCCGACCACCAGCGGCAGGGACGCCGAGGCGGACCGTCCGGTGCGGTCGGTGACCTTCAACGTCGGCGTGTACGAGCCGTTCTCCGGGAACGTCCAGCTCGCGTTCGCAGCGGTGCTGTCCACCGAGCCGTCCGCGTTGAAGTCCCACGCGTAGCTGAGCTTGTCACCATCCGGGTCGGTCGTGCCGGCGCTGGAGAACGCGACGGTCAGCGGGGCCTGCCCGACGGTCGGCGTGCCGCTGATCTTCGGGATCGGCGTCCGGTTGCCGCGGACGAAGTCGATCCGGGACAGCTGCGCGTCCGGGTTCTCGGCGAAGTAGCCGTCGCCGTACTCCAGCACGTAGAGTGCGCCGTCCGGGCCGAACTCCATGTCCATCGGGTTGTCCACCACCAGCGACGGCGCCACCGGACGGATGTCCGTCACGTCGCCGTCCTCGTCGAGGCGGAACTCCTTGATGTAGTCGCGGGACCACTCGTAGAACAGCGGCACCCCGTCGTAGTAGGCCGGCCAGCGGGTGCGCGACGTGCTGGTTCCGTCGTACTCGTACGCCGGGCCACCCATCGGAGAGATGCCGCCGGTGCCCAGCTGCGGGAACTCGGCCGAGGGGGCCGCCGCGTACCAGACCTCCGGCTGCTCGACCGGCGGCAGCACGCGCTTGCCGGTGTTGTGCGGTGAGTCGTTGACCGGGCGCTTGCAGTTGAACTTGGCGCCGGACTCGCCGGTGGCGAAGTCGTAGTCGCGGTAGGCGATCGTCGGCGTCACGCAGTACGGCCAGCCGTAGTTGGCCGGCTTGTCGACGAGCATCCACCGGCCGTGCCCGGCCGGCCCACGCTCCGGGTTCGGGCTGGAGGCGTCCGGGGAGTAGTCGCCCACGTACACGTCGTCGGTACGCCTGTCGACGGCGAACCGGAATGCGTTGCGCAGCCCCATCGCGTAGATCTCCGGGCGGGTCTGCGCCGTGCCGGGCTTGAACAGGTTGCCGGCCGGCACCGTGTAACCACCACCGGCCTTCACCTTGATGCGCAGCAGCTTGCCGCGCAGGTCGTTGGTGTTGGCCGAGGTGCGCTGGGCGTCGTACGCCGGGTGGCGGTCGGCCCGCTCGTCGATCGGGATGTAGCCGTCGGAGGCGAACGGGTTGGTGTCGTCACCGGTCGACAGGTACAGGTTGCCCTTGCTGTCGAAGTCGATCTGGCCGCCGACGTGGCAGCAGATGCCCCGGTCGGTGGGCACGTCGATGATCTGCTGCTCGCTGGCGAGGTTCAGCTTCATCCCGTCCAGCTTGAACCGGGACAGCCGCAACGCGCCCTTGAATCGCTGCCAGTCCGCCTCGGTGCCGGTCTCCGGCGCGTCCCCCTCGTTGACGCCGGGGGTCGCCGGGTCGTCCACCGGAGTGTCCATCGGCGGGGAGTAGTAGAGGTACACCCACTTGTTCTGGGCGAAGTTCGGGTCGATGGCGACGCCCTGCAACCCCTCCTCGTCGTGCTCGTACACCGGAATGTCGGCGGCGAGGGTGTTCAGCCCGGTGCGCGGGTCGTGGATGCGGACCTCACCGGTGCGGGAGGTGTGCAGCACCCGCAGGTCGGGCAGGACGGCGAGGCTCATCGGCTCGCCCGGGAAGTCGTTCAGTGTCACTTTCTGGAAGCTGCTGTCCGGCGGCGCGGCCGGCGCCGCGGACGCTGCCGACTGTGGCACGGCCAGACCGGCCGTCACCAACAGCAGGGCGGACGCGAATGCGGTCCTGTTCATCAGGTGAATCCCCCGGGGTGGTTTCAGTACCGAAGTGAGGCGAGATAGTCGAAGCCGACGCGAGCGGTGTCCAGGGCGTCGGCGGGGGAGCGCGGTGCGGTGCCCGCGTCGTCACGCTCCACGATGTACTCCTCGATGCCGGCCTCCCGCTCGTGGGCGAAGATGCGGCCGAAATCGATGACGCCGTCGCCGAGGTCGGCGAAACCACCCTCGACGTCGAGGTCCTTGACGTGCACCTGGCGGATCCGACCGCGGTTGGCCCGGATCACGTCGACCGGGTCGTGGGCGCCCCGCCAGGTCCAGTAGAGGTCGAGTTCGAAGTGGACCAACCGGGAATCGGTCTGCGAGCTGAGGATGTCGAACCCGGTCGCGCCGCCAGTCAGCGGCACGAACTCGAGCTGGTGGTTGTGGTAGCCGAAGTCCAGCCCCGCGCGTTCGGCGAGCCGACCGGCGCGGTTCAGGTCGCGAGCCAAGGCCCGGTAGACGGCGGGGTCCCGGATCGGCTGACCGCTCGCGTCCCGACCGAAGTACGGGTGGACGATCTTCTTGCAGCCCACCACGTTGGCGTCGGCGAGAGCCTGCTCCCAGGTCGCGGCGTCGAACGGCTGCGGGATGCCGACATGCCCGGAGGTGGAACGCAGGCCGGCCTCGTCGAGCGCGGCCCGGAACTGTGCGGCGGTGCGTCCGACGAAACCTGCGTGCTCCACTCGCCGGTAGCCGATCCGACGCAGCGCGTCCAGGGTGCCGGGCAGATCGGCGGCGAGCTGATCACGCAGCGTGTAGAGCTGAATGCTGATCCGGTCCACCGGCACCCGGCGGCGGCCCTGGGCCTGCCCGGTGGATGCGGCGGGCGCGGCGACGGCCGGGCCGCCGAGCAGGCCGGCGGCGCCGACAGCGGCCGCGGAGACGGTCGCGGCGCGCAGCACTCCACGCCGGCTGACCGGCTCGGACGCCGGGGTCGGCCCCGGTCGGTTGAGTTGTTGATCCATGGTGGTGGTCCCTTCCTGACGGCTGGTACGCCGTCGGCGGCGGTCGACCTGACTGCCGACCGCCGGGCGCGCCGAACCGGCCGGAGGCGGGCTCCGGCTGGAACGGTGAGGGACGGCGCGGGTGCGGCCCGGACCCATCGGGGGGCGGAACGCGGCGACCCGGCAGAGGTGGCGGCAAGTTGATCGACGAATGGGCAACCCTCTATCTAGATCGAGACCTTACCCTTGCCTCCGGACGAAGGCAAAGCTTTGTCGCGTTCGCCGGAAGTTTCGCTTCAATTGACAAAAGTCCGCCCACGAGGTGCGCCACCCGGCCTGACCTTCTACTTCCCGCGCCGCCGCGCCGCCGCGCGCGCCATCAGCCCCGCCCGGCCCGGCCCGCCCCGGCGCCTGATCCACCCGGGGTTCATGGAAGTCGCGGCAGGGCGACCGGGATGCGGCGACTTCCTTGAAGTCGAGTCGATCATGAAGCCGGCCGGCCGTGCCACCGCCCCCGCCATTCGGACAGTCGACGTTGCGTCGCTCAAGCGGAGCAAAGCGCATGACACGGGTCGGTTGAACCCCTGTTCCGGCCAAGCGGAGCATTGTCGGAAAATGCGTCGATAAATGCGCCGCCGAGTATTTCCGAATGCCGCGAATGGTCCCCTCAAGCGGGCAAGAATGTGGCGGAGGGAAGTCGAAAACGGGGGGACTGAAACATGATGTCTAGGCGGCGATTGACGCTGTTGGCGGTAACCATCGCGGCGGCACCACTCGTCCTGGGTGCGTGCACCGCCGACCGGGGTTCGGCGACCGGCTCGGCCAAGAAGCACGCCGCCCCACCGGAGCTCGCTGTGACGCCGGGGGACAAGGCCCGGGACGTCCCGGTCAGCGCCGAGGTGGGCACCGTGGTCAAGGGCGGGCGGGTCACCGGCGTACGCCTCACCGACGACAAGGGCAAGCAGGTCAACGCCGAGCCGCGCGAGGACGGCTCCGGCTGGGTGCCGAGCGCCCCGCTGCAACCACGACGGACCTACACCGCCGAGGTGACCGCGACCGGTGACTCCGGTGCCACCACCACCCGCACCACCACGTTCACGACGATGGCCAAATCGACCAGGCCGCAGATCACCAGCACCCTCTATTTCAACGGCAATCGGACGTACGGCACGGCGATGCCGGTAACGGTGGCGTTCGACCCAGGAATTCCGAAAGAGGCCAGGGCGGATGTCCAGCGGCGGTTGTTCGTAAAGACGAATCCGCCGCAACCGGGTGCCTGGTCGTGGCTTGAGGATGGAAGTCAGGTCTATTACCGGGCTCCCGATTTCTGGAAGCCGGGGACCACCATCAGTGTCCGGGCCGGTCTGGAGGGTCTGCCGATCGGAAAGAAACTGGTCGGCGACGCCGAGCGGACCGCGACCTCCAAGATCGGACGGCAGGTCTCGCTGGAGATCGACAACGCCACCAAGCAGATGACAGTGCTGCGCGACGGCAAGCAGGTCCGCCGGATCCCGGTGAGCCTGGGTAAGCCGAGCACACCGAGTTCCAGCGGCAAGATGGTGATCATGGAGAAGCACGAGCGGGTCACCTTCGACACCCGGGGTGAGCCGGACGGTGGCTACGTGGTCGACGTCGACGACGCCCAGCGCTACACCTGGGGCGGCGAGTTCATCCACTCCGCCCCCTGGTCGGAGGGGGACCAGGGCAACACCAACGTCTCGCACGGTTGTGCGAACGTCTCCGCCACCGCGGCCGACTGGTTGATGGGGGTGACGCAGGTTGGTGACCTGGTCACCGTCAAGGGCACCGAGGTGGAGCTACAGCCGGGCAACGGCTGGACCGCGTGGAACGTGAGCTGGGACGAGTTCGCCCGGGGCAGCGCCCTGCCGGTGCCGCCCGGGCTCAAGCCCGCGCCGGTCGCCCCGGCGCACCCGGGCGCGGTGGCCGGCGGATCGCCCGCACCGGCGCCCTCGGTCAGCGGCCGCTGAGGCAGCACTGACGGCTTGACAGGGCTGGGCCGCCACGACGGCGGACCGGCCCTGTCGCCGCCCGCGCCCGTCACACCAGGGGTACCCGGCGGGACCGGCCCAGTCGCCGCCCCAGGCCATCACCCCAGGGGTACGCGAGCCACCCCGGACCCGGTCAGGCTGCCCAGCCAGAGGTGGTCGCCGTGCTGGCGTACCCCGGTGATCATCGAGTAGTGCCCGTTCGGACCGTGCAGCGTCCGGCGGACCGTTCCCCCGTCGTCGACCAGCGCGACCAGCCCGTAGCGGCGTGGCTGCGGCTGCATCGCGTCGGGCAGCAGGGCGGCGATCTGGCGCAGCCGCGGATGGGGCAGCAGCCGTTCGGCGATCGGCACACGCGGGCTGGGCAGCGCGATCCAGTACGTCCCGTCACCCACCGAGGCGAGATTGTCCGGGTACGCGGGCAGGTCGGCGAGGACCCGCACACCGCCGCTGAGCTCGACTCGCAGCAGGCGGTGGGTGCTGGTCTCCACCAGCATCAGCGCCGACTCGTCGGGGGTCAGCGCGATCCCGTTGGGGAAGTACAGCCCGTCGGTCACCACCTCGGTGCGGCCGCTGCCCGGATGGTGGGCCAGCACCCGACCGTTGGGACGGTGCTCCAGCAGGTCCCGCTTCCAGTGCGAGACCGGAAACCGGTCGGAGCTGTCGGTGAAGTAGATGGTGCCGTCACGGCCCACCGTCGCGTTGTTGGCCAGGTGCACCGGCGGTGCCGTTCCGGTCAGTTCGCGTACCGCGCCGTCCGGGGTGACCCGCAGCAACCCGCGGTACGCGTCGCAGACCACCAGGGCCTCGCCGGACGGGTCCAGCTCGATGCCGAGCGGACGGCCCCCGGTCTCGGCCAGCAGTTGGGGTGGGGTGCCGGCCCGTGCGTCGACCGGCCACCACCACAGCCGACCGTCCTCGTCGCCACTGATCACCCGCCCGGCGCCGTCGACCAGCACGTCCTCGGGGCCGACGGCGCCCGAAGGGAGGGGTAGCAACTCGGCCTCGTCGAGCCGGCGGTCGGTGGGGGCCCATGGCCCGGCCAGCGCCGGAGGGCTGGTCGCCGGCTCGCGGACGGGGCGGATCAGCCGGGGCGGCCGGGGCCGGGGGATCAACATCGACCTATTCTCCACCCGAATGCCGGCCGACCCCCGGGTTCCGGGCCCGCGCGGCGCGCCGCCCGAGCCCCTGACTCCACCCCGAGAGGGAGGTGGGGTACCTCGGGGTATGCCCCTGGGCGTACCCGGAATCACTCCGCGGAGGGGCGAAAGTGTCGGTGGTGGCGGCTAGATTTCTGGGCATGGAAGAGCACAGCGACCGGCTGGACGTGCAGGTCAGCGTGGGTGACCAGATGGTCCTCGTGCGAGTGGCCGGCGAGATCGACATCGCGACGGTGGCCGCGTTCCGGTCCGCGCTGTGGTCCGCGCCGGCCCGCCCGGTGCTTCAACTGGAGTTGTCCGGGCTGCGGCTGCTCTCCGCCGCCGGCGTTCGCACGCTGCTCGCCGCGCATCTGCGCGTGCGGGCCCGCGGTGGCGAGCTGGTCCTGGTCGACCCGAGCCCGGTGGTGGCGCGGGTGTTGCGCGTCACCGGGCTGCACCGCGTGATGCCGATTCTGGAGCTGACCTCGCCGATCGAGGCCGCGCGTCGCCCGGTGGTCGCGACCACGGACCTGCAACTGGCCGCCTGACCCCGGGCGACGAGGTGGGCCGCCACCGTCGCACCCGGGCGCGGGGCCGCCGGCGTGGGCCGGCGACCCCGACGATCGGTCAGTTCACTCCGAGCAGGTCGACGACGAAGATCAGCGTCTCGCCCGGCTTGATGACGCCGCCGGCGCCCCGGTCGCCGTACCCCAGGTGTGGCGGAATGGTCAGGCGGCGGCGACCGCCGACGCGCATGCCGGCGACGCCCTGGTCCCAGCCGGCGATGACCTGACCGCCGCCGAGCGGAAAGTCGAACGCCTCGCCCCGGTTCCAGGACGAGTCGAACTCGCCGCCGGTGGAGTGCGACACGCCGACGTAGTGAACGCTGACCAGTTGGCCCGGCTCGGCCTGCGGGCCGTCGCCCACGGTGATGTCCTCGATCACGAGGTCGGCCGGCGGTGCACCCTCGATCGGACCAACCTCGGGCTTGCCCGACTGGGCGCCTGCTGCCTGGGTCATGCGGGGATCTCCTGCCGTGTTGGGTGATGTGTCCGGTCACCGTCGATCCTGCCGGATCACCCGTCACCGATGTGTGGCGGACCCGCAACCTGCTCCGCGGCCCCCGTACGCCGGTCGTGCGCCGACGGTCCCGGTGGCGCTGCGGGCCCGGGCGGTGGGGCGACGCCATGGCGGGCCTCACCGGTGCCCGACCCGACTTCGTGCGACCGTCCGATGCCGGGTCGGGCGTTCACCTAGGCTCGGAAAGGGCCGGCCGGCCTGGTTGACGGGCGGTGCGCGGTGGTCGATGCGGAGGGCGTCGGTGGCTGAGGCGACGGTCGCGGTCCCGCTGTGGGCCTGGGCGGCGGTCGGCGCGGTGATCGCGGTGATGCTCGCCGTGGATGTGCTCCTGCACCGGGACAACCACGTCATCGAACTCCGTGAGGCACTGCTGTGGAGCGCCGTCTGGATCGGCGCGGGTCTGCTGTTCGGGTTGGTCGTCTGGTGGGGCCTCGGCGGTGACCCGGCCATCGCGTACTTCTCCGGCTACCTGCTGGAGAAGGCGCTCTCGGTGGACAACGTGTTCGTCTTCGCGCTGCTCTTCGGCTATTTCCAGGTGCCGTCGGGCTACCAGCACAAGGTGCTGTTCTGGGGTGTCGTGGGGGCACTCGTCTTCCGGCTGCTGTTCATCTTCGCCGGCGCCGAGTTGCTGGACCGGCTCGCCTGGGCCGGGTTCGTGCTGGGCGCGTTCCTGATCTGGACCGGTTGGCGGCTGGCCGTACGCGGAAAGCCGGAGGTCGACCCGGAACGCAACATCGCCGTCCGGCTGTTCCGGCGGCTGGTGCCCACCGACGCCCGCTACCACGGAGACCGGTTCACCGCCCGGGTGGGCGGCCGACGGATGGCGACGTTGCTGCTGGTCGCGCTCGTCGCCATCGAGGCCACCGACGTGGTCTTCGCCATCGACTCGGTGGCGGCGATCCTTGCCATCACCACCAACACCTTCCTGGTCTGGACGGCCACCGCGTTCGCCGTCCTGGGACTGCGCAGCCTCTACTTCTGCCTCGCCGGCCTGCTGCGCCACTTCGGCTACCTGCGGTACGGGCTCGCGCTGCTACTGGCCTTCGCCGGGCTGAAACTGATTCTCGCCGAGACGCCGGTGGGCAAGCTGCCGGTCTGGTTGACCCTGGCCGTGGTTCTGCTGACCCTGGCGGTCTCCATCGGCGCCAGCACCCTGGCCGCCCGCCGAACCGCTGACTGAGCCGCCGGGCCGCTGACAGGGGCGGCCGGGCTCGATGCGGGCGGTCACGTCGAGGTGCGCGGGCTGGCAGTCGGTCGTCGCCGCGAATCGGCGTACCGCGGCGCGAACGTGCTCGCGTACGCCGGTGGCCGACGCGTCGGCGGTGAGGTCCACCCGGATCCACACGTCGGGGCGCGGTGGCGCGCCGGTGAGCACCACGCGGGCCCGGCGTACCCCGGGGTTGCCGGTCAGGTCGCGTACCAGTGCGTCGGCGAGAACGTCGGTGGCGAGCCGGGTCCGGCCCGGCCGGCGTCCGGGGTGGCTCAGGGTGCCGCGCAGCGCGCCGTCCGGGCCCCGCAGCTCCCGGGTCAGCAGGCGCTGCCCGGCCAGCGCGAACAGCGCTCCGGCGACGGCCGCGGCCAGGGTGCTCCACGGCGCGGCGATCCGCCACCTGTCGACCAGCTCGGCGCTGAGCAGCACCGCCGCCGGGTCAGCGCCGGGCAACGTGCCGAGGCTGGCCGTCAGCGCGGCCCCGCCGCCCCCGACCAGCAGCAACGCGATGATGGTCCACAGCAGTCGGTGCCCGGCGTTTGTCACGCCGGCCGTCGCCGAGGCAGCAGCCGGACGTCGATCCGGGCGGGGCGGGGTGCGCTGAGGTGGCGCAGCTCCTGGCGCACGGCGAACTCGATCTCCGCCCGGGCCGCCGGATCGCCGGTCGCGCGGACCCGGGGGCGCCACTGGCCGCCGCGCCGTCGGACCCGGACCCGGGCGTGGCGGACGCCCGGCACCGCGCTGGCCGCGTCAGCGAGCCGCCGTTCCACACAGCGTCGGTGCAGGTGCCAGCCGTCGCGCTCGTCGGCGCGTAGGCGGACCGGCGTCCAGCGGCGCAGTTGGGCGACGAGGATGGCCAGGCCCAGCAGGAGGGCGCCGCCGGCCACGGCCCGGACGGTGGGGTCTCGCCACCGGGTGCCGCTGAGCGCGTCGAGCCAGCCGCTGGTGTCGAGCGGTGCCGGTCGGTGCACTGTGAGCAGCAACGCCTGGACGGCCGCCGCCGCGCCACCGAGAAGCAGGGCGGTTGCCAGCAGCAACGAGGCGACCCGGTTGGCGGTGCCGACGCCGGAGGAGTCGACGCCGGGGACGAGCAGGTCGTCCACGGTGCCGGTCACCACCGCCACGCTGAGCCCGGTCTGGGCGGCCACCCGGTCGGTGACCACCGCCCGGACCGTCTCGGCGATCGTCGGCACGCTGTGCCCGTACCAGGTGATGAGGTGCAGGTCGAGTCCGACGGACCGGTCATCCAGGCGGACCGCCGCCGGGCGGACGACGGACACGCCCGGCACGAGGCTGGCCGCCTGCACCGCGATCCGCGCGACGTCCGCGATGTCGCCCGGGCGGCGTTCCGGACCGCTCGTCCCGGCGGCCGGTCCGGTGCCGGGGTTCGTCCCTGCGGACGGGCGGGTGGTCATCGGCGCCGCCGAGCGTCGGCGCGGCGGTCACCGAGACCGGTCACCGCGAGGTCGCCGTCGAGCACCCGGACGACCAGCCAGCCGAGCAGGCCGACGAGCACGGCGAGGGCGGCCACGCCGACGCCGGCGAGCGCCCAGACCGCCACGGCGAGGAACCCGGCGAGGAAGCCGAACTGCTGTCGCGACATGGTCACCTCCGGGCCGGTCCGGTACCGGCGGTCGGTGGATACACCTGGCGGCAGTCTCTGGAACGTCGGCGCTACTGTGATCCCGGTCACACAAGAAGTCGGTGGCCCATGATCGACCACCTAGACTCGGCCCGGCTCGACCGACCGGCGGATGGATCAGGCAGATGACGAGCATCGGGAGCGACGACCGCGGTTGGCTGCGGGCGATGCCCGCCGAGGCGGGGCGCGACGCGCTGCTCAGCCGCGCCGGCCATCGGGTCCTGCCGGCACGCCGGCTCACTGATCTGGTCCAGGGCCGCCCACCCGGCGTCACCGGCAGCCAGTGGACCTCGGCGAGCCGCGCCAGCTTCGACTTCGTGGTCCACGCCGCCGACACCGGCCGTCCGGTCGCCGCCGTGCAGATCGGCCCGGTGCCGTCTCCCGGCTCGGCGGAGCAGCGCGTCGAGCGACTCACGGACGCGGTGAGCGCGGCCGCCGGCCTGCCCGTTCTGCGGATCGGTTCGCCCACGTTGAACGCCGCCGAGCACGGCCGCCGCCTGGTCGAGTACGTGATCGACGCGCGCGCCTACGCCGCGGGCGGGCCGACCGCCGGCGGGACCGAACCGGCGCCGGTGGGCTTCCGGGACATCCTGGGCCGGCTGCCGGACGGACGTACCGGGCCGGTCAACGACCTCGGTGCGCTGACCCGCGCTGCGGCGGTCGAGGCGTACGTGGCCGGGCGGGTGGCCGACCCGATCGTGCGAGGACTGCACGTCCGCTGGGTGGACGGGCCGGCACAGGGGTGGAGTTGGGTGCAGGTACGCCCCGACGCGTGCCTCATCGAGCAGGTCTCGGTGACCGAACACCGCTTCTCCTGCGGCATCGACGCGGCCCGGCTGGCCGAGGATCTCGCCGCCGTCGCCGTGGGGGAACGACTGCGGGAGAACGCCGTCGCCGACCTGCTGTCACGCGCCGAGTGGACCGCGCAGATCGCCGCGCTGAGCCAGCGCCGCCACGAACTGGTCGGCGGGTTCGCCTTCGACCACCTCTGCGCCGACTGACCAGCGCCCCTTTTCACCTGCTGCTCCTGCTCCGCGCCGGCTCCGCGTCGGGTCGCGGCAATTTCCTGTGCGTCTGTTGAACCTTCCCGGCCGCCGCCCCGTACTCCTGCGCGAATGAACAGGATCTCCCCATCCGCGTCCACCGGGCGCGGGAGACGGTGCGGAAAGGGCATCGTCGGCCATCGACGCATTACCGGGTAGGTCACGGTGGGTCGCCACCGCGGCGTGCCACTCACATCCGTCGGTCCGCCGAGGGCAGAAATCCACTACCGGATCGAGAAGGAGAGCAATTCGATGCGCAGGTCCACTCGGGCGCGCCGGCCTTCCGGCAACGCGCGGAGCAAGCGTCTGCTGGCAGTTGTCGGCACGCTCGCGGTCTTCGGCGGAGTTGTCGCCGTGACTCAGATTTCGTCGGCCCAGGACCGGCGGACAAATAAGCCCCGTCCGGCTTCCGGGCAGTGCGTGGAGCCGAGCCCGGGCGCGACCGCGCCGACCGGTGGCGGTTCTACCAGCCGTACCTGGCAGAACGGTCGGTGGGTGCGTAATCACTGGGGTGACGGACAGCAGTCGGTTCCCGAGTGTGAGGACGGCAAGGACGGCACCGTGGGCACCGGCACCGCCATCGCCTGTCCGGATGTGGCGGCCAAACTGCCGCAGGTGCCGAACCGGGCTCGGGCCGAGGTGGACCGCAACCTCGCCCAGTTGCAGACCCAGATCGCCGAGGCGGACCGCCGGCTCGCCGCCGAGGGCAACAAGGGTGAGGCGTTCATCCGCAACGCGATCCTCCAGCCGTTGGCCGGCAAGCGCCGCGCCGTGCTGGACCGGATCACGACCGCCATCGACCGGGTCGGACCCCGGCCGCAGGGCCTCGCGCAGCTCGCCGAGTGCCAGGTGCAGCCCACCGGCGGTACGGGCGGCAACAACGGCGGCGGCACCACGCCCACCACCACCCCCGGTGGTGGCAACAACGGCGGTGGCAACAACGGTGGCGGGAACAACGGCGGCGGGAACAACGGCGGTGGCACCGAGCCCGGCGCCGGGCTCGGCGTGCTCGCCAACGACTGCGACGAGAGCCGGCTCCAGCCGCACGACGGTTTCCAGAACGGCAACCGCTGCGTGAGCACCGAGTTCGGTGAGGTCGGTGCGGCGGCCAACAACCCGTCGCTGCTGATCACCCAGTTCCCCGAGCAGGTCGGCCAGAACCAGCCCTTCACCCTGCGGGTCAGTACCCGCAATCTGGTCCGGGACCGCTTCCTGGCCGCCGGTCAGGGTGGCTACTACGTGGAGAGCTCGCTCCTCAACGACCAGGGCCTGGTCCGCGGTCACTTCCACACCGCCTGCCGGATGCTGGACAGCCTGACCGCTCCGCCGGAGCCGCAGGAGGTGCCCGCGTTCTTCGTCGCGACCGAGGACGGCCGCGGTGGCGCCCAACCCGACGAGGTGACGATCCAGATTCCGGGCCTGCCGGAGTCCGGTACCGCCCAGTGCTCCGTCTGGGCCGGTGACGGCTCGCACCGCCTGCCGATGATGGAGCGGGCCAACCAGACTCCCGCCTTCGACTCGGTGCGCATCGACGTCAACTGAGTTCAGGTGCCAACGGCGGCCGGCCACCCCGGGCGACAAACCCGGGGGGGCGGCCGCCCCCGCGCGTCGGGTGCCAGGACAAAACACGGGGCCCCCCCCTTTACGGCGGGGCCCCGTCGAGTCGCGTCAGCGGCTCTTGTACGCCTCGACGACCTCAACCGGGATCCGGCCGCGCTCGGAAATCTTGTAGCCGTTCTTGACGGCCCATTCCCGGATGGCCCGGTTCTGCTCCCGATCCATTCCCGCGCCGGTGGGTCGCCCCGGTCGCCGGACAGAACGGGTGCTCTCCACCGGACCGCGCCCGATCCGCCGACCCGCATTGATGTACGGATCGAGCGCCTTGCGCAGGACGCCGGCATTCTCGTCGGAGACATCGATCGTGTAGGCCACGCCGTCGAGACTGAACTCAACCGTCCGGTCGGCCTTCCCACCGTCGAGGTCGTCGGTCAGGACCGTGATTACTTTTCTCGCCATTGCCGATTACTCCCTGTGTGCGGCGGGATGTGTCCAAAGTCTGACCTACCACCCCGGTAATCCGCAACAATATGCCTTCCATTCATTCGGCGCGTCGCGATTCCGTTACCGAGCAAAACCGTGAATCGGTTCGGTGCGGAGGCTTCATTCCCCGAGGATGCCGCTGTGACCGGCGACGGCAGCCGCCTCGGCCCGGTTCGAGACCCGCAACTTGCGCAGCAACGCGGCGGTCATCCGTTTCACCGTCCGTTCGGAGACGTGCAGTTCTTCGGCGATGTCGACGGTGCTGCGGCCGGCGGCGATCGCTCGCAGCAGTCGCCGTTCCTCGCCGTCCAGGTCGACGGGCGCGGAGCGCGTGGGCCGCAGCATGGCGCGCAGCAGTTCGGCCGGCAGCACCGCCCAGCCGTCGAGGATCGCCAGCAGCGGGGGCAGCAGCTCCTCCGGTTCGCTGGTCTTCGGCAGGAACCCCTCGGCGCCGGCCCGCAGCGCCTCCACCGCTGGCCCGGGCTCGGCGGAACCAGACATCGCGACCACCCGTACCCGTGGGGTGGTCCGCCGGATCGCGGCCACCGCCCGGATACCGCCGGGCGGCGGCATGTGCAGGTCGACCAGGGCCAGGTCGGGGCAGCAGCTGCTGACCAGGGCCGCCGCCGCGGCGGCGTCGCCGGTCGAGGCGACCACCTCGGCGCGGCCGTTAGTGGTGATCGGGAGCAGCAACTCCAGGCCGCGGACGAAAAGGGGGTGATCGTCCACGACGACGAGTCGCAAGGTGGAGGCTCCCGGCATGTCTGCGCCGTTCCCCAGCGGGTACCGATCATGCGGGTTCGCACCGAACGAGGGGAGTCGGGTGGATGCGCGTACGGCACGGTTTGCGGGACCTGCTGCGAGGGTTGCGCCCCATTGAGCCGACACCCGGCGAGAGGCGACCGACGGCGGCCGATTCGGAATTGCTGCTGCGGGTGTTGTGCCACGAGTTCCGGACGCCGATCAGCACCCTGACCTCGCTGACCCGCGCGCTGGCAGACGAGCGTCGGGAGCTGACCGGGGACGACCGGCGGGCGCTCAGTGAGCTGGCCCGTGACCAGGCCGCCCACCTGCAGAGCCTGCTGCGCGACGCGACCGCCGGCACCGGCGTGCTGACGCCGGCTCCGCAGCCGGAGCCGGCCGTCGCGCTGGCGGGCATCCTGCGGGAGGCCGCCGCTCTGGTGCCGGTCGGCCGTCGGCGGGCGCGGGCCACCCGGGGAGCGGCCTCCTTCCCGGTGCCGGCGGGACGAACTCGACAGGTGCTGGTCAACCTGGTGCAGAACGCGTTGCGGCACGGGCCGCCGGACGGACAGGTCGGGCTCTACGCCACGGTGCGCGGCCCCAGCCTGAGCATCCTGGTCACCGACGAGGGTCGGGTCGACGAAGCGCTGCTGGTCGCGCTGCGGCGTCCGGCGCCGGCCGTCGGGATGTCCGGTCTGGGCCTGTGGATCGCGCGGCAGCTCGTCGCGACCGACGGTGGAGCGTTGCGGGCGTACCGGCTACGGCCCCGTGGAGTGGCGCTGGAGGTGCTGCTGCCGATGGCTCGGCCGGTGCGCTGACCCGGGCGGGACACCGGTTGGCCCGCTCGGGTCATCGGGGCGGGAACGGCCTCGCTACCTGTTTTCCGGTACCGAGGAGGTTGGATGTTCAGCCACGTCAAGGATCTGCAGTTCGAAGCCAAGCCGGACGGCCCGGACGCGGCGTTCGCCCGGCGGTTGCAGGAGGTGCTGGGCGGCAAGTGGGGTGAGATGACGGTCGCCAACCAGTATCTCTTCCAGGGTTGGAACTGCCGGCTGCCCGGCAAGTACAAGGACCTGCTGCTCGACGTCGGCACCGAGGAGATGGGCCACGTCGAGATGATCGTCACGATGATCACCCGGCTGTTGGACAACGCGCCGCTGTCGCTGACCGAGGGGATCGCGGAGGATCCCGGAGGTGCCGCGACCTACGCCGGTGAGAATCCGGCGCACTTCATCCACGGCGGGGGTGGGGCCCTGCCCACCGACTCCAACGGGGTGCCCTGGAACGGCGCGTTCATCACCGCCAGCGGCAACCTGTTGGCCGATTTCCAGCTCAACGTCACCGCCGAGGCGCAGGGTCGGCTCCAGGTCGCCCGGTTGTTCCACATGACCGACGACCCGGGCGTCAAGCAGATGCTGCGCTTCCTGCTGGCCCGCGACACGATGCACCAGAACATGTGGCTGGCGGCGATCGAGCAGCTCAAGGAGGACGGGCTGGAGGAGATGCCGGTGCCGGAGGCCTTCCCGGACTCGGGTGAGTTCACCGAGGAGTACGGCTACACGTACCTGGGTTTCTCCTCGGGCACCGACGCCGCCCAGGGGCGCTGGGCGTCCGGGCCCTCGCCGGACGGCAAGGGCGAGTTCCGGTACGACGACAACCCGCGGGCGAACGCGCCGGAACCGGTGCTGCCTCCGGGTGACCCTCGGTTGTACGGCACCAACCCGGGGGTGGCCGGCTCGGTGGTGAACACGGTGAAGAGCAAGCTCACCTGAGGTGCCTCGTCGGGTCGCCCGCCGGTCCCGGGCGACCCGACGGACCGGGAGAAGAGTGGTCTGGGTCACAGGTCGGAACAAGGGGAACGCTTTGTTACTTGAGTGAGACACGCTCAACTCAACGCGATAGCAGGTGTTCGATGGCAACTCTTCCGGTACTTCCCCTGACCGACGCCGTGCTGCTGCCCGGCATGGTCATCCCGGTGACCCTCGACCCCACCACCCAGGCCGCGATCGACGCGGCGCGGGCGACCGGCGACCGCAAGCTGCTGGCCGTGCCGCGCATCGACGGCGAGTACGGTCCGGTGGGCGTGGTCGCCACCATCGAGAAGGTCGGCCGGCTGCCCGAGGGTGAGCCCGCCGCCGTCATCCGTGGCCTGTCCCGGGCCCGGATCGGCTCCGGCGTCCCCGGCCCCGGCGCCGCCCTCTGGGTCGAGGCGACCGAACTCGACGAACCCGCCTACGCCGGTCGGGCCCGGGAACTCGCCCGCGAGTACCGCGCCCTGGTGACCTCCGTGCTCCAGCAGCGGGGCGCCTGGCAGGTCATCGACGCGGTGGAGCGGATGACCGACCTCTCCGAGCTGGCCGACTCGGCCGGTTACGCGCCCTGGCTCACGCTGGAGCAGAAGACCGAGCTGCTCGCCGCGCCGGACGTCACCGCCCGGCTGGAGCTGCTGGTCGGCTGGGTGAAGGACTACCTGGCCGAGCAGGAGGTCACCGAGCAGATCAACAGTGACGTCCGCGAGGGGCTGGAGAAGTCCCAACGCGAGTTCCTGCTGCGCCAGCAACTCGCCGCGATCCGCAAGGAGCTGGGCGAGGACGAGCCGGACGGCTCCGCCGACTACCGGTCCCGCGTCGAGTCCGCCGAGCTGCCGGAGAAGGTACGCGAGGCGGCCATGCGGGAGGTCGGCAAGCTGGAACGGGCCAGCGACGCCTCCCCGGAGGCGGGCTGGATCCGTACCTGGCTGGACACCGTGCTCGAGATGCCGTGGGGCACGCGTACCGAGGACAACACCGACCTGGCCGCGGCCCGAGCCGTGCTCGACGCCGACCACGCCGGCCTGGCCGACGTCAAGGACCGCATCCTGGAGTACCTGGCGGTGCGTAACCGGCGTGCCGAGCGCAACCTGGGTGTGGTCGGTGGTCGCGGCTCCGGCGCGGTGCTCGCCCTCGCCGGTCCTCCCGGCGTGGGTAAGACCAGCCTCGGCGAGTCCGTGGCGCGGGCGCTCGGCCGTAACTTCGTCCGGGTCTCGCTCGGCGGCGTCCGCGACGAGGCGGAGATCCGCGGGCACCGGCGCACCTACGTGGGGGCGCTGCCCGGTCGGATCGTCCGCGCGTTGCGCGAGGCCGGTTCGATGAACCCGGTCGTGCTTCTCGACGAGGTGGACAAGCTGGCCGCCGGCTACGCCGGCGACCCGGCCGCCGCCCTGCTGGAGGTGCTCGACCCGGCCCAGAACCACACCTTCCGGGATCACTACCTGGAGGTTGACCTCGACCTGTCCGACGTGCTGTTCCTGGCCACCGCCAACGTGGTGGAGTCCATTCCCGGCCCCCTGCTGGACCGGATGGAGCTGGTCACCCTGGACGGCTACACCGAGGACGAGAAGGTCGCCATCGCCCGCGACCACCTGCTGCCCCGGCAGCGGGAGCGGGCCGGGCTGACCGTCGACGAGGTCGCCGTCGCCGACGAGGCTCTCGCGCTGATCGCGGGGGAGTACACCCGGGAGGCCGGCGTCCGGCAGCTCGAGCGGGCCCTGGCCAAGATCCTGCGCAAGGTGGCGGTGACGCTGGCGACGGACCCGACGCCGGCACGCGTGGGCACCGACAACCTCACCGGTTACCTGGGTCGGCCGAAGTTCACCCCGGAATCGGCCGAGCGCACCGCCGTGCCCGGCGTGGCCACCGGTCTGGCCGTCACGGGTGCCGGTGGGGACGTGCTCTTCATCGAGGCGACCAGCATGGAGGGCGAGCCGGGGCTGACCCTGACCGGCCAGCTCGGTGACGTGATGAAGGAGTCGGCGCAGATCGCGCTCTCCTACCTGCGCTCCAACGGGCGGCGGTTCGGCATCGACCCGAACGCTCTCGCGGGACGCCGGATCCACGTCCACTTCCCGGCGGGCGCGGTGCCCAAGGACGGTCCGAGCGCCGGCATCACCATGGTCACGGCCCTGGCGTCGCTGGTCACCGGTCGCCCGGTCCGCCCCGAGTTCGGGATGACCGGTGAGGTGACGCTCTCCGGCCGGGTGCTGCCGATCGGTGGGGTGAAGCAGAAGCTGCTCGCCGCGCACCGGGCCGGCCTCACCGAGGTGATCATCCCGGCGCGCAACGAGCCCGACCTGGACGACCTGCCGACCGAGGTGCGCGAGGCGCTGACAGTGCACACCCTGGCCGACGTCGCCGACGTGCTCGCCCTGGCGCTGCGCCCGGCCGACGTGAAGACGCTGGACGGTCCGGCGCTCTTCTCGGTCTGACGCTCCGACCGTTCGGGCCCCCGCCGTCTTCCGACGGCGGGGGCCCTTTCGGTACGCGGGGGAAGGTCTACTGTCTCGTCTGCACCGTCAACCACCTCTCCGCCGCGAGGCGGCCCCCTGGAGGAACCCCAGTGAACGTGGTGCTCTGGATCATTCAGATCCTTCTCGCCGCCGTCTTCGCCGGCGTCGGACTGGCCAAGCTGAGCCAGCCCAAGGAGAAGTTGCGCGACGTGATGCGGTGGGTGGACCCGGTGCCGCCGTCACAGGTCAGGTCGCTCGGCGCGGTCGAGTTGCTGGCCGCCGCCGGGCTCGTGCTGCCGGCCGCCACCGGCATCGCCACAGTGCTCACCCCACTCGCCGCCGTCGGGCTGGTCATCGTCATGATCGGCGGCATCCTGGTGCACCTGCGCGCCCGCAAGCAGCAGACCACCCAGGACGGGCGTCGCACCGAGATCCAGGGCGCTGTCGCCTGCGCGGTGCTGCTCGTCCTCGCCGCCGTGGTGGCCGTTGGCCGTTTCGGCCCGTACGCTCTCTGATCCGCGTCGGCCAGCAGGCGACAATGCACAGTAGAGTCTGCCCGCCGCTCGAGGTGGCACTCAACGGGGGAGAGGCATGGAACCGATCGTGAGCGCACCTGGTGCGGTACCGCCGGCAGTGCCACAACGGCCAGATCCACCGGGCCGACGGTTGGGACGGCGGGTGCTCTTCGCCGGCGGCGCGGGCGCCGCGGTGGCGACGACGGTGGCCACCCTCGCCGGTGCCGAACAGGCGGGATCACCGCCCGTCACGACAGTGCGGGAGGCCCCGCTCAGCCTCCGGGACCCCCGGGTCGGCTGCCGGCTCGACGGCAGTGACGAGTCGGACAAGGTCACCACCGCGCTGAACCTGCTGCCGGCCGGTGGCGGGGAGATCTTCCAACCGGTGGGCGCACTCGGTCTCGGATCGGAGGTCCGCTTCCCGACGAGCGTGACCTGGACCGGCGAGAACATCGGCGCGGCGATCATCCAGCCGGCCCCGGGCTACACCGGTCGTCTGGTATCGAGCGGTAAGTACAACCAGATCTCCAACGTGCACTTCTACGGCATGCGGACCTCCGACGTGCTGTTGACCGTCCGCGGCCCCCGGTCGACCTTCCACCACCTGCACTTCGGCAACTCGGGCAGCCACGCCATCGAGTTCCTCGGCAAGGACGCGGACACCAGCGCCCACGCCAACAAGATCACCGATATCAACATCGAGGACTGCCTCGGCGTCGGCATCCTCGTGAACAAGGTCGCGTACGACAACGAGTTCCTCAACGTCTGGGTCGGTGAGTGCCAGACCGGGATACGGCTGCTGGACAGCGCCTGCTTCTTCGACAACCTGCACGTCTGGGGTTGCCGGGGCAACGGCGTGGAGCTGCGCGAACCCGCCCATCGAAACATCTTCCAGAACGTCTACCTGGAGTCGAACGGCACGAGTGGCACCGGCAGCGGCGCCGACCTGCGGCAGGTCTGGGGGACCCAGTTCATCGGCGGCCGGCTGTGGCGCAACGCCACCAACGGTATCGAGGTCTCCTCATCCGGACGTACCCGGATCATGGGGCTCGACATCCACGACAACGGCGCGAACGGGATCCTCGGCCGTGACGCCGACCTGTGCCAGGTGATCGGCAACCAGTTCTACGACGACGCGACGCCCCGCCGCCAGGACCGACCAATCGTGACGGTCGGCACCAGCAACAACTGGATCGTCACCAACAACGTGATGCGGGCGTACGACCACCGGTCCGGTGGCGCGTCGCTGGCCGGGGCCAACAACGTGGTCAACGGAAACATCGGCTAGCGCCGGCGGGGCGGCGGGTGCTCGGCGTTTCTCCCGCCGCCCCGCCGGGCGTGTCGTCGGCGACCGACGTGCCCCGGCGGCCGCCCACGGCGTGTTCAGCGCTCGTCGCCGCCGCGGTCGCGGCGCACGGTGGCCTTGCGGCCCTTGATCGTGCTGGAGCGCAACCCGGAGATGACCTCGTCGGCCACCCCCTGCGGCACCTCCACCAGTGAGAACCGGTCGGCGATCTCGATCGAGCCGATGTCCCGGCCGCGGATGCCGGTCTCCCCGGTGATCGCGCCGACCAGATCCTGCGGGCGCACCCCGGCGCGTCGACCCAGGCCGACGAAGACCTGGACGGTATTGCCGCCGCCGGAGCGTGGCCGGCCCCCGCCCCGCCGGTCGCCGCCCCGGCCGCCGGCCTCCGGTCGACCCTCGCGCGGCCCACGGACCGGAACCTGCGGGATCTCCTCCTCGTCGTCGGAGCCCGGCGACGTCACCTCGTGGGCCAGCTTCACGGCGGCGAGGGCGACCTCCATCAGGTCGAACTCGTCGGTCAGCGTCTCCACGATCACCCGGAACGGGTCGAGGTCGTCCTCCAGCAGGCTCTCCCGCAGGGCCGCCTGGGTCAGCTCCAGCCGGCGGGTACGCATGTCGGCCACGGTGGGGATCTTGTCGATGGTGATCCGCTGGCCGGTCACGCGCTCGATGGTCTTGAGCATCCGGTGCTCACGCGGCTCGGCGAGGGTGATCGCCACGCCCTCGCGGCCAGCCCGACCCACCCGGCCGATCCGGTGCACGTACGACTCCGGGGCGGACGGCACGTCGTAGTTGACCACGTGGGTCAGCTGCTCGACGTCCAGCCCACGCGCCGCCACGTCGGTGGCCACCAGCAGGTCGGCGGTGCCCGCCCGCAGCCGGCCCATGACCCGGTCGCGTTGCTCCTGGCTCATGCCACCGTGCAGCGCCTCGGAGCGGTAGCCGCGACCGTTCATCGTCTCGGTCAACCGGTCGACCTCTTCCCGGCTGCGGCAGAACACGATCGCCGCGGTCGGGGACTCCACGTCCAACACCCGACCCAGCGCGGCCGGCTTGTGCGCCCGGGTCACGATGTACGCGCTCTGCCGTACCCGGGGCGCCTCACCCGCTACCTGCTGCTCCCGGCCGATCTCGATCCGCACCGGTTCGCGCAGGTGCTGGCGGGCCATCCCGTCGATGCGCGACGGCATGGTGGCCGAGAAGAGCACCGTCTGACGCTGCGCCGGAGCGTGCTCCAGGATCGCCTCGATGTCCTCGGCGAAGCCCATGTCGAGCATCTCGTCGGCCTCGTCCAGCACCACCGTGGCCAATCCACCGAGGCGCAGGGTGCCCCGGGCGATGTGGTCGAGGGCCCGACCCGGGGTGGCCACCACCACGTCGACACCGCTGTCGAGTGCCCGCAACTGCCGCCCGATCGGCTGCCCACCGTAGATCGGCAGCACCCGCGCGCCCAGGTCCTTGCCGTAGCGGTGGAACGCCTCGGAGACCTGTACCGCCAGCTCCCGGGTCGGCACCAGCACCAGCGCCACCGGGTCGCCGCCCTGGCGGTGTGCCGTCATGAGGTTCAGCAGCGGCAGCGCGAACGCGGCCGTCTTGCCGGTGCCGGTGGCCGCCTGACCCAGCAGGTCCCGACCCTCCAGCAGCGGTGGGATAGCCTCCCGCTGGATGGGGGTCGGCTCCTCGTACCCGAGGGCGGCGAGCGCGCCCAGCAGCTCGGCGCGGAGCCCGAGCTCGGTGAAGGCGCTCACCTCGTCGGTGCCGTCGGGGGTGGCGTCGATCGGTGCGTCGTGCTGTGCAGGTGCGGAACTCATGCGCCAAGCCTTTCATCACGCCGTCCGGGGCGTTGCGGCGACCGCCACAAGAGCTGTCCCCGAGCCCGTGCTGCGGCCGTTCCGCGGTCCCGACGGCGGCCAAGATCAGGCGTCGGTGGTCAGGATGGCCAGCACCATCACCGCGGCGAGGGCCACATCGAGCACCGCGCAGAACTCGGCGTAGCCGCGCGGCACCACCCGGCCGCTGCGGTGGTACGTCAGGTCCCAGCCGGCGTGCGCCAACCACCCGAACGCCACCAGCCAGTCGGCGGTCCGCCCGCCGGCCTTCACCGCGATCAGCGTCAGGGCGACCCAGCAGAACAGACCGGCGAGTTGGGTGGCGAGCACGCCCCGCCCGCCCAGCGTGCGGCGGGCCACGCCGATCACCAGGTAGCCGCCGGGCAGCACCAGCATGGTCCACGGGCTGAGCACGCTCGGGTCGACCCACATGTCCACGGTCATCAGCAGCGCCAACCCGGTCGGCCAGCGGTGGGCGAGCGCCACCACGACCCGGTGTCGGCGTACCGGCGCCAACGCCTCGTGTCGGTGTCGGACCGCCACCAGCACCATCGCGGGGATCATCAGCAGGTGACCGCCGAGCATCAGCGCGTCGGCGTCGATCAGGCCGGTCCGAAACGGCACGACCAGCAGCAGGAACGGAACGTACATCGCGGCGGCCATCTCGCCGACCGCGTGCCAGCGGTGCGCCCGGTAGCGCATCCCCACCGTCATCCCGACGGTCATGTTCGTGGCCATCACCAGTGCGGCGACCTCCGGCCGGGCCAGCGCGTCGCCGGCGCCCAGAGCGGCGCCGGCCAGCTCCCACAACGGCCCGAGCAGCAGCATCCCGGCGACCATCGCCACTGCCATCTCGCCCAGGTGCCCCAGCAGCCGCCGCCTGCCGCTGGCCGGTGCCGCGGCGGTCGGTGCCGCGCTGGTCGGTGTCGGGGCCGAGGGGGTCGGCTCGTCGGTGGGCAGGGGCGCGGTCGACGGTACGGCGGTGAGGCTGTCCGCGTACATCCGGGTGTTTTCCATGCCTCGACCCTGCCGGTGCCCCCGGTGTGGCCGGCAGACCCGTTCGTCACGGGAAAACCGTGCGGACCGCACGGCCCGACCGTGACGGTTCGCATGGGTGGACCGTGCGCGGGGCGGTCCTAGGATCGGTGCGTGGCGAGCGAGGCGGTGACTCCCCGGGCGGACCGCCGGCTGCGTCGCGCCCGGCAGGCGACGCTGGTGTCGCTGGCCACCGGCGTCTGGGCGAGCGTCCTGCTACCGGCGGTCGGCCTGACCCGCGAGCCCGACCCGGGCCGGGTGACACTCGGCGCGGTCGGGATCCTCGCCTTCGTGATCGCCCAGACCGTCGTCCTGTACGCGGCCGTGACGCCGTGGCTCGACCCGCGCTGGCGGCGTCGGGCCGAGCTGAGTCTGGTCGCGGTGGCGGTGCTGACCGTTCCGCTGGTGGGTCCGGTGGCGGCCGGCAGGTGGCCGACCTGGGCCTGGCTCGGTGCGGCGCTGATCGGCATGACGCCGCTGCTGGTGCGGTGGCGGGCCGCGCTGGCGGTCGCGGTCGGCGTCCTGGCGGTGGCGGTGGCGGTGGCCTGGTGGACCGGTGGTTCCGTTCCGCGCCATCTCGCCGTGACCGGTGGGATCGGCGCGGCAGTGGCCGCCGTCAACGGGTTCCAGGTCTGGTTCTGGGACCTGCTCGTGGAGGCCCGGCAGGGCCAGGCCGCCCAGTCCCGGCTGGCCGCCGCCGAGGAGCGGCTGCGCTTCGCCCGCGACGTGCACGACGTCCTGGGGCACCGCCTCACGGTGATCGCGTTGAAGGCCGAACTCGCCGCCCGGCTCGCCCCGGTCGACGCGGAACGGGCCGGGCGGGAAGCCGCCGAGGTGCAACGGTTGGCCGCCTCCGCGCTGAGCGAGGTACGGGAGACCGTGCACGGCTATCGGGCCGTCGACCTCGACGAACAGCTCGCCGCGGTGGTGGGGGTGCTGCGCTCCTGCGGGGTGCGGTGCACGGTTCTGCCACTGCCGGCGGACCTGCCGCAACCCGCCGCCACCGAGCTGGCGGCGGTGCTGCGCGAGGCGAGCACCAACGTGTTGCGGCACAGCCGGGCCGACTGGTGCCGGATCCGCATCGATCGGGAGGATGGCGTGGCCAGGATGACGGTGGCCAACGACGGTGCCGACGACCGTGGCCCGGACGCGCACAGCCACGGCCTGCGCGGGCTGGCCGACCGGCTCGCCGCTGCCGGGGGCGAGTTGCGGGTACGCCGGGAGGACATGATCTTCACCCTCGAAGCCACAGTGCCGGCGCCGTCGTGATCCGCGTCCTGCTCGCCGACGACGAGGACCTGATCCGGGTAGCCGTCGCCGCGCTGCTCGCCCTGGAACCGGACATCGAGGTGGTGGCACACGCCGCCGACGGGCCGACAGCCGTCACCGCGGCGCTGGCGCACCGCCCGGACGTGGCAGTGGTGGACCTGGA
>NZ_JAGPXY010000253.1 GCF_018070325.1 Micromonospora sp. H61
GCGATGTCTTCGTGGGTTCGAATCCCACACCCTCCGCCTCCTTGATCCACTCGACTTTTCGGACGTCGGGGTGTTCGGGCCACGCGGATACCGTGATTTCCTGAATGCCGAGTGGATCTGGCGCGGGTCAGCCTTCGTCGGCGGTAGCGCGCCTGGTCCACGCCTCGTAGCTGAGCAGCACGGCGAGGAACGCGGTGAGCAGGCCGAGCGCGGCCAGGCCGGGCAGGTAACGGCCGACGGGGAGTAACAGCAGCGCCACGACGGGAGCGACGAGCTGCCCCGGTCGCACGCACCGGACGCTGAGACTCAGGAACGTCGCCCGGCCCGCGAGGAACAGGGCGGTACCGCCGAACAACGCGACAGTCGGCATCCAGTCCGAGATGCCGTGGGACTCCTCGTGCGCCAGGCCGGCCAGCACCTGCTCGACTCCCAGTGCCACGTAGATGGTCCCGGCGAGTACCGGGAAGTGGGCAACG
>NZ_JAGPXY010000038.1 GCF_018070325.1 Micromonospora sp. H61
GATTACTCGGAGGTGGCCTCGGCGGCCGGTTTGGTGGGGGTGCTCGGGACGGTTCTGGTCCGGCTCCGGGGGGCGGGGGGCCGGACGGGCGGCTTCGCGGACCGCTTCGGCCAGCGCGACCAGGTCGTCAGTCGTGGGCGGCGGCGGCTCGAACTCGCCCTCGTGTCGGACGACGTCCCAGCCCCGCGGCGCGGTCAGGCTACGGGCGTGCGGCTCGCACAGGTCGTACGTGTGCGGCTCGGCGAACGCCGCCAGCGGCCCCACCACCGCTGTCGACTCGTTGTAGACATAGGTCAATGTGGCGACCGCTTGCCGGGGGCAGCCGTTACGGGAGCAGCGCCGTGGTGACCTCACGTGCGGCAGGGTATCTCCATTACCGGGTCCGGCGCATCGCTTCGCGTTGCGACACGCCCGTCATGGTGATCACACTCGACCGTCCTGGGCGCGCCGCGCCACGGGATCGGCGCTGCCGCTGGCCAGCCCGACGCGGGCGCTACCCTTTGCCTCATGACGAGCCCGGAACACCGCCGCCCCGGCTCCGGCCGGCGTGCGCATCGTGACCGGCACGGGCGCGGCCTGCGCGGGCGGCTGGTTCCGGCCACCGTCCCGCTGGCGCGGACCAAGGCCGAGGTCTTCGACGACCTGGTCCTGGACACCGTCGAGACGCTGGAGCGTCGGTTCGCCAAGGAGCTGGCCGGGGTCGAGTTCGCGGTCGAGGACGTCCCGCCGGACCTGAACGTCTACGACTCGGACGTGCTGGAGGACGGCGAGGTCCCGTTGGCCCGGCTGCTGCCCGGCCGCCCGGGCCGGCAGGAGGTGCCGCCGCGGATCGTGCTGTACCGGCGGCCCCTGGAGTTCCGGGCGATGGACCGTGAGGACCTCGCCGATCTCGTCCACGACGTGATCATCGAACAGGTGGCGAACCTTCTCGGAGTAGACCCGGACGAGCTCGCCTGAGCCCAACCCCCGAGCGGAGAGTCGGGCGGCCCCCACCGCCTCGACCTCGCACCGCTCAGGCTGCCCGCCGCTTCAACTTGCGCCGCTCCCGCTCGGAGAGCCCACCCCAGATGCCGAACCGCTCGTCGTGACCCAGTGCGTATTCGAGGCACTCGGTCTTGACCTCGCAACGCGAGCAGATCCGCTTCGCCTCGCGGGTCGAGCCGCCCTTCTCGGGAAAGAACGCCTCGGGGTCGGTCTGCGAGCACAACGCCCGCTCCTGCCACTCCGGCGCGTTTCCGAGCAGGTCGGCCACCTCAAGCTGGCCGTCCATCAAATGCCTCCTTGTCGCGCACCGGCGTCATCGCCGCTGCAACCCCCCACGCGAAAGGCGTGCTTGTCCGTCCGGTCCCGTTTTGTTGCGTTCCGTGCGAACAACCCCATTCAAATTACACGCGTGTAATGCGTGCGCCGTCAAGCCAAACTTGATAATGGAGTCGCCCTCCCGACACCCCCGGCCGGCCACTCGGGCCGTCCAGCCTCGCAACCTGCCCTATCGATTCAGACCCCGGCCGAGTAACGCCCTCTCCGGCGAGTTGCCCGACTTTTCTGCCGTGGCGCTTCTCCGACGAGTCGCCGACCGGACGGCACCAGAGACCTCCACCCCTAAGCTGATCTTGGTGGGGGACAGGTTAACGCGGTGCGGCGCAGACTGCCCGTCGAGCTGCGGACAGCACTCGCGCCCCGTCCACATTGTGGACGGGGCGCGGTGGTGAAACCGATGCGTCGAGGTCAGCCCGCGGCCCCGAAACCGCTGCTGGGCCAGGCGAACTCGGCTATCTCTCCACCATGGACGGGAATCGTGCCGGCGGGCGTACAGTCGTCCCACCAGACGGTATAAATTCCGCTCGGCAGATCGGGATAGACCGCACTGTGGAACGAGCCGTCCCGCACCCGACGCTCACGCACCGCCGAGTGGACCCGCCGGTCGTCGTCGCGACTGATCTCGATCTCCCTGCCGTGCAGATCCGGACCCGTGTAGACGATCAGGGCGCCGGTGTCACCGCCCAGATCGAGGACGACTGTCCCGGTCTCCGACGGCCCGTACGCATGCTCGTGCATCCGCTCGCCCCCGGCCCGATCAGGACGCCGCCGGCGGGTTGTTGAACCCGTCGTACGGCGTACCCAGGTAGGGGAAGTTTCCGAGGAACGGCGCGGTCACGTCGGCGGCGCTCAGCCCCGGGGTGACCGCGGCGGCCGCCGCGTCCGGTTGGAACGTCTTGTCGACCAGCGGGACGGTGACCCCGGCGATGGCCCGCAACGCGATGCTGAACACGTCGTCGCCGACCCGCCGCCCGTTCGGGAACCCGGCCAGGTCGCCACCGAGCACCCCGAACCGGTCCGGCCGCCTGGTGGGCGGGATCGCCGTGTTCAGTCGCAGCATGTCGGCCTGCACGTCGCCGGTGGCGTTGGTGAAGCCGTCGATCAGCCCGGCCGGCACGCCGGTGAGCAGGATCGCCACCAGATCAGCTCGGGCCTTCTTCGCCTTGGTGAGCTTGTCCAGGTTAGGGAAGACGTCCGGGTAGAGCGCCGGCAGCAACGCGGCCAGCTCCGGTTGCTCGACGAACTGGGCGAAGCGCTTGTCCTCCGACGGCGGCAGCGAGTTCCACAGGTCCTTCTTGGACATCGGCACGATGACCTCGTTGAACAGTGGATTGCCCAACCGCGAGACCTGGGTGAACGGGCCGGTGCTGGTGTCCGCCCCGCCCCGGTCGCCGAGCACCCGCACCTGCCGACGCGACGCCGACGTCCACACCCCGATCACCGACGCCCGATCGGCGGCACCGTACCGGTTGGCGCGTCGACGCACCCGCTCCAGCGGCACCTGCACCGCGATGCTGTGCACGTTCATCCGGTCGGTGGCGTTTACCGGCTCCCCCTCCGCCTTGAAGATCTTCTTCCCGGCGACGTGCAGTTGCTGGAACGGCCGCAGCGTGCCGAGGTCGAAGATCGCCCCGAGGTCCACGAAGAACCCGTCGGCGCGCTGCCCCGCGAAGACCCGCTCCCCCGTGGAGAGCGAGTAGGTGGCCTGCCGCACCAGGTCGGCGTACTTCGGGGTGGACAGCGGGCCGACGTTGCACGGCGGGCAGGGCAGCCTGTGCGCCAGCCGGTGCTCGCGGCCGTCGGCCACCCGGGTCAGGCTGTAGAACTGCCGCCGGTTCCAGTTCTTGCTGTCCAGCGAATCGATCGGACCGGTGTTGTAGAGAAAGCTGTTCGGGTTGGTGATCTCGGTGGTGAATTCGAACCGGTAGGTGACATCCGGACGACCGTCACCGTCGTTGTCGATATGGATCTCGTAGCGCACGTCGTCGCCGAACTCGAAGAAGTTCGGGCCCCCGGAGGGGAGCTGCAACGGCACGTAGTTGGCGATCAACGTGACAGTGTCGCGTTTGTCGGGGCTGACGAACGCGTACAGGTCGGAGCTGTCGGCGACCGGATCCTTGGCTATCTCCGGGGCCTCGCGGTGGGAAGACATGACGGACCAACCTCACTGGGCGGGGACAGGATGGCGGGGCGGAGGGTCGGGTCAGCGCCGGGCGGCGCGCCGCAGCCGGTCCGCCAGGCCGCGGTCGCGTACCTCGATGCGCGTCTCACCGACGAAGACGTCCATCGTTCCCGAGTTGGCGTCACGCAGGTGCACGACGATCGGTTCGTCGGCTCGTCCGGCCGCGCCGGGGGCGTTCTGCGCGGCCGACAGGCCCGGCACGGTGAGGGCGGCGGCACCAAGGGTGGCGCTGGCCGCGGCGGTCAACGTCTGCCGGCGGGTCAGTCGCGGCCACTGCCGCTTCCGCTGATCACTGGTCATGGGCAACCTTTCCGGCGGTGGCGCGAGCGCGCCCGCGGAGACGGACGGGTCCGGTGCCGTCTCGCGACGCCGCCGGGCCCCTGAGGGGACACCGGTGGCGGTCCTCGCCGCGACCGCCACCGGCATCGCGTGGTACGGCCGGTGGCGGGGAAAGGTTCGACGTCAGGGCCGGGCGTGACCGTACGCAGTCGACCGCTTGCGCGCCGGACGACCGGCGGCCGTCGCGATGGCCCGCAACTGCTCCTCGGTACGCGCAGAACCATTGTCGGAGCCGGCCATCCGGGAGATGGTCTCCTCCATCAGGGTGCCGCCGAGGTCGTTGCAGCCGCCCTGGAGCATCGCGACAGTGCCCTCGTCACCGAGCTTCACCCAGGAGCACTGGATGTTGTCGATCCGGCCGTGCAGCAGCAGCCGGGACATGGCGTGCACCACCCGGTTCTCCCGCCAGGTCGGCCCGGGTCGGGCGATACCCGCCAGATAGATCGGAGCATTCGTGTGCACGAACGGCAGCGCCACGAACTCGGTGAACCCGCCGGTGCGGTCCTGCACCCCGGCCAACACCCGGAAGTGCGCCAGCCACTGCCCGGGGTGGTCGACGTGGCCGTACATCATTGTGGAGCTGGACCGGATGCCCAGCTCATGGGCGGTGCTGACCACCTCGACCCAGGCGGCGGCCGGGAGTTTGCCCTTCGTCAGCACCCAGCGCACGTCGTCGTCGAGGATCTCGGCGGCGGTGCCCGGGATGGTGTCCAGCCCGGCTTCGCGCAGCTGGAGCAGCCACTCACGGACCGGCACCCCGGCCTTCGCGGCGGCGGTGACGATCTCCATGGGCGAGAACGCGTGCACGTGCATCTCGGGCACCCGGGCCTTGATCGCGCGCACGATGTCGGCGTACCCGGTGACCGGCATCTTCGGATCGATGCCGCCCTGCAGGCACACCTCGCTGGCACCGAGGGCCCATGCCTGCTCGGCCCGGTCCGCGACCTGCTCGACAGAGAGCCGGTACGCGTCGGCGTCCCGCTCACGCTGCGCGAACGCACAGAACCGGCAGCCCACGTAGCAGACGTTGCTGAAGTTGATGTTGCGGTTGACCACGTAGGTGACGTCGTCGCCGACCGCCGCGCGGCGCACATCGTCGGCGAGGCGGCACAACTCGTCGAGCGCCGGCCCGTCCGCGCCGAACAGCGCCAGCGCGGCATCGGTGTGCGCGGGGTCGAGCAGCGCCGCCGGGTCGTCGGCGGCGAGCCGCAGCCCGGCTGCCAGGTCACGGTCCGCACCACTCCCGGCCGGTGCCAGGGGTACGCCCGTCCGGCGGGCCGTCGCCTCCGGGGTGACCTTGCCAGCGACCTCGGCCCAGTCGCCGTAGACGCTGTCGAAGTCGCCGCGCCGGTCGTCGGTGCGACCGGTGGTGTCGATGGTGGCGTGCAGGTCGACCCGACCGCCGAACACCTCCTCCGGCTCCTGCCACGGTCGTCCCTGCGGCATCGCCGACTCGACCGCCATGCCCGTCGACGGATCGGCCAGGGCGCCGACGTGCGGCAGCAACCGCGGGTCGAGCCACGGGTCACCCGCGCGCACGTACTCCGGGTAGATCGTCAACCGCTCCCGCAGCGTGAACCCGGCCAGCTCGGTGTGCCGGGCCAACTCGTCGATCTGCGGCCAGGGGCGTTCCGGGTTGACGTGGTCGGGGGTGAGCGGGGAGACGCCACCCCAGTCGTCGATGCCGGCGCGCAGCAGCAGGTCGTACTCGCCGGCGATGAGGTTCGGCGGGGCCTGGATCCGGGCCTTCGGGCCGAGCAGCAGCCGGGCCACCGCCACAGTGGCGGCCAGGTCGTGCAGCTCCGCGTCGGGCATGCCGCGCATCGCCGTGTCCGGCTTGGCGCGGAAGTTCTGCACGATCACCTCCTGGAGGTGGCCGTACTCCCGGTGGGCGCGGCGGATCGCGAAGAGCGCGTCCACCCGCTCCGCCGGGGTCTCCCCGATGCCGATCAAAATGCCGGTGGTGAACGGCACCCCGACCCGGCCCGCGTCCTCGAGCACCCGCAACCGGACCGCCGGCTCCTTGTCCGGTGAGCCGAAGTGCGGGCCACCCGGCTCGGACCAGAGCCGCGTCGCTGTCGTCTCCAGCATCATGCCCATGCTCGGCGCGACCGGCTTGAGCCGTTGCAGCTCCGACCAGGACAGCACCCCAGGATTGAGGTGCGGCAGCAGGCCGGTCTCCTCCAGCACCGCCACCGCACAGGCGCGCAGATAGTCCAGGGTCGAGTCGTAACCGCGTTCGTCCAACCAGGTCCGGGCCGCCGGCCAACGTTCCTCCGGCCGGTCACCCAGGGTGAACAGCGCCTCCTTGCAGCCCTGCGCGGCACCGGCCCGGGCGATCGCGAGGACCTCGTCACGGTCCAGGAACGGCGCCGGCAACCGGTGCGGCACTGTCGCGAAGGTGCAGTAGTGGCAGCGGTCCCGGCAGAGCCGGGTCAGCGGAATGAAGACCTTCTTGGAGTACGTGACCACACCCGGCCGCCCGGCGTCCCGCAGCCCGGCGTCGCGGATTCCTCCGGCGAGCCGCAGCAACTCGTCGAGCGCGTCGCCATGAGCGGACAGCAGCGCCGTCGCCTCGTCGACATCCAGCGCCCGCCCGTTCCCGGCCCGGCCCAGGGCCCGCCGCACGCTCGCATCGCTCGGGCCGGAGTGGGTGCGATCAACCATCCACTCACCTTATGCGCAGCCCGAGCCTGTCCCACCGCGCCCAGCCCGCACCGTGGGAAACGGCACCCCCGGCCGCCCTCCCGGTTGCCTCCCGGCCGCCCTCCCGGTTGATCATGAAGTTATTGCCGCGACACGCCGCGTGATCGGGCAATAACTTCATGATCGACGAGGGTCCGTCGGGGCCCGACGGGGTTGGGGACTCAGCGGGGCTGGTCGGGGTGGTCGTTGGGCTTGATGTGTTGGGTCCGGTCGGTGTCCGGATCGGCCGGGTGGGAAATGACCTCGGTCGGGTCCGCGGACTGGCGCGGGATCGCCTGAGTCGGGTCGGCCGACGGCGGCTGCCCGAACGGCGGCGGCGCGGCCGGGGACGGCGGCGCCGACTGGGGGGCGGGGTTCGCCGGCGGCGCGGACTGCGGTGCCTGGAACGGCGGCGCGGACTGCGGGTGCGGCGGGGCCGACTGCGGGTGCGGCGGGGCCGACTGCGGGAACGGCGGGGCCGACTGCGGGGACTGGAACGGCGGCGACTGCTGGCCGTACTGGCCGGCCTGCGGGTAACCGCCCGGCTGACCCGCCTGCGGGTAGCCGCCAGGCTGGCCGGGGGCGGGCCATCCGCCCTGCGGCTGGCCGCCGGGCTGACCCGGGGCCGGCCAACCGCCCTGCTGCTGCGGCCAGCCCGGCTGGGGCTGCCCGTAGACGCCCGGCTGCGGCTTGGGTCGCGGCACGTAGTAGTGGGCGCGCCAGATGGTGTAGACCACCCAGGCGGCGATCGCGAAGATCACCATCCAGGCGAACCGGGTGAGCACACCGAGCAGCGCGTCGAGCACCTCGGCCTCGGCCAGCCGGCCCACCGTCCAGATCAGCATGGTCAGCGTGCCGAACAGGGCGCTGACCGCGTACTCGACGACAGCTGCCTGCGTGATCAGTTTCGCCTTCGCCAACACCGGCGAGATGTGCGTGGCCAGCAGCACCGCCAGCAGCGGGAGGCCCACCGCCTCCACCCCGACGAACGCGTAGAAGGCGCTACCCGCGCGGTCGGTGAAGGAGCTGTAGTCGTTCGGGGCGATGAGCCGGAGCAGGCCCACGAAGAGGAACACGGCGTTGGCGCCAAGCAGCGCGAGCGCGGCGAGCTCCCGTAGCGGCTTGGTCAGCTGGCGGGCCTGCGTCGCGTCGGCGGACGCGGGCTCGGCGGGGCTGGTCACGAGTTCCCCCTCGGGGCATCAACGGACAGGGTGCACGTGAGCCTAGTCTCGCGGGCCACCCACGGATCGGAGGCGTCACGTGCGCGAGGATGGTCGACATGCGCATCGTGGTTCTGGCCGGCGGCATCGGCGGCGCCCGGTTCCTGCTCGGGGTCCGGGCGTACGCCCGTGACGTCGGCGCGGAGGTGACCGCCGTTGTCAACGTCGGCGACGACCTGTGGTTACACGGGTTGAAGATCTGCCCCGACCTGGACAGCGTCATGTACACCCTCGGCGGGGGCGCCGACCCGGAACGAGGCTGGGGTCGGGTCGGCGAGAGCTGGACCGTCAAACAGGAGTTGGCCGCGTACGGGGCGGAGCCGACCTGGTTCGGCCTCGGCGACAAGGACATCGCCACCCACCTGGTCCGCAGCACCATGCTCAACGGCGGTTACCCGTTGAGCGCGGTCACCGAGGCGCTGGCCAGCCGCTGGGAGCCGGGCGTACGCCTGTTGCCGGCGACTGACGACCGCCTGGAGACCCATGCCGTGGTGGAGGACGACCAGGGCCAGCGGGCGATCCACTTCCAGGAGTGGTGGGTACGGTACCGAGCGGACATTTCCACGCACCGTTTCGTGTTCGTCGGCGCGGAGACGGCGAAGCCGGCCCCCGGGGTGCTGGACGCGATCGCCTCGGCCGACCTGGTGCTGATCGCGCCGAGCAACCCGGTGGTGAGCGTCGCGCCGGTGCTGGCCGTACCGGGGCTGCGTGCGGCGGTGGCGGACGGCCCGGCGCCGGTGGTGGGTGTCTCCCCGATCATCGGCGGCGCGCCGGTGCGGGGGATGGCCGACCGTTGTCTGGCCGTGCTCGGTGTGGAGTGCAGCGCGGCGGGGGTGGGTCGGCTCTACGGCGGCCGGGCGAGCGGCGGCCTGCTCGACGGTTGGCTGGTGGCCGAGGAGGACGCGGGCACTGTGGTGCCTGAGGTGACGGTCCGCGCGGTGCCGCTGCGGATGACCGACGAGGCGGCGACGGCGGCCATGGTCCGCGCCGCGGTGGAGTTGACGTGAGGCTGGAGATTCTGCCGGTGCTCGGCATCGGTCACGTGACCGAGGGTGACGACCTGGCTGCGGTGATCGCTACCGCCGCGCCGTGGCTGCGCAACGGCGACGTGCTGGTGGTGACCAGCAAGATCGTTTCCAAGGCGGAGGGGCGGCTCGTCGACGTGCCGGCGGACGGGCCGGAACGGCTGGCCGCCCGGGACGAGGTCCTGGCCGGTGAGACCGCCCGGGTGGTGGCCAGCCGGGGGGCGACCCGGATCGTGCAGACCCACCACGGCTTCGTGATGGCCTCGGCGGGGATCGACGCGTCGAACGTGGACAAGACCCAACTGGTGCTGCTGCCGGTCGACCCGGACGCCTCGGCGCGAGCGCTGCGGGACGCGCTGCGGGAGCGCTACGACCTGGACCTGGCCGTGATCATCAGCGACACGATGGGCCGGCCCTGGCGCAACGGGCTCACCGACGTGGCGCTCGGGGTGGCCGGGATGCCGGCCATCCGCGACCACCGGGGCGAGGTCGACCCGTACGGCAACGAGTTGCAGTTGACCCAGATGGCAGTTGTGGACGAGTTGGCGGGTGCCGGCGAACTGATCAAGGGCAAGTGCGATCAGGTGCCCGTCGCTGTGGTGCGGGGCTACCTGCCGGCCACCAGTCCGGACGACGCCGGTGGCGCACGGGCGCTGATCCGCGACGCGGCACAGGACCTGTTCTCGCTCGGTACCGCCGAGGCACGCGCCGCCGGGCTCTCCGACGCCGCCACCCTGACCGACGGTCCCGGCCCGACACCGGCCGACCTGACCGCGGTGCGACGGGCGATCGACGCGGTCGCCGGGGTGGTCGCCCCCGGCACTGTCTTCACAGTGGTCGACGAGGCCGAGGTACGCGCCGGTCTGGTCGCCGAGATGCCCGGGTGGCCGGACGGCGCCGACCTGCTGCTCGGCTCGGCCCCGACGCCCATCGAGCCGATGGGTCTGGTCCGCTTCGGTGCCGACCTGCACCGGCTGCGCGTCGCCCTGGCCGCCCAGGGCGTCGGGTCGACACTGTTGCCGCCACCGCCCGGCAGCCCGGCGAACGCCGCGCTCGCCCTGTAGGACCGCTTCCGGCCGGCGCGAACGGCCGGGTCACGCGTCCAGCATGGCCCGGCCCAGCGGGGTCAACGTGTGCAGCACGCTGTTGCGTTCGCGGTGGCTGACCAGCAGACCAGCGTTGCGCAGCACCGTGGCGTGCTGGCTCGCCGCCGCCGGTGAGATGTTGAGCTGGCGGGCGACCTCGCCGGTGGTGCAGCCCTCGTCGCTGGCCTGCAACACCGCCGCCCTGGTGCGGCCCAGCAGCGCGGCGAGTGATTCGCGGGCGGCACCGGACGCGGCGCTGGCGTCGGCGGAGACCAGCGCGCCCAGCCGGTCCACCGGGTAGACCAGCACCGGTGGCAGCGCCGGGTCGAGCAGTGCGACAGGGGTGGTCGCGCAGAAGAACGACGGCACCAGAAGCAGCCCACGGCCGTCCAGGTGCAGCTCCCGGCTGTGCGGGTAGCTGTGGATCTCCAGCACCCCGCTCTCCCAGCGCATCGCCGGCCGGAGGCTGGTGAGCAGGCCCTCGACGCCGCCGTCGAGCAGCGCCCGCGCCCGCCGCGTGCGGTCCGCCGCGACCGCGGCCTGGATCCGGCTCCAGTACGGGCTGATCGCCACCGACCGGTACTGCTCCATCGACTCGGCCAGGTGGTGCAGCGCCGACACCTCACCGCGAGCGAGCGCTGCCGCCGAGGAGGGCAGCTGATTCTCCGCGGCCAGCACGCTCAGGTCCCGGTGCAGCAACTCGGCGGGGGTACGGCGGAGCGCGTCCAGCCCGGCCTCGAAGCCCTCGACGCTGGCGTACGGGGTGAGGAAGTCGGGGAAGTAGCCACGCGGTGGGTTCAACGCGAAGAGCAGGCGGAGCTGCTCGGAGGCCGAGTCCTGGCGCAGGTCCCGGGCCACGCTGCGCCGCCAGTTGGCAGTCAGCGGATCGCGGGTGCGGCCGCGCAGCACGTGCAGGCTGAGGACCAGCTCCCAGACCGGGTCCGCCGCCGGCGCCACCCGGGTCCGGAGGATGTCCTCCCCAGAAAAGTGGATCTTCAGCATGGAGCGCTCCTGTGTCGCCGGCAGGGGGATGCCGGATGACCGTTCGACTCTACCTGGCCGGCAGTAATCTCCATCTTTAAGCCTGGACTGAAAAACCTCGACGCCTCCGGGGCCGGTTCGGCATGCTTCCCATGCCCGAACACGGCGCCGCGCGTCCATGACGCCCGTGCTGCCGGGGCACCGGGACCGGGGAGGCCCCGGTGATCGGACGGCACCACGAGGGTCTGCGGCCCTTGCTCCGCAGAGGTGCCGTCCGGTCATCCCGGTCCCGCGCCGACTCAGCCGACCCAGAGCGCGACCCGATGGTCCTCGTCCGTGACGTAGAACGACCGTCCGTCCAGCTCCGCCACCCCCTCGACGTGGTGGAACGGGGCCAGGTCCGCCACCTGCTCCCCGACGAGCCGCCGCCCGTCGCCCGCCTCGCCACCGGTGAGCCGGAAGCGAACGTGTCGGGAGGTGACCTCACCCCCACCCGGGTGGTCGTCGAGCAGGACCGACCCCTTGCCCAACGCGTCGATCGAGCCGATCACGGCCGCGTACCCGCCGTCCACCGTCGGGGTGATCGCGCGGAAGCCGGTCAGCTGCCCCGGCGGAGTGACACCTGTCAACACGTACGCGCCCAAGGCCCGCGGCCACGCCCGCTCGGCAGTGAACATGCCCGGCACACCGGCCACCTCGACCAGGATCGGCTCACCGGCGTCGGTGACCGGAAAACGCAGCCCGAGCAGCACCGTCCCGGCCGGGGTGAACGCCGCCGCCTCCACGTTCAACGGCAGGTCGTCCGGGGCCAACCGGCTCACCCAGCTCTTCTCCCGGACGGTCCCCCGGGCCAGCGTCTCCACGATGAACCGCTCCCGCACCCGCTCCCCCGCCGGCAGGAGGGTCAGCGGCGCCGCGGCTAGAGCATCGTTCACCGCTCGGTGCAGTCGAAACGAGTTGCGTACCACGTGCACCGGTAGCGGCCCGGCCGCCGCGTCGTCCTCACGGAACCGGGCCACGAAGGCGCGCCGAGGTCGCAGCGGGCCAGCCTTCGAGCCGAAGTGGGAGCCGAACACGTACACCCAGCCGTCGTGGTGGGCGAGCGCCTCACCGTCCTCGGTCCGCCCGTTCTCCACACCGGCATCCGCGCGCACGTGCAGTGCCGTCCACTCCCCGTCGTCGCGCTCCAGCAGCAACGCGAGGCAGCGCTCCACCGGCCCCTCGTCCAGCACGGTCCAGAAACCCCGCCGGGCAGCGTACGCGCGCAGCAGCGCCGCCGACCGCACCGGCAGCAGATCGCTGGCCTCGTTGCCGGCCACCACGAATTCGACGAGTCGCACTGTCACCGTGCCAGCGTACGGAGCACACGCTCGTACAGTGGCGGGGTGCCCGACACCGTGATCACCGGCCCGACCGCCCAGACGACCGGCCCCGAGGCGTACGCCGCGTTGCATGCCGACGCCACCGCGTTGCTGGAGGGCTGGCAGCCCACCAGCCCGGGCGCTGCCAACGCGCGGGACCGGACCCTCACCTTGCTCGCCGCCGGTCCGATCGCGATGAGCCGGCAGCACCGACCGGGGCACGTCACCGCCAGCGCGTTGGTGCTGGACGCCACCGGCTCGCGGGTGCTGCTCTGCCTGCACGTCAAGTTCGGGTGGTGGGTGCAGCTCGGCGGGCACTGTGAGCCGGTCGACCAGACCCTGGTCGCCGCCGCCCTCCGCGAGGCCACCGAGGAGTCCGGAATCGCCGGCCTGCGCATCGACCCGGTGCCGATCGACGTGGACGTGCACCCGGTGCAGTGTCAGGGCGGGTCCGCGCACCACGACGTACGGTTCGCCGTGCTCGCCCCGCCGGCGGCGGTGGAGCATGTCAGCGACGAGGCCGAGGCGCTGGGCTGGTTCCCACCGGACCAGCTGCCCGAACCACTGGCCGGCGGGACCGCGCAACAGGTCGCGCCGGCACTGGCAGCCCTCAGACGTAGCCCTCTTCGCCTCGCTCCTTGAGCTCGTCGACCAGGGCCTTGACGTCCTGCGCCCGGTCGCGCGGGCAGACCAGCACCGCGTCCGGGGTGTCCACCACGATCAGGTCGCGCAGACCGAGCACGGCCACCAGCCGACCCGACTGCGGGACGACCACGAGGTTGCTGCTGTCCCGCAGCAGCACGCCCGGCTTGGCCTCCGTGCCGAGCACCACGTTGCCCGCGTCGTCGGCCGGCAGCACGTCGCCCAGGGTGTGGAAGTCACCGACGTCGTTCCAGCCGAAGTCGCCCGGCACCGTCGCGACCCGACCCGCCGTGGCCGCGCCCTCCATCACCGCGTAGTCGACGGAGATCTTCGGCAGGGTCGGCCAGATCGCGCCCAGGACGTCGTCCTGCTCCGGGGTGCCCCAGGCGGCGGCGATCGCGGCGACGCCGGCGTGCAGTGCCGGCTGCTGGCGGGCCAGCTCGGCGAGGAAGACGTCCACCCGCCACACGAACATGCTCGCGTTCCACAGGTGCCGGCCCGAACTGACGTACGCCTCGGCGACCTCGGCTGCCGGCTTCTCCTTGAACTCGGCCACCGGCCGCCACGGCACACCCTCGGTCGGATCGCCGGTCTCCAGGTAGCCGTAGCCGGTCTCCGCACGGGTCGGAGTGATCCCGACGGTCATCAGCATGCCCTGCTCTGCCCCGCGGACCGCCTCCTGGACCGTGCAGACCCAGCTGTCCGGGTCGCGGATCAGGTGGTCGGCCGCGAAGCTGCCCATCACCGCGTTCGGGTCACGCGTCGCGATCACCGCGGCGGCCAACGCGATCGCCGCGCAGGAATCCCGGGGAGAGGGCTCGACCAGGATGTTCTCCTCCGGCAGCACTGTCAGCTGCCGTGCCACCGCCGCGACGTGCGCGGCACCGGTGACCACAAGGGTCCGGTCCGGTGTGGTCAGCGGCGCGAGCCGTTCGACTGTCGCCTGGAGCAGTGAGGCGCTGGTGCCGGTCAGCGGGTGGAGGAACTTGGGATGACCGGCGCGGGACAACGGCCACAACCTCGTGCCACTGCCACCTGCCGGAATGACCGCATAGAGCATCCGCACATCATGCCCGACGTACCTGCCCAAAGTGGCACGGGTCACCCGCAGCGGCGCGGAGGATCAGGAACGGGCGCGACTCCACGCCGCGATGTGCACCTCGGCGCTGGACTCCCAGGTGAACTCCTTGGCCCGGTCGAACCCCGCCTTCGCCAGCGACAACCGCCGCTGCTCGTCGTCGAGCAGGGCAGCCAGGTCGGTGCCGATCTGCTCCGGGTCCTCCGAGGTGTACGCGACCGCGTCGCCGCCCACCTCGGGCAGCGAGAGCCGGGGCGTGGTCAGCACCGGGGCGGCGCACGCCATCGCCTCCAGGATCGGCAGCCCGAACCCCTCGCCGTAGGACGGGTACGCGGCGACCAGGGCACCGCCGAGGAAACCCGGCAGGTCGGCGTAGCGCAGGTAACCGGGGCGCAGCAGACGCAGGTGCGACGGCACCTCGGCCACCGCCCGGTCGATGTCTTCGTCGTGCCCCTGCCCACCGGCGATCACCAGGGCCGGCGGGTCGACCCGGTCAGCCACCGCCCGCGCCCACCCACGGATCAGGTTGGGCACGTTCTTCCGAGGCTCCTTGGCACCGAGGAAGGCGACGTAGCTGCTGTTGCCCAGCCCCAGACGCGCGCGTACCCGGGCCTTCTCCTCCTCGGTGGGAGCGTGGAAGGCAGCCTGGTCGACGCCGTGGTACGCCACGTCGATCCGCGTCGGGTCGGCGTCGAGCAGCCGGATCAGCTCGTCCCGGGTGGCCTTGCTGGGCACGATCACCCGGTCGGCGCGGCGCAGCGAGGTCTTGATGGCGCTGCGGAAGAACGTGCGGCGGGACTTGTCGTAATGCTCCGGCTCAGTGAAGAACGTCGCATCGTGCACGGTGACCGTGACCGGACACCCGGCCCGCAGCGGGCAGGTGTAGAAGGGCGAGTGCAGCACCTCTGCGCCCACCTGCTGGGCGAGCAGCGGCAGGCCGGTCTGCTCCCAGGCCAGCCGGGCCGGGCGGTGCGCCACGGCGGCCGGGGCCGGGATGATCTCCGCGCCCGGCAGCATGCGGGTGTACCGCTCGAGGTCGGTGCGGAGACTGACCACCGCCAGCTCCACCCCCGACCCGCACACCTTGCCGAGGGCACCGAGCAGACCGTCGACGTATCGACCGACACCACCACGGTCGGTGGGGACACTCGTGGCGTCGATGAGCACGCGGGGCGGGCGACCGGCGGTCACGGGGCGACTCCTTGAACTGGCGGGCCTGTGGGGAACAACACTCCGGGGGTAAAGCCTACGCCGGGGCGCGGGGCCGACGCTGACTGCGACCCGACGGTACGCCGACTTGCCATCGTCATCGAGTACGGCCCACAGGGGCGTATCGTTCGCGCCGATGGCCGACAACATTGCCCGGGTGTTCGCCGACGCGATCGCGACCGATCCGACCCGACCGCTGCTCACCTGGTACGACGACGCCACCGGCGACCGCACCGAACTCTCCGGCGTCACCTTGGCGAACTGGGTGGCGAAGACCGCCAACCTCCTCGTCGACGAGGTCGGCCTCGCGCCGGGCACCCCGGCCGGCGTGCTGCTGCCGCCACACTGGCAGACCGCTGCGGTGCTGCTGGCCTGCTGGTCGGCCAAGCTGAGCGTCGTCGACACGCCGGGCGACGTGGGGGTGCTCTTCGCCGCCGCCGACAGGTTCGACGAGGCGCAGTCCTGGTCCGCCGACGAGCGGTACGCCCTCGGATTGGCCCCGCTCGCCGCCCCGCTTCGGCAGGTGCCGCCCGGGTTCGCCGACTACGTCGTCGAGGTACGCGGACACGGTGACCACTTCACGCCGCAATCCGGCAGTGGCCCCACCGACGCGCACCTGCTGGGTCGTGCCGAGGCCCGCGCCACCGAGTTGGGCATCGAGCCCGGCGCGCGGGTCCTGGTTGATGCCGGCCGTCACCCCGACCCGGTCGACTGGCTGCTGGCCCCACTGACCCGGGCCGCCACAGTCGTCCTCTGCGCCAACCAGGACCCGGCCCGCCTGGCCAGCCGCCAAGCCACCGAAAAGGTCACCCACACCCTCCCGTAACCCGCCCCGCCCCGGCCCGCCCCGGCCCCGCCCGCCCGGCCCGGCGATCTTGCAGTTTCGGTTGTCGAGATGGGCGGGATGCCCCTTAGGTCGGGACAGCAAGTGCAAGATCGCGGGGGGATGGGGGTCAGGACGTCGTGCGGCGTTGGGCCAGGGCGGCGAAGGCGGTCAGGGACTCGGGGTTGACCAGGGCACCCTTGGCCGCCGCCTGGTCTACCGGGGTGCCGGTGAGGATCTTCTTGACTGGCACCTCCAGCTTCTTCGCCGAGAGGGTACGGGGCACCGAACGCACCTGGTGGATCTCGTCGGGCACGTGCCGGGGTGAGAGCGCCGTACGCAGTTCACGGCAGATCTTCGCGCGCATCGGGTCGTCCAGCTCCAGACCCTCGGCCAGCACCACGAAGAGCAGCAGCTCACCGGCGCCGCCCTCGTCGTCCTCCAGGTGCACGACGACCGAGTCGAGCACCTCGTCGAGCCCTTCCACCACCGAGTAGAACTCGGCGGTGCCGAGCCGCACCCCACCGCGGTTGAGGGTGGCGTCGGAGCGGCCGGTGATCACGCAGCCACCCCGCTCGTTGATGGTGATCCAGTCACCGTGCCGCCAGACGCCCGGGTAGACGCCGAAGTACGCCTCCGCGTAGCGGGTGCCGTCCCTGTCGTTCCAGAAACCCACCGGCATGCTCGGCATCGGTTCGGTGATCACCAGCTCGCCCAGCTCGCCGATGACCGGCGTGCCGTCGGCGGAACGGGCCTCGACCTTGGCGCCCAACGCCCGGCAGGCGATCTCACCGGCGTACACCGGCAGCAGCGGCACGCCGCCGACGAAACCGGTGCACACGTCGGTGCCACCGGAGAGCGACTGGAGCTGGACGTGGTCGCCGACGGTCTCGTACACCCAGCGGAAGCCCTCGGCGGGCAGCGGCGCACCGGTGGAACCGACGCCGCGCAGCGCTGACAGGTCGGCGGCCTCCCGGGGAACCAACCCGGCCTTACGGCAGGCCAGCAGGTACGGCGCTGAGGTGCCGAAGTACGTCGTCCCGGTCTCCGCCGCCAGCCGCCACAGCCCGCCGAGGTCAGGCTCGGCCGGCCGGCCGGGCTCAGCCCGGACCCCCGGGTTGCCGTCGAAGAGCACGATGGCCGCCCCCACCGCCGGGCCGGAGACCAGGAAGTTCCACATCATCCAGCCGGTGGTGGTGAACCAGAAGAACCGGTCGGCCGGGCCCAGATCGTGGTGCAGGGCGAGCATCTTCAGGTGCTCCAGCAGGATGCCGCCGTGACCGTGCACGATCGGCTTCGGCAGCCCGGTGGTGCCCGAGGAGTACAGCACGTAGAGCGGGTGGTCGAACGGCACCGGCGTGAACGTCAACGGCTCGTCGGTGGGCGCGGCCAGCTCGGCCCAGCCCAGCGCGCCCTCGGGGGCGGGGCCCGTCGGGTCGAGGTAGCTGATGCTGACGGTGTGGCGCAGCGACGGCAGGGCGGCCCGGATCGCGGCGACCTCGGCGCGCCGGTCCACCGGCTTGTCGCCGTACCGGTAGCCGTCCACGGCGACCAGCACCGTCGGTTCGATCTGCTGCCAACGGTCGGTGACGCTGCGGGTGCCGAACTCGGGCGCGCAGGACGAGAAGATCGCGCCAAGGCTGGCGGTGGCCAGCAGCAGGACGTACGTCTCGGCGATGTTCGGGGCGTACGCCGCCACCCGGTCACCGGCGGTGACGCCGAGCCGGCGCAGCCCGGCCGACACCCGGCGGACCTGCTCGCGCAGCTCACCGGCGGTCAATGTGACCGGCGGCCGGGTCTGCCCGTGGGAGATCACCACCGGGTCGTCGTCGGAGCGCCCCGGCATCCGCAGCACGTTCTCCGCGTAGTTCAGCGTGGCGTCGGGGAACCAACGGGCGCCGGGCATCCGCCGCTCGGCCAGGGTGGCGGTCGGCGGGGTGTGCGCGATCACCTCGAAGTGGTCCCAGATCGAGCGCCAGAACCCGTCCAGGTCGGTGGTGGACCAGCGCCACAGCGCGTCGTAGTCGGCGAAGTCCAACCCGCGGTGCTCCCGCAGCCAGCGCAGGTAGGCACCGATCCGGGACCGCTCACGTACGTCCGCCGGCGGCGTCCACAGCATGTCACCCACTGCTCCACCCTCCCCCTGGCCCGACACGACACTGTGACTGGGCCGTGGCGCCATCTTGCCCTACCTCGAAGCGCCATTCTGCGCACCGGGTAGGCCAACCGACGCGTGCCCGTCCCACACTCCAACCCGCCACCTCATGTGGGTCAGCCGGCGCGGTGGGCCTGGATGGCACGGCGGCGGGCCAGCCGGTGCGCGCGGCGGATCTCCGCCTCCTTGTACCGGCGCTCGTCCTCCGCCGTCTCCGGCAGCACCGGGCGGACCGCCCGCGGCGCCCCACCCACGTCCACGCCGACGAACACCAGGTACGCGGTGGCCACCCGGACCGGCGCGTCCTCGGCCGAGTCCCACCGTTCGGCCACCACCCGCACGCCCACCTCCATGGACGTCTGGCCGGTCCAGTTCACCTGGGCGTGCGCGTGCACCAGGTCGCCGACCCGGACCGCCTCGGAGAAGACGATCTCGTCGATCGCCGCGGTCACCGCGGTCCCGCCGCTGTGTCGGGCGGCAGCGGCCCCGGCCACGTCGTCGACGAACTTCATCAGAACTCCGCCGTGCACCGTGCCGTAGAGGTTGACGTCCACCGCGGTCATGATCTTGCTGAGAGTGACGCGCGAGTACGACGTCGGCTTGCCGGTTGGAGCGGCGGAGAGGTGCTCAGTCATGTCGAAAACGGTACGGTGCGCGGATGCGACATCTCTGGAGCTTCCTCGCCGGGCTGGTGGTGGCGCCCATCACCTGGGTGCTGGTCACACTGGGGCAGGACGGGTCGAGCCGGACGGTCGACCGCTGGGTGGAGATCGGCACGTTCAACACCGCCAACCTGATCGAGCCGGCCGTGTACCTCGGTGTCGGCGGTGTCCTGCTGGGCCTGCTCGGCACGCTGCGCTTCTCACCGCTGGGCCCGTTGGTGGCCGGTGCGCTGCTGGTCATCCCGTACATCGGGATGTTCGTGGCGCCCTTCTCGGTGCGGGACGCGATCCCGCACGAGTGGAAGGTGTTCGGCGATCCTCTGCCGCTGCGACTGCCCGTGGAGAACGGCACGCTCTTCCTG
The DNA here is from genome assembly GCF_018070325.1 of Micromonospora sp. H61. Lineage (GTDB taxonomy): Bacteria > Actinomycetota > Actinomycetes > Mycobacteriales > Micromonosporaceae > Micromonospora > Micromonospora salmantinae. The sequence continues at coordinate 19,130 of NZ_JAGPXY010000038.1, forward strand.
CTCGGCCTGCTGCTGCTGATGGCGACCTTCAGCCAACAGCGTTGGCGGCAGTGGCCGAGCCCGGCGACCGAACCGGCCGCGGCACCCACCCCCGCGTCGGACGGAGGCCCCCGCAACGACGACTTCACGTTGACCGACTGGCCGGCCCCCGCGCCCGCGGAGCGCGACACCGCGCCCCTCACTCTGGGTTACCCGGCGGACTCGACACCGACCGAGCCGCTGCCCCGCCGGGTGGGTGGCGAATCACCCTGGTCCGCCCCACCGCGCGGCCAACCGCGCCCCGAGGACACCACCGAGATCCGCTGATCGTCGGGGCGGGCCGGTGGACCGGCCCGCCCCTCCATCTCTTCCGGGCTAGTGCAGCGCGACCGCAAGATCCGGGTCGACGGTGCCGAGGCTGGCGCGGGGAACCACGAGGAGCATGACGATCAGCGCGGCGGCCATGCCGCCCGCGATGACGATCGCCATCGGTACGCTCCCGGTGCCGAACAGACCGGCCAGTGGCGCCGACACCGCGCCGATGCCGAACTGCACAGCGCCGAGCAGCGCCGCGGCGGTGCCAGCGGCCTCGCTGTGCCGGCTCATGGCCAGCGCCGGCGCGTTGGGCAGGGCCAGGCCGGCGGCGGCCAGGACCAGCCACAGTGACGCGAGCAGGGTGCCCAGGCCACCGACGCCGGTCGCCGCGAACATGACCAGCAGCAGGCCGGCCGCCGTTCCGGCGATCAGGGCGCTGACCAGGATCTGCTGCGGGGTGTAGCGGCGCAGCAGCCGAACGTTGAACTGGGTGGCCCCGATCAGGCCCACCGCGCCGGCCCCGAAGGCGATGCCGAACTGCTGCTCGTCGAGGCCGTACTCCTGCTGGAGCACGAACGACGAACCCGAGACGTACGCGAACAGGGCCGCCATCGCCAGCCCGGCGACCAGCACCAGGCCGACGAACGCCCGGTCGTTGACCAAGCCCCGGTAGTCGCGCAGCGTGGCGCGCACCCCGCCGTGCCGCCGACGCGCCACCGGAAGGGTCTCCGGGAGCCGGAGAGCGGCCACGACGATCAACAGCGCGCCCAGCACCGCCAGCGCCGCGAAGACGCCCCGCCAGTCGGTCCAGCTCAGCAGGCCGCTGCCCAGGGTCGGCGCGAGGATGGGCGCCAGGCCCATGACGAGCATCAGCCGGGAGAAGATCCGGGCGAAGGAGGCCCCGCTGAACAGGTCGCGGACCACTGCCGTCGCGACCACTGTGGCGGCGGCGACGCCGAGCCCCTGGAGTACGCGCAGCCCACCGAGCACCGCGATGTTGGGTGCGAAGACGCACAGCACGGAGGCCACGATGTGCGCGGCCAACCCGGCCAGCAGCGGCACCCGCCGCCCGACCACGTCGGAGAGCGGCCCGATCAGCAACTGGCCCAACGCGAGGCCGACCAGCGTGCCGGTCAGCGTCAACTGCACGGCGGTCTCGGTGGTCTGCAGGCCCGCCGTGATGGCGGGTAGCGCGGGCAGGTACATGTCGATGGTCAACGGCCCGATCGCGATCAACGCGCCCAGCACGAGGACGATTTGCGCCCGTTGACGGTTGGTCATCAGGTCGCCGGGCAGCACTTCCTGCGCGACGGCGGAATCGCGTCCGGTCTTCTCCACCAACTGCTTCATCATCTCGATCTCTCTGCGGGAGGCGTCGTCACGAGCGGCGGCGCGGGGCGTCACCGGGACCGCGTGGACGTGGCGGCACGGTGCGGGATGCCCGACGGCGGGCAGCGTGGACGTGACGAGGCAGGGTCGTGGCGGGGGCGGCCGGGTGGGGCGATGATCCGAGGGTGATCCTCTCGCTCGGCAACACCTCGGCCACGGGTGACGTTCCCGGTGTGTGGGGAGTCACCCCGCCTCGTCCGCCCGGATTCAATGTGACCGGGGTCACATCAGGATCAGAACCGGGGCCGGGGTACGCGTCGTCTTGCCTGGTGTGAAACGAAGTGTGGACGGGCTCGACGAGGGTGAACTCCTTCGCCGCGTCGCTCGGGGCGACCGGCGTGCGTTCGACGCGCTGTACCGGCGTACCGCCCCGTGGTTGACCGCGCGACTGCGCCGGCGCTGCGCCGACGAGGACGTGGTGGCCGAGGTGTTGCAGGAGACGTACCTGGCGGTCTGGCGTTCGGCCGGCAGCCAGGCGCAGTCCTCCACCTCCGGCAGCGCGGTGGGCTGGTTGTGGACGATCGCCGCGCACCGGCTGATCGACGCGTTCCGCCACCGGGCCCGACGGGAGCGGGTTCCGTCGGTGCAGACCTTCGAGACCGTGGCCCCGGCGGCCGAGGACGAGGCGCTGGCCGGCGGGATGGACGCCAACCTGGAGCGTGCCCTGCACGAGCTACCTGCGGAACTCCGTCAGGTGCTGCGTTCGATGGTCCTCGACGGGCTGACCGCGCGGGAGACCGCACTGCTGCTCGGCATGCCGGAGGGGACCGTGAAGACCCGGGCCCGACGAGCCCGAATCGCCCTTCGGGAGGCGCTGTCATGACCACTCACCCGACTCCCACCCTCATCTCCCAGTACGCCTCCGGTGCTGCCGGCGTCGACGACACGACCATCTGGGCGGTCGAGGCGCACCTGGAGACCTGCGCCGCCTGCCGAGCGGTGCTCACGGACGCCGTCGACCCGGGCACCCGGGACCTGCTGGACCGGGTGGCCGACGGAATCGCCACCGGAATCGCCACCGGCCCGGGCCCGGTACGCCGTCGCCGGCTGCTGCGCACGGGTGTCGCCGCCCGGGTGCTGCCCTGGCTGGTCACCGCCACCGGATTGATGCTGGCCGCGGCCCTGTTCGAGTGGACGTTCAACAGCCTGCCGTCGCTGGTGCTGCTCATCGCGCCGGTGGCGCCGCTGCTGCCGGTGGCCGCGGTCTGGAGCCGGCGCCTCGACCCGGCCTGGGAACTGACGGCCACCATGCCCCGCACCGGCCTGCCGCTGCTGATGCGCCGCACGTTGGGGGTGCTGTCGGCGGTCATACCGGTGCTGGCGGTGGCGGGCTGGGTCACCGGTCACTCCCCCGGCCTCTGGTTGCTGCCCGCCCTGGGGTTCACCGCCGGCGCGTTGGCGCTGGGCACTGTGGTGGGGGTCGACCGCGCCGCACTCGCGTTGACCGTCGCCTGGTCCGCCGGTGTGGTCGGGCCGAGCCTCGCCGACGGGCAACTTCCGACGGTCCTCACCGGCGGCAGCCTGCCGGGATGGGCGCTCGCCACAGTGGCGTTGACGGCCGTCGTACTCGTTCGGGCGTGGCGACGGCCGCACGAACCGCACCAGAACCTTCTGCACCGATGACGACATCGAGCCACTGCCGAATGGGAGAGATCATGATGCGTACGGTCAGCGTGGCCGAGACCGCCCCGTCCACCTACGCGTGGGCGGTGCACGCCGAGAAGTTGCAGGTCCGGGCCGGCCGACACCTCGCGGTCAACGAACTCGACCTGAGGCTGGGCACCGGTGTGCACGGGCTGCTCGGCCCCAACGGCGCCGGAAAGACGACGTTGATGCGAGCCCTGGCCACTGTGCTGAAGCCGGCCGGTGGGCGGCTGACCCTGCTCGGCGGCGAGGTCACCGGCAACGCCGACCTCCGCCAGGTACGCCGCGGCCTCGGCTACCTGCCGCAGCACTTCGGCTTCTACCCGCGCTTCACCGTCCGGGAGTTCGTCGAGTACATCGCCTGGCTCAAGGAGATGCCGAAGGCCGTCATCCCTGGTGCGGTGCAGCGGGCCGTCGAACGGGTGGGTCTGGCGGACCGCGCCGACTCCCGGATGAAGACGCTGTCCGGCGGGATGCTGCGCCGCGCCGGCATCGCCCAGGCGATCGTCAACGACCCGGCGGTGCTGCTGCTCGACGAGCCGACGGTCGGCCTGGACCCGGAGCAGCGCCTCGACTTCCGCGAACTGCTGCGAGAGATCGGCCTGGACAGCTGCGTACTCGTCTCCACCCACCTGGTTGAGGACGTCGCGGTGGCCTGCTCCGACGTGGTGCTGATCAGTGAGGGCAGGTTGGTGTGGCAGGGCACCACCGGGCAACTGACCGAACAGGGTGGGGCCGGCGACGCCGGTGACAGCGCCACCGAACGCGGCTACTCGTCGGTGCTACGCGCCTACCGTGGGCGGGTGTCGGCATGACGGGACGCATCCTCCGCATCGAACTGCGCCGCTCGGCGGCGCTGGGCACCGCCCTGTTGATACTGGTGAGCGGTGCGGCGTTGCTGCTGTCGTCCACCCAGTTCTTCGCGGGACGGTGGATGCAGCTGGCGGTGACGGCCCGGTCGCTGCTGATGGTGCTGCTGCCGCTCGCGCTGGCCGGTGGGGCGTGGATGGGCCGGCGCGACGCGCGCCACCGGGTCAACGAGTTGTTCGCCAGCACCGTCCGGCCGCGGTGGCAGCGCGTCGTCCCGACCGCCGGCGCTCTCGCGGTCTCGGTGGTGACCGCGTACCTCCTGGTGTTTCTCATCGCGGCCGGATGGGTGGTGCCGACGTCGAACTACTTCCCGAGCGCGACGATCGTCGTCCTCGCGGTCGGCGTTCCGGCGCTGATCGCCGCGGGTTGGCTGGGCATGGCCGCCGGCCGGGCCGTGCCCCGGGTGATCACCGCGCCGGTACTCGCCGTGGTCGGCTTCGTCCTGGTGGGGTTGGTGCCGGAGTTGGCCATGTCGCCCGCCATGGGCACGGATCTCGCGCAGTTCCGCCCGGAACCGGCGGCGGTGCTGCTCGTGCCGGCGATCACCGGCCTGGACGACTTCCAGACGATCGCGACGCGGGTCAGCCTGCTCCAGGCGCTGTGGCTGGTGTCCCTCGCCGCGACCGGCCTGCTGCTGCTCGGCGCGGTCCGTCGCCGCGCGATCGCGTTCGCCGTGCTCCCGGCGCTGCTCGGGGTCGCGGTCGCCGTACCGCTCCTGCCCGTCGGCGGAGCCCGCGGGGCGGCGGTCGTCGACCCGGTCGCCATCGAGCTGGTCTGCGACAACGACGGCCCACAGGTCTGCGTGACGCGGGCACACGCCGGGCTGCTGCCCGCCGTCGTCGGCCCCGCCCGCCAGGCGCTCGACATGATGGCGGCGAAGCTGCCCAACGCACCGGTCCGCGCGGTGGAGACCCAACAGGTCACCTACTGGGCGCGGCTGGACCCGGACATCGCACCGGCCCGGCACTCCGCCGACACGATCGTCTTCGACACCCCCACCATCGACCGCGTCGGCCGCGCCGACCTGTCCGGCGACTACTTCCTGCCGTCCCTGCTGGAGGCCGCCTGGCAGCAGGAGTGCGGCGAACAGTCGATCCGGGGCGACGTGTACCGGGCCCGGATGGTCGCCGCCGCCTGGCTGACCGGTCGACCACCGGTCCCGCAGACCGGATGGGCACCCGAGGAGATGGCGCTGCTGAGGAGCGCGTACCAGGCGCTGGTGAGCCTGCCGGAGGCCGAGCAACGACGGCGGATGGCAGCGGTACGCGAGGGCGTACTGGCCTGCCGGGACGACGAGCTGGTGGCGATCCTGCCGGGGGATCAGCCGTGAGGTGGCTTGGGCTGCACCTGCGCTCCCGCCGGGTGCCTCTCGCCCTGACCACCGCGACCTCGTTGATCGCGCTGACCTGGGCGCTGTCGCTGGCCTACACCGACTCGACGACCATCAGCGCCCGGACGGCCAGCCTCGCCATCATGCTGGCGGTGGTCGCCGTCGGCACCACCCTCAACGGCGCCGACGACGCCCTCGACCACACCATGGCGGTCAACTGGCCGGTACGCCGTGCCGGGCACCTGCTGCTCGCCGCCGGCGCGATCACCGCGCTGCTGTCGCTCAGCATGCTCACCGAGACGCGCTATGAGCCGTTCGCCCTCATGCTGCGCAACACCGCGGGGCTGCTCGGGCTCACCGCGCTCGGCGCCACAGTGCTGGGTGCCGCCCTGGCCTGGATCGCCCCGCTGACCTGGACCCTCATCGCGGTGCTGCCGATGATGGGGCCCAGCCGGGATCTGAAGATGCAGGTCGCCGGCTGGCTGATCCAACCCGCCGGGACCACCGCCGCCACCGCCTGCGCCGCCACCCTGGCGGTGGCGGGTCTGCTGGCGTACGCCCTGCGGGGTTGCCCCCTGCGGCCGGCGAGCGAGACGGCCCCCGACCGGTGACGAATCCGTCGGTGGTCCGGCCCGCCGGTGTCGGAGCACGGACCATCGACCGCTTGGTCCGGCGAGGAGACGGGAACCCCGAACGGCACGGCACGTCAATTCCGTTGGCTGCTCGTAGCATCAGGGAATGGATACGTCGCACTTTGCTGACGACGGGCACCGCGGGTCCGACGACGACCAGCGGGACGTCCCTCTGTTGGGGCTGAGCCCGCTGTCCCGGGTGCGTCTGGACGAGCTGCTGCAGGAGATGCTCGATCGGGTCGGTGAGGTGGTCACCAGTCGTGAGCGGCTACGCGCTCTGCTCAACGCGGTGGTGGCGATCGGCTCCGATCTCGATCTACGCAGCACGTTGCGACGCATCGTCGAAGCCGCATGTGAGCTGCTCGGTGCCCGCTACGGCGCGCTGGGTGTGATCGGCCCGGACCGGCTCCTGACGGAGTTCATCACGCACGGTATCGACGCCGAGTCACATGCCCGGATCGGCGACCTACCGCATGGCCGGGGTGTGCTCGGCCTGCTGATCGCCGACCCCCGTCCGGTACGAATGCCGGACATCACGGAGCATCCACAGTCCTACGGATTTCCGGCGAACCATCCCCCGATGCACAGCTTCCTCGGCGTTCCGATCCGCATCCGGGATCAGGTCTTCGGCAACCTCTACCTGGCGGAGAAGCGAGGCGCGGTCGAGTTCACCGAGGATGACGAAGAGATCGCCGTCGCGTTGGCTGCCGCTGCCGGCGTCGCGATCGAGAACGCCCGGCTGTACGCCGTCGCCCACCGTCGCGAGCGTTGGCTGGCGGCCACCGCCGAGATCACGACCGTGTTGCTGGGTGAGGTCCGCCGCACGGAGGCGCTGGGTCTCGTCGCCCGCCACGCTCGCGAGGTCGCAGACGCCGAACTGGTTCTGGTCCTGCTCTACGACGAGGAGGCTGGACGGTTCACCATCGAGGTCGTCGACTCGACCAGTGGAACCACTCCTCCGCTGGTTGGTGCGGTCCTGCCGGCCGCCGAGACCACCTTCGCCGCCTCGGTGACGGGCCGACGACACACAGCCATCGAGAGCCTGGCCAAGGCTGCGCCCTGGCCCGCTCCGGTCACCGAGGGGCCGGCAGTGGTGTCCCCGCTGTCGGCGGGCGAGACCCTGTACGGCGTGTTGGTCGTGGCATACCCGGCCGGTCAGGTGCGGCAGAGTGACGACGACGTGCCACTGCTGGCCAGCTTTGCCGCGCAGGCGGCGCTGGCGATGGAGCGCGCCCGCGCGCAGGAGGAGCGGGAACTCCTCGTCGTCCTCGAGGACCGTGAGCGGATCGCCCGCGACCTGCACGATGTGGTGATCCAGCGACTGTTCGCCACCGGGTTGCAGTTGCAGAGCACCGCACCGCTGATCGCCCGGCCCGAGGTCGGTCAACGGGTCAACGCGGCAGTCGACGAACTCGACTCCACGATCCGGGACATTCGGCGGGCCATCTTCGAACTACGGGCTCCCATGAGTGCCGTCCTGCGCACCGAGATCCGCGATGCGGTTGACGACGCCGCCAGGTCGCTCGGTTTCCGGCCGGCGCTGGAGATATCCGGACCGATCGACAGCGCGGTGCCGGACGCCGTACGTCCCGACCTGCTCGCGGTGCTCCGGGAAGCGCTGTCGAACACGATCCGGCATGCACGCGCCAGCCAGGTCAAGGTGCTGGTCCAGGTCGACGGGCCACGGCTCATCCTCACCGTCGACGACGACGGGGTGGGCACGAGCCCCGATGCTGCCCGCAGCGGCCTGGTCAACCTGCGCGAGCGCGCCCTCGGCCTGGGTGGTGATTTCGCGGTGCAACCAGCCCAACCGCGCGGCACGCGCCTGCGTTGGAGCGTTCCGCTGGGCGAGTGAGGTTCACGGGTGCCGGCCGAACAGCCGGGTGGCCAACACCGCCGCCTGGGTACGCCGTTCCAGCCCCAGCTTCGCCAGCAGGCTCGACACGTAGTTCTTGACGGTCTTCTCGGCGAGGAACATCTTTCCGGCAATCTCGCGGTTGGTCAGCCCTTCGGCTACGTACCCCAGGATCCGGCGCTCCTGTTCGGTCAACATCTCCAGCTCGCGCGGCTGCTCGACGCCGTTGCGGATGCGCTCCAACACCCGCTGTGTCACCGCAGGGTCGAGCAACGACTGGCCCGCGGCCACCCGGCGGACCCCGTCGACGAGGTCGGTGCCGCGGATCTGCTTGAGCACATATCCGTCAGCACCCGCCATGATCGCCGCGAACAGCGCCTCGTCGTCTTCGTAGGAGGTGAGAATCAGACCTCGGATCGACGAGTCCACAGTCCGAACGTCGCGGCACACATCGATGCCACTGCCGTCGGGCAACCGGGCGTCGAGAATAGCCACGTCCGGCTTCAAGGCGGGGATGCGCGCGGTGGCTTCCCGTGCCGACCCCGACTCACCCACCACTTCGATGTCGCCGGCGGCGTGGAGCAGGTCGGCCAGACCACGGCGTACGACCTCGTGGTCGTCGAGGAGGAAGACACGGATCATCTCCCTTTTCTACCGGTGCGGCTCCGGCGGACACAGGGCCGAAGGTCCCGTTGCTCACCGACAGACAGGGGACTGGGGCCCGGCTCCTTGGGACGTCCGGCCCTGCCGGTCCGGCCTGGTCGAGGCGATCGTGGGGGCAGGGCTCAAACCAGAACCTGACCTGGCTGACCTGCGACTCTGCGACTCCGAGGTATGTCACCATGATCCGCACCGCGTTCACTCCTGCCGAGCTGCGTCCCGCGGTGTCCGCGGCGATTCGCGCACCGTCACTGCACAACAGCCAGCCCTGGCGTTTCCGGCTCTCCGCCGGTGGGATCGAGGTGCGGATGGATCCGGACCGGCTACTGCCGGCCAGCGACCCCACCCGCTGGGCGGCGCGGCTCAGTTGCGGTGCCGCCGTGTTCAACCTACGCCTAGCGCTTGCGGTCACCGGCACACCGCCGGACGTCCACCTCCGCCCGTGCCCACATGACCTGGATGCCGTGGCCCGGCTGGTCCCCGGCCGCCCACGGCCCGCCACGCCCGCCGAGCGGGACCTGTACGCCGCCATCTTCCGACGGCACAGCAACCGCAGGCCGTTCTGGCCCAACCCGGTCCCGGCAGATGCCCGGTGGCGTCTGATCGAGGCCGCCCGCGCCGAGGGCGCGTGGCTGGAGATGGTCATCGGAGTTGGCGCGGTCCAGACGGTCGCCGAGATCGCTCACAGCGCCAACCGGTTTCTGGAACGCGACTCCGACTACCAGGCTGAGCTGACGCGGTGGGTCCGGACATCACCCGCCGGTGACGGTGTCCCGATCGAGTCGGGCGGCCCGGTCCCGGAACCACAGGACCTGCTTCCCCAACGGGCCTTCGGGGTACGCGCCCGCGCACCCGGCCGGGACTTCGAACCCGAACCACTCGTCGCTGTGCTCGGTTCGTACGGCGACAGCGCCACCGACCAGATCACCGCTGGCCAGGCGCTGCAACGCGTACTCCTCACCGCCACCGACAACCGCCTCGCCGTCTCGATGCTGTCCCAACCCATCGAGGTCACCCGGGCCCGCGAGCAACTACGACTGGCGCTCGGCAAGTACGGCACGCCTCAGATGGTCATGCGAATCGGCTACGGACAGTCAGGTAGGCCGTCCCCACGCCGGGACGTGGACGACATGATCGAGTTCGCCTGACCGCAGGGCCCGTAGCCGCCCGGACGAACGTCCCAGTCCCGCCCCATCCTCGGAGCGGGACGGAGGTCCCGGCGAGCAGGGGATTTGGTCCTGCGGCATCGATGCCCACTGGTCCTACTGGCATCACCCGGGATGCCGTGAACTGTAGTTGAGCGCCGGACGACCGAGCTGGCGGCGAACTTGGAGGATGCAATGACCACCATCGTCCCCCCGCGTCACGACAGGATCCCCCACCTCGCATCGGGGACGGAGGCGGCACGGACCACCGGCGGCGGCGCTACCGCCCGGGCAGTGGCGAGGTACGCCTGGTTCGCCGCCCGGATCGGAATGGGGTTCATCTTCCTGTGGGCGTTCGTGGACAAGCTGTTCGGCCTGGGCTACGCAACCCCGGCCGGTAAGGGCTGGATCGACGGCGGCCACCCCACGAAGGGGTTCCTCGCTGGAGCGGAAGGGCCTTTCGCTGGCGCATACCACAACCTGGCCGGTACCGCGTTCGCCGACACTGCGTTCATGGTTGGTCTGGCCGCCATCGGCGTCGCCCTGCTGCTGGGAATCGGGATGCGGATCGCCGCTGGCGCCGGGGCGCTGATGCTCACCATGATGTACACCGTCGCACTGCCCCCCACAACGAATCCCGTCATCGACGACCATCTCATCCTGGCCGTGCTGCTCATCGGGATCGCCGCCGCTGGAGCTGGCACCACCCTCGGTCTCGGCGGCTGGTGGGCCACCACTCCCCTGGTCAAGAAGCTGCCCTGGCTCACGTAGGTCGCATTGCACGAAGGCCGGCCCCGCCTTGGCGGGGCCGGCCTTCGTCAGGTCACACATCCACGACTGCACCCCTACGGCGCCGAGCGGGGCGTCTACTCCCAACCCCGGCCTGCGCGGGACTCACGCGCCGGACGTGTCAACGATCTGCGCGACCGGCAACCGTGGGGTGCGTGGCGGGCCGGCGTGTTCCGAGTCGGCGATCCCGAGCCGAAGCACCAGGTGCGGGTGGCCGAGACCGGCCAACAGAGCCCGCAGAGTCTGTCGCGTGCTCGCCACCTCGATGACACCGCTGAGGGGTACGACGGACACGCCGAGTTCGGTGGCCCGTAGCCAGCCAGCCGACAGTGCCTCGCCGGCGCGTAGCCAGTCGCACGGATCGTCCTCGTCGCCGTACAGCACTGCGTAGACAGCCACTCGATCATGTCCTGGGCCGATCGGCAGCGTTCCCGCTCGACCGAAGTCGCGTCCGGGGACGGTCGTTTGCTGCTCCCGCTCGGGAAGCACTTCGGCCGGCAAGCCGGCACCCGCAGGTCGGGCCCGTCCGGTCCAGTACTCGAGTTCTTCCCGGATCTCGGGTTCGGCGGCCTCAACAGCGGCGGCCCTGGACGCCGCAGCGGCCAGTTCGAGGATCTGGTCCGACGACAGGATCTGGATTCGCGCTTCGGGCGACACCGCCTCCTTGATGGCTCGCAGCGCGTCCGCCGACAGTGGCTCATCGCTGACGGGTCGACGGTCGGTGTGCCGGAACTGCATTGTCTGCGCCAGGCGAACCGCCTCGGCCGTTACCGGCGTCCTGCCGGTCAGCCTCAGCCGGGCCAGAAGATCAGGCTGCGTGCCGTCGGGTAGCCGCTCGACCTCGGCGGTCCAGCCCTCCGCAGCGAGGGCGACCCGGGCATGGTCCAACGCGGCTCCGCAGCTGAGCAGTAGGAGCTGCCCCGGGGCATCGGTCGCGTTCAGTTGTCTGCTGCGTTCAGCGAACAGTTCGAGCCCGTCGGCGGCGATCCGCCACCGCCACGGCTGGGTGTTGTGCACCGAGGGTGCGTACCCGGCGGCCGCTGCGGCACTCGCGAGGGCGGTCGTACTCTGTCGCGTACTGGTGTCCCGATTCATCGTTCTCATCCTCTGGGTCAACCTGCGTGCGGTGCGGGCACGGCGTCTTCAGCCAGTCAGACGACGGCCCACGAACCCGGGACCTTCAGTGCCCACCGCAGAGCGTCGCGAGCACCCCGGAACCGTCGTAGCCGACGATGATCGGTCTGGTCATCATCGTGACTCCTTCCATCCCGCCAACCCAACGCCATCCGACCATGCCGGGGACAGGGACCGCAGGCCCACGTAGCGGTGCCATAGGTCCCTTTACCGCACACCGACCGGTCGTCGCGGCGGCCGGTCGGCCGGATCGAAGAACTCTAGACGACGCCGGCCAGCAGTTGCCGCGCCATCACGATCCGCTGGACCTGGTTGGTGCCCTCGTAGATCTGGGTGATCTTGGCGTCCCGCATCATCCGCTCGACCGGGTAGTCCCGCGTGTAGCCGTAGCCACCGAGCAACTGCACCGCGTCGGTGGTGATCTCCATGGCGGCGTCGGAGGCGAAGCACTTCGCCGCCGCGCCGAAGTAGGTGAGATCCGCGTCGCCACGCTCCGACTTGCCGGCGGCCGCGTACGTGAGCTGCCGGGCCGCCTCGAGCTTCATGCCCATGTCGGCCAGCATGAACTGGATCCCCTGGAACTCGGCGACCGCCTTGCCGAACTGGCGACGCTCGGCCACGTACCCCTTCGCGTAGTCGAGCGCGCCCTGCGCGATCCCGACGGCCTGCGCCGCGATGGTGACCCGGGTGTGGTCCAGGGTCTTCATCGCGGTCGCGAAGCCGGTGCCCTCCGCGCCGATCATCCGGTCGGCCGGGATCCGCACGTTGTCGAGGTAGACCTCGCGGGTGGGCGAGCCCTTGATGCCGAGCTTCTTCTCCGGCGCGCCGAAGCTCACCCCGGCATCGGACTTCTCGACCACGAAGGCCGAGATGCCCCGGGACCGGGCGGACGGGTCGGTGACCGCGAAGACGGTGTAGAACTCGGACACCCCGGCGTTGGTGATCCAGCGCTTCACACCGTTGAGCACCCAGTGATCCCCGTCACGTACCGCCCTGGTGGTCATGGACGCCGCGTCGCTGCCCGCCTCCGGCTCGGAGAGGCAGTACGAGAACATCGCCTCACCGGCCGCGACCGGCGTCAGGTAACGAGTCTTGAGATCGGCGGAACCGGACAGCAACAGCGGCATGGTGCCAAGTTTGTTCACCGCCGGGATCAGCGAGGAGGACGCGCAGGCGCGGGCCACCTCCTCGATCACGATGGCGGTGGCCAGCGCGTCCGCGCCCGCGCCGCCGTACTCCTCGGGAACGTGCGGGGCGTGGAAGTCGGCCGCTCGCAGCGCGTCGTAGGACGCCTTGGGGAACTCCCCGGTCTCGTCGGCCTCCGCGGCGTGCGGAGCCACCTTCGCGGCGCAGACCTCTCGCACTGCTTCCCGGATCGCCTCGTGCTCCTCGGGCAACCGGTAGACGTCGAACGACTCCCCTGCGGCCATCTCGGCCCTCCCCTTCACCACTATCATGCGCAGTCTGTGACGACTCCTGACCGCCGACCGCGCAGACTGAAGACTAGCGACTGCAGTTCAGGTGATGTTACCGGCGCGTAGGGATGGGCAGGACGGTGCACCTAACGCGCTCAGCGATGATGGAGATTGAGACAGTGAGCCACCCTCCGGTGCCCCGCCCAGGCGCCGCAGCAGAATGCGACGCGACGACGCGACGCCAGCGCGAGCGGAGAAGACAGGCGTGACGATCCCCTACCCCACCATCCAGCCGACCCCCGCCATCGCCGCGGTGACCCCGCCCTCGGGCGCGCCCCGGCCGCGGGTGACGTTCCTAGGGACTGGTTACCTCGGTGCGACGTACGCCATCTGCTACGCCGAACTGGGCTACGAGGTTCTCGGGTTCGACGTCGACGCCGACAAGATCGCGATGCTGAACGCCGGTCAGGTGCCGATCCACGAGCCCGGCCTGGACGAGCTGCTCCGGCGCAACCTCGCCGCCGGCCGCCTCCGGTTCAGCACCGACATCGCCGAGACCGCCGAGTTCGGTGACGTGCACTTCATCTGCGTCGGCACCCCGCAGCGGGCCGACGGCATGGGCGCCGACCTGTCGTACGTCGAGGCGTCGGTCACCAGCCTCGCGCAGCACCTGACCCGCAAGGCGTTGATCGTCGGCAAGTCCACCGTGCCGGTCGGCACCGCCGAGTGGGTCGAGCAGCTCGTCGGCAAGCACACCCCGAACGACCTGGACGTCGAGGTGGCGTGGAGCCCCGAGTTCCTCCAGGAGGGCTTCGCCGTCGACGACGTCCTGCGGCCCAACCGGATCGTGGTCGGCGTCAAGAGCGAGTGGGCCAACGGCATGCTCTACGCCGCGCACAAGGGCGTGTTCGACCTGGCCGCCACGGAGGACCGCGAGGTGCCCCTGGTGGTCACCGACTTCTCCACCGCCGAGCTGGTCAAGGTCGCCGCGAACGCCTTCCTGGCCACCAAGATCTCCTTCATCAACGCGATGGCCGAGGTCTGCGAGGCCTCCGGTGGCGACGTCACCCAGCTGGCCCGCGCCATCGGCTACGACCCGCGGATCGGCAACCGGTTCCTCCAGGCCGGCCTCGGCTTCGGAGGCGCCTGCCTGCCCAAGGACATCCGGGCCTTCCAGGCCCGCGCCCAGGAGCTGGGCGCCGGCGAGGCGCTGCGCTTCCTGCACGAGGTCGACCTGATCAACCTGCGTCGGCGTACCCGGGTGCTCCAGCTCGCCGCGGACCTGCTCGGCCGCCGCTCCGGCCCGGCCGGCCCGGACTTCTCCGGCACCCGGATCGCGGTGCTCGGCGCCACCTTCAAGCCCAACACCGACGACGTCCGCGACGCCCCGGCGCTCGCCGTCGCCGCGCTGCTGCACAAGGCCGGCGCCGACGTGCACGTGTACGACCCGCAGGGCACCGAGAACGCCCGCCGTGCGGTCCCCGAGTTGACCTACGAGAGCAGCATCAACGAGGCGGTCAACGGGGCCGACCTGGTCTGCGTCCTCACCGAGTGGGCCGACTTCCGCAACGCTGATCCGGTCGCCCTCGGCGACCTGGTCAAGGGTCGCAAGGTCGTCGACGGCCGCAACTGCCTCGACCCGGCACTGTGGGCCCAGGCGGGCTGGGAGTACCGGGGCATGGGTCGCCCCTGACCCAACCGACGCACCACCGGCCGGCCATCGAGCATCTCGGTGACCGGCCGGTGTCGTTGTTTGCCCCGGACCCGCCGACAAGAGTCGAAATCCGCGCCAGCATTGGGCATGCTGCGACAGTGGGAGTCCACAGTGCGGGTGGAGGGGTGTCGTGGCGACCTTTCAATGCTCCTCGTGCGGCCGGGAGATCAAGCCGGCCGTCCGATGCCCGCACTGTGGGGCAGATCAACCACAGTGGGTCGAACACCTGGCCGACATTGAGCGTTCGATCGCGGAGATGAAGGCGCGCGACGCCGCCATCGCCCGCGAGCAGCGGCAGATCGCCGCCAAGATGCAGGCCGCGCTCTTCCAGCGGGACATCCTCGCCCACGCCGGCGAGGAACGGATCAAGCAGGCCACCCGGCCACGCCGGGTGCTGCGCCGCCGCCCCGGCCGGCGGCCACCGACGGCCACCATGGGACCGCCACCCCGGGTGCCCCGCCAGGGCACTCCGCCCGCCCCGGAGGATCCGCCGCCGCCCCCGCCCCGGGCCGCCTGGCTGGACGTCGACGACCCGGAGCACCCGCCGGAGGCGTCCTCGCGCGAGGTGCAGAACATCCCACTCGGGCTGGGCGCGCTGCTGCTCGGCGTGGCCGCTGTGGTCTTCGCCGCGGTGGCCACCAGCTCGATGGACGCGCTGGCCCGGCTCGGCATCCTGCTCCTGGCCACCGTGCTGATGCTGCTCGCCCCACCGGCACTGGCCCGGCGCGGGCTCACCTCGACCGCCGAGACCATCGCCGCGGTCGGCCTGCTGCTGGTGCCGCTCGCCGGCAACGCCCTCTGGGCGGTGGACCGGATCGGCGCCGGCGGCGGCTCCGGCACCGTCTTCGCCGGGGTGATCTTCGCGGTCACCGCCGCCGTCGCATTCGGGTACGCCGGTTGGACCGGTCTGCGCGCGCCCCGCTTCGCCACAGTGCTCGCCGCCCAGCCGGTGCTGCCTCTGCTGGCGTACGACCAGATCACCGGCCCGGGCGGCTGGGCCCTGGTGCTGGCCCTGGTCGCCCTCGTCAACCTCGGCCTGGCCCGCTCCGGCGTGACCGTCGAACGCCCCGTCCGGCAGGACCTGCCGTCGCCGGGCACGCCGTCCGCGCCCCGCCAACGCGACGCCGAGAGCCGGCCCGAGGGCGACCCGGAGGAGGCCGCCGAGCTGATCGACGCCAGCGGCGGCGCCACCGACCCGCGGCCGACCCGGCCGGTGCCCGGCCTGCGTGAGCTGACCTGGTTCCTGCACGCCGTGGCGGTCGCCGTCTCGCTGGCGTACGCGGTCACCGCCCTGCTGCGGGCACAGACCGTGCCGACCGCGACCGGCGCCGGGGTGGTGCTGCTGCTGGCCGCCGTGATCGGGCTGGCCGGCGCGTTGGTGCTGCGTCGCCCGCCGCTGCCGGACGTCGCGGCCGGCATCGTCACCCTGGCGGTGATCGGCTCGCTCAGCCGCATCGCCTCGGTGGCACTCCCCGGCCGGGCGCTGCTGCTGATCGCGGCGGTCATCACGGTGACCGGCTTGGCGGTGCGCGCGGTCCCGGAGGCGGCCCGACGTGGCCCACAGTTCGCCTCCGCGGTGGCCCTGACCGTCAGTGGTCTGGTGGTCGCCGGCGGCGCGCTACGCGCCGGGGTGGCACCGGTCCGTGCGGCACTGCCCGCCTGGAACCCCGACCTCAGCCGGTACCAGGGCGAGTTGGCCGCCGCCGTCGGGCCGACCACCTGGCAGCTCGCGGGTGCCGCGTTCCTGCTCACCATCGCGGCGGTGCTGGCCCTGCCCACCGAGATCCGCCGGGAGTTCGCTGTCGCCGGCGCGGCGCTGACCGCGCTCGCCGTTCCGGCCTCGTTCGGTCTCGGCTGGGCGACGGCACCCTGGCCAATGGTGATCACCGCGATCGGCATCGGAGTCATCGGGCTGTCCGCCCGCACCGACCGAGCCGCGGTGGCACACGCCATCGGGGCGGCCGTGGTCGGCCTGTTCGGCGCGGGTGCCAGCCTGACCAGCCCCACCCTCACCGCCGCAGTCCTGATCACCCTGTTCGTGGCGGGCACGCTGGTCACGCTGGCGCCCCGGATCCGGATCGCCTCGGCCGCCTCCGACACGGTCACCGCCTGGGCCGCCGGTGGCGCCGCGTTCGCGCTGCCCGGGGCGGTGGCGGCGTTCGTGGCCGCCACCATGCCGAGCGACCCGACCCCCACCCCGGCGAGCCTGCGCGAGGTGACCGTCCCGATCCTGGCGGCCAGCTTCCTGGCGGTCTGCGTGACCCTGGGCTACGCCGCCGTCGTGCAGGTCTCCCAACGTCACATCCCCGCGCCGCTGTCGGTCGGCACCGGGCTGGGCGCGCTGATGGTCACCGCCGCCGCGTTCGGGGCGCCCGGCGCGACCGTCGCCGACGCCTGGGTGGGCGCGCTGCTGCTGGTCGCGGCGGTGCTGCTCTTCCTGGCCCCCTCCATCGACGCCGGCCGTCGAGCCGACCTCACCCTCGACGGCTCCGACCTGGCCGCCGCGGCGGTCACCACCGCCCTGGTCGCCACGCTGGTACGGATCGGGGCGGTGCTCGCCCCGGGCGGGCAACTGGCGGTGGCCGCCGCCCTGCTCCTGGTGGTCGCCGTGGGCGCCCGCAGCATGCCGGAGGAGTGGCGACGCGGTCCGATCCTCGGCCTCACCGTCGGCGGTGCCCTCATCGGCGTCCTCGCCGGCTGGTCGGCGGTGCGCGGTGGGGTCGGCGTGCTGGCCACCCCCGGCCCGATCTGGAGGGGCGACCTGAGCAACTGGCCGGCCGCCCCCGTCGGCGGTGCCACCTGGCAGGCGCCGGTCGCGCTGGCGCTGCTGGCCCTCGCCGCCGGCATCCTGCTCCCGCCACCGTGGCGCTGGGACGTGTCCGGCGTGGCGGTGGTGCTCGCCACGATCGGCGCACCGGCCGCATTCGATCTGGCCTGGTGGTCGCCGGTCCTGGTCGGCGGAATGGTCGCCACCGTGTTCGGCATGGCCGCGGTGGCCACGGAGGAGGCGCGCGCCGGGCTGTCCCGGGCCACAGTGGCCGGGGTCGTCGCGCTGCACGCCGCCGGAGCCGGACTGGTCCGCCCGTGGACCACGGCCCTGGCGCTGGCCAGCATCGCGCTGATCGGCGTGGTGGTGGCCACGCTGGCCCGCGTCCTCGCCGGTCCACAGGTCGCCGACATCGAAACCGAGGGGATGCCGCCGCACCTGGCGCAGATCGGCGGCGCGGCGATCGGTGCCGCCCTGCTGGCCCTCCCCGGTGCGGTGGCGGCGCTGTCCGCCGAGTTCGAACACTCGGCGCAGGTGGTGCTGACCGCCGCGCTGGCCGCTACCAGCCTCGGCCTGGCCGCCGTGGCCGCCGTCCGGCGGTTGGTGCCGCAATATCTGCCCTGGGTCAGCGTGGCGGTGGTCGGCGGGGCCACCATCAGCGCCCTCGCCGCCATCCCCACCGGCCTCGCCGCCGGCGTCTACGCGGCCGCCGCCGCCCTGCTCGGCGTACTGGCCGAGCTGATCCGCGCGGCCACCGTGCCGCCCACCGGCGCGGCCCAGCCGGTCCGGCGCTGGGCGGTACGACTCGACGGCGCCCTCCGGCGGCTGCCGGACGACCCGGAGCGACGACGGTGGCGGGTCAACCCGGCAGCGGGTGCGTTGGCCGCAGCGGCGCTGCCGACCGCCCTGGCGCTCGCCTCGATCGCACCCGCGCTGGTCACCGCCCTGGTCGAGCCGCACCGCACACTGACCCGGATCTGGCAGGGTCCGCCCCCGGAGTTGCTCACCCCACCGTCGGACGTGGTCAACCCGACCCACGTGCTGACGGCGTTGCTGCTGACCGCGACCGCCGCGCTGGCCGCCACGGGGTTCAGCGGTGGGCGGCGGTCCCGGGCCGTGCCGGTGGTGCTGCCCGGGGCGGCCGTCACGCTGCTGATCGCACCCATCGCGCTGGGCCAGGGCTGGCCCGCCAGCACCGTCGCCGCGCTCTCCGTCTTCACCATCGCGATGCTCGGTCTCGCACTGACCCCACCGCCGGCGCTGGTCGAGCGGGCCCGCTCGCTGCGGCTGGCCCGGGTGCTGGTGTTCGCCATCGGTCTGGCCGGTGGCAGCGCCGGGCTCGCCGGCAGCCTGGCCGACCGGCAGATGACCCTGTTCACTCTCGGCAGCGCGGTCGGGGTGGGTGCGGTGGCGGCGCTGTTCGGCACCACCCAGCGGGCGCGCATCCTCGGCTGGCTCTTCGCCTCACTCATGGCGCAGCTCTTCGTGCTCACCGCTGGCCTGGTCGCCGGGCTGGCGGCGGTCTGGTCCGCGTTCGGGGTGCTCGCCGTCGGCGCGGTCCTGCAGGTGCTCGCCGCGACCCTGCCCCGGCTGCGCCGCCCCGAGGCGCAGCGGGAGGCCTCCACCGTCGAGTGGACCGGGTACGCTGCCGCGCTGATCGCGCTGGCCCTCGCCTTCGACTCGCCCCGCCACATCGCCGCCCTGCTGGCCGCCTGGGGCGCTGTCCTCGGGGTGGCCGCGACCCGACCCGGTCGCCGGCCGGTGGAACGCCGGATCCTGTTCTGGGCGGTGGTGGTCTGTGAGATCACCGCGTGGTGGATCCTGATGCGGGTCGCCGACGTGGCGTTGCCCGAGGCGTACACGCTGCCGTTCGCCGTGCTGGCCCTCCTCGTCGGAGTCCTGGAGCTGCGCCACCGGCCCGACATGAGCAGTTGGGTGGCGTACGGGCCGGCGCTGGTCGCGGCCTTCGTGCCGACGCTGGCGATCGTGCTGGCCACCGAGTCCAGCACTGTGCGGCAGATGCTGCTGCTGCTCGGCGCGGTCGCAGTGCTGATCTTCGGGTCGTCCAGTCGACAGCAGGCCCCGGTGATCGTCGGCGCGTCGGTCACCGCGATCACGGCGATCCACGCCCTGTTCAGCCTGGGCCCGTGGCTGGCGCTGATCCCGGTGGGCATCCTGCTGCTGGTGCTCGGCGCGAGCAACGAGCGCCGCCGCCGCGCCCAGGAACGCCTACAGACCGCCCTGCGCGGCATGAGGTGAATCGGAGGGTCCCTGCGGCGTGCGTGAGCGGGGACGGTGAGTGGGCCGGGTTCGCGCCACCCGCGTCCGTCCCGCGCGATCTTGCACTTTCTGTCGCGACATAAGGGACAAAAGCCGCGAAACAGCTACAGGAAGTGCAAGATCGCGGGGGTAGGGCGGGGCGGGGTTACTGCAGGGTGGCTTGGAGGGCGGCTTCCTTTGTTGCTACCAGCTTTTCCAAATCCTGCTGGTAGGTCGTCATCTTGGCGCGCAGGCCCTCGTCGGCGGCACCGAGGATCCGTACGGCGAGCAGGCCGGCGTTGCGGGCGTTGCCGATCGACACTGTGGCGACCGGGATCCCGGCCGGCATCTGCACGATGGACAGCAGCGAGTCCATGCCGTCGAGGTGCTTCAGCGGCACCGGCACACCGATCACCGGCAGCGGCGTCACCGAGGCCACCATGCCGGGCAGCGCGGCAGCGCCCCCAGCCCCCGCGATGATCACCTTGAGGCCCCGGTCGGCGGCGTCGCGCCCGTACTCGATCATCGCGACCGGAGTCCGGTGCGCCGAGATCACCCGGACCTCGTACGCCACGCCGAACTCGTCCAACACCTCGGCGGCAGCCCGCATGGTCGGCCAGTCCGAGTCGCTGCCCATGATCAAGCCAACCGTGCTCACTGCGGCCCTCTTCTCGTTCCCGAAACCGTACTCACTCGTGGCCCTCGCGCAGCCAGCGCGCGGCCCGCGCGGCCCGCGCCCGCAGGTCGTCCAGGTCGTCACCGAGCACCGTGACGTGCCCGATCTTGCGGCCAGGTCGCACCTGCTTGCCGTACAGGTGCACCTTGGCACCCGGCTCGGCGGCGAAGAGGTGGTGCAACCGCTCGTCGATCGACATCCCGCCCGGCTCACCGCCGAGCACGTTCGCCGACACCACCACCGGGGCGGTCAGCGCGGTGTCACCCATCGGGTAGTCCAGCACGGCCCGCAGGTGCTGCTCGAACTGCGAGGTCCGGGCACCCTCGATGGTCCAGTGCCCGGAGTTGTGCGGACGCATCGCCAGCTCGTTGACCACGATCGCGGGTCGGCCGGCGGCGTCGCGCACCTCGAACAACTCCACGGCCAGCAGGCCGATCACACCGAGCGCGGTGGCCAGGTCGATGGCGAGCTGCTGAGCGGAGACCGCCAACTCCTCGTCCAGGCCGGGCGCCGGGGCCAGCACCTCCACGTTGATGCCGTCGCGCTGCACGGTCTCGACCACCGGGTACGCGGCCACCTGACCGAACGGCGAACGGGCCACCTGCACTGCCAACTCCCGCCGCAGCGGCACCCGCTCCTCGACGATCAGCCGGGTGCCGCCGGCGAGCAGCGTGCTCGCCAACTCGGTGGCCTGGGCGGCGTCGTCGACCATCCAGACGCCTCGGCCGTCGTACCCACCCCGGGCCGCCTTGAGCACCACCGGCCAGCCGACCTGCTCGCCGAAGCCGACGAGGTCGGCGGGCTCCCCGACCGGCCGCCAAGCCGGGTTGGGAGCACCCAGCTCGGTCAGGCGTTCCCGCATGATCTGCTTGTCCTGGGCGTGCAGCAGCGCGTCCGCCGGCGGGTAGAGGGGCACCCCTTCCGCCGCCAGCGTGCGGATGTGCTCGGAAGGTACGTGCTCGTGGTCGAAGGTGACGACGTCGCAGCCCTTGGCGAAGGTGCGCAGCGCGGCCAGGTCGGTGTGGTCGCCGTACTGGACGTCGGCGGCGACAAGCGCCGCGCCGTCGTCGGGGGCGGTCGCGAGCACACGCAGTGACTGGCCGAGGGCGATCGCGGCCTGGTGGGTCATCCGGGCCAACTGGCCGCCACCCACCACGCCGACAACTGGCAGACCGGTACGGGAATCCATAGCGCGGCCAGCCTATCCGGGCCGCCGACGGGCCCACCGGGAGGGCTGGCGACCCGCCTCGGAAGCTCTGGCGGGACCACCCGGCGGGCAGCGCGGGCGACTACCGGGCGTGGCCGTGCGCTCAGCCCAGCTCGGCTACCAGCTCCTCGACCGAGGTGACCGGCCGCTGGCAGACGAAACCCCGGCAGACGTACGCGGCGGACCGCCCCTCGACCAGCGGACGGTCGGCGAGCAGCGGCACACCCGGCTGGTCCGGGCGCCCGGCGACGACCACCGCTCCGGGCGGGGCGTGCCGGTGGGCGGCTGCCACCAGGGGGTCGCCGGCCGGGTCGCCGGTGACAACGGCGATCTCGTACGGCCCGGAGAGCAACGCCTCCCCGACCATGGCCGCGTACCCGGTGAACCGGGGGTGCTTACCGACGATCGGTGCGACAGTGCCGAGGGCCGCTTCGGCGGCCTCCCGGTAGCGCGTCTCCCCGGTCAGCGCCGAGTACGCCACCAGCCCGGCGATCAACGCCGACCGGCCGGACGGGGTGGCGTTGTCGGTCGGGTCGGCCGGCCGGGCGACGAGCCGCTCCGCGTCGTCGGCGGTGTCGTAGAAGGCGCCGCCGGGCGCGGCGAAGTGCGCGAGGGCGGTGTCCAGCAGCTCGCCGGCCACTGTCAGCCAGCGGCCCTCGCCGGTGAGCTGGTGCAGCGCGCAGAATGCCTCGGCAACGCAGCCGTAGTCCTCCAGGACGCCGGCCGGCTCGCCGACCTTGCCGTCCCGGGAGACCCGGCGCAGTCGGCCGTCCACCAGGTGCACGGTTGCCAGGTGCTCGGCGGCCTGGCGCATCGCCCCGTCGGCGACGATGGTGACGCCGTCCATCAGGTTGGCGTCCTCGTCCTGCGGGGACACGTACACGGCGGCGACCTGCTGGAACTCGGCGATGGCGGTGATCGCCAGACCGTTCCAGGCGGCCACCACCTTGTCGTCGAGGGCCGGCTGGGGGCGGGTGTCCCGGGCGGCGAGCAGCCGCCCGACCACCTGCCGCCAGCGGGCACGCACCTCGGGCGCGGCATCGTCCACGTCCCGGGCGAGCTTGAGCACGCTCATGCCGTGTTCGACGCCCTTCTTTCCGTCCGGAGTGCCGCCTTGCGGCGCGGAGGCGGAATGAGGGGCGAAGGTGCCCTCTTCCGTGACGGTGAACAGGTCGGCGGCGAACCGGCCGTCCTCCTCGCCCAACGCCTCCACGAGTTGGGTGGGCGTCCAGGCGTAGGTGAGCCCCTCGACGCCCTCGGTGTCGGCGTCCAACGCGGACGCGAACCCCTGCCCCGGCCGGTGCAGCTCGTCGGCGAGGAACCGGGCGGTGTCCCGGGCCACCCGACGGGCCAGCGGGTCACCGGTGAGTCGCCACAGCTGGGTGTAGACCCGCAGCAGCAGCGCGTTGTCGTAGAGCATCTTCTCGAAGTGCGGCACCGTCCAGTGCGCGTCCACCGAATAGCGGGCGAAGCCGCCCGCGAGCTGGTCATAGATGCCGCCCCGGGCCATCGCCTCGGCGGTGTGCCGGGTGATCTCCAGGCTGCCCGGGTCGCCGGTGCGCTGGTGGTGACGCAGCAGGAAGAGCAGGTTCATGTGCGGCGGAAACTTCGGGGCGCCACCGAACCCGCCGTTCGTGGCGTCGTACTCGCTGGCCAGCTTCGCGGCCGCCGCGTCGAGCAGCGGGGCGTCCAGCGGCGCGGTGGGGCCGCCCACGGCCTGCGCGCCGCCGATCGCCTCGACCACTGCGGCGCCCTGGCCCAGCACCGCCTCGCGCTGCTCCCGCCAGGCGGTGGCGACCGACTGGAGCAACTGGACGAAGTTGGGTCGCGGGAAGTAGGTGCCGCAGAAGAACGGGGTGCCGTCCGGGGTGGCGAAGACGGTCATCGGCCAACCACCCTGGCCGGTCATCGCCTGGGTCGCGGTCATGTAGACCGCGTCCACGTCCGGGCGCTCCTCACGATCCACCTTGATCGACACGAAGTTGTCGTTCATCAGGGCGCCGACCTGCTCGTTCTCGAACGACTCGTGCGCCATCACGTGGCACCAGTGGCAGGCCGCATAGCCCACCGAGATGAGCACCGGAACATCCCGCCGCTTCGCCTCGGCGAACGCCTCGTCCGACCACGGCCACCAGTTGACCGGGTTGTCGGCGTGCTGGAGCAGGTACGGACTGGTGGCGTCGGCGAGTCGGTTCACCTGACGACCATAGCCAGCCCCGGCGCGGACCGCGCGGGCTCCACCCGGACGGTCAGGAGGCGCCGTCGGCGCGGAGCCGGAACACGTTCGACTCCGCCGAGTCGCGCAGCGACCCCAGCACCGCGCCGATCTTGTCCGCCGGCATCGGTTTGAAGAAGTGGTAGCCCTGCGCGGAGGTGCAACCCAACTCGGCCAGGGCCATTCGCTGCTCGGCGGTCTCCACCCCTTCGGCGACCACCCGCAGCCCCAACTCGTGAGCGAGGCCGACCGTCGTCCGGACGATCGCGGCGGCCTCCGGCGAGTCGGCCATCCGGATGACGAAGGAACGGTCCACCTTCAACTCGTCCACAGCGATCCGGGTGAGGAAGGTCAGCGACGAGAAGCCGGTGCCGAAGTCGTCGACAGCGAGCTGCACGCCCATCGACCGGAGCGTGGCCAGCACCTCGTCGATGACCTCCAGCTCGCTCATCACCACCGTCTCGGTGATCTCCAGAACGAGCCGGTGCGGCGGCACCTGGTGGCGGCGCAGCGCCTCGGCGATCTCCGCCGGCAACCGGGGGTCGAGCAGGCTGCGCGCCGAGAGGTTGACCGAGATCGGGACGTCCAACCCCTCGCGGGCCCAACTGGCGGCCACGCTGAGCGCCTTGTTCAGCACGTAGCGGGTGAAGGCGCCGAGCTGCTCGCTGTTTTCCACCGGTCGGATGAAGTCGGCCGGGTTCAGCCACCCACGCCGGGGGTGCTGCCAACGGATCAGCGCCTCCACCCCGGTGGGCGCACCCGTGGCCAGGTCGACCGCCGGCTGCAACGCCAGCACCAGCTGGTCGTCGACCTTCAACGCCTCACGCAGCTCGGCCAGCAGGGCGAGCTGGTCGGTGCTGGCCGCGTCGCGCGCGCCGTCGTACGCGGCGACGTTGCCGCCGCCCTCCTTGGCCTGGTACATCGCGATGTCGGCCCGACGCAGCAGCTCGGTCAGGTCCGCGGTGCCCGCGGCGGCGACCACCACCCCGACCGAGACCTCGATGGACATCCGTACGCCGGCCACCTCGGTCGGTGCGGCCAGCCGTTCGGCGATCTCGCGGGCCTGACGCAGCGCGTGGGCCATCGGGGCGGCCCGGTCGCCGAGCACCGGCACCGCCGTGAGCAGGAGGGCGAACTCGTCGCCACCGAGTCGACCGAGCAGGTCACCGGCGCGGACCAGCGCGTTGAGTCGGTTCGCGGTCAGTCGCAGCAACTGGTCACCCGCCGCGTGGCCGAGGGTGTCGTTGACTTCCTTGAACTGGTTGATGTCCAGCAGCAGCAGCGCCACCGGGTGGTCGTGGCTGAGCTGTCGCAGCGACTGGTCGCCCTTGCTCAGCATCGCCGCCCGGTTGGCGAGCCCGGTGAGCGGGTCGTGCACCGCCTCGTACGACGAACGGGCGGTCACCAGCCGCAGCTCGTGGTGGGTCGCGGCGTCGTGCAACGCGGCGGCGAGGGCGTCGCCGAACGCGGCCACCGCGTCACGTTCCCGGGCCGTGGGCGGGGCCGAGCGGGGGAACCGCACCCGCAGCCGACCGACCGGCGTGGCGCCGACCGACAGCGCCCGGCTCAGCTCGTGCTCGTCCGGCTCCGACTGGTCCGGTGGGCCGGTCTCCCGGTCGACAAGCTGACCGCTGGCGTCGCCCCGGTAGCGGTGCCACCGGCCGTCGACCCGGGCCACGTCGACGTCCACCAGCTCGGCGTTGAACAGCGTCAGCGCCCCGGTGACCGCCGCGCTGGCCACGCCGCGCTCGTCGAGCTGGTTGAGGGCCGCGGTGGCCTCGGCGAAGGCACGCCAGGTGCGACGCTCCTGATCGGAGCGCAGCCGGTAACGGTAGGTCTGCTGCAACAGCCACAGCAGCGGCGGCAGCAACAGCAACCAGCGGGGGTCGAGTTCCAGCAGGGCGACCACCACGAGGCCGACCGCCACGTTGCCGACGAACATCAGCAGCTTGCCGCGCAGCGCGGCGAACAGCGCCGGCCCGATCGGCAGCCCGTGCCGCAGGCCCAGCGTCACGCCGCCGAGCCAGGCGGTCACCAGGAGGTACGTCACCGAACCGGCGATCACTGCCAGCGCCAGGATCGGGGTTGGTGGCGAGAGCAGCGGCCGCCCGAGCGCGGTGGTCACGGAGACGGCAAGCGCCGACGCGGCGGCCAGCGACGCGGCGATCCGGACGATCTCCAGGGCCGGACGGCGGTCGTTGTGCAGTGACAGCAACGTCCAGGCCAGCCCGGTGCCGAGCAGCGTGGCGGACGGGAGCCAGCCGGCTGGAGTCAGGTAGAGGCAGACGATCAGGGCCGCCTCGCCCCAGGTGATGCTGACCATGCCCGCGGCCGAGCGGAATCGCAGCCGGGCGAGCTGGGCGAGGGCCAGGACGGCGACGGCGATGCCGAAGCGGGCCGGACCGCCGAGGGGGTCGTCGGCCGGCAGCCGGACCGGGAGGGTCAACCCGACCGCGGCGGCGGCCAGGGCGGTCAGCGTGACGGCGGCGGTGAGCACGAGCAGCCGGCCCGGTGTGCCACGCACCCCGAGCCGATCGAACGGGTCGTCGGCCGGACCGGAGGTCATCGACCTCCCCCGTCAGCCGACCGACCGACGTCGCGGTGGGCGGCCGGTGCTGTGCTGGTCATCGGCGCCCCCTCCCGCACACGGCTCGGAGACTTTTGGTCCCCCCGGCGGAAGGCTAAGCCAAACCGGGTGGCCGCAACAGGGGGCGACCACCCGGTTCGGCGTGATTCACGCGCGGACTACCCGTTCAGGTGCTGCTGGTGCCCGTTGGGAGCGGGCGTGGATGAATCACGAGCCCCGGTCCCGTCTGTCGGATCGACGACTGTCGCATCGGCCCTGGTCGGGTCGGTCGGCCCGGACTGCTGGGGGAAACGGTCCGGCAGACGGCGCAGCCGAGCGTTCATGTTGCGGATCAGCAGGATGGTCGCGGTGGCCAGCAGCAGGATGAGGAAGAGGCCCATCGGCCCGGCCAGACCACCCGTGCGGGTGTCCCCGAAGTTGTTCTCCGCGAGCACCTGGGCAGCGGTCAGCATGGCGTTCCTCCGATGTGCGGTTGGTAACCAGGGTAGCCCCGCCGGGAATCAGCGCGCGTGCGCCGTCTCCCGCACCCCGGCGAAGAGATCGGACTCGGGCAGTGGGCTGTCGACCATCGAGCGGGCCAGCTCGTAATCCTCGGTCGGCCAGGCGCGCTGCTGGAGCTCCATCGGCACGTGGAACCAGAAGCCGTCCGGGTCGACCTGGGTGGCGTGGGCGCGCAGCGCGTCATCACGGACCGTGAAGTATTCGGCGCACTCGACCCGGGTGGTGATCCGCGGGCCCTTGTCGGGGCGGTCCTCCCACCGCTTGAGCCACTCCTCGTAGGGCGACTCAAGACCGGCGGCCAGCATGCCCTCGTGCAGGGCCATGATCTTGCCCTTGGAGAAGCCGATGTCGTAGTAGAGCTTCAGCGGCTGCCAGGGCGCGCCCAGCTCCGGGTAGCGCTCCGGGTCACCGGCGGCCTCGAACGCGGCCACGCTCACCTTGTGGCACATGATGTGGTCCGGGTGCGGGTAGCCACCCTCCTCGTCGTACGTGGTCACCACGTGCGGACGGAACTCGCGCATCAGCCGCACCAGCGGGCCCGCGGCGACCTCGACGTCCTGGAGGGCGAAACAGCCCTCGGGCAGCGGCGGCAGCGGATCACCCTCGGGCAGCCCCGAGTCGACGAAGCCCAGCCAGGCCTGGTCGACGCCGAGGATCGCCCGCGCGGCGTCCATCTCGGCACGCCGGATCTCGCCGATGTTGGCCCACACGTCGGGTCGGTCGAGCTTGGGGTTGAGCACGCTCCCGCGCTCGCCACCGGTGCACGTCACGACCAGGACGTCCACCCCCTGAGCGACATATTTCGCCGTGGTCGCCGCGCCCTTGCTCGACTCGTCGTCCGGGTGCGCGTGCACGGCCATGAGACGCAGTTGCTCTGCCAACTTCGGCGCTCCTCGTCTGTGCCGGACGGTGGACCCGACCGGGCTCGACCGGCTGACCTGCCGGGATCTTTCCTCACCGCACCCTGTCACCGGCCACCAGCGCCGGGCATGACCTGCCATTCCTGCCGCTGGACCGGGTGGGAGGATGGGGCTCTGTCATTCTTGCCGATGCCGCCGACAACAACGCCAGGAGATACCCGCCGGTGACCGAGACGCACGCCACAATTTCACCAGGCGCGCCGGTATTCCCGGCCGGGCGCTACGGCCGCCGTCGGGCACCGGGCGGAAAGCGCCGCCGTACGCTGCTGGCCGCGCTGGCACTGTTTGCCCTCGTCGCGACGCTGACCGTGATCTCGGTGCGGCTCTACCGCCAGTACGGCGACCCGGTCTACGACGCCCAGGTGATCACGTACACCGACATCACGGACAAGCAGGTGCTTGTCGACTTTCGGGTGACAGTTCCGCCCGGCGGATCGGCGGTCTGCGTGCTGCGCGCCCGGGACCGTGCCGGCGCCGAGGTCGGCCGGGAACAGGTCACAGTGACCGCCGATCCCGGGGATCGGCACGTCACGACCCAGCACCGCCTGGCCACCACCGCGCGGCCGTTCATCGGTGAGGTCCTGCGCTGCCGAGCACCGTCCTGAGCTGCTCGAACAGCACCAGAAGCCGGGTTGGCGGGGCGCCTACCGCCGGTGTCGGATCCGGACACCGGCGGTGATGGCCGACACGCTGTGTCGTACCGCACTGGTAACTTGGTAGTTCACCTGTCAGCCAGCCACGCACAACTGAGGAGAACGCCTGTGTCCACTGGCAACGAGGCGCCCGCCACCTGGCTGTCGCAGGACGCGTACGACCGCCTCCAGGCCGAGCTCGACGAGCACATCGCCAACCGCCCGGCGATCGCAGCTGAGATCAACGCTCGGCGCGAGGAGGGCGACCTGCGGGAGAACGGCGGCTACCACGCCGCCCGCGAGGAGCAGGGCAAGGCCGAGGGTCGCATCCGCTACCTGCAGGAGCTGCTGCGCACCGCGAAGGTCGGCGAGGCCCCGACCGCCGACGCGGTGTCGCCGGGCATGGTGGTGACGATCTACTTCGACGACGACACCAACGACACCGAGACCTTCCTGCTCGGTTCCCGGGAGATCGCGGCCACCACCGACCTGACCGTCTACAGCCCCGAGTCCGCGCTGGGCAAGGCGATCCTGGGCGGTCGAGCCGGGCAGACCTGCACCTACACGGCCCCCAGCGGCGCCGACATCAAGGTGACAGTGGTCAGCTTCGAGCCGTTCTCCGGCTGACCGTCGCCGGTCGCGCTACCCGCTTCCGGCTGGCTCGACCGACGCCGGCACCCGCTGTCGAAACACCGCGCATCCGAGGCGTGGCACCCACCGGTGTCACGCCTCGGCCGCGAATACCACCTGGTAGCCGCTGGCCCGCAGGGCGCTGATCAGGGTGTCCGAGTGCTCGACACCCCGGGTCTCCACCGACAGCGCCACCTCCACCTCGCCGAGGCCGAGGTGCGGGTTGGCCCGCTGGTGCTCCACGTCCACCACGTTGGCCCGGTGCTCGGCGATCTGAGTGAGCAGCGACGCGAGCTGCCCCGGCCGGTCCGAACAGCGGACGGTCACCCGCAGGTAGCGACCCGCCGCGGCCAACCCGTGTTCGATCACCCGCAGCATCAGCAACGGGTCGATGTTGCCGCCGGAGAGCACCGCGACCACCGGCGTCTCCACCTCGACCACGCCGGCCAGCAGCGCGGCCACTCCGACCGCCCCGGCCGGCTCGACCACCTGCTTGCCGCGCTCCAGCAGCATCAGCAGGGCCCGGGAGATGTCCTCCTCGGAGACCGTGACGATCTCGTCGACCAGCTTGCGCACATGGTTGAAGGTGATCTCGCCCGGCCGACCGACCGCGATGCCGTCGGCGATTGTGGAGAAGATGGGCAGCCGGACCGGTTCCCCGGCCACCAGTGAGGGCGGGAACGCCGCCGCCCCGGCCGCCTGCACGCCGATGATCCGGACGTCCGGGCGCAACGCCTTCGCGGCCACCGCCATGCCCGAGATCAGACCGCCGCCACCCACCCCGGTGATGATCGTCTTCACGTCCGGGCACTGTTCGAGGATCTCCAGCGCCACAGTGCCCTGCCCGGCGATCACATCGGGGTGGTCGAACGGGTGGATCAGCACCGCGCCGGTGCGCTCGGCGTACGTGTGCGCCGCGACCAGCGACTCGTCGACGGTGTTCCCGGCCAACTCGACCTGCGCGCCGTACCCCTTGGTGGCGGCCACCTTCGGCAGCGGCGCGTTGACCGGCATGAAGACTGTGGCGTGCGTGCCGACCAGGCCGGCGGCGAGAGCGACGCCCTGCGCGTGATTGCCCGCGCTCGCCGCGACCACGCCGCGCTTCCGCTCCGCCGCCGACAACCGGGAGATCCGCACGTACGCGCCCCGCACCTTGTACGAGCCGGCGCGCTGCACGTTCTCGCACTTGAGCCACGTCGGCCCGCCCAGCGCCGCGCTGAGTGGCCGGGAGGGCTCCAGTGGGGTGGTGCGGGTGACGCCAGCGAGCAACTCCCGTGCGGCCCGCACGTCGTCGAGACCGACCAGTTCCGTCATGCCCCGATCGTGCCACCCGCCTGCGGAGCCCTCGGCGGCGACACCGGAGTGCCCGACAGCGCGCACACCGTCGACGGTCAGGCGGTGGCCGGCGACTCCGTGCCGACCCGGGGGTAGCCGGGGGCGTGGCGCGTCCACGGGGCGGCCATCTCGAACTGACCGGCCACACCGAGCAGCAGCAGCTCCGAGCCGGGCGGACCGACCAGCTGCACGGCGACCGGCAGGCCGTCCGGGCGGCGGCCGACCGGCACGACGACCGCCGGCAGGCCGGCGATGTTCCAGGGTGCGGCGTACGGGGCGTACCGGATGTTGGCTGTCATGTTCGCCCGCCAGGACCGCTCCGACCAGCGGGCCGCCTCCGGTGGCGCGCTGGCCAGCGCCGGGGTGAGCAGCAGGTCCACCGAGTGGTCGGTGAAGAAGTCGACCGACCGTTGCCGCCAGGCTGCCCGGTCCGCCTCCCGCACGTAGCCGCGACGCTGCGCCCACTCGCCCAGCGCGACGTGCCGGCGGGTACGCCGTTGCAGCCCACGCCGGTCCAGACCGGAGGCCCGGACGTCGGTGGCGGCTGCGGCGAACCAGGTGGCGATGCCCTGCAGGCCGAGCGCGGTCGGGTAGACCGGATCGGCCGGCACCGTGTCGTGCCCGGCGGCGGCGAGGAGCCGACCGGCGGCGGCGACAGCGTCCCGGTTGGGTGCGTCCGGTGCGACACCGCGCACCGGGGAGCGCAGCGAGACACCCACCCGCAGCCGCTGCGGAGGGACCAGCTTCTCGGGACGCCGGCCGGCGAGCACCGAGAAGCCGACCGCCGCGTCGGCAACCGTGCTGGTCAACATGCCGTGCTCGGTGAGGCCGAACCAGTCGTCCGCCCCGAGCTGGCAGGGGACCACGCCCCGACCGGGCTTGAGGCCGACGAGTCCGCAGCAGGCCGCGGGAATCCGGATCGAGCCGAGACCGTCGTTGGCGTGCGCGATCGGCACCAGCCCGGCGGCGACCGCGGCGGCGGCACCACCGGAGGACCCACCGGGGGTACGCGTGCTGTCCCACGGGTTACGGGTCACCGCGCTGTCGTCGTCGGTCAGTGCCCACAGCCCCAGCTCCGGCATCCGAGTCACGCCGAGGATCACCGCCCCGGCGCCGCGCAGCCGACGCACCACCTCGTGGTCGGCCTCCGCCACGTCGGTGCGAGCGGCGGCCGACCCGTTCCAGGTGGGCAGGCCGGCGACCGGGGTGTTCTCCTTGACCGCCACCGGAACCCCGGCCAGCGGCAGGTTGGCCAGGTCCTCCTGCTCGTCGACCTTCTCCGCCTCGGTGATCGCCTCACCGCCGCGAACGGCGCGGAACGCGGCCAGCTCACTGTCGGCTCGGGAGATGTACTCGAGGTGGTCGGCGACGACCTGGGTCGCCGAGACGTCACCTCGGCGTACCCCTCGGGCGATCTGCTTGGCGGTCGCTCCGACCCAGGTCGCCATGATGTCCTGCACGGCCATCCTCCCCCAGCGGTCAGCCCAGCGCCTGCTCCAGATCGGCGAGTAGGTCGTCGACCGTCTCGATGCCGACAGACAGTCGCACGAGATCGCCGGGAACTTCAAGCGGCGAGCCGGCAGCACTTGCGTGTGTCATCCGACCCGGGTGCTCGATCAGGGATTCCACACCACCCAGCGACTCGGCGAGCACGAAGAGCTTGGCCCGGTTGCAGATGTCCACGGCGTGGTCCTCACCACCGGCGGCGCGGAACGAGATCATGCCGCCGAACCGGCGCATCTGCTTGGCGGCGACCTCGTGACCGGGGTGCGAGGGCAGCCCCGGATAGAGCACCTGGGCGACCTTGGCGTGACCGTCGAGGTACGCGGCGAGTCGCTCGGCGTTGTCGCAGTGCCGGTCCATGCGTACCCCGAGGGTCTTGATGCCCCGCAGGGTGAGCCAGGCGTCGAACGGGCCGTTGATCGCGCCCATCGCGTTCTGGTGGTAGCGCAACTCCTCGCCGAGCCCGGCGTCGGCGACGACGAGGGCGCCACCGACCACGTCGGAGTGCCCGCCGACGTACTTGGTGGTGGAGTGCACCACCACGTCCGCACCGAAGGCGATCGGCTGCTGCAGGTACGGCGAGGCGAAGGTGTTGTCCACCACCAGCAGAGCGCCCGCGTCGTGTGCCACGGCGGCCAGGGCGGCGATGTCGGCGATGCCGAGCAGCGGGTTGGTCGGCGTCTCCACCCAGACGATCTTCGTTCGGCCGGGCCGCACGGCCGCCCGGACCGCGTCCGGGTCGGAAACCTTGGCCGGGCTGAACTCCAGGCCCCAGCGCTGGGCGACCCGGGCGAAGAGCCGGTACGTGCCGCCGTACGCGTCGTCCGGGATCACCACGTGGTCGCCGGGCTGGCACACGGCCCGCAGCAGGGTGTCCTCCGCCGCCAGGCCGCTGGCGAAGGCGAGCCCCACCGGCCCGCCCTCCAGCGCCGCCAGGCACTCCTGGAGCGCGTCACGGGTCGGGTTGCCGGAGCGGCTGTACTCGTAGCCGAGGCGAGGCGCGCCGACGGCGTCCTGGGCGTACGTGCTGGTCTGGTAGATCGGTGGGATCACCGCGCCGGTGCGGGCCTCGGGGTCCTGACCGGCGTGGATGGCGAGCGTCTCGAAGCCGTGACTCATTCTGGTGAGGCTAGTGCCCCGTCCCGAGGGCTGGAACGGAACCCGCGCTCCCGGGCGAGGGTCGGACCGACCGGCCCGACCCTCGCGCTCCTGGTGCCCGGTCAGCCGGCCGGAACGGGCAGGACGTGCAGGGTCGCCGGACGGGCTCCGGTCCAGTCTGAGGTGACCGCGTAGACCCGGGCTTCGTTCGGCGCCCAGGCCAGCCCGCCGGCACTGAGTTCATCGCCCAACTCGTAGCGGGCCTGTTCGGTGCCGTCCGCCGCGAACACGAAGACGTCCGGGGCGTAGGCGGCGTCGGCGCCGGCGACGATCCGGGTGCCGAGACGCGACAGCTCGACTGCTCGCGGGTACGGACCGGTGGCGTACGTCGCGGTGGGGGTGGCGATGTCGGCGAACGGGAACGCCTGCACCAGCGGTGGGGAGCCGGCGGCCGTGTAGAGGGTGGTGCCGGTCGGGTCGAGGGCGATGTCGCGCAGGTTGCTGCCGACGGCCGAGAACTGGTTGGTCCGCAGCATGGTCAGCGCTCCTGCGGCGCCGATCTCGTATGCGTACACCGACGCCGGGCTCAACCCCGGCTGACCGGCGAGCAGCACCGCCCGGTTCTGAGCGGCGGCGGCCAGCAGCGGAGCGTAGTAGAAGTCCTCGCTGACCACGCCGGTGCTGAGGCGGGCCGGCTGACGGCCCAGGTCGATCCGGCCGATGTTGCCGCCCCACTGGTCACAGCCGTAGCCGAACCACAGGTACCGGCCGGTCAACGCCA
This sequence comes from Micromonospora sp. H61, assembly GCF_018070325.1. Taxonomy (GTDB): domain Bacteria; phylum Actinomycetota; class Actinomycetes; order Mycobacteriales; family Micromonosporaceae; genus Micromonospora; species Micromonospora salmantinae. Next base: position 53,112 of record NZ_JAGPXY010000038.1, read on the forward strand.
GCGACGACGGGCACTCGCCCGCGCCGGTGTCGTACCGGGCCGACTCGATCAGCGAGCCGGTGTCGAAGGCGGCGATGGCGTTGGCGGTGGGCAGCGCCACGTAGAGGGTCCGCCGGTCGGCGCTGAGCAGCAGGTCGGTGGGGCCGGGCAGGCCCGACAGGGTGCCGACCACGGTGCCGGTCGCGCTGGTCACCACGACATCGGTGGCGGAGCTGCCACCGCTGACGAAGACCCGGTCACCGGCCGACACCACGTCGGCCACGGTGCTCAGCGGCAGTGGGGTGGCGGTCGGCGCGGCGGCCGCCTGGGCGTGGCCCGGGGCCGCGCCGGTGAGCAGCCCGGCGGTCAGCGCCGCCAGTGCCAGGGTGAGGGCTCTTCTGATCTGCAAGCTTGGTCCTTTCGGAGCATCGACGCGCACGCCGACGGCCGGGATCACCCAGTGTTCATCCATTCACGTAGATGATTACCACAGCCGATTCACGCGTGGGGGGCGCCGGGACGCGCGAGGCCGCCGCATAGCCTGGCCCGATGAGCGGTTGCGTGTTCTGCGGGATCGTGACGGGCGAGGTGCCGGCGTTCCGGGTGGCCGACACCCCGGACGGGGTGGCGTTCCTGGACACCCGGCCGGTGTTCAAGGGGCATGTCCTGGTGGTGCCCCGGGTGCACCTGGTGACCCTGCAGGAGTTGCCGGCCGACCTGCTGCCCGACTACTTCGCCATGGTTCAGCGACTGGCGGTGGCGGTGGAGACCGCCCTGGGCGCCGGTGGGACCTTCGTGGCGATGAACAACAAGGTGTCCCAATCGGTGCCCCACCTGCACACCCACGTGGTCCCGCGCACCAAGGGCGACGGGTTGCGGGGCTTCTTCTGGCCACGTACGCGGTACGACGACGACACCGAGGCCCAGACGTACGCGGACCGGATCGCGGCGGCGCTCCCCGGCGGGGCCTGACTCACTGTCACCCGGGTAAGGAAGGTGGACCCTCCGGTGTTACACGCTGGGAGTGGTACGAGAGGAGATCCCACCGTGTTTTTGCGCCGTATGAACGCCGATATGGTCTCGCCCGACCAGGCCCTGCCGGGCCGTCCGATCGCCATGCCGGTCGCCGACCGCCACGAGGTGCTGGGCACCCCGTTGAAGGGCCCGTTCCCTGAGGGCCTACAGGTCGCGGTCTTCGGCATGGGCTGTTTCTGGGGTGCCGAGCGGCTGTTCTGGACGCTGCCCGGCGTCTACACCACGTCCGCCGGTTACGCGGGTGGCATCACCAAGAACCCGACGTACGAGGAGACGTGTTCCGGCCGGACCGGGCACGCCGAGGTCGTCCAGGTGGTGTACGACCCCAGCAAGATCAACTATGAGGATCTGCTGAAGGTCTTCTGGGAGAACCACGACCCGACCCAGGGCATGCGCCAGGGCAACGACGTCGGTACCCAGTACCGCTCGGCGATCTACACGACCACCGACGAGCAGCGGACCATCGCGGAGTCGTCCCGGGACGCGTTCCAGCCGATCGTGACGCGGGCCGGCAAGGGTGAGATCACCACTGAGATCGCCCCGCTCGGCAGCTACTACTTCGCCGAGGACTACCACCAGCAGTACCTGGCGCCGACCAAGAACCCGAACGGGTACTGCAACCACGGCCCGAACGGCCTGAGCTGCCCGGTCGGCGTGGCCCGTGTCGCCGGCTGAGTCGAGGCGTTAGCCTGATTCGGACACATGGGAGGGCACGATGAGCGGCGACAGCGTTAGCCGTCCGCACGGTTACGCAAAGCCGGTCGTCGTGCCCGAAACCCTTGATCAGCTTTGCGGACCCACGTCCGGGGTGATAGACCTGCCACGCCACTTGAAGTGGTCCGGCAACTCTCGTTACGACCTTGCGCAGCCCGGACGTATTGGCGACCTGTACCGGACGGTCCTCAACGAGGCTGCCAGTCCGGCCGACCTCTACACCTACGTCAGCCGCGACTCGCTGATCCAACTCTGGCCGTCGATGTGGTTACCTCAAGCCGTGCGCCAAGCCTGGGAAGAGTGCTTTCCCGAACTCCGCAGCGCCCCTCGACGCGCCGCCTGAACGATGCTGCCGAGCCACATCAAGATCACCCGAGTCGCACTCGCGACTGCCGGCCGATTTGGCTTCGCCTTGGCCGGTGGCTACGCGGTGAGCGCGCACGGCATGGGCAGTCGACTCAGCGGCGATGTGGATCTCTTCACGGCCTGGCACCTACGCGCCTCGTTCCCGGAAGCGGTCGACAACGTCATCATCGCTCTGGAAGAGCACCAATACGCGGTCACCGCCCTGATTCGGAACGACACGTTCGCCCGTCTGCTCGTCGCGGACCAGAATGATCCAGACGGAGAGCCGGACAAGCTGGAGATGTCGGCGGACTGGCGAGCGCACGACCCCGTGATGTCCGCCGTCGGCCCTGTCCTCCATCCCGACGACGCCGTCGCCAACAAGATGTGTGCGCTCTTCGGCCGCGCCGAAGCTCGGGACTACCTCGACGTGGACGCCGCCCTCCTCAGCGGCCGGTACACGAGGCAACGTCTGCTCGAGCTGGCGGCAGCTGCGGATCCCGGCTTCGAGCCGCGTGCCTTCGCAGACGCCCTGGGCGCGTTGACCCAGATCACGGACGCGGACTTCGACTGCTACGGGATACCGCCCGCCGAGCTACCCGCTCTCCGCGAGCGTTTCGCGCACTGGCGACGCGAGCTCACCGACGCTCCGTAGGCACAACGGCTGATACCGCGTCCACCCGCAATGCCTGCTGCCCGGCCACCGAGTAGTTGGGGCATTCCCGTTCGGCCCTGTGATCGAAATCCGTTGCCGAGCCCGACGAGAACTCGATAACGTGGCCGTACACGTGAAAGGAGGTGGTCCAGACTTGTATAGCAATCGGACTCGTGAGGTGGCTGTCAGCTAGCCGCTGTCCTCGACAGTGAACGGCTCGCCGTAAGGCGGGCAGCAGCAACATCGTCGAGACCGTGTGGCAGCGGTGCGGCGAATCCACGACAGCCACCCGACCCCCGGGGTGCCGGCCAAGTCCAGCCGGCCCGCGCACATGCGCGGAGCGCCCCGGGGGTCGCTCCATATCCGCGGGAGTGGCGATGTCCATGCGCGAGCTGGTGGTGCTGGGGACGGCCAGCCAGGCGCCGACCCGTCAGCGCAACCACAACGGGTACGTGTTGCGCTGGGACGACGAGGTGATCCTCTTCGACCCGGGTGAGGGCAGCCAGCGTCAGCTCCTGCACACCACTGTCACCGCCACCGACCTGACCCGGATCTGCGTCACCCACTTCCACGGCGACCACTGCCTGGGCCTGCCCGGCACTATCCAGCGGCTCTCCCTGGACCGGGTGGCCCACCCGGTCGCCGTGCACTTTCCCGCCGGCGGCGCCGAATACTTCGCCCGGCTGCGGTACGCCACCTCCTTCTACGAGACCGCCGAGCTGCGGGTCGAGCCCATCGAGGCGGACGGGCAGCGGATCGCCCTGCGCTGCGGCACGCTGGAGGCACGCCGGCTCCGGCACCCCATCGAGACGTACGGCTACCGGCTGGTCGAGCCGGACGGGCACCGGATGCTGCCGGAGAAGCTGGCCGCGTACGGCATCGTCGGGCCGGCCGTCGGCGAGCTGATCCGAGTCGGGCACCTCGACCTCGACGGACGCCGCGTCACCCGGGCCGAGGTGAGCGTTCCCCGGCCGGGGCAGCGGTTCGCGTTCGTGATGGACACCGGCCTCTGCGACGGGGTGTACGCCCTCGCCGAGCACGCCGACCTGCTGGTCATCGAGTCGACGTTCCTGGAGTCGGAGGCCGCGCTCGCCGCCGAGGTCGGCCACCTGACCGCGGCGCAGGCCGCCCGGGTGGCGACCGAGTCCGGGGTACGCCGACTCGTGCTCACTCACTTCTCCCAGCGCTACCCCGACCCGCGCCGGTTCCACGACGAGGCGCGCGCGCACTTCGACGGCGAACTGGTCATCGCCGAGGATCTGACCACGGTGCAGCTTCCGCCGCGCCGGGTAGCCTCGGCCGGGTGACCGTCACGCTCCGCCCCGCGACCGAAGGCGACCTGATGGCGGTGGGTGCCCTGCACCAGCGCTCCCGGGCCGCCGCGTACTCCGCCTTCCTGCCGGCCGTGGCGCTGGCCGACCCGACACCGGAGGCGATGGGGCGATACTGGGTCGAGCGGTGGATCTGGGAGCGGGACACCCACCGGATGACAGTGGCCGAGCGGGCCGGGGCGATGGTCGGGTTCAGCCACCTGGGCCCGGACGACGAGGACGACCCCGCCACCGGGCTGCTCAACGCGATCCACCTCGACCCTGCCGAGCAGGGCCGGGGCGTCGGCCGCACCCTGATGGTAGACGCCCTGGACGCCATGCGGGCGCAGGGTTGGCGGCGTGCCGTGCTCTGGGTGCTGCGGGACAACGCCCACGCCCGCTCGTTCTACGAGCGCGGTGGCTGGACCCCCACCGGCGACGAACGGGACGAGACAATCGGGTCGTCCCCGGCCCGACAGCTCCGCTACACCCGCCCCCTCTGAGC
>NZ_JAGPXY010000254.1 GCF_018070325.1 Micromonospora sp. H61
CGCCCTCGTCGGCGGACGCGGCCGGGCCCGGGGTGCGTCCCGAGGTCGCCGCGGGCTCGGGTGCGAGCGGGTCCCGCCAGTCGCGTGGCGCTGTCGGACTTTCGTCGGCGGCCAGCCGCTCGCTGGTCGGCGCGTGGAAACCGGGCGGCACCTCGAAACCCGACGCCGAGGTGCCGACGGGCGGCACCTGGACAGCCGGCGGGGCCGAGGTGGGTAACCCGGGCGCGGCCCACCGCGCACGGTGCGCGGCAGCCGGATCGACGGTGGAGTGTGGGGCGGGGCCCGGGTCGGGCTCGACGGCACCCTGCTCAGTCGGCGGTGCGGGACGTTGAGCGGGCACCACGAGCCGGTCGCACGCCGCCGCGATGGACGACATCGCCGAGCGGGCCGGGGTCTCGAAGCCCGTGCTCTACCAACACTGTCCCGCAAAGATGGATCTCTACCTGTCTCTTATCCACATC
>NZ_JAGPXY010000039.1 GCF_018070325.1 Micromonospora sp. H61
CGACTCTCCGCGCCTGGCCCCGTCGACCGGTCGACGGGCGGCGGCACCGCCCGCTTCAGTCTGCCGCGGGGCCGGCGGCCCCGAGGACTCCGGCGCACTGCCGCGCGCACCGGCCGGCTCTCCCGGCGTACGCGGGGTGGGTTGTGCCGGCGGCCCGGCCGGGTCGGCCGGCGGCATGCCCCCACGGGGCCGGTTCGGTTCCGCCGGTGCGCCGTCCGGGCCCAGCTCGGCGCGTTGCTGCTTGGCCGAGCGCAGGTCGTCGATCCAGCCGAACTCCTCGCCGGCGGCCGGCTGCTCCGGCTCGGGCTCAGCCGGCCGGCCCCGACCCCAACGGCGGGTCTTGGCGCGGGGATCGCGCCGCTCGTCCGGGCCCTCGTCCGGGCGGTCCCCACCACGCGATCTCACTGTTGACCCTCTCCTGCGGCGTCGGTGCCGCTGTCCTGCATCGTGCCGGGGGCACCCGGGCCCGTCGTCGGACGGGCGGCCCCCGGGGATAGCGCTGGCGCGGTCTGCGCCGTTACGGACGGCTCGGATGTCGGCGTCTCCGGGCGCGCGGCCGGAGCCGGCAGACCACGCACGATCCGGCGCAGCACCGGCAACCGGCTGGCCACCGACCGCTCCGCGCCGTGCGGACTCGGCTGGTAGTAGTCGGTGCCCACCAGGTCGTCCGGGACGTACTGCTGGGTGACCACGCCGCGCTGGTCGTCGTGCGGGTAGCGGTAGCCGGTCCCGTGGCCCAGCCCTCGGGCGCCGGCGTAGTGCGCGTCGCGCAGCCCTCGCGGCACCGGGCCACCGCGACCGGCCCGGACGTCGGCGATGGCGGCGCCGATGGCGGTGGTGGCCGAGTTCGACTTGGGCGCGGTGGCCAGGTGGATCACCGCCTGGGCGAGGTTGAGCTGCGCTTCTGGCAACCCGACGTACTCGACCGCGTGCGCGGCGGCGGTCGCCACGCTCAGCGCCCCGGGATCGGCCATGCCGACGTCCTCGCTGGCGAAGATGACCAGACGACGGGCGATGAACCGGGCGTCCTCACCGGCGACCAGCATGCGGGCCAGCCAGTGCACCGCCGCGTCCACGTCCGAGCCGCGCATGCTCTTGATGAAGGCGCTGACCACGTCGTAGTGGGCGTCGCCGTCGCGGTCGTAGCGCACCGCCGCCACGTCGACGGCCTGCTCGGCGGTGGCGAGGTCGATCCGCCCGCCGCCGAGGGCCGTGGCGGAGGCCGCCGCCGCCTCCAGGGCGGTGAGTGCCTTACGGACGTCACCGGCGGCCAGCCGGACCAGGTGATCCTCGGCCTCGGTGGTCAGGGCCAGTGCGCCGTCCAGGCCACGCTTGTCGGCGACCGCGCGGCGCAGCAGACCCCGCACCGCCTCGTCGTCCAACGGTTGCAGAGTGAGCAGCACGCACCGCGACAGCAGCGGTGAGATGACCGAGAAGTACGGGTTCTCGGTGGTCGCCGCCAGCAGGGTGACAGTGCGGTCCTCGACGGCGGCGAGCAGCGAATCCTGTTGGGTCTTGCTGAACCGGTGCACCTCGTCGATGAAGAGCACGGTCTGCGGGCCGCCGGAACGGCGCTGGCGGCGCGCCGCCTCGATCACCGCCCGGACGTCCTTCACGCCGGCGGAGAGCGCCGACATGGCGACGAAGCGGCGGTCGGTGGCCCCGGCCACCAGGTGCGCGATGGTGGTCTTGCCGCTGCCCGGCGGGCCCCAGAGGATCACCGACATCGGAGCGCCGCCGGAGACCAGTTGCCGCAGGGGTGCGCCGGGAGCGAGCAGGTGTTCCTGCCCGACCAGCTCGTCGAGGGTCACCGGGCGCATCCGGACGGGCAGGGGCGAATCGTCGGCCACCGCGGTGAAGCCGTCGACACCGGCGGGACCGTCGGGCGCGCTGCGCGACCCGGCGGGTTCACCGAGGGAGAAGAGGGCGTCGGACTCCATCACGAAGACAGTACCGGGCCGGGCCCACGACGCCGGAATCGCGCCGCGGGCCCGCCACCGGTGATCGGTTCCGGTCAGCCACGCCCGGGGCGACGGCCCCGGTACCAACGGCCGCCGCCACCGCCGCCGCCGCCGCGCGGGCCGCTGCCCACGCCGGCCAGGTAGAGCGAGAGCAGGAGCAACCCGATGAGTACGAGGGTGTTCCAGTTGAACAGGTCGGGCGCTCCGAAGTCGGTGCCGAGCAGGTCGAGCAGCAGGGCAAAGCCAAAAACGATGGCCGCGAGAATGGCGAGCATGTCAATCCTCCGGTGGGGGTTCCCAGTAGGTCGGCGCGTGATGTACCCAATCGGTCGACTCGCCAATCTCGACGGTGGAGACGGCCACGCCGCGACGGCCCCGCGGAGGCATTCGACACTCGGCTCCTAGCCTGGACCGCACGATCGATCCGCCTCGCCTGACCGTTGAGAAGGGGCCCCTTGCGGACAAGGGGCCCCTTCTCAACGGTCCGCGGCGGGAACCGGAACCGCTGTCGGCTCGACGGCCGGGACGGCCCGACGGCCGGCCAGCCAGGCGGGCAGGTACAGCGGGGCGGCGACGGCCAGCACCACAGCGCCGACCACCATCGCGGTGCTGACGCTGGTGGCGGCGGCGAGCGCGGTGAGCACCACCCCGCCGAGCGCGCCGGCCGGCTGCGCCATCATCGAGTTCAGCGACAGCACGCTGGTCCGGTACGGGCCGTCGACCTGCCGGTGCAGCAGTCCACTGTGCAACGGGTTGGACGCGCCGTGCACGGCGTAGCAGGCCAGGTAGGCCACCAGCACGCCGACCGGCCCGGCGAACAACCCCATCCCGACCACCGTCACGCCCTGGAGGATGCGCAGCACTGCCGCACCCGGCGCGGCGCCGAACCAGCGCAGCAGCAGTGGGGTCAGTGCCGCGCCGGCGGCCGAGGCGAGCCAGGCGGCCGAGTTCGCCGGCCCGAGCAGCACCGCGGCGCGTTCCGGGTCGCCGATCACCTCGGCGAGCCGGACCGGCAGCAGCGACTCGAAGGTGACCATGCCGAAGCCCCAGAACAACTCGACGGCCACCAACGCCAGCAGCACCCGGGAACGACGCAGCAGGCCGACGGCCTGGCCGATCATCCGGGGCGCCTGGACCACCGAGGCCCGCAGCGCCGCGAACCCCGTGGCCGGACGCTCTTCGACAAGCAGCACGACCAGCGCGACGAGTGCCGCCGCCTGCGCCACGATGGCGGCGAACACGGGCACCGTGAGCGCGCTGACCGGCCCGATCGGGCCGAGCGCGATGAGACCACCGCTGAGCAGCGCGCCACCACCGATGGCCCCACCGACGACGGTGCCGGCGTAGCCGAGGCCGCGCTCGTACTCGGCCGCCGGGTCGGCGGCCAGGGTGGCGTCGACATACCAGGACTCCAACGGGCCGCTGTCCAACGCCCGGTAGATCCCCTGCAGAGCCCAGACCACGAAGAACAGCCAGAACGAGTCGGCCACCGCGAACAGCGCCAGCGAGGCGAGGTTCAGCACCCCGGCGGCGAGCAGCACCGGTCGACGACCGAGGGCGTCGGCGAGCCCGCCGGTGGGCAACTCCAGCGCCAGCACCAGCAGCCCCTGCGCCGTGCTGACCAGGCCGATCTGCGGCAACGACAGGCCGCGCTCCTGCATCAGCAGGATCATCACCGGGATCATCAGACCCGTGGGCAGCCAGCGCAGACCGTAGAGCGTGAGGTAACGACGCCGAACCTGACGTACGGTCAGCGCGCTCACTGGAGGCCCTCGCGCAACGGGTAGGCGGCCAGGAACACCTGCACCGGGCGGGCCTCCGGGTCGGTGGCGGCAGCGGACTCGGCCTCGCGGTGATACCGCTCCAGCACCTGCCACACCTCCGCCTTGAGCTCCTCGAGCCGGGCCGGCGGGATGGTCATGAAGATGTCGCTCATGCCGAACCCGTCCCGCCAGGCGGCCGACCACTCGTGCTGGGTGGCGAACCAGCGATCGGCGGTCTCGGCGAGCAGACGCACCTGGTCGCCCTGGATCCACTCGATCGCGGCCCTGGCGTCGGGGTCGTCGTCGAAGTCGCTCGGATCCCAGTTGGTCACGTCGTGCGCCGCCTGCCACCAGCGCTGCCGCCCGCTGCCGCGGTCGGGATCCTCGATGACCAGCCCGACCTCGGCGAGTTGCCGCAGGTGGTAGCTGGTCGCGCCGGTGTTGGTGCCGAGCAGTTCGGCGAGGGTGGTCGCGGTGGCGGGCCCCTTCACCCGCAGCGCTCCGACCAGCCGCATGCGCAGCGGGTGCGCCAGCACCCGGACCTGCCGTTTGTCGATCCGCACCTCACGCGGCGCCGGCCGCAGGACGCCTTCGTCGTTCGCCATGCCTGCACACTATCTCTGCACACTTCCTATGCACAATAGGTGTGCATAGGAAGTGTGCAGGTGCCCTCGTCAGCGGGCGAGGAGTTCGCGTACTCCGCGCAGCCGGGTGCGCAGCAGGGCGGCGGCACGCGCGGAGTCCAGGCGTACGTCCAGGGGGCGGACCACACCGGTGGCCGCGCTCGTGGTGGTCCTCAACCCGACAGCGTCCAGGCCGTACCGCTCGGCGACCAGCAGGCCCAGCTCGGCCCGGCTGACCGCGTCCGGGCCGGCCACGTTGAGCACACCGGCGTACGTCGAGGCGACCAACTCCAGCACGGCGTCGGCCAGGTCGGTGACGTCGATCGGGCAGCGCAGTTCGTCGCTGAACAGGGTGGCCCGGCCGGCGAGCGCGTCCCGGCAGAGCTGGATCTGCTTACTGCCCTCCCCCACGATCAGGGAGGTCCGCACCAGCGCCGCGCCCGGGTCGATCGCCCGTACTGCGGTCTCGGCCGCCGCCTTCGCGGCACCGTAGGCGTGCACCGGCGTGGGTGGCTCGTCGTCGGCGTACGGCACGGGTCGTCCGGCGTGCAGCGCGTCGCTGGACACGTGCACCAGCCGGGCACCCACCTCGGCGGCGGCGAGCGCCACGTGCGCCGCCCCGTCGGCGGTGACCGCCCAGTCCCCGTACCGATAGGGGGTCCCGACCACGGCGTCCGGCCGCACCTCGGCGACCAGCGCGCGCACGGCGGACCGGTCGGTCACGTCCAGCCGTCGTGCCGCGACTCCCGGCACCGCGATCTCACCCGAATGAAAGGTCCCCACAACCGACCACCCGGCGCCGACGCCCCGCCGACAAACCGACCGCCCGAGTAACCCACTGCCCCCGACAACAAGCACCCGCATCCCAGCCCACTCCCCCACTGACGATCAAGAGGTTTGCGTCATCTCGCGGGGCGATGATGACGCAAACCTCTTGATCAACCAAGCAGGAGCGGGGGTCAGACCGGGTCTGCTACCGGGGCTGCGGGGCCGGCCGTGCCGGTGTGGGCGGTTGCGGCGGGCTTGGGCTTGGCGTCGATGCCGGCCTCGGTGCGCTGCTGGGCGGTGATCGGGGTGGGTGCACTGGTCAGCGGGTCGAAGCCACCCCGGGTCTTCGGGAAGGCGATGACCTCACGGATGGAGTCGGCGCCGGCGAGCAGCATGCAGACCCGGTCCCAGCCGAAGGCGATACCGCCGTGCGGCGGGGCGCCGTACTTGAACGCCTCCAGCAGGAAGCCGAACTTGTCCTGCGCCTCCTCGGGAGTGATGCCGAGCAGGTCGAAGACCCGCTTCTGCACGTCACCCCGGTGGATACGGATCGACCCGCCGCCGATCTCGTTGCCGTTGCAGACGATGTCGTACGCGTACGCCAGGGCCCGGTCCGGAGCCTCCTCGAACCGGTCGACCCACTCCGAGTTCGGCGAGGTGAACGGGTGGTGCACGGCCGTCCAACCGCCCTCGTCCGTGCGCTCGAACATCGGCGCGTCGACCACCCAGCAGAACGCCCAGGCACTCTCGTCGATCAGGCCGGACCGCTTGGCGATCTCCACGCGGGCCGCCCCGAGCAGCTCCTGCGCCTCCCGGGTGGTGGCGCTCGCGGCGAAGAAGACCGCGTCACCCGGCTTGGCGCCGACCGCGTCGGCGAGCCCACCCAGGTGCTCGGCGGAGAGGTTCTTCGCCACCGGGCCACGCGCCTCGCCGGTCTCGGCGTCCAGCACCACGTACGCCAGGCCGCGCGCCCCACGCGCCTTCGCCCAGTCCTGCCAGCCGTCCAGCTCCTTGCGGCTCTGCGCCGCCCCGCCCGGCATCACCACCGCGCCGACGTAGCCGCCCGCGTCGATCGCCCCGGCGAAGACCCGGAACTCGGTGCCGCGCAGGTACTCGGTCAGCTCGGTCAGCTCGACGCCGTAGCGCAGGTCCGGCTTGTCCGAGCCGTACCGGGCCATCGCGTCGTGCCAGGTGATCCGCGGGATCGGTCGGGTGATCTCGTGCCCGGCCAGGTCCTTCCACAGCGCCGAGACGATCGCCTCACCGAGGTCGATCACGTCGTCCTCGGTGACGAACGACATCTCGATGTCGAGCTGGGTGAACTCCGGCTGCCGGTCGGCGCGGAAGTCCTCGTCGCGGTAGCAGCGGGCGATCTGGTAGTACCGCTCCATGCCGCCGACCATCAGCAGCTGCTTGAACAACTGCGGCGACTGCGGCAGCGCGTACCAGCTGCCGGGCTGAAGCCGCACCGGCACCAGGAAGTCGCGGGCGCCCTCCGGCGTCGAGCGGGTCAGCGTCGGCGTCTCGATCTCCAGGAAGTCCCGCTCGTGCAGGACACCCCGGGCGAGCTGGCTGGCGCGCGAGCGCAGCCGCAGCGCGTTCGCCGGGCCGCTGCGGCGCAGGTCCAGGTAGCGGTACCGGAGTCGGATGTCGTCACCGGCCTCGATCTGGTCGTCCACCGGCAGCGGCAGCGGCGCCGCCTCGGAGAGCACCTCCAACTCGACGACGGTGACCTCGACCTCGCCGGTGGGCAGCTCCGGGTTCTCGTTGCCGGCCGGGCGGCGGGTCACCTCGCCGACGACCTTCACGCAGAACTCGTTGCGCAGCGCGTGCGCATCTTCCTCGCGGAACACCACCTGGACAACACCGGAACCGTCGCGCAGGTCGACGAAGATGACCCCGCCGTGGTCGCGGCGGCGGGCCACCCAGCCGGCGAGCGTCACCGTCGAGCCGGCGTCCGCGGCGCGCAGGCTTCCGGCATTGTGGGTACGGATCACGGCTGGCAACTCCTCATCGTGGAACAGTCCTCACCCGCATTCTGTCAGGGGTGGCCGCCCCGTCTCCGGGCACCCGGCAGGCCGGCACGATTCGCTGGTGGGGTGGACCGGCGAACCCGACACTGCCGGCGGCCGCGCCGGTTAACGTGGCGAAATGCGGCCCGTACCGAACTGGGCCGTCGCCACGGCGGCGGCGGCGCCCGTGCTGCTGGTGGCCGGTTGGACGGTGGCGGAGGCCCGACAGCCCGTCGGGTACGACCCGGTCCGGGACACCATCAGCGAGCTGGCAGGACAGGACGCCACCGACGCCTGGATCATGGTGGTGGCCCTGGTGCTGCTCGGCTGCTGTTACCTGTCGGTCGCCGCCGTCCTGCACGCGGCCGGACTACCCAGCCGCTTCCTGCTCGCGATCGGTGGCGTGGCCACCATCGCGCTGGTCGCCTTTCCCCGGCCGCCGGTCGGCGGCTCACTCAGCCACGGCGTCGCGGCGACGGTGGCCGTCCTCGCCCTGGTGCTCTGGCCGGCCGGCTCGGCACTGCGGCTGCCGCGTGGTAGCGACACCGAGCACCCCGCTCGACCGGAGCCGCCCTGGGCGTTCCGCCGGGCGGTCGGGCTCAGCGCCACGCTCGTGCTGCTCGCGCTCTTCGGCTGGTGCGCGTTCGAGGTGACCAGCGGGTCCCGCACCGGGCTGGCCGAGCGGGTGACGGCGATAGCGGTCTCCCTCTGGCCGCTGCTGGCTGTCCTCTCCGCCCGGCGGGCGCACCTCGCCTGGTCGACCGGCGGCACCGTACGCGTCGGCCCGGACCTGCCGACCATCGGCGTCGTACCCCCGGATCCGCTCGGACCACCGAGCGGGCCGACCCCCGGGCGCCCCGACCTGCTGCCGTGAGTCGTCCCGCCTGATCTCTTCGTCGCCCTCGCCCGCTCAGGGGGTCCGCACCGTCGGCCGGTCAGCCCGAGCACGCGGCCCGGAAACCGCGCCGGTCGGATCGTTACGATCGCCCGATGTCTGCCGTTCCCCGTTGGGCCCTGCTGTCGGCAGGTGGCGCACCCCTGTTCCTCGTCGGCGGGTGGACCCTGGCGCAGGCTGCCCAGTCCGACGGATTCGACCCGGTGCGGCAGACCATCAGCGCGCTCGCCGCCACGGGTGCGGAGCATCGCTGGATCATGACGGTCGGGCTGGCCGGCCTGGGCCTCTGTCACCTGACGACCGCGCTCGGCCTGGTCAGCGCCGCGCCGGCAGGCCGAGCGCTACTCGCGCTGGGCGGGCTGGCGACACTGATCCTGGTCGCGTTCCCGCAGCGCCCGACCGGTGACTCGACGACGCACGCCGTGGCCGCCGGTGTGGCGTTCGCGGCGTTGGCAGTCTGGCCGGCCCTGGCGGTGCCCCGCCGCGCGAGGCCGTCCCCCGACCGGGACCACCGCCACCCGCCGGCTCTCGTACGCCGGCTGGCGCTCGCGGCGGCGGTGGTCCTCCTCGCGCTGGTCGGCTGGTTCGCCGTCGAGTTCTTCACCGACGGGGCATGGATCGGGCTGACCGAGCGGCTGGCGGCGGCCGCCGAGGCGGGCGTACCGCTGGCCGCCGTGCTGGTCTCCCGGCGGCGACCGGGACCGTCCGGGCCCGGCTGAGCGTCGTCGCGTTCGCCCGGCGTCGGCGGGGTTCGGTGGCTGTCAACGCGACGCGGGCCGCCGGAGTGTTCCGGCGGCCCGCGAGCGGTGCGTGGATCAGAAGACGCTGACGCCGTAGCGGCTGAGCGCCTCGGTGACCGGCTGGAAGAAGGTCGTGCCACCGGTGCGGCAGTTGCCGCTACCACCGGAGGTCAGACCCAGGGCGGTGCCGCCGGCGAACAGCGAGCCGCCGCTGTCGCCAGGCTCGGCGCAGACGTTGGTGCGGATCAGACCGGAGACCGAGCCCTCGGCGTAGTTCACGGTGGCGTTGGTCGCGGTCACCGAGCCGCCGCGCAGGCCGGTGGTGCTGCCGGAGCGCTGCACCGACTGGCCGACGGAGGCGTTGCCGGCGCCGGTGATGTCGCGGTAGCTGCCGTTGTAGAGGTAGACGTTGCCGGCGGCGTTGGCCGAGTTGTTGTGCCGCACGATGCCGTAGTCGTTGCCCGGGAAGCTGGTGCCGGTACGGCTGCCGAGCAGCGCGGTCTGGGCGGAGTTCGAGTACCAGCTGGCCGAGATGTTGGTGCAGTGCCCAGCCGTCAGGAAGTAGTAGGTGCTGCCACTGCGCACGTTGAAGCCGAGCGAGCAACGCCCGCCCCCGCCTGCGTAGATGGCCTGGCCACCGGAGATCCGGGTGCTCAGCACGCCGGCCTCGGCCTCGATCCGGACCGCGCCGTTGGCCCGCGCGGCGGCGGCCTTGACCCGCTCCAGCTTGGCCCCGGTGACGGTGCTGTCGACGGAGACGACGACCTGGTTGGTGACCGGGTCGCTCCACCAGGCGGTGCCCGGGATCTTGGCGGAGCGCTCCAGCTCGGCCGTGGCCCGGTTGAGCTCGGCGGCGCCGCGGGTGACGTAGCGGACGACGGCGCCGGCCTTGCTGGCCTTGCTGGCGGCGGTCGCGTCGGTGACCGTGACGACGGACTTGCCGCTGGCGTCGATGTACGAGCCGGCGGAGCGGTCGCCGAGTTCCGCGGAGATCGCGGCGGCGGTGTCGGGCGATGCGGCGGGAGCGGCCTGGGCCGGCGCGCCGATGAGCGAGCCGACAACCAGGGTTCCGGAAACGGCGACTGTAGCCGCAACGCGGAATGAGGACCTCGTGGGTCGCATGTAACAACCTCCTGGGCGGGGGAGCGGGTCTGGCCGGGGGCGGCTGACCCGAGGGCAACCCGGCCGATCTGGGGAAACCGGCCGACTGAGACTGAAGTATTCACATACTTAAGATCATTAACAAGGCTTGAATTCGCCCGGATTCACCGATCCCGGTTGGTCGCACGGCCGCAACACCCCCGACACGCTGGCGAACAGCCACCGTCACACCCAACCGACATCCGCCCCACTTTCGACGCGCACGATCATCGATGTCTTCCCCGCCGGGCGTCGGATGCACCGCACGCCGGGACGGCACGGCGCCGCGCGACGGGCGTCAGGCGACGGGCGCCAGGGAGTGCGGCGGGAACGGGTCAGGGGATACGGCGACGGGCGCCGGGGCCCGGACTGGGCACCACGTCGCGGGGCCGACCCACGTCGTGCCCGTCGGCGCAGCGCAGTTCGGCGCGCACCTCGGCGCCGCAGTCGCGGTGCGTGACAGTGAGCGGCGGGCCCTCCGTGTCGGCGAGGTACCGGTCGCCCCAGCCGAGGACGGCGACCAGCACCGGCCACAGATCCAGGCCCTTCTCCGTGAGGCGGTACTCGTGGCGCAGCCGACTGCCGGGCTCCCGGTACGGCTCGCGACTCAGCACGCCCTGCTCCACCAGGCTGGCGAGCCGGTTGGTCAACACCTGGCGGGGAATGCCGGTGCGTACCCGCATGTCGTCGAAGCGGCGTACGCCGGTGAACACCTCGCGGAGCACCACCAGGGTCCACCGCTCACCGAGGACCTCCATCGCGCGGGCGATGGTGCAGTTCTCCACTGACCAGTCCAGAGCCGCGGGTCGCATCCGACCAGGCTAGATCTCGTTGACAGACTCAGCAACCTGCTGCCAGGCTGCGTCCATGACGCAGACGCAGGAACCAGTGCGCAGCCGTACCTTCACCTGGGCGGACCCGTCGGTCAACGCCGCCCAGGTCGGTCGACGCAGCGGCCTGGACATGCTCCGGGCGATGATCGCCGGAGAACTGGCCGCGCCGCCGGTGATGCACCTTCTCGACATGACCAGAATGGAAGCCGACGAGGGCCGGGTCGTCGTCGAGTTGACTCCGCAGGAGTTCCACTACAACCCGCTCGGCAGCGTCCACGGTGGCGTGCTCTCGACCCTGCTGGACACCGCCGCGGGGTGCGCCGTACACACCACGCTGCCCGCCGGAGTCGGCTACACCTCGCTGGATCTCAACGTGAAGTTCCTCCGCCCGGTCACCGTCGACAGCGGCACCCTGCGCTGCGAGGGCACGGTGCTGCAACGCGGCCGCCGTACGGCCCTGGCCGAGGCCCGCATCACCGATGCCGCCGACCGCCTGATAGCCCACGCCACCAGCACCTGCCTCATCCTCCCCCTCCCAACCCCCTAACCCCACCCCACCCCTCACCCCCCGGGTTGATCATGAAGTTATTGCCTCGACACGCCGACGAGAGTGGCAACAACTTCATGATCAACAGGGTGGGACCGGGGGGGTGGGGGTTAGCGGAGGGCTAGGCGGGCGGCTCGGGCGTCGCGCTTCTCCTCGAAGCGGCTGGCGGCGCGGTCCAGGTTCTCCAGCTGGGCGGCGAGCTGCTCGCGGGCGGCCTCGCCGTCGGCGTTGAGGCCGGTCACGTTGAAGACGTCCCACTGACGCAGGACCGGCTGCAGCACCTCGTCGCGGTGCTGACGCAGGTCGTAGATGCCGGCCAGGGCGATCGCCACCGACTTGCGGGCGAACCCGTCGATGCCGCTGCCCGGCATCTGGAAGTCGGCCACCACGTCGGCGACGGCCCGCATGGCCTGGCTCGGAGCCAGCTCGAACGCGGCCGCGAGCAGGTTGCGGTAGAAGACCATGTGCAGGTTCTCGTCGGCGGCCACCCGGGCCAGCAGCGCCTCGCAGGTGGGGTCGCCGGTGGCCTTGCCGGTGTTGCGGTGCGAGATCCGGGTGGCCAGCTCCTGGAACGAGACGTACGCCAGCGAGTGCAGCACCTCGTCGCCGTGGGCGTTGGTGTAACCCTCGGACATGTGCGTCATCCGGGCCCGCTCCAACGCCACCGGGTCGACCGCCCGGCTGACGGTGAGGTAGTCGCGGATCGCGACGCCGTGCCGACCCTCCTCGGCGGTCCACCGGTGCACCCAGGTGCCCCACGCGCCGTCGCGACCGAACAGGGTGGCGATCTCGTGGTGGTACGAGGGCAGGTTGTCCTCGGTCAGCAGGTTCACGATCAGCGCGGTGCGGGCCACGTCCGGGATGGTGGAGTCGGTCGGTGACCACGCCTCGCCGCCGAGCGGCCCGTCGAAGGTCCGTCCTTCGCTCCACGGCACGTACTCGTGCGGGAACCACTCCTTGGCGAGCGAGAGGTGGCGGTCCAGGTTGCGCGCGACAACCGGCTCCAACTCGACGAGCAGCGCGGTCTGGCTCACTGTGGTGCTGACGGTCACGAGAAACTCCCTACGGTGGCGTAACTTACGCTACCGTAGGTCCCCGCGGCCGTCAGCGCCAGTGGGGACACTCAACCGACAGTGGGTTTCAGGTCTCCCGGGGGCGGCGTCCACTCCCCCGCACCGGCCGTGACCTGCTCACCGGAGCGGATGTCCTTCACCTCGTCCGGCGCTCCCTCGACACCGGGGAACCACACGTACGGGATGCCGCGCCGCTCGGCGTAACGGATCTGCTTGCCGAACTTCGCCGCGCTCGGCGACACCTCGGTCGGCACCCCGCGCCGCCGCAGCGCCTCGGCCACCCGGTTGCTGGCCGTACGTTGCTCCTCGCTGGTCACCGCGACGAGCACGGCGGTCGGCACCTCCCGCGAGACCGACAGCTCCCCCGCGCCGAAGAGCAGCCCGAGCAGCCGGGTCACGCCGATCGAGATCCCCACCCCCGGGTACGAGACGGCGCCGGCGCTGGCCAGGTTGTCGTACCGGCCACCGGAGCAGATGGAGCCGAAGCGCTCGTAGCCGCGCAGCTGGGTCTCGTAGACGGTGCCCGTGTAGTAATCCAGCCCACGGGCGATGCGCAGGTCCGCCACGCAGAGACCGGGCGAGTGCTCGGCGGCGGTGTCCACCACCCGGACCAGCTCCTCGATGCCCTCGTCGAGCAGCGGGTCGCTCACCCCGAGCGCCCGGACGGCGTCGGCGAACGAGGCGTCCGGGGCGGAGATCTCGGCCAGCGCCAGGCACGCCTTGGCCTGCGCCTCGCTCGCCCCGGCGGTCTGGGCCAGCAGCTCGGCCACCTTCGCCGGGCCGATCTTGTCGAGCTTGTCCACGGCGCGCAGCGCCGCCTCCGGGTCGGTCAGCCCGATGCCCCGGTAGAAACCCTCGCAGATCTTGCGGTTGTTGACCTGGATCGTCACCGGTGGGATCGGCAACGAGCGCAGTGCGTCCCCGATGACCAGCGGCATCTCCGCCTCGTGGTGCGCGGCCAGCGTGTCCCGGTCGACGATGTCGATGTCGGCCTGGACGAACTCCCGGTAGCGGCCCTCCTGCGGTCGCTCGCCCCGCCACACCTTCTGGATCTGGTAGCGGCGGAACGGGAAGCTCAGCTTGCCGGCGTTCTCCAACACGTACCGGGCGAACGGCACGGTCAGGTCGAAGTGCAGGCCGAGCTGGTCGTCACCACCGGCACCCTCGGCGTCGGCGTGCAGCCGCCGGATCACGTAGACCTCCTTCGAGGTCTCGCCCTTGCGCAGCAGCTGGTCCAGCGGCTCCACGGCGCGGGTCTCCAGCGGCGCGAAGCCGTACAGCTCGAAGGTGGCCCGGATCTTGTCGAGCACGAACTGCTCGATCATCCGCTGGCCGGGGGTCCACTCCGGGAAGCCGGAGATGGGCGTGGGCTTGCTCATCGGCGTACTCCTTGCGGTTCCGCGCCGGTGGCGCGGTGGTGTCGTGGGTCCGCGCGCGGCGCGGACAGAAGATCTAGAGGCCCCGGGTGGGAGCGGCCGGCGACGTGCCAGCCACCTCGATGAGGTACGGGTTGCTGGCGCGCTCACGGCCGATGGTGGTGCTGGGGCCGTGGCCGGGCAGCACGACGGTGTCGTCGGCGAGCGGAAGAATCTTGTCGCGCAGGCTGGTGAGCATGGCCGGCATGCTCCCGCCCGGCAGGTCGGTGCGGCCGATCGACCCGGCGAAGAGGACGTCACCGGAGAGGCACAGCTCGTCAGCCTCCCAGCTCGACCCGGCGCCCGGCAGCCGGAACAGCACCGACCCGCCGGTATGGCCCGGGGCATGGTCGACGGCGATCTCCAGGCCGGCGAGCGTGAGGGTGGCGCCGTCGGTCAACTCCGCCACGTCGTCCGGCTCGGTGTAGCTCAGCCGGCCGCCGAAGAGCGACGTCAGGTCGGTCGAGAGGCCCTTGGACGGGTCGGCCAGCATCTCCCGGTCACCGGGGTGCACGTACGCGGTGATGCCGCGGGCACCGCAGACCGGCGCGACCGAGAAGGTGTGGTCGAGGTGGCCGTGGGTGAGCAGCACGGCGGCCGGATGCAGGCGGTGCTCGGCGAGCAGCGCGTCGAGCTGGTCGAGCACCCCGATGCCGGGGTCGACCACCACGCACTGCTCCCCCGGCGCGGTGGCAACCACGTAGCAGTTGGTGCCGAAGGCGTCCGCGGGAAAGCCGGCCACGAGCACGGGCGCTGTCCTTTCCGTCGAGCAGCTGTCGTCCTGCACAGCAGCCTATCGGGCGGGCCGAGCGAGTTTGCCGCGTCCGCCCCAGGGGCCCCGCAGTGCACAGTGACAACCTCCGATAAGCGCTGCTCGGGACCGGGTGGACCTCGTACACCACATTCCCAGTCACTAGCCGTACACTCTGGCGGGCGTGTGGCGCGGCACACGTGACGCTCGGACGGGTCGGGGCGACCGGCCGCCGGCGACGACCAGGTAGAGGAAAGGGGAGCACGGGTGGCTTCCAGCAGGGACCGGCAGCGCAAACTGGCGCGGGCCAAGCTCGACCGGCAGTTGGCTCGCCGGGCCGCCTCGACGCGGCGCCGACGGCAGATCCAGGCCGGAGTTGGCGCCGCGCTGATCCTCGTGTTGGTAGTGGCCGGCTCAGCCTGGGCGCTCGGTGCGTTCGACTCCGACCCGAAGCAGAACACGGCCGCGGAGGAGACCTGCCTCTGGACGCCGCAGGACGCGACGGCCAACACCAACCTCAAGGACGTCGGCACGCCGGCCACCAAGGATCTGCCCACCGACGGCACCCGGGCGATGACAGTGACCACCAACCAGGGCGCGCCGATCACCGCGGAACTGAACCTGACCAACTCCCCGTGCGCGGCCGCGAGCATCGCCCACCTGGCGAGCCGGTCGTTCTACGACAACACCAAGTGCCACGAGATCACCGCGGAGGGCGCGCTGCGCTGCGGCGACCCCAGCGGCACGGGTCTTGGTGGGCCTACCTACTCGTTCTACGACGAGGAGTTGCCGACCGTGCCGTCGGCGTCGCCGTCGGCCAGTCCGGCCCCCGACCAGCCGCCCACGTACCCGAAGGGGACGGTGGCGATGGTCTCCAACCCGCCGGGCAGCAACGGCAGCCAGTTCCTGATCTTCTTCAAGGACTTCACCACCGCCGACCCGAAGTACCCGGTCATCGGCCGGGTGACCGGCGGGTTGGACGTGGTGGAGAAGATCGGCGCCCTCCCGACCGTGGACAATGGGACCGGGGCGAAGATCAAGCCCAGCACCGATGTGACGATCCAGAGCCTCACGGTCGGTGAGCCGGTCACCGGTGCGGCACCGGCGCCGTCGGCCTCCGGCACCCCGGCCAGCAGCCCGAGCGCCGGCTGACCGGTCGCCCCACCCAATTACTCGGCACCCAGCAGCAGATAGCCAGGAGGATCCAGGCGTGACGTCCACCAGAGAGCGGCAGCAAGCGGCGGCACGACGCGCCCGGCTCGAGAAGGAGATGGCCGAGCGCGCGGCCAAGGCCCGCAAGCGCCGGCAGACGACGGCGATCGTCAGCGCGGGTGCCGCACTGGTGCTCGTGGTCGCCGGCACCGTCTGGCTGGCGGTGAGCCTCGGCGGCGACGACGACAACAAGAGCGACACCGCCGCGCCGGCGCCCGGCGCGTCCGAGTGCGTGTACAACGCGCTGCCCACCGAGCAGCGGCCCCCGCAGATCAAGGACGTGGGGGTGCCGAGCAACCAGCAGTCCGGCACCGGCGTGCAGACCATGACGATCGACACCAACCTCGGCCCGATCACCGCCAAGGTCGACCGGTCGCTGGTGCCGTGCACGGCGGGCAGCTTCACCCACCTCGCGGAGAAGAACTTCTTTGACAACACCAAGTGCCACCGTCTGGTGACCGAGGGCATCAAGGTGTTGCAGTGCGGTGACCCCAGCGCCACCGGCAACGGCTGGCGCCCCACCGACGGCCAGGGCGGCCCGAGCTACCGCCTGCCCGAGGAGAACCTGCCCACCGACAAGCGCCCGCCGTACCCGGAGGGTGTCATCGCGATGGCCAACTCCGGCCAGCCGGGCAGCACCGGCAGCCAGTTCTTCATCGTCTACGGCGACTCGCCGCTGGACCCGGCGTACACCGTGCTGGGCACCATCACCGGCGGCCTGGACCTGGTCAAGGACGTGGCCAAGGCCGGCGACGACGGGGCGTTCGCCCAGCAGGCCGGTGGCGGCCACCCGAAGAAGGAGGTCATCATCAAGGACCTCACGATGAGCAACCCGCAGGGCTGACCCCCGCGCGCACGACGAAGCGCCCGCCGGCTGAGCCGGCGGGCGCTGTCGCGTTCTCGGGGGTACGCGTCGGGCCGCGGGACCGACCCGGTGGGCGTCAGGCCCCGGAGGTGACCCGGTAGGCGTCGAAGACGCCGTCGACCTTGCGGACCGTGGCCAGCAGGTGGCCCAGGTGCTTCGGGTCGGCCATCTCGAAGCTGAACCGGCTCACCGCCACCCGGTCGCGGGTGGTGGTGACGGTGGCGGAGAGGATGTTGACCCGCTCGTCGGAGAGCACCCGGGTGACGTCGGCCAGCAGCTTGTGCCGGTCCAGCGCCTCGACCTGGATGGCGACCAGGAACGTCGACGCGGAGGTGAGCTTCCAACTCACCTCGACGACCCGCTCGCTCTGCGCACGCAGGTCCTCGGCGTTGGCGCAGTCGTCGCGGTGCACGCTCACCCCGCCGGAGCGGGTGACGAAGCCGAACACCGAGTCCGGTGGGACCGGTGTGCAGCAGCGGGCCAGCTTGATCCAGACGTCGCTGACGCCCCGGACCACCACGCCCGGGTCGCTGCTGCTCTGCCGGCTGCGCGGCGGCCGGGTGGCGACGGCGGTCTCGGCGATGTCCTCCGCCGCGCCCTCCTCGCCGCCGTACGCGGCCATCAGCTTCTGGACCACCGACTGCGCGGAGACCTGGCTGTCGCCGACCGCCGCGTAGAGCGAGGCCACGTCGGCCAGGTGCAGGTCCCGCGCGATCGACATGAGCGCGTCGGAGGTGAGCATCCGCTGCAGGGGCATGCCCTGCTTGCGCATCGCCTTGACGATCGCGTCCTTGCCGGCCTCGATCGCCTCCTCGCGGCGCTCCTTGTTGAAGTACTGCCGGATCTTCGTCCGGGCGCGCGGACTCTTGACGAAGCCCAGCCAGTCCTGTGTCGGGCCGGCCGTCTCGGACTTAGACGTGAAGATCTCGATCACGTCGCCGTTGGACAGCGTCGACTCCAGCGGCACCAGCTTGCCGTTGACCCGCGCGCCGATGCACTTGTGCCCCACCTCGGTGTGCACCGCGTACGCGAAGTCCACAGGCGTCGACCCGGTCGGCAGCGGGATGACGTCACCCTTCGGGGTGAAGACGTACACCTCCTGGCTGGACAGGTCGAAGCGCAGCGCGTCCAGGAACTCGCTCGGGTCGGCCGCCTCACGCTGCCAGTCGAGCAGCTGCCGCAGCCAGGTCATCTCGTCGATGTGCGCGGGCGGGCCGACGATCTGGGTGCCCTTGTGCTCCTTGTACTTCCAGTGCGCGGCGATGCCGAACTCAGCGGTGCGGTGCATCGCGTACGTGCGGATCTGCATCTCCACCGGCTTGCCGGTGGGCCCGATGACCGTCGTGTGCAACGACTGGTACATGTTGAACTTGGGCATCGCGATGTAGTCCTTGAAGCGGCCCGGCACCGGCTGCCAGTTGGCGTGGATTACCCCCAGCGCCGCGTAGCAGTCGCGAACCGTGTCGACCAGGATCCGCACACCGACCAGGTCATAGATGTCGTTGAAGTCGCGACCCCGCACGATCATCTTCTGGTAGATCGAGTAGAGGTGCTTCGGCCGCCCGGTGGTCTCCGCCTTGATCTTGGCGGCCTTCAGGTCGGTCTGCACCTTCTGCGTCACCTGCCGCAGCAGCGCCTCGCGCTGCGGCTGGTGCTCCCCGATCAGCCGGTTGATCTCCTCGTAGCGCTTCGGGAACAGCGTGCCGAAGGACAGGTCCTCCAGCTCCCACTTGATCGTGTTCATACCGAGCCGGTGCGCGAGCGGCGCCAGGATCTCCAGCGTCTCCTTGGCCTTCTGCTCCTGCTTGGGGCGGGGCAGGAAGGTCAGGGTGCGCATGTTGTGCAGCCGGTCGGCCAGCTTGATCACCAGCACCCGCGGGTCCTTGGCCATGGCCACGACCATCTTGCGGATCGTCTCGGCCTTGGCCGCGTCGCCCAGCTTGACCTTGTCGAGCTTGGTGACGCCGTCGACTAGCAGGGCGACCTCGCCACCGAAGTCGGCGCGCATCTGGTCGAGGGTGTACTCGGTGTCCTCGATGGTGTCGTGCAGCAGCGCGGCGACCAGCGTGGTGGTGTCCATCCCCAGGTTGCCGAGGATCGTCGCCACCGCGAGCGGGTGGGTGATGTAGGGGTCACCGGACTTGCGGTACTGCCCGGAGTGCCACCGCGCGGCCGTGTCGAAGGCGCGCTGGAGCAGCCGGGCGTCCGCCTTGGGGTGGTTGTCCCGGTGGCTGGCGATGAGCGGCTCCAGCACCTCGCTGACCTGGGAGGTCTGCCAGGGCGCGTTGAACCGGGCCAGCCTGGCCCGGACCCGCCGACCGGTGGGCGCGTTGGACAGCCCGAAGCCACCGCTGGGCGACGGGTCGATGCCCGCGTCGGTCGGGAACGGCACCACGACGCCATCGGCGCCGGGGGACGCCTCGGCGCTCGGCGGGCCGCTGGTCGGACGCACCGCGCTCTCGCCGGGAGCCCGGCCGGAGCCGTTGCCGGAGCCCGTCACCCGGGCCGGCGCGTCGCCTGTCCGGTCGGTCACCGAGCCGTCAGCGTCGCCTGTCGGGTGCACCGTGCCCTCCGCCGGAGGGACGACATCGTGGGACACCGGCCTCCTCACCGCTCGCCGGAAACACGCCGGCCGAAGATCGGCCGACCTGGTCTCGCCCGCCGGACGGGTTACCGCCGGCGTCAGCAAAGGGCAATGCTACCCGCACGGACGGTCCCCTGCCGCTCCGCCGGACGGTCGGCGCCGGGTCCGTCCGACGGGTCCGGGATCAAACGGTCAGCAGAGTATCGACCGGCTCAAACAGTCAGCAGGGCATGCACGGGACGCGGTGCCAGCCGCTCGCGCCCACCCAGGAAGCCGAGCTCCAGCAGCACCGTGAAGCCCGTGACGGTGCCGCCGGCCCGCTCGACCAGGTCCAGCGTCGCCTCGGCGGTGCCGCCGGTGGCCAGCACGTCGTCGACCACCAGCACCCGGTGCCCGGCGGTGAAGGCGTCCTCGTGCACTTCGAGGGTGGCCTCGCCGTACTCCAACTCGTAGGAGACCGAGTGCGCCGGACGGGGCAGTTTGCCGGCCTTGCGCACCGGCACCACACCCACCCCCGTCGCGTACGCGATGGCCGCCGCCACGACGAACCCGCGCGCCTCGATGCCGACCACCACGTCGAAGGTGTCCCGCCCGTGGTGGGCGACGATCCCGTCGATCACCTCACGGAAGACCTTGCCGTCGGCGAACAGTGGCATCAGGTCCTTGAACATGACGCCGGGCTTGGGAAAGTCGGGCACGTCCAGCACCCGACTGGCGACCAGTCGGGCGACCTCCGGGCCACTGTCCCCGCGCGCTGCGGTGCTGTGGGTCTCCGTCACGGCTTTTTCGCTCTCCTTCGACGACGAACGGCGTCCGGCAACAGCATGCCGGACGCCGTTCGGGTGTTTCCTGTCGGGTCAGCGCCGCTTGGCGCCACCCGGCCGGTTGCCGCCGCCACCGGGGCGACCGCCCCGGGCGCCGGTGGGCCGCTTGCCCGCCGGCCGAGCGCCCACCTTGGGGGCGGCACCGGCCAGCGCGGCGGCGTCCTGGTCGACCGGCTCGTCAGTCGCATCGGCCTGGGCCACCGGGCTCGCGGCAGCACCCTTACCGGTGACCTCGCCGCGGCCGGCCCCGCCCCGCCGGGTCAGGACGCGCTTGTTGTGAGCCTGGATCCGCGGGTCGTAGTTCTTCAACAGCGCCAGCAGCGGAGTGGCCACCAGGATGGAGGTCAGGAACGCCACAGCCATACCGACGAACAGCACCAGACCGAGGTCCTTCAGCGTGCCGGCGCCGAGCAGGCCGGCACCGATGAAGAGCAGACCGCCGACCGGCAGCAGGGCGACCACCGAGGTGTTCAACGACCGCATCAGGCTCTGGTTGATGGCCAGGTTGGACGCCTCGCCGTACGTCTGGTTGTTGTTGGCCGTGATGCCCCGGGTGTTCTCCTGGACCTTGTCGAAGACCACCACCACGTCGTAGAGCGCGAAGCCCAGAATGGTGAGGAAGCCGATGATCGTCGACGGGGTGACCTCGAAGCCGACCAGCGAGTAGATGCCGGCGGTGAGGATCAGGTTCGTGATCAGCGAGGCGACCGCGGCGACGGCCATCCGCCACTCGAAGCGCAGGATCAGGTAGACCATCACCAGCGCGATGAAGATGACCAGACCGAGGATGGCCCGCTGGGTCACCTGGCTGCCCCACGCCTCGCTGACCTGGTTGTCGCTGATCTGGTCGACGTTGATGCCGAGGTCCTCGGCGATCTGGGCCTTGACCGCGGTGGCCTGGTCGACGGTGAGCTGCGGCGTGCGCAGCTCGTAGGAGTCACCGCCGGGACCGCCGACCTTCTGCGCGGTGGCCACCTCAACGCCGGTGTTCGCCGAGGTGAGGGCCGAGTTGACCTCCCGCTCGGCGTCGTCCAGGGTGCCGACGCTCGCCGGCACCTGGAACGAGTTACCGCCGGCGAACTCGATGCCCAGGCTGAACCCACGGATCGAGAAGCTGAGGATCGCGATCAGGACCAGGACCCCGGCGACGCCGAACCAGAGCTTGCGCCGGCCGACGATGTTGAGACCGGCCTCGCCGTTGTAGAGGCGGCTCGCCAGACCGTTTTCAGCCATCTCAGGCCTCCTTGGCGCGCGGGTTGCGGGGCTGAGTCGGCTGGTTGCGGGCCGGAAGTGCCCGGCCCAGACCGCTGACCCGCGGGGACAGGAACGCCCGGGTGCGGGCGAACATCGTCATGATCGGGTGCCGGAAGAGGAAGACCACGACCAGGTCCAGCACTGTGGCCAGACCGAGGGCGAAGGCGAAGCCCTTGACCGTGCCGACCGAGACCACGTAGAGCACCACAGCGGAGAGCAGGGTGATCGCGTTGGCCGAGATGATCGTCCGGCGGGCCCGGATCCAGGCGCGGGGCACCGCGCTACGCGGGCTGCGCCCCTCCCGGATCTCGTCTTTCAGTCGTTCGAAGTAGATGACGAACGAGTCCGCCGCCACACCGAGTGAGACGATCATGCCGGCGATGCCGGCGAGGGTGAGCGTGAAGCCGATCTGCCGGCCGAGCACCACCAGCGCGCCGAAGACCAGCAGCGCGGACAGGATGAGGCTCAGGAAGATCACCGAGCCGAGCAGCCGGTAGTAGAAGAACGAGTAGATGATGACCAGCAGCATGCCGATGCCCGCCGCGAGCAGACCGGCGCGCAGGTGGCTGGCGCCCAGCGTGGCGGTGACGTTCTGCGCCTCCTGCTGCTCGAAGGTCACCGGCAGTGCGCCGTAGCGCAGCTGACCGGCGAGGGTGCTGGCGTCCTTCTGAGTGAAGGTGCCGGTGATCTGGGAGTTGCCGGTCAGCACGCCCTGGATCTCCGGGGAGGAGACGATCTTGTTGTCCAGTACGACGGCCACTCGGCACTTGCCGTCCTGGCCCAGCGCGGTCGCGTCGCAGGCCTGGCCCTCGTTGTTGAACGACTCACGGGTCAGCGAGGTCCACTTGCCCTGGCCGTCGCCGGTGAAGTCCAGGCTGACCACCCAGGCGTTGGTCTGGTCGAGCACCGCGTCGGCGTCGGACACGTCGGTGCCCTCGACCTTGGCCTGGTCGAGCAGGTACTTCGACGCGCCGTCCTCGCAGGAGACCACCTGCTGCTTCGGGTCGGAGATCGACGCCGGGGGGCGCTGGTCGAGCTGCGCGCAGCTGATCGTCGGCACGTTGAACTGCATCTGCGCCGGCAGCACCGCCACCTCCTGCGGAGACAGCGTGCCGAACGGCTTGAGCTTCTCGGCCAGCGACGGGTCGGCAGTCAGATCGGCCGGGGCCTGCAACCCGTTGGCGGCCTGCCACGCGGCGGCACCGACCTTCTGCTCGACGACCTTGCGCTGCTGCTCGACACTGGCCGGCACCGGTTCGGCGCTGGGCGCGGCGGCGCTCGGCGAGGCCGTGGCGGACGCGGAGGGGGTCGGCGTGGCGCTGGGCGACGCCGGGGCCATTCCGCCCTGACCGCCGCTGGGCGACGAGGTCACCTTCGGCGAGGCGCTGCCCGTCGGGGTCGGGGTCGCGGCGCCGGACGGGGTCGCGCTGCCGGTCGGGGCGGCGCTGCCGGACGGGGCCGGCGTGGCGGCGGGCGGCGCCTCGGCCACCCCGCTGCCGGAGGCGGCCTTGAGCACCTTGCGGAAGCGCAGCTCGGCCGCCTCGCCCACGTCGTCGAGGTTCCGGTTCTCACCGGGCAGGGAGATGACGATGTTGCGGTTGCCCTCGGTGACCACCTCGGCCTCGGCCACGCCGAACGCGTTGACCCGGCTCTCGATGATCTCCCGGGCCTCCTCGAGGTTCTCCGCCGTCGGGGGCTTGCCGTCGACGCTGTTGGTCGCCTCCAGTGTCACCCGCGTGCCGCCGATGAGGTCCAGGCCGAGCTTGGGCTCGAGCCGGTCCTTCCAGCTGCCGCTGGCGCCAGCGAAGAACACCAAAAGATAGAGGACCACGAAGATGAACCCGAGCACGGCGAGCTGCCGCCCGGGGCGCATCTGTCCCTGAGGTGGTGCCACGGCTGTCCTGTCTCCCTGTACGGTCGCGCCGCTGTCGCAGCGGCGGCGGTGTCGGGCCGGGGGTCCTGCCCGACGGGGTCTGCCTTGAGCCGACGGAGTGCCGACACGAGGACCGGGCACCCCGGCGCGGAACGCCGACGGTCACGGGAACGTGCCGACGCCCGGCGTCGACCCAACTATCCAGTTTTCACGTCTCGCCCGCTGCCCCGTTCGGGCGCGACGACCCGGAAGCCGGCCGACCGGCCGTACGCCGGACTCGCCGCTCCCGGGGGAGGGGTCACTCCTTGACGGTGTCCGCGTCCTCGGTGACCGGCTCGCTCGGCAGCTCCGCGCGGGTGACCACCCGCGCGATGGCCGGGCGGGCATAGCGGGTCTGCACGCCCGGGGCGACCTCGATCAGGACGGTGTCGTCCTCGATGCCGGTGACAGTGCCGTAGAGCCCACCGATGGTCACGACCTCGTCGCCGGGGCCGAGGTTGGACTGCATCGCCTCCGCCTCTTTGCGGCGCTTCTGCTGGGGCCGGATCATCATGAAGTACATGACGCCAAAGAGCAGGGCGATCATCAGGATCGGCGTGATACCGCCGGCCCCGCCACCCGGTGCTGCCAATTGCACGGTTACTGACCTTCCCATTGGCCACCTGCTCGGCACCGGGGTGCCGGAGCGGAGGCGGATTCTCACGTCCTGTACAGACCGCGGCGAAGTCTAAACCCTGCACCTGGGAACGCCGAATGCGGCACAGATCACGTTCACATCACGGCTGATCGACATCCAAGGAGAACAAGTCGGGTACAGGTGGACTATCCGCACCAAATGTACCATTCGGCGGCGTGCGCCCCAGATGCCGCCAGGCGGCCTCGGTCGCCACCCGACCCCTGGGCGTACGGGCCAACAGCCCGGCCCGCACCAGGAACGGCTCGCAGACCTCCTCGACAGTGTCCGGCTGCTCCCCCACCGCCACGGCGAGGGTGGACAACCCGACCGGGCCGCCCCGGAACGACTCGACCAACGCGGTCAACACCGCCCGGTCCAGCCGGTCCAGGCCGAGCGCGTCCACGTCGTACACGATCAGGGCCGCGCGGGCGGTGTCGAGGTCGACCACCCCGTCCGCCCGGACCTCGGCGTAGTCGCGGACCCGGCGCAGCAGCCGGTTCGCGATCCGCGGCGTGCCCCGGGACCGACCGGCGATCTCGGTAGCGCCCTCCGGGGTGATCGGCACCCCCAGGATCCGCGCCGAACGGTGCAGCAGCGTCTCCAGATCCGCCGGGGCGTAGAAGTCGAGGTGCGCCACGAAGCCGAACCGGTCCCGCATCGGCCCGGTCAACAGGCCCGAGCGGGTCGTCGCGCCGACCAGGGTGAACGGCTCGACGTCCAGCGGAATCGCCGTCGCCCCCGGCCCCTTGCCCACCACCACGTCGACCCGGAAGTCCTCCATCGCGCTGTACAGCAGCTCCTCGGCCGGCCGCGCGATCCGGTGGATCTCGTCGATGAACAGCACGTCGCCCTCGGCGAGGCTGGTCAGGATCGCCGCCAGGTCACCGGAACGCTCGATCGCCGGCCCGCTGGTCACCCGGATGCCCGCGCCCAGCTCGGCGGCGACGATGTTGGCCAGACTCGTCTTACCCAACCCGGGTGGGCCGGAGAGCAGGATGTGATCCGGCGGCGACCCCCGCCGCATGGCGCCCTGCAGCAACAGGTCGAGCTGGTCGCGTACCCGGTCCTGGGCGATGAACTCGGCCAACCGCCTCGGCCGGACCGTGGCCTCCGCGTCCCGATCGGCGTCGCTGACGTACGCCGAGACGAGCCCCTCGGTCTCGCTCATCGTGCGACCCGGGCGGTCATCGGGTGCGACCCAGCAGTCGGATGGCCTGCTTGAGCAGGACCGGCACCGGCGGGGTCTCACCCTCGATCGACTCCGCCACCGCGGCCACCGCCTGATCGGCCTGCCCGGCCGTCCAGCCCAGCCCCACCAGCGCCTGCCGGACCTGGTCGGGCCAGCTGCCGCGGGTCACCCCGGCCGCCCCGTCCGCGCCGATCGGCACCGGGCCGATCCGGTCACGTAGCTCCAGCACCAGGCGTTCCGCGCCCTTCTTGCCGATCCCGGGTACGCGGGTCAGGGCGGCCGTGTCGGCGTTGGCGATCGCCTTGCGAACCGCGTCGGGGGTGTGCACCGCCAGCACCGCCTGGGCCAGTCGCGGGCCGACCCCACTGGCGGTCTGGAGTAGCTCGAACAGCGACTTGGCGTCGTCGTCGGCGAAGCCGTAGAGGGTCAGCGAGTCTTCCCGCACGATCAGGCTGGTGGCGAGCCGGGCGACCTGGCCGACCCGCAGCTCCGCGAGGGTCCCCGGGGCGCAGTGCACGGCGAGCCCGACCCCGCCGACCTCGATCACGGCCTGGTCCGGACCCGTCGCGGTCACCGTGCCGCGCACGCTGGCGATCATCGCGCTCCTCCTCGTCGTGCCCGGTCGGCTGCGGCGGCCAGCTTGGAGCGGGTCCCGCCGCGCCACACGTGGCAGATGGCCAGGGCCAGCGCGTCGGCGGCGTCCGCCGGCTTCGGCGGCTCGTCCAGCCGCAACAGCCGGGTCACCATGGCGGTCATCTGCGCCTTGTCGGCCTGACCGGACCCGGTCACGGCGGCCTTCACCTCGCTCGGGGTGTACGTCTGCACCGGCAGCCCGGCCCGCGCCCCGGCCAGCACGGCGATGCCACTGGCCTGCGCGGTGCCCATCACGGTACGAACGTTGTGCTGACTGAACACCCGCTCGACGGCGACGCTCTCCGGTTGATGCTCGGCGACCAGCTTGTTCAGCGACCGGTCCAGGTGCAACAGGCGCAGCGCCAGGTCGTCGGCCGGGTCGGTGTAGACCACGTAGTAGGCGACCAGGGTGCAGGGCCGGCCGGGCACACCCTCGACCACGCCCACCCCACACCGGGTCAACCCCGGATCCACACCGAGCACGCGCACGCCGCCCCCTCCCCAGCCGTCAGCAGTACGTGTGTTCGACACCCTAACCGGCGCCCTTCCCACCAGCCCCACGGGACACGCCCTCGCGCCGCTGCACGCCCCGCGCCCCGACGTGTCCGACGGCATCATCCTGAGGTTGGGCGATCCTGCGGGCGCACGACGGGACGAGGCAAGGCGCGGCGGGGCGGGTGGGGCCACACAGCTTTGGTACGGAGTATGTGTCGCTGACCCATGTGCCGGGGAGCACACAGCTCGTAACTTCTTGCGCCATGACGGCAGAACCCGTGGTGGTCCCCCACGTCGTACAGGTCGACCTCTCCGGTCGGACCGCCCTGGTGACCGGGGGCGGCGGCGGCATCGGGCGGGCGTGTGCCCTGCGGCTGGGTGCGGCCGGCGCCAAGGTGCTCGTGGTGGACCGCAACCTGGAGGCGGCCAAGGCGGTGGCCGCCGAGGCCGGTGGCCGGGCCGAGGGCGTGGACCTGTCCGACGCCGCGGCGGTGGATTCGCTCGACGTGGACGTGGACATCGTGGTGAACAACGCCGGGCTCCAGCACGTGGCGCCGTTGCAGGACTTTCCCGTCGAGCGTTTCGAGTACATCCAGCGGGTGATGGTGGAGGCGCCGTTCCTGCTGATCCGCCGGGCGCTGCCGCACATGTACGCGCGGGGCTGGGGACGGGTCGTCAACATCTCCTCGGTGCACGGGTTGCGTGCCTCGCCGTACAAGGCGGCCTACGTCTCGGCCAAGCACGCCCTGGAGGGGCTGTCGAAGGTGGTCGCGTTGGAGGGCGCCGCGCACGGGGTCACCGCCAACTGCATCAACCCGGCGTACGTGCGTACCGCTCTGGTGGAGAGCCAGATCGCCGACCAGGCTGCCAGTCACGGCATCGACGAGGCCGAGGTGATCGAGAAGATCATGCTGGCCCGGGCCGCGATCAAACGGTTGATCGAGCCGGAGGAGGTGGCCGAGCTGCTGGCGTACCTCTGCTCGCCGCCGGCGGCGTTCATCACCGGGGCGTCGATCGCCCTCGACGGGGGCTGGACGGCCAACTAGTGGGGCTGAGCACAATGTCGACCATGTCTTCGCCGGTGGAGTTCCTGGAGCTGCTCGCCCGAGAGGCCGCGGCGGTCGAGTTCGAGGGACCGCTGGTGGCCGCGCGGGCCGCCGGGCTGCCGCCGGACCGGCTGGCCGAGCTGGAGCAGGCCAAGTCGGTGGCGTTGCGGGTCCGCGCGCTGCTGGAGCGTCGCCGCCGCCGGGAGAGCGAGCTGTCCGGCCTGTACGACACTGTCAGCGACCTGGCTGGGCTGCGCGATCTGGACGACGTGTTGCGGGCGATCGTGCACCGGGCCCGTCACCTGCTGGGCGCGGACGTGGCGTACATGACGCTCAACGACGACGAACGTGGCGACACCTACATGCGGGTCACCGACGGGTCGGTCTCGGCCCGTTTCCAGCGGCTGCGCCTGCCGATGGGCGCCGGTCTCGGTGGCCTGGTGGCCCAGTCCGGTGCCCCGTACGTCACCGCCAACTACGGCGAGGACGCGCGCTTCCACCACACCGGCGAGATCGACGCCGGGGTGGGCGAGGAGGGGCTGGTGGCGATCCTGGGGGTGCCGCTGCGGCTCGGTTCGACCTCGATCGGGGTGCTCTACGCGGCCAACCGTTCGGCCCGGCCGTTCGTCCGGGAGGAGGTGGCGTTGCTGGTGTCGCTGGCCGCGCACGCCGCGGTGGCGATCGACACCGCCCGGCTGCTGACCGAGACCCGTTCGGCGTTGGCCGAGCTGTCGGCGGCGAACACCACCATCCGGGCGCACAGCAGCTCGGTGGAGCGGGCCGCGGCGGCACACGACCGGATGACAGCGCTGGTGCTGCGCGGCGGCGGCGTGGAGGACGTGGCGGCTGCGGTGACCGAGGTGCTGGGCGGCGCGCTGCTGGCGCTGGACGCCGAGGGCCGCCTGCTGGCCCGGGTGGGTGAGATCGAGGAGCCGGACCGCGCGGACATCGTCGAGGCGGTGGCCGCGTCCCGGACCGAGGGGCGCAGCGTACGCCGGGGTCCGCTCTGGTACGCGGCAGTGGTGGCCGGCGCGGAGAACCTGGGCGCCCTGGTGCTGCGCCCTGACGACGAGTTGGTCGACGCCGACCAGCGCATCCTGGAGCGGGCCGCGTTGGTGACCGCGCTGCTGCTGCTGTTCCGCCGAACGGTCGCGGAGGCGGAGGGGCGGGTGCGTGGCGAGTTGCTGGACGACCTGATCGCCCGACCGCTGCGCGACACCGACGCGCTGCGCAGTCGGGCCCGTCGGCTCGGGGTGGACCTGGACGCGCCGCACGTGCTGGTGGCGGTGGGCGACGACGCGATCGCCGCTACCGGTTCGGCTCGGCAGCGGGTGCTCTCCTGGGCCACCACGTACGCCTCGGCGCGCGGCGGGCTGGCCGCGGCGCGCGACGGCCGGGTGGTGCTGTTGCTGCCGGGGTTGGACGCGGGCGGCAGCGCCCGCGCGGTGGCCCGGGACCTGTCCCGGGTGACCGGTCGACCGGTGACGGCCGGGGCGAGTGGCCCGTCGAACACGCCGGCGGCGCTGGCCGGGACGTTCCAGGAGGCGGACCGGTGCCTGACGGCGCTGGGCGCGCTGGGTCGCGCCGGGCAGGGCGCGAGCACAGTGGAGTTGGGCTTCGTCGGGTTGTTGCTGGGCACTGTCGGTGACCGGGGCGAGAAGGACGTGACCGAGTTCCTCGGCGCCACCGTCGGGCCGGTGCTCGACTACGACGCCCGGCGCGGCACGGCTCTGGTGAAGACGCTGGAGGCGTACTTCGGGGTGGGTGGCAGCCTGGCCCGGGCCGCCGAGCAACTGCACGTGCACGTCAACACGGTGACCCAGCGGTTGGAGCGGGTCGGGCAGTTGCTCGGCGTCGACTGGCAGCGGCCCGAGCGGGCGCTGGAGGTGCAGCTCGCGCTGCGCCTGCACCGACTGCGGGCACCGGCCGGCTGACCGACGCCGGCCGGCGGCACGAACGCCGCCGACCGGGCGCCCGGCGTCAGCGGGCCTGGATGCCCTCCAGCACGGCGTCGACGACCCGTTCGGGCAGGGACTGCTCGTCCAGGTCCGGGTTCCACTGGAGCACCCGCTGGATCAGCATCGGCCCGGTGAGCAGCGCCATCGTCACCTCGACGTCGATGTCGGCGCGCAGCACCCCCTCGTCGATGCCGCGTCGCAGCACCTCGCGCATCAGCTGCCGCCGGGGCGAGATGATGTTCTGGTAGAGCTGGAACTGGTCGGCGCTGCGGTTCACTGCGGGTGCCAGGCAGGGCATGATCTTGGCCGCTCGCGGGTCGACGTTCTTGCCGATCGCGCCGACGAGCAGCACCAGGTCGTCGCGGACGGAGTGGCCCGCCGGCTGGGCCAGGACGCCCTTGAGGCGGCGCAGCGCGTCCAGCAGCAACGCGTCCTTGCCGGCCCAGCGCCGGTAGATGGTGGCCTTGCCGACCCCGGCGCGGGTGGCGATCGCCTCGATCGAGAGCGCCTCGATGGTGCTGCCCTCGGCGAGCAGGTCGAGGGTGGCCTCGATGATCGCCTCGTCGGCGCGGATGCTCCGCGGTCGACCGGGCGACCGCGGAGCATCGGCAGTGGACGTCATGTCCGCCATTCTCCCCGAACCTATGCCGTGCCGGCCAGCTCAGGCTCGGCGACCGGCGCCGCCGGGGCGACGCTCGTGTCCTCCTTGCCCGGCATCCAGCGCAGCACCACGATGATCCCGAGTGCGGCGATGACCGCGGAGAGCCCGGCCGCCCAGTGCATGGCGGTGACGAAGGCGTCGTTGGCCGCCGAGATCAGTCCCGGCGCCGCCGGGCCGAGCTGGCCCGCCGCCGCGTAGGCACCGGAGATCGACTCGTTGGCCGCGTCCTGGGCCTGGGTGGGCAGACCGGTCAGGGCGTCAGCGATGTCGCTGCGGTAGACGGCGGAGAGCACCGAGCCGAGGACGGCCACGCCGAGCGCGCCGGCCACCTGGCGGATGGTGTTGCTGACCGCGGAGCCCACTCCGGCCTTCTCCCGGGGCAGCGCCGACATGATCGACTCGGTGGCCGGCGGCATGATGTTGGCCATCCCGGCGCCCTGGATGAGGAAGACGAGCAACACGATCCAGATCGGGGTGGAGTCGCCGATGAAGACGAACGCGCCGAGTGACACCACCGTCAGCGCCAACCCGACGGTGGCGACTGCCTTACCGCCGTAGCGGCGGACCATCGCGGCGCTGCGCGGCGCGAAGACCAGCTGGGCGCCGGCGAAGGGCAGGAAGAGCAGACCGGTCTGCAACGGGCTGTAGTCGCGCACGAGTTGCAGGTAGAACGAGCCGAAGAACATCGAGCCCATCGCGGCGAAGAACACCAGGCCCACGATCACGACCGGCGCGGCGAACCGGGGCACCTTGAACAGTCGAACGTCCAGCGACGGGTGGTCGCTGCGCCGCTCGTGCTGCACGAACCAGGCCAGCACCGCGACGCCGACCAGGATCGAGCCCCAGGCCACCGGGCGGCCGAAGCCGTGCTCGCCGCCGTCGATGATGCCGTAGGAGAGGGCGACCAGGCCGACAACGGAGAGCAGCACGCCGAGCACGTCGATCCGACCGGGCCGCGGGTCACGCGACTCGGGGACCAGCAGCGCCACCAGAATCACGCCGGCGACGACCACCGGCACGTTGATCAGGAAGACCGAGCCCCACCAGAAGTGCTCCAGCAACGCGCCGCCGAGGATCGGGCCGATAGCCACGGCGAGACCGACAGCGCCGGCCCAGACCCCGATGGCCCGACCACGCTCGCGCGGGTCGAAGACGTTGGAGATGATCGACAAGGTCACCGGCATGATGGCCGCGCCGCCGACCCCCATCAGGGCGCGGGCCGCGATGAGCTGTCCGGGGCTCTGGGCGTACGCGGAGAGCAGCGACGCCAGGCCGAACAGCACCAGACCGATCATCAGGAAGCGCTTGCGGCCGGCGCGGTCGCCGAGCACCCCGAAGGTGAACAACAGCCCGGCGAAGACGAGCGTGTAGGAGTTGATCGACCACTCCAGCTCGCCCTGGCTGGCGCCGAGACCGTGCACCGGGTCGGCCAGGGTGCGCAGGGCGACGTTGAGGATCGTGTTGTCGAGGACGACCACGAGGAGGCTGATCACCAGCACCCCCAGGATCGCCCACCGCCTCGGGTGTCCGGTGTTGTCGTGCAGCTCCATGCCTGGCTTTCCCCCCACGCTGATCACCCGCGACGAAATACGATACGGGTCAGACTCGTAACGCGGGTCAGCCTACGACGCGTATTAACGATACGGCACCGATCCGTATCGTATGTGGTGGGCATCACGCCCGGGCGCGGCCGCCAGGCAGGCGTCGACGGCCTCCGTCAACGTGCCGAGACGGACCGCCGGACCGCCGAGCGGCTCGATCCAGCCCGGCCCGGCGCCGTACACCCGAAGGAGCGGAAAGTCCCGGGCGAAGCGCACCAGGCGGTACGCGCGGCCGGTGAGCGGCGTCTGCGACCAGAGCACGACGATGCGCGGGCGGGCCCGGTACACAGCGCTGGTGAGCGCGGACCAGGGCAGCGCGGGGCCGAGGTTCAGACAGCCGCGGCCCTGCTCGCGCAGCGCGGCGGCGAGCGCCAGCAGACCCAGGCTGTGCGCCTCCTTCTCGGCGCCGGCCAGCAGCACCCCGCCGGTGGGCAGTGCCCGGCCCGGCTCCCGGCGGTACGCGTCCAACCCGACCCGGACGCCCTCGAAGAGGGCGTGCTCGACGACGATCTCGGCGGCGGTACGCCCCGACAGCCGGGCCAGCAGCGGACGGCAGACCTGCTCCCAGAGCGCCGGCACGCCCCACGCCTCGACCAACTCCAGCACCAGCGTCGCGACGCCGTTGGCGTCCAGGTCCTCGGCCGCCAGCGAAACCTGCTTGTGCGCGATCTCCACGGCCTCCGCCGGCATCGGATCGGTCAGCACCAGACGTACCCCCGGGTAGACGGTCTCTACCCGGGGGTTCGCTCGGACGGCGCGTGGCGGATGCGCCCTCGGGTGAGTTTCAGCGGCGGCGGGCCGCCAGTCGGTGGGCCAGCGCGGCGACGCTGCCCCAGATGCCGCGCCGGAACAGCACCACGACGAGGACGAAGATGCCGCCGGTCACCAGGCCGATCGCCTCGAACCCGGAGAACGACAGCCAGTCCTCCAACCGGACCACGAGGGCGGCGCCGAGCACCCCACCCCAGAGGGTGCCGATCCCGCCGAGCACCACCACGATGACCGCCTTGCCGGAGGTGGTCCAGTGCAGCACGTCCAGCGAGACGAACCGGTGGCCGACAGCGAACAACCCGCCACCGAGGCCGGCGATGAACCCGGAGAGCACGAACGCGGTGAGCTTGTAGCGGTGCACCGGGTAACCCAGCGCCCGCGCCCGCGCGGGGTTGTCCCGGATGCCGACCAGCACCCGGCCGAACGGCGAGTGCACGATCCGCCAGGCGGCGGCGAGCCCGAGCAGCACGATCGGCAGGATCGCGTAGTAGAAGAAGTAGTCGTCGGTGAGGTCGAGGCCGAACAACTCGCGGG
Organism: Micromonospora sp. H61; assembly: GCF_018070325.1. Taxonomy (GTDB): domain Bacteria; phylum Actinomycetota; class Actinomycetes; order Mycobacteriales; family Micromonosporaceae; genus Micromonospora; species Micromonospora salmantinae. The sequence continues at coordinate 32,698 of NZ_JAGPXY010000039.1, forward strand.
GCACCCCCTGCAGGCCGTTCTCGCCCTGGGTCACCGAGCGCCACTCGTTGGCGACGTAGTAGACCATCTGCGCGAAGGCCAGGGTCACCATGGCGAAGTAGATGCCGGTCCGCTTGACCGCCAGGTAGCCGATCGGCACCGCCAGCACGGCCGCGGCGAGGGCCCCGGCCAGCACCGCGAGAGGGAACGGCAGGCCGACGTGGATGGCCACCAGCCCGGTGACGTACGCGGAGGTGCCCCAGAACGCGGCGTGACCGAAGGACATCAGCCCGGTGAAGCCGAGCAGCAGATCCACCGCCACGGCGAACAGCGCCCAGCAGAGGATGTCAACGGCGACCGCCGGGTAGAGGCCGTTGGGCAGCCACGCCGCGACGGCCAGGCCGACGGCGAGCAGCGCGTACCGGACCCAGCCGGGGGCCCGGGCCACGGCGATCAACCCGGACGGTGGCGTCGAACGCGACGCGTCGGTAGGAGTGTCCACTGTGTTGGTCATGCGGGGGCCTCCTCCCGACCGAACAGGCCGGCCGGGCGCCAGAGCAGCACGCCGGCCATCACCACGAAGACGATCGTCTGCGAGACGAGCGGGAAGTTGGAGAGGTACGCCTCACCCCACGCCTGCACGAGTCCGATGCCGAAGCCGGCGGCGACCGACCCGAAGATCGAACCCAGCCCGCCGATCACCACCACGGCGAACACCACGATGATCAGGTCGGCGCCCATCAGCGGGTTGACCGCGCGCATCGGCGCGGCCAGCACACCGGCGAGACCGGCCAGCCCGATGCCGAAACCGAAGACCGGGGTCACCCACCGTCCGACGTCGATGCCGAACGCGCGGGTCAGGTCCGGCCGCTCGGTGGCCGCACGGACCACCATGCCGATCCGGGTCCGGGTCAGCACCCACCACACCGCGACACAGAGCAGCACCGCGAAGCCGAGGATGAACACCCGGTACGTCGGGAAGTCGAACAGCCCGAAGTCGACCGAACCGCTCAACAGCGACGGCGTCTCGTACGGGCTGGACTGCACGCCGTAGCGCAGTTTCACCAGGTCCTGAAGGATCAGCGTCAGACCGAAGGCGAGCAGGAAGTTGTAGAGCGGGTCCAGTTTGGTCAGCCGGTGGATCACCGCGCGTTCCAGCGCCATGCCGAGCAGACCCAACCCCACCGGCATGATCACCAGGGCGGCCCAGAACGGCACGCCCGCCTCGCTGAGCAGCACGTACGCCCCGAAAGCGCCGAGCATGTAGAACGCGCCGTGGGCGAAGTTGACGACCCGCAGCATGCCGAAGATGACAGCGAGCCCGAGGGCGAGCAGGGCGTAGAACGCCCCGCTCACCAACCCGTTGAACGTGTTCTGCGCGAATCCGCTCATAGTTTGCAGTCCGCCGAGGGCGCGCGGAACGCCTCCGCGGCGGGGATCGTCTTGAGCACCTTCACGTAGTCCCACGGCTCGGCAACCTCGGACTGCGGCTTCACCTGGGCCAGGTACGCGTCGTGCACCACCCGGTGGTCCTCGGCGCGGATCTTCCCGTTGCGCAGGAAGACGTCCTCGACCGTCTTGCCCTCCAGGCCCTTGACCACGGCGTCCGCGTCGTCGGTGCCGGCGGCCTGCACCGCCTCCAGGTACTGCGACGCCGCGGAGTAGTTGGCGGCGTGCGCGAAGGTCGGCCGGGTGCCGGCCTTCTGCTGGAAGCGGTCGGCGAACTCCCGGTTCTTGGCGTCGAAGTTCCAGTACCAGGCATCGGTGTACGTGGTGCCGGCCAGCGCCGCCGGGGTGAGCGAGTGGATGTCGGTGAGGAACATCAGCCCCACCGCCAGGCCGACGCCCTTGTCCCGCAGCTTGAACTCGTTGTACTGCTTCACCACGTTGACCAGCTCCGCGCCGGCCTGCATGGTGCCCAGCACGTCCGGCTTCGGGTTCAGGTTCGGTGCCTTGAGCAGGAAGGTGGAGAAGTCACCGCTGGTGTTCGGAAACGGCGCCCCGTCCTTGCCGACGACAGTGCCGCCGGCCGCCGTGATCGCTGTGGAGAAGCTCTTCTCCATGTCCTGACCGAAGGCGTAGTTCGGGTAGAGGATGTACCAGTTCTTGCCGATCTGCTCAGTGGTGGTCTTTCCGGTGCCGTTGGCCAGCATGTACGTGTCGTACGCGTAGTGGAAGGTGTACTTGTTGCAGCTCTTGCCGGTCAGGTCGGTGGTCGCCGCACCGATGTTGAAGTAGAGCTTCTTCTTCTCCTTCGCCACGTCGGCGACCTTCAGCGCGGCCGACGAGGTGGGCACGTCCAGGATCAGGTCGACGCCCTTGCGGTCGTACATCTCCTGGGCCTTGGAGTTGGCCACGTCCGGCTTGTTCTGGTGGTCGGCGGTCTCCACTGTGATGTTCTTGGTCACCGCCTTGTCGCCGTACTTCGCGGTGAAGTCGGCGATGGCCATCTCCACCGCCGCCACCGAGTTCTTTCCGGACAACTCCGAGTACGCCCCGGACTGGTCGTTGAGCACGCCCAGCACGATCTTGTCGCCGGTCAGCTTCTGGTCGCCACTCGACTGGGGGCCACCGCCGCCGCATCCGGCGGCCAGCACCACCACGGCCGACGCCGCGGCCACACCCATCGTCCTGCGCATGCCCACTCCATCCATTCCGCGCGGCGTCGCGCGGGTCGTCGTTGAGAAATTCAGATCCCGAGGTACGCGAGCAGTTCGCGTTCGCGCGAAAGCACGTCGGAGTTGTCCATCGCCTCGGCGACCCGGCCCTCGGCCAGCAGGTAGTGCCGGTCGGCGACACCGGTGGCGAAGTGCAGGTTCTGTTCGACCAGCAGCACCGTCACCCCGTGCCGTTTGGCCTCGCGCAGCAGGTCGCCGACCTGTTGCACCAGCAGTGGCGACAGCCCTTCGGTGGGCTCGTCGCAGAGCAGCAGCCGGGCGCCCATCCGCAGCACCCGGGCCAGCGCGAGCATCTGCTGCTCGCCGCCGGAGAGCATGGTGGCCGCCGAGTCCCGTCGGGTGTACAGGGCCGGAAACGCCTCGTACACCCGCTCCAGCGACCACGGGTCGGGGCCGACTGTGGGTGGCAGCGTGAGGTTCTCGGTGACTGTCAACGTGGCGTAGCTGCCCCGGTCGTCGGGCACCCAGCCCAGCCCCAGGCGGGCCCGCTTGTGCGCCGGCAGCCTGGTGATGTCCCGCCCGTCCAGCTCCACAGTGCCGCGCTGACCGGGGTGCAGCCCCATCACGCAGCGCAGCAGTGTGGACTTGCCGGCACCGTTGCGGCCGACCAGGGTGACCACCTCGCCGGCGCAGACCTCGAGGCTGACGTCACGCAGCACCTGCGCCTCGCCGTAGGAGGCGGACAGGTTGTCAATGCGCAGCATCGGCGGCTCCCAGGTAGGCGGTGATCACGCGCTCGTCGGCGCGGACCTGCTCGTACGGGCCCTCGACGAGGACCTTGCCGGCCTGGAGCACTGTGACGGTGTCGGCGAGACGGCCGACCACGCTCATGTTGTGCTCGACCATCACCACGGTCCGGCCCTGGCGGACCCGACCGATCAGCTCGACGGTGCGGTCGACGTCCTCCAGGCCCATGCCCGCTGTCGGCTCGTCGAGCAGCAGCACCTTCGGGTCCAGCGCCAGCGCGATGGCCAGCTCCAGGGCGCGTTTGCGGCCGTACGCCAGGGACGCCGAGGGAGCATGCGCCAGCTCGGCGAGCCCCACCATGGCCAGCAGTTCGTCGGCCCGTTCGGTGTAGCGGCCCATCAGCTTCGCCGACCGCCAGAACCGCCAGCCCAGCCCACTGGGCGACTGCAACGCCAGCGCGACGTGTTCGCGCGCGGACAGTTGGGGAAAGAGGCTGGTGATCTGGAACGAACGGGCCACGCCGAGCCGGGCCACCTGCTCCGGGGGCAGCCCGGTGACGTCCCGCCCGGCCAGCTCGATCCGGCCACCACTGGGTCGCAGAAAGCCGGTGAGCAGGTTGAACAGGGTGGTCTTGCCCGCGCCGTTCGGGCCGACCAGCGCGTGCACGCTGTCCGACGCCACGTCGAGGTCGACGTCGTCGACCGCCCGGAAGCCCCGGAAGTCGCGGGTCAGCCCACGGGCCGACAGGAGCGCTTGCCCGGCCATCGCCTCATCCTCCGCACGTCGCGGCGACGGTGGGTTCGGTGACCGTGGTCACAGGCCCGTCGCGTGGACGAAACCTACGGCGGGCCGCTGGAGTCGAACCATGTCGATGGGCTCCATATTCGACCCGCGATTGACGTGCGTGAACTCCACTCCCCCGCGCCGTCGACTTGACCGGACCCCCTAGGTTGATGATCCACACAGCCCACCGGAAGGTTCCCACCCCATGCCCGTCGGCTTCACCATGGCGATCGTCTTCGCCGTCGCCCTGGCGGTCAGCGCCGTCGTCGCACTCGTCGCCCCCGCACGGCCGCTCAAGCGGATGGCCGCCCTCGCGGCGCTCGGCTTTCTCGCCCTCACGCTGGTGGTCGGCATCGCCTCCAGCGCCCACTCGGTACCCATCCGCTCGGTCGGCATCGTCACCAGCTTCGGCAAGCCCACCGGCGAGGTGACCGGCTCGGGCCTGAAGTGGGTGGCCCCCTGGCAGAAGGTCGGCGAGTGGGACGCGGGCCGACAGAAGTACGACCACATCGGCGGCGACAACTGCGTACGCGTGCGCACCGGCACCCTCGCCGACGCCTGCGTCGAGGTGCTCGTCGAATGGCAGGTCAAGCCGGAGAACGCGCCGAAGCAGTTCATGGACTACAAGGGCGACTTCGGCAGCTTCCGGGGTCAGCGGGTGGGTGTGCAGCTCGACAGCGCGGTCAACGACGCCTTCGCCGCGTACAACCCGCTGGAGAAGATCGACGCCCAGACCGGCGACCTCAACGTCGACCTGAAGCCGTTCGCCGCGAACATCAAGACCAGCGCGGAGACCCGCCTCGCCACCGACGTGGACATTCTCTCGGTGACCATCACCCGGGTGAACCACGACGACAAGACCGAGGGCAACATCAAGGCGTTCCAGGACAAGCTGGCGCAAACCCGCAACCTGGAGCAGGACCGCAAGAACGCCGAGATCTCCAAGCAGATCACCGAGACCAACGCCACTGTCGACAAGGTGACCCGTTGTCTGGAGATCGCGGAGAAGAACGGCGCGAACCCGGGGCTCTGCATCAACCCGGGCATCGTCACCGGCAAGTGACCCGCAGCCCCAGGGCGATCGCCGTCGGTCACCTTCGTCGGGGCGGATGCGGCATCAAGCGGTATACCTCAGAGGCATGTTTATGCCTCTGAGGTATACCGCTCACCGGCAGATCGCCATGGCGAGCCAGCCGAGCGCACGGTGGACGCCGTCGAGAATTACCCGCCTAGGCGAAGCTGAACAGCGGCGGGAAGACGAGGACCACGATCCAGGCCCACGCGGCGTACACCGGCAGGTAGCCGGTCTGCCACCGTTCGAGCGTCGCGAACGGTGTACGCCGACGGATGAAGGACAGCAGCAGCCACGCCGACCACGCGAGGTTGACCAGCAGGATCACGTTCTCGCCGAGCGCTGCCGCCCGGTTCGGCGTACCGCCGTACTCGTCGGTGATGCGCCCGGTGATCTCCAGCAGCACCAGCACGTCGATGGCCAACGCACTGACCACCAGCGCGAGTTGGAGTTTGTCGAACGGACCGGGCGGGGCCAGCGGGTCACGGGCCGAGAGTGAGTAGAGCAGCAGCCCCAGCACCACGACCAGCAGAAGGTCGAACAGGAGCAGCGCCTCCCGCTCGACGTCGATGCCATGGCTGGTCCAGACGACAGCGACGAGGAAGGCGAGCAGGGCGGCGGTGAAGAGCGGGGTGAACAGCCGGGTGAGGACCGGCGCGATGTTCTCGACGACACTCTGCTTGGCCTCGACGAGCCACCCGGCCACCACGACCGCGGCAGCGGCGCCACCGGGCAGCAGCCACTGCGAGATGAACGCCTCCGGGACGATTCCGATGGCCGCGAAGGTGTTGAACAGGAACGCGGAGAGCACGCCGCCGCCGAGGGCCATCAGCACCAGGTAGATGAACCACTCGCCGGTGAATCGGATGAAGTCCATGCGTCGACGGGAGGAGCGCCAGTCGTCGGCGACATAGGCCAGGCCGACCACCAGCCACAGGGCGATGGGCAGATGGATGCTGGTGACGACAACGGACTGCGAATCGTCCGCCAGGGGGTAGGCGTTGGCCGCCACGGCGCCGAGGACGAAGAGCACCGCCAGTGCCGCGATCACCGCCCGTCGGGCTCCCCGGCGCCAGGCCAGGTACGCCGCCAGCCAGGGCAGCGCGAACAGTGTGAAGTTCCGCGCGTAGAACGAGCCGTCGTCGGCGAAACTCAGCCCGAACAGCGCCGGCACCTTGACGGACGCCACCGCACCCGCCGCACAGCCGAGCATGACCCACAGGTCCCGGCGGGAGCGCGTGCCGCCGACCGGGCTGCCGGAGTCGCCGGTCAGCACCAACTGCTTCCACAACCGTTCGGAATGTTCCCGGGCGAACTCGCGGGACAGGTCGTCGAGGCTGCCCATTCGTTTCACAGCGACCAGGAACGCCTCGTCCGGGCTCAGGCCGGCGGCCACGAGCTCGTCGACGGAGCCACGAAGGTGGTCTTCCAGTTCGTCGGCGTCCACCGGTTGCAGTTCCCGGCGGCGCAGCACGTACTGACGCCACTGCTCGAACTGCGTTTCCAACTCCTGCGGCCCCTCGTGCGCCGTCATGCCAGGCCCTCCAACGGGCGCACCGTCAGCGGCGCGCGGTCGTGCCAGATCTCCTTGAGCGCGCCCACCACTGTGTCCCACTGCCGACGCTGCTCGGCCAGTTCGGCCAGACCCCGGTCGGTGACGCGGTAGTACTTGCGCTTCCGCTCGCCGGCGACCGCCTGCCAGCTCGACTCCAGGTGACCGAGGCGCTCGAGCCGGTGCAGCAACGGATAGAGCAGCCCTTCGGTCCAGTCCAGCTCACCCCCGGACAGTTCGTTGATCCGCCTGAGGATGGCGTACCCGTAGCTCTCACCCTCAGCCAGGATGCCGAGCACCATCGGCGTCGCCGAGGCGGCGACCAGATCCTTGGCGACCTTCATGAAACCTCACGCTCCAAACCTAGAGGTACGATGCATGGTACTGCTAGGTATCACTCCCGGGGCAAGGGGTCGACCGAATCGCCGTTCCGGGCAGCTGTGGTGCCGCGAACGGCTTGGTCCGGGTTAGCCTTGGCGCATATGGCTACCTTTCGCAGCGCCTCAGTGCTCCTTTCCTCAGACGGCACCAGGACCCCCGGCACCGCCGCGCTCTTCGCCGAGCCGGCCCGTAGGGGCGGGATTCCGCCCTGGGCAGGCGACTTCCGGCCCGCCAACAGCGCCGGCAACGGCCCCAAGAACGCGGTCGGCAAGACCTTCACCTTGGAGCTGCCCGACGGCAGCACCGGCAAGGTCGTCGTCCAGGGCCTCAAGAGCGGCAAGGGCGGCGTCGTGCTGGCGCTGATGGGCGAGGACGCCCCACCCTTCTGACCAGTCGCCCGGCTCTCGTCGCCCGGGTGCCCAGGGTTGGCCCTTCCCGGGTCGACCCAGGGCACCTGGCCAACCGCGCCAGTCGCCCGACAGCTGTGACGAGCGTCAGTCCAGGGTGACCACCCAGCGAGCGCCCTCTCCCCGCGCCAACCGGTCGAACGCCGCGGGCGCCTCGTCCAACGGAACCGTCCCGCTGACCAGCACACCCAGATCCAGTGCGCTGTCGGCCAACTCGGCGGCCAGCACCGGCACCTCCCGGTCCGGATCGGACGAGCCGTACACCGAGGAGCGCAGCGTGCGCGCGGAGTGGAAGATGTCCAGCGCGCCCAGGCTGACCATGTCGTCCTTCGCGCCCATGCCCACCACCGTCACCGCTCCCCCACGCCGGGTCAGCCGCCAGGCGGCGCGGATGGTGGCGGCCCGACCGACGCACTCGAAGGCGTGGTCGACGCCCCGGCTCTCGGTGCGCGCCCGTACCTCCTTGGAGAGCCGGTCGTCGGAGAGCAGGAAGTCGGTCGCCCCGGCGGCGAGCGCCAGGTCCCGTTTCGCCTCGGCGACGTCGATGGCCAGGATCGGCGTGGCACCGGCCCGGCGGGCCGCGCTGAGCACGGCGAGCCCGACCCCACCGAGCCCGACGACAGCGACCGACTCGCCGGGCGCCACCCGGGCGGTGTTCCGGACCGCGCCGACGCCGGTGAGCACCGCGCAGCCGAGCAGTGCGGCCTGCTCGGGCGGCAGCCCGGCGGGGATCGGGATGACGGCACGTTCGGGTACCACCACCGCCTCGGCGAGCGCGCCGAGGCCGAGGGTCAGGTGCAGCGGAACCTCGTCGTCGGTCTCGCCGCGCGCCACGGTCGGGGCGGTGGTGTCGGCGCAGAGCCACGGCTCGCCGCGCCGACACCACCAGCAGGCCCGGCAGGCCGGCGCCCAGTTGAGCACCACCGGGGTGCCGACCGTCAGTTGGCCGCCCGGCCCGACCTCGGCCACCACGCCGGTCGCCTCGTGCCCGAGCACCAGCGGGAACCTCGCGGCGAGGGTGCCGTTGACCATGGACAGGTCGGAGTGGCAGACACCGGCCGCCCTGATCGTCACCCGCACCTCGCCGGGGCCGGGCGCGGGCAGGCGTACCCGCTCGACCCGCAGCTCGGCGCCGGACCCGCGCGCGACCAGCGCGCGAACAACGACCGGCGCGGACGCCGGCTCGGTGCCGCCACCCGGCGCGGCCGGGGACGGTTCGATGCGGCCCGCGGGCGCGGCCGGGGACAGCTCGGGGTCGGTCATCGCTGGATCGCCTTCAGCTCGCAGAACTCGGCCAGCCCGTGCACGCCCAACTCCCGGCCCAGGCCGGACTGCTTGTAGCCGCCGAACGGGGCGAGCGGGTTGAACGGCGCGCCGTTGATGTCGACGGCGCCGGTGCGCAGCCGCCGGGCCACCGCGAGCGCCGCGTCGGTGTCGGCGGACCAGACCGCGCCGGCCAGCCCGTACTTCGAGTTGTTGGCGATGGCGACCGCCTCGTCGGTGTCGGCGAACGGGATGACGGCGAGCACCGGGCCGAAGACCTCCTCCTGGGCGAGCGCGCTGTCGGGATGCACGTCGGCGAAGACGGTCGGGGCGACGAAGTGCCCCCGGGTCGGCACCGGGGCGTCGGGCCCGCCGGCGACCAGCCGGGCGCCGTCGGCCAGGGCCCGGTCGATGTGGCCACGCACCCGCCCGGCCTGAGCGGCGGAGACCAGCGGGCCGAGCCGGGTCACCGGGTCGAACGGATCACCGAGGCGGTAGCCGGCTACCGCCGTGGCGATCAGGTGGAGGGCTTCGTCGTACCGGTCGCGGTGCACCAGCATCCGGGTCCAGGCGGTACAGGTCTGCCCGGAGTTGAGCAGAGCGTTGCCGACGCCCACCTTGACGGCGGTGGCCAGGTCGGCGTCGGGGAGGATCACGTTGGCGGACTTGCCGCCCAGCTCCAGCGCGACCCGGGCGATGCGGTCGGCGGCGAGCCGCATGATCCGCGCGCCGGTGGCGGTGGAGCCGGTGAACGAGACCAGGTCGACGTCGGGGTGCCCGGCGAGCGCCTCACCCACCACCGGCCCGGTGCCGGGGACCAGGTTCAGCACGCCCGGCGGCAGGCCGGCTTCGGTGACCGCGTCGAAGAGCAGGTACGCGGTCAACGGGGTCAGCTCGCTGGGTTTGAGCACCACGGTGCAGCCGGCGGCCAGGGCGGGTGCGAGCTTCGCCATCACCTGGTGCAGTGGGTAGTTCCACGGGGTGATCGCGCCGACCACGCCGATCGGCTCGCGGACGACGAGGGAGTTGCCGATGCTCTCCTCGACCGGCGCGCGGGCGGCGAGCGCGACGTGGTCGCGCAGCACCGTCAGTGGGAGCCCGACCTGCACCCGGGTGGCGAGCTTGAGCGGCGAGCCCAGCTCGACGGCGATGGTGCGGGCGAGGTCGTCGGCGCGGGCGGTGAGCGCCGCGTGCAGCCGGTCGAGGTGGGCGGAGCGCTCGGCGGGGGTGGCGGCCGACCAGCCGGGAAACGCGGCGCGGGCCGCGGCCACGGCGCGATCCACGTCGGCCGGGCTGCCGGCCGGCACCTGCCCGATCGGTTCCCCGGTGCTCGGGTTCTCCACGTCGATGAGACCGGTATCGGCGGGAGGCGTCCACTCCCCGCCGAGGTGCAGGTGGCGCCGGAGGCGCAGGGAGTCGGGCAACAGCGACGGCGGGGCGGCGAGGTCCATGTCGTCCCTTCGAGGGTGGGCGATGGGCGATGGCGACGGGGGTCGGGACGGGCGATGAAACTAGCGCTGGGAGTTTGGACGCTACCCGTTGGGCCGGGCGGACTCCACCGTCTCGACGGTGCGGGTGTACTCGGCGGCCAGACCGTGCAGCAGGGCGTCCAGGCCGAGGGCGAAGGCGCCCTCGTCCACGCTCTGCTGATGCTCGGCGAGCCGGTGGGCCTGGCGCAGGTGTGGGTAGTGCGCCGCGTACAGCTCCGGGTCCTCGACGAAACCACGGGCGAACGAGCCGAGCGCCGACCCGGCCACGAAGTAACGCAGCGCCGCGCCGATGTGGGTGGCGCGGGCCGGCGGCCAGCCGGCGCGGACCAGCCCGCCGTAGACCGCGTCGGCCATGGCGAGGGCTGCCGGTCGACGACCCGGCCCCTGCGCCAGGTACGGCACGATGTTCGGGTGCGCGGTGAGGGCACGCCGGTACGACCAGGCCCAGTCCCGCAGCGCGGCGAGCCAGTCCCGGCTGGCGAAGCCGCTGGTGTCGACGGCACCGGTGACAGTGTCGGCGACCGCGTCGAGGATTTCGTCCTTGGTGGCGAAGTGGTTGTAGAGCGAGGGGCCCTGTACGCCGAGCGCGGCGGCGAGTCGGCGGGTGGAGAGCGCGCCGAGCCCGTCGGCGTCGATCAGCGCGAGCGCCGTCTCGACGATCCGGTCGCGGGTGAGCAGAGGCCGTCGAGGTCGGGGCACGTCAGAACTCCTCGGTCTGCGGTGTCCCTCCCCGTGGGAACCACCTGTTCACGCACCCTATCGGGGACCGCCTGCGGGCAGGCGTCACCACGTCGGCCGGAGAAGGGGTCTGGACGAATGAAAACTTACACCGCTAGTTTATGAGGGACCGCCACGGCCCGTGGCGGCGCACCACCACGCCGACCGAGGGGGAACCGTGGACTTCGCACTGTCCGACGAGGAACGCGCCGTCCGAGACACGGTGCGCGCGTTCATCACCCGCGAGGTGATGCCCCTGGAAGCGGAGGTGCTCCGCCGGGAACGGGCGCACCAGCCGGGCCTCGACCACTCCGAGGTGCGCGAACTGCAACTCAAGGCGCGCAAGTTCGGCTTCTGGGGCCTGGCCACCCCGGAGGAGTACGGCGGGATGAACCTGCCAGCCGTACTCCAGTCGTTGATCTGGACCGAGCTGGGCCGCACGTTCGTGCCGTTCCGCTTCGGCGGGGAGGCCGACAACATCCTGTTCCACGCCACCGAGGAGCAGAAGCGGGAGTTCCTCATCCCGACCATCGAGGGCGAGCGACGCTCCTGCTTCGCGATCACCGAGCCGGGCGCCGGATCCGACGCGGCCAACATCCGGCTGTCCGCCCGCCGCGACGGCGACGACTGGATCCTCGACGGCGAGAAGACCTTCATCACCGGCGGCCACGACGCCGACTTCGCCATCGTGGTCGCCGTGACCGACCGGGAGAAGGGCGCCCGCAACGGCGGCGCCACCGCGTTCCTGGTGGACCGGTCGATGGGCTGGCGTTCGGAGTTCATCCAGACGATGGGCGAGGGCGGGCCCGCGTCGCTCATCTTCGACGGCGTACGCGTGCCGCACCGCAACATCCTCGGTGAGATCGGGCAGGGCTTCACGCTCGGCATGGAGTGGATCGGCAAGGGGCGCTACACCATCCCGTCGCACGCCATCGGCATCGCCGAGCGGGTGTTGCAGATGGCCATCGAGTACGCCAACACCCGGGAGACCTTCGGCACGAAGATCGGCGCCAACCAGGCCATCCAGTGGATGATCGCCGACTCCGAGACGGAGCTGGAGGCGGCCCGCTGGCTGGTGCTGCGCTCGGCGTGGACCGTCGACGCGGGCCTGGACCCCCGGCACGCCTCGTCGATGGGCAAGCTCTACGGCGCCGGCATGGTCAACCGGGTGGTCGACCGGGTGCTCCAGATCCACGGCGGCATGGGCTACACCCGAGAGTTGCCGATCGAACGCTGGTACCGGCAGGTCCGGCTCTACCGGATCTTCGAGGGCACCGACGAGATGCAGCGGCTGATCATCTCGCGGGACCTGCTGCGCGGCTACACGAAGATCGGCGGCCACCTGGCCTGAGCCGCATCTCTGATGCCGCTGAGGACGGCCGGCTGCGCGCCCGGCCGTCCTCGGCGCCGGGTTCAGCCGGTCAACGCCGTGAGCGCGGCGTCCACGTCGGCCTCGGTGGAATAGATGTGGAACGAGGCCCGGACCCGTCCGGCGCGCACCGCCGCCCGGATGCCGGCCGCCGCGAGGCGCTGCTCCGCGTCCGGCACGTCCACGCTGACGATGGCGCTCTCCCCCGGCGCCCGGCCCAGCCCGGTCAGGAACCGGTTGGCCAGCGCCACGTTGTGTGCCCCGATCGCCGACACGCCGATCTCAGCGACCACCTCCAGGGCGGGCGCCGCACCGACCCAGCTGAACCAGGCCGGTGAGATGTCGAACCGGCGGGCGTCGTCGGCCAGCCGCAGCGGCGGGCCGTAGTAGGAGGCGTGCGGGTCGCGGCCCGCGTACCAGCCCGCCGCGTCGGGGCGCAGCCGCTCGCGCAACCCGGGAGCCAGATAGGCGTACGCGGTCCCGCGCGGATTCATCAGCCACTTGTAGCCGCCCACCGCCACCACGTCGGCCCGACTGCCGTCGAACGGCAGCCAGCCGCACGCCTGGGTAGCGTCCACCGCCACCAGCGCGTCGTGGGCGCGGGCCGCTGCCACGATCTCGTCGTACGCCGCGACCGCCCCGTCGGCCGACTGGACCAGGCTGAACGCCACCAGGTCGGTATCGGCGTCGATGGCGTCGACCAGCGACTCCAGCGGCACCGTGCGAACCGTGACGCCACGCTCCTCCTGCACCAGCCAGGGGAAGAGGTTCGAGGTGAACTCGACCTCGGGGACCACCACAGTGGCACCGGCCGGCAGCGCCGCCGCGACCGGCGCGAGGAGCTGCGACACCGCCGCGCCGACCGCCACGTCACCGACCGGCACCCCGATCAGGTCGGCGAACGCCGCACGGGACTGGTGCACCGACTCGCCCCAGCCCTCCCACGACGTCCGACCAACCCGCCAGGCCGCGAGAGCCTCCTGCAACGCCGCCCACGCCGGCTCCGGCGGCAACCCGTAGCTGGCGGTGTTCAACCAGCCAGGCTCCGGCTGCCACAGCTTCTGCGCCTGCTCGATCTCCATGCCGTCGACGCTAGGCGGCGTGGCGTCGAACGGGCACTGCCAATCGGCGATCGGCGGCCTGTCAGGGAGCATGCTCGGTTGCCGGACCGACCGCGCCGAGAATCGACCCAGCCGGCAATACTGATTGTGCATGAGGGACTACGCTGCTTCGGCATGGATGACGGCGCGATTGCCAAGGCCAAGCACCGGATAGCTGCCGCTACCGGCGGGCATGTCAACCTCAGCAGTCTCGGCCTGACCGCTGGCGACCTTGCCGAGCTCTTGCGCGACATCCCGGCTTTCGCTGATGTGACCAGCCTCAATCTAGCCCAGAACAACCTGGACACCCTGCCGGACGCCGTCGCTGCCTGGACCTCCCTCACCACGCTGCGCCTGGACGTCAACCGGCTCACCGCCCTACCCGACGCGGTCGCCGCCTGGACCTCCCTCACCGAACTGGACCTGAGTGAGAATCGGCTCAGCGCGCTACCCGACGCGGTCGCCGCCTGGACCGCCCTCACCGAACTGGACCTGGGTGAGAACCGGCTCACCGCGCTACCCGATGCAGTCGGCACCTGGAGGGGCCTGACCCTGCTAAGTGCCTACCGAAACCAGCTCAGCGCGCTACCGGACGCAGTCGCCGCCTGGACTGCCCTGACACAACTCAACTTGGGTGGCAACCAGCTCAGCGCGCTACCGGACGCTGTCGCCGCCTGGACTGCCCTGACACAGCTCGATATGGACTACAACGAGCTCACGGCGCTGCCAAGCGCGAGCGCCGCCTGGGCCCATCTCGATGTTCTGTACCTGGACGGCAACCAGCTCACCACCCTGCCCGACGCTATCGCCGCCTGGACCGCCCTCACCGCGCTGTACCTGGACGGCAACCAGCTCACCACCCTGCCCGACGCTATCGCCGCCTGGACCGCCCTCACCGAGCTGTACCTGGACCGCAACCAGCTCAAAACGCTGCCCGACGCCATCGCCGCCTGGACCGCCCTCGCCGAGCTGCACCTAGACAACAACCAGCTCACCACCCTGCCCGACGCCATTGGTCGGCTCACAGAGCTTCAGGTGCTCGTCGTACAGGGCAATCCACTTCCGCCTGAGGTGCTGGCCGCCGAGGTGGAGGGTACGAAGGCGCTGCTGGCGTTCCTCAGGGATGTCGCCACCGATGGGATCTCGATCTCGGAGGCGAAACTGCTGTTCGTGGGCGCCGGAGAGGCTGGGAAGAGTTCCTTGCTCGGGGCGTTGCGCGGCGAGCCCTGGCAAGATCGTTACCAGACGCAGGGCATGGAGATCAAGCCACTGGTGGTGAGTCACGCCGGCCATGAGATCACCCTCAACGGGTGGGATTTTGGCGGCCAACAGGCATACCAGCCGGCGCACCAGTTGTTCTTCAGTGCGCCGGCCGTCTACGTCGTTGTCTGGAAACCCCGTCCGGGTGTCGCGGCCGGCATGGTGGAATCGTGGATCGCCATGATCGCCCACCGGGCCCCGGACGCCCGGGTCCTCGTGGTCGCGTCCCACGGCGGGCCGTCCTCTCGCGCCGATGCCATCGACGAGGCTCACCTGAAACAGCGCTTCGGCAATCTGATCGTTGGTTTTCACGAGGTCGACAGCGCCGTCCCGGACGATCGGCTGGAGGCGCTGCGGGAGGCGATCGCGATGACCGCCGGCACGCTCCCGCACGTACACCGTAACTACCCGGCCAACTGGCAGCGGACGATCGAGGCAGTCACGGCCGGCGGTCAGCAGGCGGTCGACTACCGCAGCTACGAAGCGGTAGCCGCAGCGCAGGGCCTGAACGACTTCCAGGCACGAACGCTGGCCAGTAATGCCCACCACCTGGGAAAGTGGATCTACTACGCGGACGATGACGCGTTGGCCGCGTTCGTGATTCTTCAACCGGACTGGCTCAACGTCGCGATCGCCGCCGTCCTCGACAGTCGAGACGCCGTCGACGCCCTCGGTCTCGTCTCACACCGCATGCTCGGCAGTCTGTGGAGTGCCGCCCAGGCTCCCGACAGCACGCTCTACACGAGGGAACAGCAGCGACTGTTCCTGGCACTCATGGGGCGCTTCGAGCTGACCTACCAGGTCTCCCTCGACGCCGCACCCGAGCCGGTGAGTCTCATCGCGCAACTCGTCCCTGCCGCACAGCCGGACCTGCGGATGGCATGGGTCGAGTTCCGCCCCGGCGACCGCGAGTACCTGGAGGTGTGCCGGATCTCGGAAGGTCCCGCAGGTAGCGTGGTCATTCCCGACTCCCTGATGTACCGGCTCATCGTTCGACTCCACCACCAGCGCTACACGGAGCCCGATTCCCTGCAGGGTGTGCACTGGCAGCAGGGCATGGTCCTGCAGAGCCGGTACGGTGCCCGCGCGCTCCTCACGGTACGTACCGGGGTCGGTGTCCAGGTCCAGGTGCGCGGCCCGGACGCCGTCACCTACCTACGCCAGGTCACCGACGAGATCCGCTACTGCATCGAGCGGTTCTGGCCCGGCCTGAGCACCGTCGCCCTCGTCGCCTGCCGGGACGGGTGCGGCCTGCCCACGCCGGGTGCGGGCTTGTTCGACGTCGACAAGCTCATCAAACTGCGCGACCGGCACGGGCAGAGCATCGCGCAGTGCCCGATATCCGGCTGCGACGCCTTCCCCGCCATCAACTCGCTGCTGGGCGGTTCGGGCGCGACCCAGGACGCGCTCGCCGTTCTGCAGGACGGCGTGGCGCTGATGGACAACCATGTCCGCGGGCTGAGTCAGCGGGTGACCGAGCTCAACGACACCGTCAAGGCCAATCTCGCGGGCGTGAACGCACAGCTGACCGCGTTGATGTGGCAGCTCAACGACGAGGCCGCGGACGGACCGCGCCTCTTCACCCTCACCCCCGTCGAGGCGTCCGTTCGCAACCCGCAGTGGACCACCAAGCGGATGCGGCTGACGTTGTACTGCGAGCACTCGCTTCAGCCTGTGCACGTCCTCGAGCCTGCGCGGCACGATGCCGGGGTCTACGACACGGACGTTTCCCGCGAGTGGTGGACCAGAGCTGTCCCACTCCTGAAGGCCACCACAATGCTCCTCAAGCCTCTCCTGGGCGTGGGGCTGGCCGAGCTCAAACTCGATTTCAGCGACGAGCAGTGGAAAGCCATCGAAGAGCAGGTCTCCCTGGCGAACGAGACGCTGAACGCCGCGGCGGAGGCCGCGAACCACCTCACCGCGGACGACCACAGCGCCGGGCTCGCGGAACAGGCCCCCACCGCACCAACGGCTCCCGTCCACGCCGAGGGCGCCACCCTCCGGATGCTGCACGTCGCGCTCCGCGCCCAGGACGTCACCATCGCCGACCTCCGCAAGGTGGTACGCCCCGACGGCCGCATCCTCTGGGTCCACCGTCAGTTCGAGCACCTCTACCACAGCGGCCTACCCGTCATCCCCTGACCCGGACTGGCTCACGGTCGCCCTGCGGAACCGGGCGGCGGGTGGATCCGGGCGAGACTGTCGGCGAGGCCGGCGAGCCACCGGTCGACCTCCACCAGGTGCCGGACCGACTGATGGTCGGCCTCGCCGAGGAGCGGACGGATCCGGTCCAGGTGGTCGACGCAGGTGCTTGAGACTGGCGCCCGCTCCGATGTCCGGCCGTGGGCGACCTCGTCGGCGAGGAGGCCGTACGCCGATCGCAGGCGCCCGGCGGAGTCCCGCAGCAGCGCCGCCGCACCGGGCCAACCGGCGAGGCAGCCGGGTGGGTTGCGGCGCAGCAGCGACTCCGCGCCGGGCACGACGTGGTGCCCGGCGCTCAGCACGGCGTCCCAGTTCACCTGTTGACGGTGCGGATCGTGCCGCTCCGAGTGGTACTGGCAGTACGACGAGTCGATCAGGACCATCCGGCGACGGACCCGGCCGAGAGCAGCCTCGGGTGGCGGGGCGTCGCCGAGCACCGCCTGGACCGTCTGTTCGACAGCGTCCGCGCTGGCCGCCAGGTAGCGGGTGGCGTTGTGCCGCAGGTCGTGGCCCGCGCCGCGCGGCCAGATCGCCACCCCGGCGAGCACGCCGATCACCGTGCCGAGCAGCACGTCGACGAGGCGGGCCTCGGCGATCCGCCACCCTTCCGGGCTGAGCTGGGCGAAGACGACGGTCAGCAGCACTGTGAACAGCGCCTGCTGCCACACCGGGCCGAGCAGGCGGCCGACGCCGAAGGCCAGCAGAAGGGTGACCGGCAGGACGACGGCGTACACGATCGGCTCGTCGACGACGAGCATCACCCCGCCGCTGACGACCGCACCGATGATCGTGCCCAGCACGGCCGGCCGCAGGGCGGTGCGGGTGTCGGCGGCCGACGTGCGCAGGACCGTGAGGGTGGCCAGCAGCACCCAGAAGCCGTGGGTCAGCTGCAACACCCCGGCGGCCACCCGGGCGATGGCGAGCGCCACGGCCAGCCGCAGCGAGCTGTGCAGGTGGACCGAGCGCGGCGCCAGGTGGGAGCGGAACTGCCACCAGTACAGCGTCCACGGGCTGCGCCGGGCGTACTCGAACAGCGCCGAGGAGGCGTCGTCGCCGCCGAGCCGCGCCCCGGTGGCCACCCGGGAACCGACGACGAAGACCCGTACCTGGTCCGCGAGGGCCACGGCGGTCGCGTCCCGGCACAACCGGGGTACGTCCGGCGAGTCGCGGACCTGGCCGTCTCCCACCGGGTACGCCGCCTCGGCTCGTCCGACCGCCACGTCCAGGTCGGCCGGGGCCACCGCCGGGGCACCCGGCGACAGGCTCCGACCGGCCGCGCGGGTGGTGTCCGCACACGAGCGCAGCAGACGCGCCGCCGCCAGGTCCGGGATCGGCTGCGGCGGGGCGTCCGCCGCCAACCGGTCCGCCTCGGCGAGCACCTCCCGTAACGCGGCCGCGCAGATCCGCAACGCCCGATCCTGAGCGCCCGCCGCGGTGGGCGCCCACGCCGGAGGGCTGCGGTTCAGCTCGATCGCCGCCACCACGTCGTACGCCCGCTCGCGCCGCCTGTCCCGATCACCCGCAGCGGCGTGCGGGTCGGTCAACCGCCCGGCGGCGGCGTCGATGAAGGCGGCGACGCCGTCCGCCGCCTCGGCCAGGCGCTGCCGGTAGGAGACCGGCACCGGGTCGGGCCAGAGAAACACCTCGGCCGCGGCGAGCAGCACGACGGCGAGCGTGACCCCGCCGAGTCGCTCCGGGAGGGTGCCCGGCTGGTACGGCGGGAACGACGCCAGGATGTAGAAGAGCTGGAAGGCGCTGGCCAACCCCACCAGGCGCGGGTTGCCGACCCCGGCGAACGCCACCACGAACCCGACGACCAGCATGCCACCGGCTGCCGCCCAGGTGCTCCACGCCAACAGCGAGCCCGCCGCGATCAGCGCCCACACCACCGGCAGCGACAGCACGAGGATCCGCGCCCGTTGCGGCGCCGGACCAGGTAGCTGAGCGAACGACCCGGCGGCGATCGTGCCGAACAACCCGTACGTGGCGAGCGTCGAGTTGTCCGCGCCGTACCGGCAGCCGTAGAAGACGACGGACGCGACGAGCGTCAGCCGGGCCGCACGTCGCAGGATGGCGTCACCCGGGTCACGGCGGCGAAGCCGGCCAAGGAGGCTGGTTCCGAGCACTACCGCTCCCCCGGTTCGTCGCGGCACCCCTCCCCGGCCCACCATTCTCCACCGCGCCCGGCGGTGGGCGGCGGGTTTGGCGACGAATCACCGCCGGGAGCCGCCGAGCAGGCCGAGCCGCAGGGCCCGGAAGAGGGTGCCGGGGCGGCTCAGGGCGGCCGGGTGGTCGAGCATTGTGGTGACCCGGCCCAGCCGGGCGTTGAGCACCGGGTCGGTCAGCGACGCCCGGAAGAGCAGGTCCCCGAACCACTTGGTGACCTTGTAGCCGGGCGGGTACGGCCCGTCGACGTGCGGCAGCTCGATGTCGGCGGTGGTGGAGATCTGCCAGGCGGCGTCGACCACCACGCGGACCTGGTCGAAGTACGCGTGCGCGGGACCGTCGTGCGGCTTCGGACCGGAGCGCAGGTACTTCGACAGGCAAGAGGCGTGCAGTGTCGCGGAGGTCATGCCCTGGCCGTACACCGGGTTGAAGGACGCGACCGCGTCACCGGCGGCGACCAACCCGGCGGGCAGGCGGTCGAGCTTGTGGAAGTCGCGGCGTCGGCTGTCCGCCTGGTGGTAGGTGACCACCCCGCCGAGCATCTCCCCGTGTTCGGCGATGTCACCGAACATCTGCGGGTAGTGCTCCCGGCAACGGGCGGTGAAGTCGGCGACGTCGCGGCTGGGGCGGTCCCCGTCGTAGCCGGCCACCAGCATGATCCAGCGGCCCCCTCGACCGAGTTGATCCCACCGATCCGGGCGGTACGCCCCTTGCCCGCCATGGTGTGGAAGACCGCCACCCAGGCATCGCTGACCAACTCGTCGCGTTTGAAGAGCGCCGTGGCGTAGTTCAGCTTGATCGGCATGCGGTGCAGCGGCGGGCGCGGCCACTCGTGCTCGGCCAGCCAGTCGCTCAACCGGCTGGACCGCCCCATCGCGTCGACCACCAGGTCCGCCGCTTCGACGACGGGCTCGGTGCCACCCTCGGGCACGTACCGGGCGCCGTTGACCCGCCGCTCGTCGAAGAGCAGACCCTCCGCCCGGCCGTACACCATCCGGATGTTGTCGATGGCGAGGGTGCGTCGGCGGACCAGCGCCTCCAGGAACGGACGCGTGGTGATCAGCGCCGGTCCGGTGCCGGTCGCCGCGGGCGGCAGACCCAACATGCCGTTCACGAAGACCTTCGCCGTGCCCGGGTCGCGCGGTGGCGGCGGGGCGCCGAGCGCGAGCGCCTCGTCGGCGATGCCGGGAAACCAGCGCTCCAACTGGACCTGACCGGCGGGCAGCAGCGCGTGCACCTGACTGCCCTGGGGCACACCCGGCCGTGGACCGGCGTCGACATCGGACGGATCCCGCTCGATGATCAGCACTTCCTCGGCGTGGTCGCTCAACACCCGTGCCGCCAGCAACCCGGCCATGCTGCCACCGAGCACCACCGCACGCCGCATGACCACTCTGGTCTCGGCGGGTGGTTCGGCCGTCGCTATCTCGGCGAAGAGCCGGGACGGAGAGGGGGGCATGCGATCACTCCTCGAACGGTCGGGAACCTCGGCATCCACGACCGTAACCACCCCAGCCCCTGCCGTCAGGGCTCAATTGGCCCGCCACTTCTGGTTGGCGTTGCCGCTGCACTGCCAGATCTGCAGCCGGGCGCCGTTGTCCGGGTTCGAGTCGAGCACGTCGACGCACCTGTCCGCCCTGGTGTTCACCAGGTCGTACGCCTTGTTGAGGGTGAACCTCTGCGATGCCGCGCCGGAACACTCGGCGAGTTGCACTGCTGCGCCGTCCTCGGTGGAGTGCCCTGCGACATCCAGGCACTTGCCCATCGAACGGACCGTGCCGTCCGCCGGGAAGGTCCACAGCTGCTTCGCGGTCCGCCGACAGTCCCAGATCTGCAGCCGCGCACCGGCGACGGCGTTGCCGTCCGGGATGTCGATGCAGCGGTCACTGGCGAAACTGGAGATCTGCTTGCCGGCTGGCGTGCTGCCCTGCGTGGGGGACGGCGGCGGAGCAGCCGATTGCTGCGTCGGATCCCCCGGGCCGGTCGTCGTGCCGCTACCAGTTCCGGGCGACGGCGGCCCCACCCTCGCCGACGGTGGCGGACCGGCGGGTCGGGACGGCGGGACACCGGCGACCGGCAGGCCTTGGAAACCATCCGCGATCAGCGCGAAGACCGCCGCGCTCGCGGACCATTCGGCGGCGGAGGTGGTCCAGTCGATCGAGTACGCGTGCCCGTTGTGACCGACGAAGGCACGGCTCAGCGTGTGCATCGGAGTGCCGTCCTCGTCGGTGTACGCCCACTCCCACTCGGCGGCCCGCAGCTGGTAGCGCAGCGCGTCGAGCCGTACCTGCCGGTAGTCGGCGTAGCGCCCGCGTTGCGCCTCCTCCCGCTCCCGCAACTCGGCGACCAGGTCCGCCGGGACGGCCCGCAGCTCGTCGACGACGAGCACGCGGCTGCCGTCCGGCTCGCGGAACACGGCGCGCGCACCGTCGCGTCGCGCCTGCCAGCCGTCCGGCACCGGTACGAGGAAGCGGGGATCGTCACGGTAGTAGCGCCAACCCGCGGGCGCCGGTGGCAGCACCCTGGACACCGGCGTCTCGCCGATCGGCGACGGGTTCACTGCCGGCGCCGCCACTCCGCCGTCCCCCGCGCCACCGAACAGCCCGTCTTTCAGCAGGGACGCGGTGACCAGCACGACGACCAGCAGCGCGGCGGCACCGATCGACCCGATCAGCCGAGCCCGACGCCTGCGGCCCGCCCCGGACCCCGACGCGGGGACAGCCGGCGCGGCAGGAACAGCCGGTGCGGCGGGCGGGTCGGGCTCGACGGTGACGAACTCGGGCACGATCGTCGGACGGGGCCCATCGCCGACGGCGGTGGCGGTCGTGGCGGTGATCCGGGTCAGCGGCCCGCCGCCGGCGGTGCTCACCTCGGCGGCCGGCACGTCCGGGGTGGCGGCCTGCCGCAGGAGACGATCCGCCTCATCGGCGCTGATCCGCTGATCCGGCTCGCGGCGCAGCAGTCCCGCCAGGAGCGGGGTCAGCCGACCTGCTCGTTGTGCCGACGGTGGTGGCTCGGTGGCGAGGGCTGCCAACGTGGCGATCGGAGACGAGCGGTGGTACGGGGTGTGTCCCTCGACCGCCGCGAAGAGGGTGGCGCCGAGCGACCACAGGTCGGCCGCCGGTCCCACGTCGCCGTCGGTGGCCCGCTCGGGCGCGAGGAACGCCGGCGAGCCGAGCACCATCCCGGTCTGGGTCATCCGTGGGTCGCCGGGGAGGGTGGCCAGACCAAAGTCGGTCAGCACCACCCTGCCGTCGTCGCCGAGCAGCACGTTGGCCGGCTTGACGTCCCGGTGCAGCACGCCGGCCCGGTGTGCGGCGCGCAGCGCACCCAGAATGCCGAGCCCGATCCGCGCGGCGCGCTCCGCCGGCATCGACCCCTCGGCTTCGAGCACCTGTTGCAGGGACCGGGACGGCACGAGTTCCATCACGATCCAGGGATCATCGCCCGCGTGCAGCACGTCGAAGACGCGTACCACGTTGGGGTGGCCCAGTCGGGCGACGGCCCGCGCCTCGCGCATGGACCGTTCGCGCATCTCCCGGCGTTCGTCGTCACGCAGGCCGGGCGGCGCCACCAACTCCTTGATGGCGACGTCGCGCTGGAGCATCTCGTCGCGGGCCTGCCACACGCGGCCCATCCCGCCCTGGCCGAGCGGACGGACCAGCCGATAGCGATCGGCAATCAACTGTCGAGAGGCGTCTGGCACGACAGGAACGTACCCGGCGAGGTTTACCCGCCCAATTCCTGTGGCGGCTGGAAAAGGCGGCAGTCGGATATGTCACACGCAAGATCGACTGCTGAGCGATCGTTCATTTAGACATAACTCCACCATCGGCGCGAGCACGGTCGCCCACCGCAATGTTACCAACGCGTACATCGGTAATCTGCTATGAATATCGAATGAATTCGAATTCCACCGAACACCGGATCGGCCGCGCCACGGCCCGGTGGGGATTCCTGTACCTGGCGGTGGCCCTGTCCGCCTGCACGCCGGCAGGTGACTCGCGCCAACACACCACGCCGCCGGCCAACCGCGCGGCGCCGTCTTCGAGCGCCAGCGCTGGTGGGCCGCCGTGCACGCCATCGGTCGACACGCTGCCAGCACCGCCGGCGGGCTACCGGTCGGTGGGCGAAGACGTGGCGGTGCCCACCACTCCCGTGCTGTCGGCGGAAGATTCCGGGGAGGCCGATCCGGCGGCACGGCTGTTCGCCAAATGGGGGCTCGTCGTCCGCGCCGGCACGGTCGTCGACCTGCGAGTGGCACCGGGCTGGCAGGACAAGGCCCGGCTCGGCTGGGGCGGCACCGGCACCCCCGCGTCGACCGTCACGGTGCACGCCTGCGCGCCGGAGAGTGGGCAGGGTCAGTGGATGGCCTTTGTCGGCGGCACCTGGGTCGCGCAGGCCGCCTGCGTACCGCTCATCGTGACGTCGAACGGCCAGAACGACAGCGTCACCCTCGGCATCGGCCTCCCCTGCGACAAGACCACCGAGCCGTAGCCCCCCACGTCCACCCCCAGCACGGTTGATCAAGAGCTTTGCGCCATCCAACCCGGGTGTCCTGCCGCAAACCCCTTGCTCAACGGGGATAGCGGTGGGGGACGGCGTTGGATGGGACGGGCGTCGCTGCGGGCGGTCCGGGTGGACGGCTGGGTCTACTGTCTACACCGCCTACGTACCGACTGTTCGTCGGGATCGCTGTTCACCCCCGCCGACGCCCTGGACGTTCTGTCGAGAGGTCAACGACATGCTGAAGGCCGAGGATCTCCCCCCGTTTCAGCGCGCCGTGTCCTACGAGTCGCAGCGCGGCCAACGCGTGTACGCAACCCTGATCGCGCTGCGGCTGTCCCTGCTCCTGGTGGCCGCGATCGCGGGAGTCGCCACGTGGAAACTCGACAATTTCGCCCCGGGCCCGGCGCTCGCGGCGGGCGCCTTCGCCGCCACCTCGATCGTCGAGGTCTTCCTCCTCACCAATCGCCCCAATGAACGGTGGTACGTCGGCAGAGCCCTCTCCGAATCCATCAAGTCGCTCACATGGCGATTCACCATCGCGGCTGACCCTTTTCCCCGAGCGCGAAGCGAATCCGACAGCGCCGAGGAATTCACCAACCGACTGTTGGGCCTGACCCGAGACATGTCGGCCGCCTCGTTGGCGGCCCCAGCGGTGGCTGGGCAACAAATCACGGAAGGAATGCGGACACTACGGGCCGCCTCCCTCGACGAGCGCCGCGCCGCGTACCTGACCGGCCGTCTTGAGGCCCAACGAGCCTGGTACGCCGAACGATCACTGTCGAATCGGGCGCAGGCGACCCGCTGGTCGGTCAGCATGCTCGTGATGGAGATAGTCGGGGTGACCCTGGCCGTGTCGAGGGCCGCCGGGCTGACCGACCTCGACCTGCTCGGAGTGGCCGCCGCGGCGGTCGCGGCCGGCGCGGCCTGGACGCAGACACGGCAGCACGGTGCGGTGGCCACCGCCTATGCCCTGGCAAGTCAGGAACTCGCCGCCATCGGGTCCCTCGGTACCCGGATCAGTTCGGAAGCCGACCTGTCGCGATTCGTGAACGACACGGAGACGGCGATCTCCCGGGAGCACACGATGTGGCGAGCACGCCGACGCTGACGCCTGGACGCACGGCCACCGCCCACTGATCACCTCGATTCTCAGGAAGTCGCGGTGGCCGGGCGGCTCGGATGCTCCGATGTCCAGGAAGCCGAGCGCATCACATCGTGGAGCGGGGTGGG